>DAXK01000033.1 GCA_002506365.1 archaeon UBA583 | reverse complement strand
GAAATAAAGATAAAATAATTCCAAACAAATTTTCTAAAAATCTTTACAATAATCTAAAAACTAAAAATAAAAAATATGAACTAATTGAAAATAAAGGACATAACAATTTACACTCAAATATTTTTTATGATAAATTAATCTCTGAATTTATCATCAATAATCCAAAATAATAAAAATTCTAACAAAATAAAACTTAAATAAAATAAAATAAAAAACCACTCATTAAAAATATGATAACTTAAATCACTTGGATACATAATCCACAAATCATTTGAAAATAAATACTTATGAAAAATATTATTCCAAAAATAAGAAAAAAAAGGTAAAACAACTAACGGAAATAAAATAATATATTTTAAATATTTCTTAACAAAAACTAATCTTTTCAAATTAACCTTTTTCAAATTCACAACCAAAAAAGCGACACATAAAACAAACACCGACATAAATTTATCAAAAATTTCTCGAACATCAATATAATGTAAAATCTCTTTACTTGACCAAACTAAAGAATCTAATGGGGAAATATGTAAAAAAAATCCAATTAAATCCAAAGAATAAGAAAATAATAAATTAATTGGTAAATCAATTCCAGTTAAAAAAAATAATATCAAATAAAAAAATGGATCAAGTAATAAAATTAAAAATCCTAAAAAATATATTATATAAGAAAAACAAAATTTTTCAATTAAATTAAATAAACAATATTTATTTTCCCAAAATTTCATTTTCACTCTCCCTGATTAATTTATTTTCTAACTCAATAACTGATTCTAAAATAGTTTTCATTAATTTATTAAAATCACCATTATTTGAAGACTTCTTTAAAATAAAATATCTATATATAAAATTCATTTGTTCTTCATCAAACTCATTAATATCTTTTTTAGCCATATCATTTTCTCTATCATAATAAACTCCTTTCAATTTTACACATTTTTTAAATTGTTTTCTATCCATATG
The DNA here is from genome assembly GCA_002506365.1 of archaeon UBA583. Taxonomy (GTDB): domain Archaea; phylum Nanobdellota; class Nanobdellia; order Woesearchaeales; family UBA583; genus UBA583. The sequence goes on along the minus strand of DAXK01000033.1, from coordinate 12,703 downwards.
GGAAATTGCTTCAGAAATAATCGGAATTGACTTAGTTTGAGTATAAATCTCCTCAAAATCCCCATCAGCTAAATGAACTATATTTGATCCAATTCCACAACCTATCACAAAATTTGACCAATCAGATTTAAAATTTTTCAAATCTAAAAAATTAAAATCTTTAAATAAAACTTTCAGATATTGCGGGTAATCACTTTCAAATCTTGCAACAACATTTAAACTATCAAAACACCTTGAATAACCAGAATTAATATACCAATCTAAAATATAATACATAATAGAAAATTCTAAATAATCAACTTGCCTTGAACCATGAGCTCTTTGTCTAAAATATAAAACTAAACTTCTACCAGAAATCTTAAACTTATTTTCTCTAATTAAATTAATAATATTATCAACTTTAGTTTTTCCAACAATTGACAATAATTCTTTTTCCTGTAATTGATTAATCTTTCTAATATTTTCATTTCTTTTATCAGTTGGAAAAACCACAAATTGTTTTTTTAAATCTTTAGAATAAATATCACACAACTTAAAAAATAAATGTGGATAATCCAATTCCACAATTTCTTTATTTTCAAACACTGGTTTTAAATTTTTATAAAATCTATAAATATAACTATGGGCACAAAAATAAAATAAAAACTTAGTTAATTTAGAATTATCAAAATTTAGAAATAAAACAATATTCTCTTTATCCCTATAATCCTTATCTAAATTAAATATCTTTTTCTCAAAATTATTTAACTCAGATTCAAAATTTTCATAATCAAATTTATTATTTATCATTCTTTTAAAAACTTAATAAAATAAATTTTTATAAATTAATGTATTATTAATTCCTAAATACAAAAATTACTTTCTCCATTTCATTACGAAAATAATTTTAAAATTAACCGTTTCCCGTTGGTCACTTAACATTTAAATTTTTTCAAAATATAATCGTCGTCTATCGCTCCTCACATATTTTAAAAAAACTAATTAAAATCCGCTCACTCCAACCCAATCACAAAACTTTCCTCAATTCTCCCATTCCCTAAATTTGAAAGTCCAACAATTCCACTTGTAGCAACAGGCAAATCAACATTCAAAAACGGCGTCATAATCATAGAATATCCATATAAATTTCCAGAATAAAATCCAGAACTTAAATTAAAAAAGTCATAATAAATTGGCAGATAACTAGAACTAATTCCTTCAGGCACAAAATCAACAACAACTGAATCAACAGAAAAATTAATATAATTTTCAACATCAATCTTTGATTCATAAAAATTAGAAGAATCATATTTAATTGATTTAGAAACCTTTGAATGATACTTCTTAAAAGTATTAAAAGTAAATAAATCCGAAGTATCATTTCCATTAATAACATTATCCGCATAAACTTGCCAATCAAAAATTCCCTCTCCAACTGAATAATTAAAACTAGTAACTTCTCCCTCCACACAAGAAACATTTTGAATAAAAACCGAATTCAAATAAAAACCACAATCTAAAGTAGAATTATAAGAACTTGTCAAACTCCACTTAAACTCAACCTCACTCAAACTCAAAAACGAACTAGCATTAACCGGACTAATTAAATTTACTACAAAAGGTAAATCTTGTGAAATTAAAATTCCATAATTATTTGACTTATTCTCCTTAATACTTAAAACATCTGATGAAATAATAAATGTAATATTATAACTTGAATTAACTGCTCCAGTCGCATTAATACTCCACCCAATATTACAACTCCCATCTTCAACAGGATTACAAGTTTGAGGTTGTGGACTTGAAGTCCAAAATGGTAAATCACTTGAAGTTGGAATAATAGTATTAGTTCTATCAACAACAGATACCAAACTAGGTTCACTATCCACATAATTTCTAGCAAAAATTTGGCCAGGAAAATTCGCCGAAGATAATCTTTTAAATCCACTTCCATCATTTATACATCCTTGTAAACTATCTCCTCCTGAACCTTCTTCATGAAGAAAATCTATCCAATAACCAACTCCAGCTTCCAAATTTTTACTTCCAGGTGTCCCAGAACTTCCACAAGTTCCAGCTCCGTGACCACCATACCAAAACCCTAATCTTTCATAATTTGTCATATCTGATGTTTTTAATCCAGTTCCATAACCATCATTTGGTAACCATCCAATTTCAACTCCATCATCTCCATCTGTTCCAAAACCATAATCTCTTGTTACACTAGGAATAAATAAAGTTCTCATTCTTGAATAATAATAATTAGTAGATCCACCTTGAGCATCAGTATTTTGATACATTTGATTTGTATAACTTTCCCCATAAATAGTATAAACTCCAGTCCCAATATTTTGTTTTAAATAATCCGATTCAGCTTGATTATCTATATGATTACAAGAAGGTTGACCAGAAGGACAACTTCCCGAAATCCAATTAATCTCATTATTTCTAAAAGTATCATCAGCAGAACTAATTGAACTAGCCCCACTATTTCCAAAATACAATTCAACTATTACATTATCTCCCAAACTCTGAGCACTATCTAACTCAATCCATAAATCTAATTCTTTTCCAACCGTATCACATTTCTCAATCCATAAATCCAAACTTGAACCTGAATTAGTATAAGTTCTAACATCATCACAAAAATTACTCCAATCAAAATTATTTCCCAAACTAGTTTCATTTAACTTAGCTAAAACTTGATAATTAATTGGAATATTTTCATTAATTGAAAAATTTAAATAACTTCTATAACTCCAAGAACTTCCTGCCCACCAAGTTGTAGGGTCTTGAGCTAAAATTGCGTAAGCAGAAATTTCCCCACAATTGTTAAAACATTCAATAGTTGTATTAACATCAAAAGTTTCATTTACTTTAACAATATTAATAGAAGGATAATTTAAATTATCTACACTAACTGAAATTGGTCCATAAAGTGGTAAAATATTACAACTAACATTAATATAATTAAATCCAGTAAATTCATTTGAAGTAATTGAATAACTAGCAGAATAATTTCCAGCAGAACTATCATCACAACTAAAACTAAAACTACTACTCAACCCTTCATTTAAATTTAAACCATCTCCAAAATTATCATAAATTTTAGCACAATCTCCACTATCACACGCAACCTGTAAATTAGTATTATCTCCTGTATCGGAAACTGCCAAAATATTAATACTTCCATCACCACTATTTTTAGTAAAAGTAGGAATTGTAACTGAAGTTGTATTAAATGATACAACATCCCCTGCAACTATCTCTGCTTGAAAAGTTTGAGAAATTTTATCAATAATTCCAGCATTTCCAGAATCTGAATTAATTCTTAAATCTGATATAGTTCCAACAACTCCAGTAGCATTCACAATCCAATTCAAAGTGCAAGATTGACCATAATTTAAATTACAAGTTTGGGAATTTGTTCCAACCACATTAAAAGGTGTTCCAGCCCCTTGAGGCATATCTGAATACCCAGAACTATCTATTTGTAAACTAGTTGTCACAGTTCCACAATTATCCAAATTATTAATTCCCTCACAACTAATATCAACACTAAAAGTTTTAGTTTTCTCAAACTTAATCTTATTACTAACTGCTGTTAAAATTCCATTAAAAGAAATTCCAACAAAATTTGGATTTTTCACTTCACTTGATATCGAACTAACTGAAGGTTCATTTTGAACATAATCACGAGCAAAAAATTGTCCATCAAAATTTGTATCATCAAAAATATCATGTGGACCACTTCCTCCAGTTTGAATACACATTATTTGATCTTCTCCACCTCCACCTTCAATTGTAATAAAATCCATCCAATAACCTTCACCAGCATTTAAACTACGACTTCCTTCAATAGCATTATTACTTCCACAAGCACCACCTCCGTGCCAAGCACTATATTGAGTTGTAATTACATCATAACCTCCATAAGGAGTTCCAGTTTGAATTCCAGAACCATAACCATCAAGTGGGAAAATGGTAATTTCATTATCATCATCTACTCGACTTCCAAATCTATGCGCTCCATCAAATGTAGGAATTAATAAAAATCTTGAACGAGTAAAATAATTATCATTAGCTCCAAAAGGATTATCTAATTGATTAATAGAATTCATAAATCCAGTTCCATGAATAGTCATACCATTAATTCCAACATTACTTCTAAAAGTTAAAGCTTCACCATGATTTTGCATATCACAAACTGCTCCACCATCACAATATCCTGTTACTAAATAAACTTTATTTTCTCTAAATGTGGAACTAGCTGAACTAACTGAACTAGCTCCAGACTTTTTATAAAATAATTTTACAATATAATCTTCAGCACTAACTAAAGCCTTATCAACTTTAATCCAAACATCTAATTGCTTTCCAACTGTATCACAATCATCAATCCAATAACTCAATTCACTTCCATTTACACTATTTACAAAACGAATATCTGAACACGAATTACTCCAATCAAAATTTGAACCTAAATCGGCATCCGCCAGACGAATTAATACATTATAATTAATTGGTGTATTTTCATTAGCAGTAATTGTAATATTTCTTTTAAAATTCCAATCATTATCAAAATAATCAATAGAATATACATTAATAACACAAATTAATATACTAAACATAGTAAAAATTAACATTGTCATAAATTTCAATATTCCAATATGATTCTTTTCATTCATTATTTATACAATGTATAAATAAATGATTAAAATATTTAAATCTCCATACACACCATATAGAAGTGAAAATTTCCACTGGAAAATAGAAAAATATAGTTATTTTAATAATTTGATTGTCTAAGTATCAATTTATAATATAAATTCAAAATTGAAACTTAAATCAATCAATAAACTTAGTAACTATTATTTTTCCAGTCCAATAATAACACCAAAATATAAACTAAAACTTTCAAGAATTCTTATGAAAATAAAAGAAGTAAAACTTTTAGCAAATAATATTAGAATTGATATTATTAAAATGTTAAATCAAGCAAAATCAGGTCACACTGCTGGACCATTAGGAATGTCAGATTTATTCGCAGTTTTATATGGGGAATTTTTAAAATTCGATCCAAAAAAACCTCAAGATAAAAAAAGAGATTATGTAATTTTATCAAATGGCCATACTTGCCCAGTATTATATTCTACACTAGCAAGATTTAATTATTTCCCAATTTCAGAATTAAAAACTTTAAGAAAATTAGGTAGTAGATTACAAGGACACCCACACATCGGAGCACTTCCAGGAGTAGAAAATTCAGGTGGACCACTTGGACAAGGATTCTCTCAAGCAGTTGGATTAGCAGCAAGTCTAAAAAGAGAAAATAAAGAAAATAAAGTATTTTGTTTCACAGGTGATGGAGAACTAGATGAAGGACAATGTTGGGAAGCAGCATTATTTGCAGCAAAAGAAAAATTAGATAATTTAACAATTATTGTGGATAGAAACCATATTCAAATTGATGGAACAACTGATGATGTATTACCATTACACCACTTAAATAAAAAATTCTTAAGTTTCGATTTTGCTGTAATTGAATTTGATGGAAATAACATCGGTCAAATTAGAGAAGCATTCAAACAAGCAAACAAAATTAAAGATAAACCAGTTTGCCTAATTGCAAAAACAACACCTGGAAAAGGTGTAAGTTTTATGGAAAATGATTTCCACTGGCACGGTGTTGCTCCATCAGACCAAGATACTCAATTAGCACTAAAAGAATTAGCTGAAATTGAAAAAAATATAATTGGAGGAAAAGCCTAAAATGGATTTAGAAATGAATGAAGAAACAGAAGATTTTAATTTTATTCCAAGAGAAATTAAAACAAATTTAGTAAGAGTTTTAATAGATGGAAAAGATACTGAAATTTCATTAAAAGAATTTCAAAAAAGATTTGGTGCTTTTGGGATGATTAGAATTCCAAAACTTGAATTTGAATATTTAGAAAATAATCAACCTGAATTATTAACACATTTTAATTTACAAATTTCATCTCATAAAAAAGGAGAAAAATATTTATTAGTAAAAATTTTAGAACATGGACATTTAGATAATAAAACTAAAGATGAAACTTTACCATTATTAGACTTATCAAATCCTAAATTATATCAATGCACAGAATGTGATGAAAATATTTCATACCAAAACCTTTCAAATGATTTATTTGAAAATTCATTTCCAAATATTAAATCTGTTCAAGATTTAAAAAATGAAATTATAAATAGATATTCCAAGTCTATGAGTTACTTAACAAATGAGGAAATTTTAGAATTAGGAATTTCAATTACTAAATTAAAAAAAGTTATACAAACGGAGGAAAATAATTTTTAATTATTTAAATAACATGGTAGCTAAAAAAACATCAACAAAAGCAAAAGCAAAAACTACAACGAAAACAGCAAAATCTATTCCTAATACCTCAAATCAAGAGAATTTAATTCAAAAAGCTTTAATGGAAAAAATAGCAAGATTAACTCATGATGAATGGGAAAAATGGAGTAAAGAACTTGCAAAATCTGAAAATTTATCAAAAGAAAAATTAAAATCTTGGAAAAAACTTTGGGTTGATTATTCAAAACTTCCAAGTTCTCAAAAAACAAAAGATTTAATTTGGGCAAATAAATTTATGGAAATTATTATGCCAAGTGAAGTTACAGTTAAAACATCTAAACAAAAAATGAAATCAACAAAAAAAGTAATTAAAAAAAAAGTATCACAAGTAAAAAAATCTGTTAAAAAAGTAGTAGATGAAATTACAACAGATGTTTCAAAAGAACTTAAAAAAGAAGGAATTATTCAACCTGAAACTAAATCTGTTTTAACAAAAATTTCTCAATTTTCAAAATTAGATAAAGATTCAAGAGGTCTTACAAGAAATGGTTTTGGAGAAGGATTATTACAAGCTGGAAAGAAAAATAAAAACATTGTAGCATTATGTGCTGATTTAACAGGTTCAGTAAAAGTTGATAAATTTGCTAATAAATATCCTAAAAGATTTTTTGAAATGGGAATATGTGAACAAAATATGATGGGGGCTGCAGCTGGAATGTGTTTAAATGGAAAAATTCCATTAGTAGCTTCATACGCAGCATTTAATCCTGGAAGAAACTGGGACCAATTAAGAGTTTCTGTTTGTTATTCAAAACATAATGTAAAAATATTAGGTGGACACGCTGGACTTACAACTGGACCTGATGGAGCAACTCACCAAGCATTAGAAGATATTGCAATTACTAGAGTTATTCCAAATTTAGATGTAATTATTCCTTGTGATGAAATTGAAGCAAAAAAAGCAACTTTAGCAATGTTTCAAAATAATCATCCAACTTACTTAAGAGTTTCAAGAGAAAAATCTTTAAACATAACATCTGAAAAATCAAAATTTGAAATTGGAAAAGCAAATGTATTAGATTCTGGATCTGATGTAACAATTATTGCTTGTGGAATTGCAGTTCAATTTGCTCTTGAAGCAAAAGAACTTTTACTTCAAGAAAATATTGACGCTACAGTAATTAACTTACACACAATTTCTCCAATTGATCAAAAAGCAATTGTAAAATACGCTAAATTAACTGGCGCAATTGTAACAGCTGAAGAACATCAAATTGATGGTGGTATGGGTTCAGCAGTAAGTGAAGTTTTATGTAGAAAATATCCAACTCCACAAGAATTCGTTGGAGTTAAAAATACATTTGGAGAATCAGGTGATGGTTATCAATTACTTAAAAAATATGGTGTATCTGCTCAAGCAATTGTAAAAGCAAGTAAAAAAGTTATTTCAAGAAAAAATCAATAATTTTTTAATTTAAATATTTTTTAAATAATTCTTCAACAGAATTTTTTTCAAAAATTTCTTTAGAATTTTTATAGACTAAAATTGGTAAATAATCTATAACTTTTGATTTAGTTTCTAATCTTATTTTTTCTTGAATATATACAACACCTACAAAATCAGATAAATTTGGAAACTCTTCCAATAATTTTTCTAAATTATCTTTATGTTGATTCTCTAAAGTATTTAAATTTATTGACATTTAACTTCAATGATTTTTATAATTTAAATACTTTATGAAAATTTATTCAAAAGAAAATAACTTTTCTTTAAAATCTTTAATTTTTAAAATTCCTTTGGAATTCTTATATACTTCAACACCTTCACTTTTCAAGCGACTAATTTTTAATTCAGGCTCCCAAGCAAAGCCACCCAAATCACCATTCGCATTCACAACTCTATGACAAGGCACATCAGCTGTGTCATAAGGATTTTTATTCATAGCATTCCCAACCGCCCTATAAGCTCTACAATTCAAACCATGAGCAATCTCTCGATAAGTTGTAACTTTTCCACTTGGAACTTTTTTCAATAATTCATAACACCTTTCATTAAAATTCATCGAGTTAATTCCTCAAAACTAAATCCTTTCCGTTTCATCTCAATCAAACTAACAACATAATTCTCTCCTTTAGTTTGTTCAAGTTCACTTGTTGGCATAAAAAACCATTGGCCACCTTCAAACTTTACACCAACCCAAGCTTCAGCTCCAAACTTTTCTCCAAAATACTCTAAATCCTTAATTTCTTGTCTTGTAAAATATTTTTTAGTAGCAGAAACAACTTTAATCTCCATTACTAATTTTTTAAATCCATTTGAAGCTAAAACATCAGGAGCAGGGAATTGTGTAGAACCTGAACCTGCAACTCTAACACAAACCCAATCTCCTAAATCCCAAAACATATGAATTAACTCATTCTCTCCCGCTGTTCCTTTTGCCTTTTTGTTTTTAATAAAACGTGCCATTTTTGGTTATTTAAAATAAATAAAAATAATATACTTACTATCTTTGGTTTATTTTTATTAAGGGTTAAACTTAATAAATATAATTTATAATTTTTAGTTTTTAAACTTTATTCATTAGAAACTAAATATCTAAAATATCATCTAACTTTTTATTTAACTCTTTAAAATTTTTAAAACACTCATAACTATCTGTTGTCTTAACTGTGTTATATTTTCCAGTCCCTAATACTCTATAAACTTTATAATCTAATTCTTGTGGAAGTAAAACATCTAAATCTTCCCTATCTCCAACCATAATTAATTCTAAATTTCCATACATGCCATAAACTTTATTTTTAATCTCTTCATAAAATTCAAATGTTTTTTTCTTAGTTAAAAAAATCAAATCAGGATTTACAAATTCACCAATATCTAAACAATCTAACTTTCTTTTCTGCATACTAGGTGTCCCTTGAGAAATAATTCCAATATCATATCCACTAGTATAAAACTTAGAAATAGTATTTTTAGTAAATTCAGGCATATAATGTTTATACATTTCAGTTCTAAAAGATTCATACTTTGCTTTTGCTAACTCACCCAAACTTTTAGCTTGATTTAGATCCTTAAACTTAGTTGAATACTTAACATATAATTTTCTCATAAAATGAACTAAAATATCATTATCTGCTTTATAACTTTGATAAATATCATCATAAACTTTTTGTTGCTCTTTTTCAGAAATATTTATACTATTTTCCTCTAAAATATGTAAAGAATAATTAACTGCATCCTTATTAAATCTTGAAGTTTCTACTAAAGTATCATCAATATCAAAAAAAACCACTCCTTTTTTACTCATCATAAAATAAATATCACTATATTTATTTAAATAACTTTGTTAAAAATTAAATAAAAATAATTACATATCTGAATCTAATTTTTCTCTAATTTGCTTTGCTGCAATCACATCATCAATTCTTAAAATCATAGAAGAAATTTCAGTTGCAGACTTAATAGCTTGAGATTTCACATTAATTGGTTCAACAATTTTTACCTTTAAAGTATCATTAACAACTCCAGTAAAACAATTTAACCCAGACTTACTCTTCCCTTTCTCATGTAAAGAAGTTAACTCAGAAATTGTATCAATCTCATCAAACCCTGAATTCTCACATAAAACTTTAGGAATAACTAAAAAAGATTTTGCATAAGCTTCTAAAATTAATTGTTCTTTCCCAATAAAAGTTTTAGAAAACTCCATTAATTGTTTAACTAACTCAAACTCAATCGCTCCTCCACCAGCTACAATTTTCTTAGATTTTAAAACTGAATTTACATCTCCAATACTATCATCAATTGCTCTCTCTAATTCATCTAAAACATGATCAGTTGAACCTTTTAAAAATAAAGTTACACAATTTGAAGACTCAAATCCTTCCATAAAAATATAATTCTCTTTTAAAATTCTCTTAACTTTAACTGATTTAACATTTCCTAAATTACTAATTTCAATATCTTCTAAATTATTAACAACTTTTTTTCCAGTAACTAAATTTAATCTTTCAATATCTGACTTTCTAGTTCTACGAATAGCTAAAATACCTTGTTTTGCTAAATGATAAGCAACATTATCATCAATTCCCTTTTGACAAATAACAACATTAGTTCCAATTTCACAAATTTTATTCACAATACTTAACAAATAATTTTGTTCATTTTCTAAAAATTGTTCATACTCAGAAACTGATCCAATATTTAACTTTGCATCATTATCAAGCTCACGAACTTCAAGTGGAAAATCACAAACTAAAATTTTCGCATCATTAATTTGTTCAGGCATATTAACATTAGCAGGATTTTTATCCAAAACAATCCCATCAACTAAATAAGAATCTGAAATATCTCCACCAACTGACTTTTGAATCTTAATCTTATTTGAAGAAATTCTATCATTTTCAACTACTTTCATAATTGCATTAAAAATCATCTCAGATAAACTCTCCTTTGAAAATTCAGCAATTTTTCCAGTCATAGCCGTAGAACAAATATCCATAATTAACTTTTTATTCTTAGGATTAATCTCAACAGACTCACTATCTAAAATTGATAAAGCTTTATCTAAACCAATTTTAAAACTCCTTGTAATTGCTGTTGGATGAATTTTTTTATTAACCAATTCTCTCGCTGAACTTAATAACTCACCAGATAAAATAACTGAAGAAGTAGTTCCATCTCCAACTTCACTCTCCTGAGTTTTAGCAACTCCAACTAATAATTTAGCTCCTGGATGTTCAATATCCATTTCCTGTAAAATTTTCACACCATCATTAGTAATCACAGAATTCCCATAAGAATCAATTAACATTTTATCCATTCCCATTGGACCTAAAGTAGTTTTTACAATCTCAGAAACTGCAATAGCAGCAGAAATATTAGAATTTAAAGCAGAACTTCCTGAAGTTCTAGTAGAATTTTCATCAAGCACATTATTGTTTTGGTTTGTCATAATTTAATAGGGACAATTATTTTTATAAACCTTATGAAAAACTAGAATTAAATTAATTTAAAACAATTAAAATTAATAATAATTTCAATCTAAATAAACTCTTCCATTAGAAAAATTTAATGGTCTATAACTACAATCATCAAAATCAATACTTTGAACAGATAAATCTAAATATCCTTTCAAATCCTCTTTAATTAATTCTGATTCATTAAATAATTCCTCTTCTAAAAATAAATTACTTTTATTTTTACACCTTCTAGTAAATTCTGGACAATTAACTGTTGTAGACATAACATCCATATCTAAATCTGAATAAACTTCTGAAGAACTTCTAAAAGTTGGACAATCAGTATGTCCTAAACCAAATTGCCAAGAATTATTATTAGTTGGAGTTGTAACTGGACCAATTTTATACTCTAATTTTTTCTTTTCAAGTAATTCTTGTTCTTTTTCAAAATTATCTCTCTCTTGATATCCAGTTTTAATTAAATATCCATGAATTTTTTTAAAAAATGTTGAATCATCAAATTTTCTAACTAACTCTGGATTCTCCTCCACTTTTTTTCTAAATAATTTATATGTTAATTGCATACACTCTTCTGGAATATTTTTACTAAAATATTGTAATAATTGATTTGATGTTCTCTCCTTAATCATAATTAAATTATATACTCTTTTTTAAGTTTATAAATCTTGTCAAATTCATCACTCAAATTCAGGGGCAAATTATTAAATATACTATAAAGACAAATTTATTATGAAAAAAGATTACAAAATTGAAGCAAAACTATCTTTAATTCTATGTGTATTAGGATTTTTAAATATAGTTTTATTAAATTATTTAGGATTAGTTATTGGGTTTTTCTTGTCCGTTATAGGATTATATATCGCTGAAGACAAAGTTAGAAGATACACTCATAAAAATGAACTTGCAAATGTTGCAGTTTATTTTGCTGGGGCATCATTTATATTTTTAGGTGGTTTAGGATTAATGTTTAGTTATTTTATGATGTAAAATTAATTTAATAAATTAATATTATAAAAATCTCAAATTTCTTCAAATAAAAATATCTTTTAAAAAATTAAATATGGTTCATCAAATAATAAAAAATTATATATTAGAACATAAATCTAAATATACTAAGGAAAGTATTTATCAAGCATTACTTGATGCTGGATACGGTAAATCAGATATTGAAGCAGTTTATTATGAAATTGATCATAAACAATTTAATCGAAAACATAAAATAAAAACTCAAACTAACTCAAATTCTCAAAATTTAATTGTTATTACATTATTAGCTATATCTTTATTTTTTTTATATTTGGGATTAAGTCATTAATTAATTAATTTTTAGATTTTTTTAATTCTTCAAGATTTTACCATAATAAAATTGATTAATATATCTCAATAATAAAACTCCTTATA
>DAXK01000006.1:195-55180 GCA_002506365.1 archaeon UBA583 | reverse complement strand
GATATAATTATATTAATTTTATCCGTAGTTGATTTTGTTTATAAATAATAAGTCCTTATATTTTTTATCAGCACTGCTGTTGATATAAATAAAATGGAAAATATGAATCAAAAATTTTTGAAAAAGATTGCACATTTTCAAGTTAAAAATCCAATCATTACAATTTTTATGTTATTTTTTTTAACTATAATTATTTGGGGAGGGATTTCTAAAGTTGAAACTGTTGCATCATTAGAACTTATGATGCCAAAGTCAGTTTCAGAAATTTCTACTTTTAATGATTTACGAGATTCAGGTTTAGGTCAAGATATGATTGCTATTGTTTTAAGGGTTGATTCAAATTCTTTTATTGAGGATTCAATTAATAATATTGATGATATTAGAGTTGAAAATTATATTAGTTCTTTGTCTTCTGTTTTAGCTCGTGAGTCAGGTGTTTTGGCAATTAATTCTTTTGTTGGTTTGCCAGAAGATATGAAAAAGGATTTTATTAGTTCTGATTTAAGGTCAACTTATATTTTAATTAATACTGATTTAGCAACGGATGATTTTAGAATGAATTTATTGGTTAATAGAATTAATGGTGTCTTACTTGATTTTGAATCTTTGTCTGGAGTTAGTTATGAATTAACTGGGACTCCAATTGTTCAACAAAAATTAGGACAGTTAATTAATTTAGATAGAGCGAATACACAATGGATTTCAACACTTATGGTGTTTATAATTACAGCTTTAATATTTAGATCTATTTTGTCTGCTATTGTTCCAATTATTGTGGTTTTTGCATCTGTAAATTGGTTATATGGGACAATGGGTTATACAGGTTTACCTATTTCTACTCTTGCTGGTGGAGTTGCTGCGATGGTTATTGGTATTGGTATTGATTTTGCAATTCATATTATTAATAAGTTTAAGTTTGAGAGAAAAAATGGTTTAAGTATTTTGGAGTCTGTTGAACTTGCGGTTGTTCATACTGGTTCTGCTTTGGGAACTACTTCGCTTACCACTATGGCTGCATTTTTAGCATTTATGGTTGGAGTTATGCCTGAGATGGGGAGGTTTGGAATTTTAATGGCAATTGGAATTTTTTATTCTCTTGTATTTTCAATATTTGGGTTACCTGCTTTATTGGTTATTGAGGAGAGAATAATTTATTTTGTGAAAAGTAAATTTAGTTTTGGAATTGAAAATGAGTTTGTTTTAGATGAGGTGAAAAAATGAGTCTTGAGAAAGTAAGTGAATTTATTGTAAATTTACAAATTAAAAACCCTAAAAAGTTTATTTGGTTTTTTGTGGTTTTAAATTTATTATTAATTCCAGGAATTTTTAATTTGGTTAATAATGTTGAACCTTCTTTGGAGAAAGTTTTACCTCAGAATATTGATGAGATTAAAACTTTAAATTATATGAGGTCAGAGTTTTCTTCTGATGTTTTGTATTTAGTTGTATCTACTGAGAACCCTCTTTATGATATTCGTGATTTAAGTTATTTAAATTATTTAAATGTTTTATCTTCAAAACTTGAGTTACATGAAAATATTGTTTCAGTTATGGGAATTAATGATTTTATTAGTTTGGATTTAAGTAATGAAAAATTAGATTTAGCTTTTGAGAAAAAGAAGGATTATGTGTCTGATTTGATTAATTCTGATTATAGTTTTTCAGTTTTGATGGTTAGAACTAACACTGGTTCAAATTCTGGTTTAATTGATGAGGTTATTGGTGCGATAAATTATGAAGTTGAATTACTTGAGGAATTTAATCCTGGAACAAAAGTTTATGTTACTGGATTTTCAGCTATTGATAAGAAAACTTTTTCAGTTATTATGTCTGATTTTTTAGTTATTACTTTTATTTCAATGGCGGCAATTATGGTGATTGTGTATTTTGCTTTTGGAAGTTTTGGAAAAGGAATGTTACCTATGATTGTTGTGATGAATGCTTTGGTTATGACTATGGGAATTGTTGGATATTTAGGTTTTACAATTACTGTTGTTAGTATGGTTTCAGCTGCAATGATTATGGGGCTTGGAATTGATTTTGGTATTCATCAAGTTTATTCTTATTTTGAGGAGCGAAAAAAAAAGTCTAAAAAGGATAGTTTGAGAATTGTGATGAAGGAGTTATTAAGGGCAATGCTTGGAGCTTCACTTACTACGATGGCTGGATTTTTAGCGTTATTGTTTGGTGTTCTTCCTGCGATGAAGACACTTGGAATGATTTTAGCGATTGGTATTTTTACCACATTAATTGGGGCAATTTTTTTGTTACCAGTTATTATTTATTTATATGATAGTGAGAAATTGAAAAAATGAAATTAATTAAATTATTATTAGGATTTGTAGTAGTATTGGTTTTGGGGCAAGCTGGTTTTTCTAGTTTGGATTTAAGAAATGTTCAGTTTGATCCAGCAATTGTTGGGGCGGGAGATGAGGTTGATATTGTTGTTGAGTATTCGTCTTCTGGATTTGAGGGTTCAAAATATATTGGAGATTCAGATTATACTTTTGGAGTTAAGTTATTGTCAGATGATGATTTGACTAGAAAGTATGTTGAGGTTTTGGATACTTTTGGAGATGATTTGAAGGGGTCAGTTTTAGATGGAATTTTGTATAATAAAGTTTTCAAGGTGAAGGTTAAACCTGATGCGCCGAAAGGCAGTTATGAGTTTAAGTTAGTTGGGAGTTGGTATAAAAATGGAATTGCTACTGGGGCTGATATTTCTGAAAAAATTATTATGGATGTTAAAAGGGAGGGAATTATTTTAGATGTTTCTAATATTTTAACAACTCCTACTCAAGTTAGACCAGGTGATAAGTTTGTTGAGGTTAATACAAATTTTGAGAATGTTGGTTTTAAGACTGCAAAGTCTGTGAAGATTGAGTTGTTTATTGATTCAGAATTTATTGATGCTAGTTATTCAAATAATAATAGAGTTTGGATTGGTAAGTTAGCTCAAGATGAAACTAAGACAGTTAGTTTTAATTTAAATTTAGATGATTATACACCTTATGGGATTTATGATTTAGTGTATAAAATTTCTTATTTGGATGAGGATGATAATTCTTATAGTAAGGAAATTTCAGTTCCATTTTTTGTAAAGCCTAGAGGATTTTTAGAGATTGAGTCAGTTACTGGGAGCGGTTTAGCTGGTGAGAGTAGTAGGCTTGAAATTGTTGTGAAAAATACTGGGTCTCAAAGTGCTGAGGCTGTAGATGTTAGAGTTTTAGTTGAGGGGTCACAACCTTTTGAGTTTGATGTAAGAAATTCTTATGTTGGGGAACTTGAAGCTGGAGAGTCTGGTAAAGCAATTTTTAATTTTGATATTTTATCAAAGGCAGATGTTAAGGAACATGATTTTAAGTTAGTGATTCGTTCAAAGGGAGATTCTGATGAGGGGGATGAGAATATTTATACTTATTCAAGAAATGCTAAGTTTGATGTTGTTGGAGTTGCAACAAATAAATTTGTTTGGGTTGGTTCAGCTGGTTTAGTATTGTTGCTAGTTGTTTTAGTGTTTAGAGGTAGAAAAAAATGAATATGTCAGTAGAAGATTGGATTAAAGTAATAGCTGGAACTTTTGTTTTTACAACAAGTTTATTAGGATATTTACATCATCCTTATTGGTTATTTTTTACAATGTTTGTTGGATTAAATTTGTTTCAATTTGGGTTTACTAAGTTTTGTCCTTTGAAATTGGTTTTACAAAAAATAGTTAAATAACTATTTTTTAAATTTATTATGAGGTTCAAAATAAAAAATGGTGAATTTTGCTTGTAAGGATGTAGATATTTTGAATGTGGTTAAATGTTCTTTAGGTTTGTCTAAGGGTGAAGTTAGTATTTTAAAATATTTTGCGAAAAATGCTGGACTTTTTTATTCTACTGATGAGGTTTCTAAAAAATTAAAGTTTGAACAGTCAACAGTTCAAAAGTGTGTTAAAAAGTTATATGATTTAGATATTTTAATTAAAAAACAAAGAAATCTTGAGGGAGGAGGTTATGAGTTTGAGTATTGTTCTATTGAGGTTGATAAGATTAGAAAAATTATTTTAGGAAATATTAATTCTTGGGTCTTAAAAATTGAGAAAGAATTGTGTAATTTTTAATAATTATTTTAATAATTATTTTTATTTTTTTATACCAAATTATATAAATGTAAAAAAACATAATTCTCTATGAATTTAGAAAAAATAATTAGTAAAAATAAAACAAATTTTAAAGCTTTAGCTTTAACTACAGTAATTTTATTAACTTCAAATGTTATTTCTTATTATGTTGAAAAATCAAAATTAGATTTTTATAATTGCACATTAACAAATAATAAATTAATTGATTATAATACTCAACCAATTATTCATAAATTTTTCAAGTATGGTGCAAAAATTGCAGTAGAACAAAGATTTGATAAATTTGATTGTGAAAATAAACTTTTTAAAATAGAAAATTAAAAATAATTAATTAAATTAAATGTCTTGTTTATTTGAAACATTTTTAATTATTTTTCCATCTTTAAGTTCAATAACTTTACTAGCATATTTTTTAGCAAGTTTTAAATCGTGAGTAATCATAATAATAGTTTTTCTTTCTTTTTTCCAAAGATTTGTTAAAATTTCTAATACTTCAGTCCCTGTTACTGAATCTAAGGCTCCAGTTGGTTCATCTGCTAAGATAATTTCTGGATTTGCGGCAAGACATCGAGCAATGGATACTCTTTGTTGTTGACCTCCAGATAATTGTTTTGGGTAATGATGATGTTTAGTTGCTAAACCAACAGATTTTAAAACTTCGGTCACTCTTTGGTCTGCAGTATCATCATCCATTTCTTGAAGTTCAAGAGGTAATTTAACATTTTTAAAAGTTGAAAGTGTTGGTAATAAATTGTATTGTTGAAAAATAAATCCAACACTTTTTCCTCTTAATGTTGATAAGTCTGATTCAGTTAACTTTGAAATATCTTGTCCTTTTAAATAAATTTCTCCAATACTTGGAGTATCCAGACATCCAACTAAATTCATCATAGTTGATTTTCCACTTCCTGAACTTCCAATAATTGCAACAAATTCACCTTCAAAAATTTCAACTGAGACTCCACTTAAAGCGGGCACTTGTACTTCACCCATTTGATAAATTTTTGAAACATTTTGAAGTTTTACAATTGGTTTATCATTATTGATATTTGATTTGATTTTTTTATTTTTAATTTTACTTTCCATTCTATTCAGACCTCAAAGCATCAACTGGTGATAATTTACTTGCGTTAATTGCCGGGATTAATCCACTAATCATTCCAATAATAATTGAAATAGATACAACTAATATAATATTTGAAGCAGTTAAAACTACAGGCATTCCTGCAACTGATAATAATAAAATCATTAAATATCCTAAAATAGCTCCAAGTATTCCTCCAACAAAACCAATTAAACCTGAATTAAAAATAAATATCATTAAAATATCTTTATTTCTAGCTCCAATTGATTTCATAATTCCAATTTCTTTTGTTTTTTCTAAAACTGATGTGAACATTGTATTTGCAACTCCAACTGCACCAACTAATAAACTAACTCCGGCAATAGCTGCTAGAAAACTTGTCATAGTTGTAATTAATTCTTGCCTCATTTCGGCAAGTGCTGCGTTTGATGAAATTGTAAAGTCTTTTGTGTTTAAGTCAACATGTCTAGACATCATTAATTTTTTTTCAATTAATTCAATAGTTTCATCTAATTTTTCTTCATCTTTAATTTTGATATTGATAGCATCATATTCATTTTTAACTTTATCTTCTAAAACTTGATATGCTGTATCTAATGGCATAATTACTGAGTTTCCTCCACCATCTAATATTCCTACAACTCTAAATGCTTTATCTTGAATTGTTAAAATTTGATTTAAACTAAGTTCTCTTTCAAAATATTCTTCAGATAATTTGTCTCCAATAATAATTACATTTGAATCACTTCCAGTAAGGACTCTTCCATCTTTTAAATCCGTAGTTGAAAATTCTTTATATACAGCACCATCAACACCACTAACTGAAACTGATCCTGATTCTCCTTGATAATAAATATCAACTGAACCGGAGATTGTTGGATTTAATTCAATTATATCAACAATTCCATTCAATGTTTGATAATCATTTCTTGTAATTAACATTTCTTCTGCTGTTGCTGCTGAGCTTGATTCACTACTTCCACCACCTCTACTAAATTTGGCACTTGAAACTCCGGCTGTAAGAGTTAAAATGTCTCCTCCTGTATCTTCAAATTGTGATGTAATTTCAGCTTCCATTCCATCTCCAATTGCTAGGATTGAAACTACTGATGCTACACCTAAAACTATTCCAATAATTGTCAGCCAACTTCTAAGTCTTGAGTGTAGCACCATGTTTAGCGCCATTTGAAATGATTTTTGTATTTTCATTTGTTTTTATTTATGAGTTTTATTTTTTGATTTTCTATATGTTCTAAATCCGTAAATTCCTACAATTAAAAGTATAATCGTAATTCCCGCATATTTTAAATATGTTCCAACTGTTGAAAGACCTCCTGAAACATTTTTCATACTTCCTCCTCTTTGATTTGAACCATCACGAACATCACTTTTAACCAAAGTTTCACTAGATCCCATTTGTGACATTTGATCAAATGAAATTGTTTTAGTTTGAGTTAACCTCTCACCCATAGTATTCGTATAATCAATAACTACTTCTAAATCTTTAGCATTTTGTTGACTTGAAATAGGAAAACTTACTGTTGTATAATCTCCTTTATTTAAATTTCCAATAATTTGTGAATTTGCTCCTAAAATTTGCCATCCTGTTTGGGATGGAATTTTTACTGTAACTGAATCTGCTGTATTTGATCCAATGTTTGAAATTGTAAAAGATTTTTCAGATTGTGTTTCTTGTGTGAATACAACTTCAAAATCCGTTCCCCCACCAACATAAATACCTGCGATAGTTTCAATTTCTGAAATAGTATTTGCTAAAATATTTTCATAATTTAATTTTAATTTTAATTGATATAAATCTGCATTTGCGTTTGAACTTGCAATTACGTTGTATGATAATTCGATTTTTTCTCCAACTGGAATTGATTTAACATATCTTGAATTGTCTGATCCAACTGGTAAAATAATACCTTCTGGATTTGTCCAACTAAAACTTAAATCTTTTAATTCAGAACTTCCAACATTATTAATTACAAATTTAATTGTTTCTTGTTTTCCAGGAATTAATACTGTTTTGTCAATATATACAATTTCAGCTGATTCTTTTGTTTTAATATCAACCATAATAATTTCTTCTTGAATAATATTTGGTGAACTTTTTTGGTATATATTTAATTTAACTGGATATTCACCTGCGGAAATTTCACTGTTTGCTCTTAGTTTAAATTTTATAATTTGAATATTTGTTCCATCATTTTTTGTTGTTTGTAATGCTCCAATTTCTTCAATATTGTCTGAAATTAATTCAAATGGGTATTGTTCTTCTAATTCTATTACTACATTATTTGCAACTTGATATCCCCAATTTTCGATTCCAATTCTTAGTTCTACAATGTCTCCTGCAATTACTTGACTTGGATTTTGATTAACTAGGCTTGCTCTTACATCTGTAAATGATGATTCTGCACTAAATCCAAAATTTAGTGATAATATCATTAATGTTATTATTGTTAATATTTTTTTTATCATTTTTTAATTTAATTATATATTTGTTATTTTTATCTTCTCTTTTGATTTGATTTCATTAATTCAAGTTCTTTTAAAACTTCATCTTTTGAAATTTCTTCGTTATTATATTTATCTAATAATTCTGGATTTCTACTTTCTAAAAGTATAATTGTTCTTTCATCAAGTTCTTGATTTATTTTTTGATTTTCAATTTTAATATCTTTAATATTTTCATCTTTTTTAATATCAATATTTTGAGTTAATTTTTCTTTTTGTAAAATTTGGGCATCTTGATTACTACAACCTGAAAATATGATCGTTGTAAGTAGACAAATTGTAAGTATTATTTTTGTAATATTTTTTTTAATTATCATTTTAATTTATTGATTTTATAATCAGTAAATTAATTAATTTTTATTTATTTATATATAAAAAGAATAAATAGTATATACTATTAGTCCACAAATTCTACGGGAGTTACAAGTATTTATATTAAAGGTTACAAATTGAAACTTTTAGAATATGTGGACTAATGATACATTTGCTTTATAAAGTTTTTATTTTTAATATTATTTATGATTAATAGGTTTCAAATGGGATTTTCGTATGTTGAAATATTTTCAATTATTGTTGTTTTATTATCTTGTTTTTTTATTTATTTCAAAACAAAGGAAATTTATGATTTAACATCACATAAGGGGATTGGATATTTTAGAAAAGCCTTTTTATTTTTTGGGTTTTCTGCTGTAATTTTATCCTTGTTTAGTTTTATTGGTTCAGTTGGTTTTGAGTTTAGGTTTTTTTTTAGATTTATTATTTTGTTTCAATTAATTGGAATTTTATATTTTTTATTTTCTTTATTTTATAAAAAATTGAAGTATGAGTGGATTATTTATTTATTTACATTGTTTGTATTATTGAGTTCTTTTATGTTTAGGTCTAAATATGTTTTAGGATTTTTAGTTTTTTTTATTTTTAGTGTAGTTGGTGTTGTTTCAATTTATAATTATTTGTATAAAAAAAAGTCAAGTAAAATTAATTCAAATATTTATTTTATTTATAGTTTATTGTTTGTATTTTGGGGTTTAAGGTTTCTTCTTTTTATTTTTGATTTAACTCTTTATTTTGAAAGAGAATTTTATCATATTATGATGGCGGTTGTATTTATGTATATTGGATTTATAGTTAATGATAAATTAACTTTGAGGAAAAAATAAAATGGTTGTTAAACGTGAGAGACTTGAGGTGATTTATGATATTTTAAAAATTATTCAAGATAATAATAATTCTATTAAACCCACACCATTATTACGTTTTTCAAATTTGAGTTTTAATTCTTTTTCTATTTATGAAAAGGATTTAATTAAAAAAGATTTTATTCGATTGTGTGAGGATAAAAAAGGAAAAAAGTATTATACTTTAACTGATAAAGGTTTTATATATTTAGATAAATATTCTATGATTAAAAATTTTATTTCTGAGTTTGATTTATGATAATTTATTTTTTATTTTCTCTTTTTTTTATTTTTAATGTATTCTATTTTTCTTTTTATTTAGTTATGGTATAGACTTATAATATTTAAAATTTATTTTTAGTTTATGGATAAAATTTTTGAAAAAGATTTAGGAGTTTTTTTAGGTTTAGGTGTTGGAGTTGGAGTAGCTTTGGGAACAAGTTTTGGTGTTGTATTTGATAATGTTGGTTTAGGTATTAGTTTTGGAATTAGTTTTGGTGTAACTTTTGGTTTTATTATTGCTTTAATTAAAAATCATGAAACTTTAGATAAAGAATTAAAAAATAAAAAGTTGAAAAAGTAATTTATCTTATTATATTTTAATATTATATTTCAATACTATATTTTATAAAGTTTTGATTATTTATTTATTTATGAGTGAGTCTGAATGTAAAAAACAATTATGTCCTATTAAGGAAGTTATGGATTTTTTAGGTCAAAAGTGGACTCTTATTATTTTATATAATTTAAGTAAAGTTGAATCTATGAGGTTTAACGAAATTTCTGAAAATTTAGGTGTAAGTCCTAGAACTTTAACTAAAAGATTAGGAGAACTTTGTGATAAAGGTTTAGTTAATAAAAAAAAGTTTAATACAATTCCTCCTAGAGTTGATTATTCTTTAACTGAAAAAGGAAAAAGTTTAGTTAAATCTTTTAGTGAATTAAATGATTGGGCAATTAAGAATTTTATTTAATTTTTAATTTTTTTATTTATGTATTTTTGAAAAATTAATAAATTAAAAATTTAAACATATTTAACAATGAAGAGATCTTTAGTTGAAATTACTTCTCCAGCCATTGATAAAATATCTTTTACACCTTTTTCACTAATTTCTTGGTTGTGCATTTGGTTAAACATTATTTCTTCGAATTTTTGTTCTCCAAAAAAGTTTAGTGTGTCAATTTGGTTTACAAATCCTAGTGATGCTGTTTTAAATTGTTTTCCTTGTTTTACTAAAATTCCTTTATTTGCTAAACTATCACAAACTCTTAAAATTTCGTTAAACATTACATTTGTTTTAATTAATAGTTCTGCTGGGTTGAAAATTTCAGGTAGTTCTAAAATTGTTTTTATTAATTTTAATTCTGTGTCTGTTAATTCTTCAACATTAATATTTGCTGGTAATCCTTTAAATGGATAAATTTCTTTTACAATAATTTTAGATACTCTATCAAATAAAATACTTACTTCTTTCCCTGATTTTGTTTTAACTTTAGCAAGAGTTGCTGGAATCATGTGAGTTTTTAGGCTTGGGTTTTTTTGCATTTTTTGAGCTTCAAGGCAAGTTACTTGTGGGGCAATAAATTGGTAGAATTTTCCGTCAGATTTTGCAGGTTGTGGTTTTTGACTTGAAGTTGGAATTGGTCTTTTTGCCTCATAATCTGCTTTCATTTGTGCTTGTCTTGCTGCAGCGTTATCTTTTGCTGTAGGTCCTGGTCCATGAGCGTTTGGATTGATACTCATTGAGTTGTGTGTTTGTCTTGGTGGCTCAACTTTATCAACTCTATTTTTTGTGTGAGTTGCATGATTTTGTTGCCTGTTTGGATCGTGAGGTCTTTGAGCTTGCATTGGTTCTCCTGTTACTTGATTTCTTTGAGGAACTTGGTCAGCAATTGGTTGAGATTGTTTTTGAGTAGGTTGTCTTGGTTTTGTTGCGTATTTTTCATCTGCTTCATAACTCATTGTAACATCTACTGATTCTCCACCGTGTTTTGTAATTCTTGGTCTTACATTTAATTTTAGTGGAATATCAATTACTCCAGTTAGTAGACAACTTCCAATGTTTAATTTTTGAATTTCTTCTTCTGAGTCACTTCCGATTCCTTCACTTGATTGGATTACGGATTTCAGATCGTTTGGATTTGTCATTTTTAGTAGAATTTGTGTTGTGCATTGTGATACTACATTTTTATCTACTTTTGCAGGTCTTTGTGAAATTAGACATAATCCTAGTCCGAATTTACGCCCTTCTCCTGCGATTGTTCTAATAACTTTTGATGCTTTTTTCTCTCCTAAACTTCTTTCTGGACAGAAATTGTGGCATTCTTCAAGCACAAGTAAAAATGGTGGAATTTCGTCTTTTTTTCTTGCTTCGAAAAGATTGTTTAGTAATCCAGCTACAAATGTTTCAGAAACAAATGGGTCAACTCCTTTTAGTGAAATAATTGAAGTTTGTTGAAATTTTACAATTTCAGTTAGTGGAACTGGATTGTCTGAATATAATTTTAATTTTTTAAGTTGTTCTAGTTGGGAAATTAATGACCATTTAGCATTTGATTCTTCAGCTGACACATTAAAGATTATTTCATCAATGTCAATTCTTCCAGTATTTGAGTTTGCTAAAACATTAAATATAATATTTTGTTGCGCTGGTGATAATTTTTGTGGCATTGAGTCAACTAATCCTTGAGGAGTTAACATATTAATGTCTAAATCAATTGGTTGGGCTTGAGGGTTTAAGTCTGGGGCTGGAGAGTATTCTTTTACTCTTCCTAAAAATCCTTCTGGCTTTAGCCCAAATTTTTCTAATCTTTTAACGTCTCTAGGTTCTGAGTTTGGATATTTTAAACTAGAGTATTCATTGTGTGGATCTAAAATTAAAATTGGGATGTTTTTTTTCATTACTTCTTCTAAAATTACTCCTACTGTATATGATTTTCCAGCACCGGATTTTGCTAAGATTGCAATGTGTTTTGTGATGGCTTTTTTTAGGTCTAGGTGGATTTTTAAGTTTGGGTGGTGTTCAATTACCCCTATGAAATTTTTATCGTCTGTGTTTAGACCGATTGTGTTTTCGATGAATTCATCTGTTGCTAATTGGATGTTTGCGTCGTGTTCAAATGGTGTTCTGATATTTTTTAAAACTCCAGAATCACGATAACCAATTACTTTACAATCTCCAATTAAAATTTGTCTATCTCTTGTAATATTTGTTACTTGACATAAAACTCCTCCATTATCTTGATGTGTTACTTCTAAAAAGTCGAAAGTTTTAACATCTCCTTCAATATCAATTTTAAATTTATAAATATTTGATTTACCGTAAAGAGAAGCTAATTTGTTATTATTGTTATCCATATTATTTCTAGAATAAATATCGAGTTTTGGTTTTAAGTATTCTTGTTGTCTAAAGTGGTGGGGATAAGGATGTGATTATATTATATGTAGCCATCTTTAATTTCATCGTAGTTTTTTAATAATTGTTCAATTTTTTCTTCAATGTTACCTGCGTTTAATTTGAAATTTGTTTTTTGTTCCCATAGGGCTTTTTTATTAAATTTGTGAAGAGTTGAGTCTTTTGGAAATAAATAGTTATTTGGACTGATTTTTAAATCTTGAAATTGCCATAGTGATAAATCTATAATTAAATTATTTTGGGTGTCAAGATTCCATGCGTGCCATTGTCCGTTTATGAAACCTGCTTGTTGAATTAGTTCTGGTAAAATTAGGGAAGTTAGTTTTGAGGTTTCCATACATCTATTTTTTAAGTAATTATAACCAAAGTTTGATTTTGGTTCATAATAGTTTTGTAGTGTATCTTGGATTGCCATAATAGTCATATAGTATGGTAGGTCATAGTTATTCATATTAAAATATTTATTTTTTGATTTAAATGTGTTTTTATTTGTTGTATTATTTATAATTTACTTTTATTATTATTTTTATTCAATATGTTTATAAGTGTTGAAAACTATAAAGTTGAATAATGAAAGAATTACTTAATTTTTATAATGTTAGAATTGCAGATATTGATGAGGATTTGTATGGTTTGGGGGAACTTGAGACTAGAAAATTTTGTGAAAATAATAATCAACAGTTTGATTTTAGGGTTTTAAATTTTTATATGAAAGCTTTACAAGGAGTTAGTAGAAATAGGTATTCTAGTATGATTGTTTGTAAGAGCACTTTTGATGATTATGATTCTAGTTCTCAGTATTTAGGTTTTTTACATGGAAATATTAATTATGGGAATTCTAGGGAACCTCAGTTTATGTTAAATGGTATGTATGTTTTACCTGATTTTAGAGATATTGGGATTGGGAGAAGTTTAATTGTTGGTCTTGAGGAGAGTTTGTTAGATTCTGATGCGAAGAGAATTTTTTCTTGTTTGGATAGAGATTCTGATGGTTTTTTGATGAGGTGTGGTTTTTCTATGGGTGGGAAGGGTGCTGATGTGTTTAAAAGGTTAAATAAATAATTTTTTTAATTAATTTTAAACATATGGTTAAAACAAAATTATTTAATTTGTTAATTTATTAATTTATTAATTTATTTTAATTTAATGTTTTTTGCGATTTTATTTAAGTCCTATAGTGTAGTGGTCTATCATTTAAGGTTCTGAGCCTTATGACTCCGGTTCGAATCCGGATAGGACTATTTTTGTTTATCCGGAGTTCAAACCGGACGCACGGTCACTTACTTTGTTCGTTCGGTGGTCGGCTAACACCGACTTTCGAATCTGGATAGGACTATTTTTAGAAATTTATATAAATGGTAAAAATCATAACTAATTCTATGTTAAAACTTGTAGAAGTTAGAAATTTAAATTTTAAGTCTGATTTAGAATGTTTGGTAAGATTGTCAGCTGAGAATATTTTTTTAAATAATTCAATGTTTTCAGAGTATGAAGTTTTGTCTGATGATTATAAAAAGGATATATTTTTAGCTTTTGATAATTTGGCTTATAGTGGAATTCGTCCAGTTGGTTTTTCAAGCGGAGAAATTGTCGTGGATAGGTTTGGAGATAAAAATTTTAATTTGAAATCTTTATATGTGACGCCAGAGTATAGAGGGATTGGAATTGGGAAGGAATTAATTCATAAAGTAAATCATCGAGCTTTAACTTTAGGTTGTCAAAGTATTAAAACTGATTTGGTTAGTGGTTTTTTGTTATCAAATGGATTTAATTTAAATAAGGATAGTTTCAAAAAATCAGTTTATTCAAATTTGTTGGAAATAAAGTAATTTTTATTCTATTGGTTTTAGATATAAATAATGTTTATAAATATTAAAATCTAAAATAGGTATATGGAACATCTTATATATATTGGTGGTATTAATTTGGAGATTTAGAGATACTGATTTAGGTTTAATTAAAAAATTAAATTAATTTTTATATTTTAATAAATATTATTTTTGAAGAGTTGTGAGATTTATTCGTTCAAAACTACGTATTCAGCTTCGTTATTTGATTTTCTTTTAATTTCTTCAATTACTCTATCAACTACTGAGTCTGAAACTTCCATTTCTAAGCATAAGTTTCCATTATCGTCAAATTTTTCGTTAGTTGTTTTTCCTAGTTGTCTAAATTGTCCGTAAAAGTTTCCACAGTGCATTCCAGGGATTCTCATTTGAATTTTTGATTTTGTAATTGCAATTGGCATTACTTTTTTTAGTAATTTTAAAACTTCATTTGCTTGTGGAATGTAGTCTTTATTAATTTCATAATTGAATCTTAGTTTATCGATTTCTGATTGAATCATTGTATTTGCGTATTTTCCTCTTGTTTGAGGATTTGTAGCATTTTCAGAGATGTAGTTTACAACTTGTTTTTTCTTTTCTTCTCTTAATTTATTTTTGTAGGCTGTTGGAATTTGACATTCACCTTCTAATAAAATTGTTTTTAGAATTTGTTCTTGATTGTTAGTGTTAAAGTGTGTTTCTAGTTCATTTTCTGATGCTAGTTCTCCTTTTTTTTGATCTTTGAAAACTTTATCGTCTGCTAAAACATCAAATACAGAAACTTTTTCTTGGTTTTTTTTAAATTCGTTTAATTTATCAAAATCTACTAATACTTCAAAATTTGCTTTTGCTTTTTTGTATTTAACTTCAAAAGCTTCATCTACTTTTACCATAAATAAAATAAAAAAGAATTAGTATATAAATTTAATTTGTTTTATAAAAAAATTGTAATTAGATATATTGCGTAGAGAAATAGGAATAGGTATCCCCATTTTGCTGTGAATTTTTTTCTAAATATAAGAAAGGAGAATAGTATTGTTGCGATAGCAAATATAATTATTGAACTTTTGTATAGTTGAGTATCGATAGCATAGTATCCGAAGAATCCAGAGGTTCCGATAATTAAACATATATTCATAATGTTTGTTCCAATTATGTTTCCAATTGCCATAAGGTATTCTTTTTTTTTTGCTGAGGCGATTGTAACTCCAATTTCTGGGAGAGATGTTGCAATTGAGACAACTGCTAAGTTTAGAAATGCTGCTGGAACTCCTAGGGAGAATCCAATGTTTTCAATTCCAAAAACTGTAAGTTTTGCTCCGGCGAATAGTCCAAGGAAACTTGTAAATATAATAAAGAATGAACCTCCAACTCCGTGATTTACTTTATCTACATATTCTTCTTCAATTTCTACAATTTCAGTTTTTTGATATCTTTTTAGGTATAGTATATAGTATGTGTAAAAGATAACTAGGATTACAGCAATTTGAGTTACAAATCCAAAGAGTATAAATATTATAAAAATAAGGGATGTTCCTAGTAATGATATTAAGTTAAATAATTGTCTTTTTTGAATGTAGAATTTTTTTGATGCAATTAAAAAAACTCCAAATGCTAATAGTATATTTGTAATGTTACTTCCAAGAGTTGTTCCGATTATAAATTCTGAGTAATTTTCTGTGAATAGAATTGATCCAAGTGATGTTATCATTTCAGGTAGTGATGTTCCGATTGCAACGATTGTTAGTCCAATCATAAGTTTACTCATTCCGTATTTTAGTCCAATGTTAGCTGCTTCGTCTACAAAGTAGTCTGCGGATTTACTAATTATGTAGAATCCTACTATAAATACGCAAATGTATACTATTAGTTCCATGATTTATTTATTGTTAAAGTTTTTATAAAAATGTGTCTTTTTGGTTTAAGTGTAAAAAGTTTCATTTTGGAAACTTTTATAAAGGGTTTTTAGTTTTTTAATACTATTGAGGGTTGAATGGTGACTTGTGAGTTGCTAGCTCAGCCTGGTTAGAGCGACGGACTCTTAATCCGTAGGCCGCGGGTTCGAATCCCGTGCGACTCGTTTACTAATCCATTCAACCTCAGTTTTTAAATTCTAATTATCTAAATTTCTATTTTGAGAATTTTAGTATTTATTTTTATATTAATTTTGTAGTTAATGTTAATTTTTATATTTGTTAGTTTTTATTTGTTTAATATGATTATTATTGAAAAGCGTTCAATTTTAGAAAAATTTTATTCAAATTTTGAACCTAAGTCTCCAATTAAAGTTTTAATTTATATGATTTTGAGTTTTGGGACTTATTTTATTAATTGGATTTATATGATGAATTTACGTTTTGAAAAATTTGATGTTAATGAGGAGTTAGATTTTGGAAAGGCTCCAGATTCAAATAGAGGATTAATTGTTATGTTTTTAATTCCATTTTCTTGGTTAATTTCTATGGGGATTTTAAAAAAGTTAATTTTTTATAGGTATTTAGATATTTTATTTTGGGTTGATTTGGTTGGTTGGTTTTTAATTATTTTTTTATTTTTACAGTATTTGTATGATTTTTGTATTTGTTTTGGGAAGTTTACTTCTAGTAATGGATTTATTTGGTATTTATTTTTTTGGGTTGGTTTTTTTCCTTTAGTTTTGTTACCTTTTGAGATGTATTATTTTATGCCAATTTTATTTTTTCCTTTAATTACAATTCCATCGATGCAAGCAAAAATTAATTATCAAATTGATGTTTTTAGTAGAGTTAGTAGTGATAAGGAATTTTATAGGTATTATGGTTCAAGATATAAATAAATAACTTATTTAATTTAGTTTACAAGTTTGATATTCAAACATCTAAAAGTAGTTAATATTATTTATATATTGTGTTTATGATGTAAGTTTATGGCTAAAAATAATGTTCCTGTAATTGAATTGAGAGATATCTGGAAAACTTATTGTTTGGGAGATACAACTGTTCATGCATTGGAGGGAATTTCTTTTGCTGTAGGGGCTGGAGAGTTTATTGCAATTGTTGGTAAATCTGGTTCTGGTAAGACTACTGCGGTTAATCAAATTGGTTGTTTGGATGAGCCATCTAAAGGGGAGATTTTACTTTCTGGAAAAAAAATTTCTTCACTTTCAAAGGCTGAATTAGCTAGAGTTCGTGGAAAGGAAATTGGATATATTTTTCAAAAGTTTAATTTAATTAAAACTTTATCTTCTAAGGAAAATGTTGAGTTACCAATGATTTTTCAAGGAGTTTCTCCAAGTGATAGGTCAAAAATTGCAACTAAACTTTTAACTGATTTAGATATGGGTCATAAGTTAATTAATAAACCTTCAGAGTTATCTGGTGGGCAACAACAAAGGGTTGCGATTGCGAGAGCTTTAGCGAATAAACCAAATATTATTTTAGCAGATGAGCCAACAGGAAATTTAGATTCTAAAACTGGTGTTATTGTAATGGATTATTTAAGGGAGTTACATAGTAATGGAAAAACTATTATTTTAGTTACTCATGATGATAAACTTTCTTTGTATGCTGATAGAATTATTACTTTAATTGATGGAAAAATTATTTCCGATATTAAAAATAAAAAAGTTATTAAAAATAAATTAAAAATTAAAAAAAAAATAGAATAAAATGAATTACGCAAAAAAATTATTAAATGTATTTATGTTAATTGTGCTAAGTTTATCTTTATCATCTGTATGTTTTGCAGCTGGGGGATTAAATTTAGAATTGGTTGAGCAAACTCCTGATTTAGTAAATCCGGGTAGTTTTGTTTATGTTTCTGTTAAGGTTTCAAATTTTGGTAGTGATAATGTTGTTGGAGCTACTTTAGCTTTTGAGGAAACTTTAAATTTTAAGGTTGCAGATGGTCAAGATTCTGTTGAGAATTTAGGTGTAATTGCTGGTAAAAATTCAGTTATTAAAAGATTTAAAATTTTAGTTGGGGGGGATGCTCCTTTAGGTTTGAATTCTTTAAAGTTTGTAATTGAGTCTGATGTTTTAATTGAGGATACTGTTGATATTTTAGTTGGGAGTACATTTTCTGGTTTAAATATTAAAAAAACTGATGCGCCAGTTGTAGCACCAGGGGAGGTTACAAGATTAGATGTAACTGTTGAAAATTTAAATTTAAATGCATTAAGAGATATGGTTGTTGTTTTAAATTTAGCAGATGTTGATTCTAAGGTTTTTAGTTTAAATTCTGGGACTAATTTGAAAGTTTTAGGGGATTTATCACAAGGAAAAGAAATTAATTTTGGTTTTGATTTAATTGTGAGTCCTGAGGCTGAGTCTAAACCTTATTTAATTCCTGCAGATATTTCTTTTAAGGATGATTTAGGAAATGAGTATACTAAGACTGTATTTTTAACTGTTAAGATTTTTTCTGAACCTGTTTTAAGTTTAAGTTTGGATTCTCAAGAATTTTATTCTACTGGAAAGGGGACTTTTACTTTTGCAATTGCAAACCCTGGAACAAGTTCTATTAAGGGAACTTTGGTTGAAGTTTTAGATGGTGATGGGTATAATGTTTTATCTGGTTTAATTCAGTATGTTGGGGATTTAAATCCTGATGATTTTCAAACTATTCAGTCTGATGTTTTTGTTGAGTCTGAGGATGTTAAAAATATTAATTTAAAAGTTAGTTATTTAGATAGTTATAATCAACCTACTGAAAAATTAGTTTCTGTTCCTGTTTCGATTTATTCTGATTCAGATATTGGAACTTTTGGTTTAGCTGGAGCTAATAAGGCGAGTGGGAGTTCTCCGATGGTTTATGTTGTTTTTGTAATTTTATTAGTTGGAGCATTTTATTTTGGAAAGAAAAGAGGGAGAAATAAATAATTATTTATTTAATTTTTTATTTTTATTTTTAAAATGTTAGATGATCTTATGGGATTAGTTCTTTCGGACTTATATAAAAAAAAATTTTCTTCTTTTTTGACTTTGTTTGCGATTAGTTTGGGAATTTTAACTATTTTTTTAATTTTTTTATTGAGTTCTGGTTTTTCTAATTCTTTGGATGCTGAGTTTGATAAGCTTGGAACTAATAGGTTGTATGTAACTTCAACAGTTACGGGGTTGTCTGGTTCTGTTAGTGAGGATTTAAATGATAATTTGTTAAAGCAAGTTGAGAGTAGACCTTATGTTGATAAGATTTATCCTTATGTTATGCAAGGAGTTCAGTTTAAACATGGTTCTGAGTTTGTATCTAGGATGGCTATTGGAACAAAGTTATCTTCAGATTATTTTGAAGCTAATGGGGCTGAGATTGAGTTAGGGAGATTTCCTAAGGAGTCTGAAAAATATTCTTTAGTTTTAGGTTCAAAGGCTGCAACTGATTTATTTTCAAAGGATTTAAGGGTTGGTTCAAATATTGAAATTTCAAACACTAAATTTAAAGTTGTCGGAATTTTAGAGTCGTTTGGAAATCCTGAGGATGATATGAATGTATTTGTAAATATTGATACTTTAAGAACTATTTTTGATTTGGGGGATGATATTAGTTTATTTGATGTAATTGTTGTTGAGGGGTATGATATAACTTTAGCTCAAAATAATTTACAAATATTTTTGGATAGTCGTGTTGGAGAGGATATTTTGGATATTCGTTCTCCACAAGATTTACTTGGTAGTGTTAATACTATTTTAGATATTATTAAATATACTTTAGGAGGTATTGGATTTATTGCTTTATTGGTTGGAGCTTTAGGGATTGTAAATACTATGTATGTTGTAGTTTCAGAAAAGCAAAAAGATATTGGGATTATGAAAGCTATTGGAGCTAGAGATTTTGATATTTTATTTATGTTTGTTTTTCAAGCTGGGATGTTTGGTTTATTGGGTGGTTTTTTAGGAATAATTTTAGCAGTTTTAGTTTCAGTGGTTTTTGAGATAGTTGCTAAGACTAGTGGATTTACTTTTTTAGTTATTGAGTTTGATTGGTTGGCGGCTGTTGGATTGTTGATATTTAGTTTTTTTATTGGAGTTGTTTCAGGTTATTTGCCAAGTAAGCAGGCAGCAGATTTAGTTTTAGTTGATGCAATTAGAAAATAATTTTATTTGTTTTAAATTAAATTATTTTTATTTTATTTTTTATTTAATCTGTGAAAACTTGATTTTTATTAATTGTATCTTCTGAGTTTGAGTTAAACATAAAGTATAGTCCTGTTAATACAATTAGTGAAATTAATAGTAATATTCCAATTGTGATTAGTATTTGTTTTTTTGAGGGGTGTGGATTATTTATATCAAATTTTTGATTTGGGTTTGGATTTTGGATTGGGTTAGTGGTTTGATTATTTTGTGGTTGTGGATTATTTATTTGTTCTTGTTGGGGTGTGTATACTTGGTTAATTAATTGGGTTGCAAGGTTTGAGTCTAATTTATTATTAATTAGGGTTTGGTATACTTGCTGTTTTGAAAAATTATTTTGTTGTTGGGTTTTAATCCAATTAATTAATTCGTCTTGGTTCATATTAATTTTATTTTTGTTTTATGTTTATAAATTATATTTACTATTTTTGAGAAATTTAGAATTGTTTTTTAATTCTTATTTTATTTATTTGTGGGTGTCTTATCATTATATAATTTTTAATTTTATTTTCGGTTTTTAAATCATCAATTTTAAATCCAAAGTGTTCGTAAATGTGAGTGTTTGATGGGTTGTGGGTTAAAAGTTTACAGGTTAGTTTTTCGTTATCAAATTTGTTTAGTATTGGATTTAAAAGTTTAGTTGCGTGGCCTTGTCCTTTTGCTTTATTGTCGACAATTATGTTATATAGTAAATAGTCTGATTTTGAAATTAGTTTTTTTAGTGTGTTATTAGTTTTAATTGTATGTAGCAATATTTTTATTGTTTTAAGGTATGAAAATTGTTTTTTAATTTGTTTGAATTGTTTTATGGAATTTTTGTTTGAGAATATTTTTTTAGCATAATCTTTATCTTTTGTATTAATTAGGATTATTATGGATTGAAGTTTATCGTTTGGAGAGTATATTTCAATTGAGTTATTGTTTGATTGTAGGAGTTGTTTGGTTTGAATTTTGATTAGTTCTTTTATTTTATTTTGGTCTTTAGAAATTTTTTTGTATTGGTGGTCTTGGTAAGAATTATTTGAAAAAAGTTCACAAATTTGATTTAATTCTTTTTTATTAGAATTATTAATTTTGTAAATTTTGGTAATCATATTGTTTTATTTTTTTAATTATATATAATTGTTTGTTAAAATTTTATAGAGAATTTCGATAAACTTTTGGAGTTTTTTTTAAAACTCTCTATGGTTTTATTTATTATATTTATCTTTATTTTTTCATTTTTTTTCATTTTTTTGACCTTTTTTTAACTTTATTAATATTCTTTAGAATTTTAACTTAAAATTAGGCTTAAATGTTAGTTTAGTTTTTTGGGATTTTTTATTTATTTTTATTTTTTTGAAAAAATTATTTTTTTATTTTATTTTTTTATTTTTATTTGATATGGCTTGTATTGTTGATATTTGTTATAATTTGTTTTTGTTGTTACTTGGCCTAGTGACTTTAACTATAAATAAACATCGACTAGACAACATTTATAAAGGGTTTTTAATTATTTTATACTAATGGCTTTACCAAATAAAAAAAAGCAATTGAATCTTGTGAGAATCATGGGAACTGGAGTTAACGCAGAGTTACCTCTTTTATTCGGATTATCTAAGATTAAAGGAATTAGCGTAATGTTCGCTAATGCTCTGTGCCATAGTCTTAAAATGGACAAAAACATGAAAATTGCAGAGCTATCAGAAAAAGATATCGAAACAATTGAAGCGTGTTTAACTAATCCAGTTAAGCCGGCAGACATTCCTGCTTGGTTATTTAACCAAAGAAAGGAATTAGAAACAGGGGAAGATCACCATTTAATTACTAAAGATATTGACTTTAATAAATTACAAATGATGAGAAGAATCGGAAAATTAAAGACTTACAAAGGTCAAAGATTAAAATTACGATTAACTGTTAGAGGTCAAAGAACTAAGTCTAACTTTAGACGTTCAAAGACTTTAGCTGCTATGAAGGCAAAGACAGGAGGAAAGAAGTAGAATGGGATTACCAATTAGACATAAAACTAAAGCAGTTTCACACAAGAAGAAGTGGGATAAGAACACTATTGTTGAAGAAGCTGTTTTCGTTACAGATTATGCTTTAAAAAATAAGAAGGAAATTAGAAAGGCTGAAGCTTTATTATCAAAGTTAAAGACTATTGCTAAAGATTTCAACAAGACTACTGAAACAAAAGCATCAGCTGGTGCTAAACAATTTGTTGATAAGTTAAAATCTCAAGGATACTTAAATGTTGAAGCAACTTCATTAGATGAAGTTTTAGATATTACTTTAAGAGAATTATTTGAGAGAAGATTATCTACTGTTGTATACAAAGCTGGTTTAGCTAGAACTCCAGGACAAGCAAGACAATTTGTTGTTCACGGACATGTTACAGTTAATGGTGAAATCGTTACTGCTCCTTCTTTTCCAACTACTGTTAAAGATGCTGAAACAGTTGCTTTTATTGGATCATCTACATTAGCAGATGAAAATCACCCTGAAAGAAGTTCAACTCAATCTGTTATTGTGACAGAGGAAGTTACTGAAGATGAAACAGTTGCTGAAGAAGCTGCTGAAGAATCAACTGAAGAGGTTAAGGAAGAATAAAATGGCTGAAGAAAAAGTTACTATGACTCCAACAGATGCAGAAGTGAAAGCTGCTGCAACTGAAAAATTAGAAAAAGTTGAAGCTACTGAAACTAAAGAGGTTGCACCTATTTTAGATAAAGAAGTTAAGACTAAGGAAAAGAAACCTCAAGAAAATTGGGGTATTTTACATATTTATTCATCTTATAATAATACACATTTACATGTAACTGATGTTACAGGTTCAGAAACTTTAGCTAAAGTTACTGGTGGTATGGTTACTAAGTCTGATAGATTAAAACCTACACCTAATATTGCAATGGCTGCGGCTAAGCAAATTAGTGAAGATTGCCATAGAAAGGGTATCACTGCTTTATACGTTAAGTTAAGAGCTGTTGGTGGTCATTCTGGTCCAATGACTCCAGGTCCTGGTGCTCAAGCGGCTATTAGAATGCTTACTAGATATGGGATTAAGTTAGGAAGAATTGAAGATGTTACACCAGTTCCACATGATTCATGTAGAAAGAAAGGTGGAAGAAGAGGTAGAAGAGTTTAAATTATAAAATGGTTTCAATTAAAACGGAAGGAAATAAAAGTATTGTTGAGTTTAAAGATACTCATAACACGATTGTTAATGCATTCAGAAGAGTTATTTTGGATGAAGTACCTACGTTTGCTATTGAGGACGTTGAAATTGTTAAAAACGATTCAGCTCTTTATGATGAAACTTTAGCACATAGATTAGGGTTAGTTCCACTAACTACTGATTTATCTGCATACAACTTGAAAAGTGAGTGTAAGTGTGGTTCTGTAGGATGCGCATTGTGTGAAGTGAAAATGTCTATGGCTCAATCTGAGGCAGGATATGTTTATTCAGGTTCTATTAAGTCTGAAGATCCAGCTGTTAAGCCAGCTTTTGATACTATTCCAGTAACTAAGTTATTAGATGGTCAAGAAGTTGAAGCGAATGTAGTTGCGGTTTTAGGGGTTGGAAGAACTCATGCAAAGTGGGCTCCAGGTCACGCTTTCCTTAAGGAAAATGGGAACGCAGTTGATTTAGTGATTGAATCATTTGGTCAATTGAGTGGTAAAGATATTTTCAATAAATCTGTGGATGTTTTAATTGGAAAAATCGAAGAATTAGAGA
Source organism: archaeon UBA583 (assembly GCA_002506365.1). Classification (GTDB taxonomy): domain Archaea; phylum Nanobdellota; class Nanobdellia; order Woesearchaeales; family UBA583; genus UBA583. The sequence goes on along the minus strand of DAXK01000006.1, from coordinate 31,196 downwards.
GTAAGTTATAAAAATGGCTAAAGACGTTAAAGACGAAAAAATTGTAGTTATTGATGGAACTGATCTGATTATGGGAAGACTTGGTAGTACTATTGCTAAAAGATTATTAATGGGAGAATCCTTTAAAATTGTAAATTGTAAAGATGTTGTAATTTTAGGAAGAAAATCATTTTTAGTTCAAAGATATAAAAACAAGATTTCAAATAAGGTAACTAAACAAGGACCTTATTATTCAAGATCACCATCAGATATTGTAAAGAGAGCATTTAGAAATATGCTTCCTTACAAGAATGAGAGAGGAGCAGCAGCTTTTAGAAGATTAAAGTGTTATAATTCAACACCTTCAACTTTAGTATCAGCTGAGAAGGAAACTTTAGAGAATGCAACATTAAACAACGAAGAAGTATTTTATTATACTAGAGTTGGTGAGTTGTCAAAAGCTTTGGGGTATGTTAAGGAATAAAAATGGCAGTTAAAAAGAATACATCAATCCAAGCAACAGGGAAGAGAAAGACTTCAGTTGCTAGAGTTTCTTTACAAAAAGGAACTGGTATTTTTAGAATTAATAATGAGGATTTCGATTCTTATGTTGGTTCTGATATGTTAGCTTTAAAGGTTAAGGAACCTTTAATGATTAGTGAATTAGATGGAAAGTTTGATTTAAAGGTTTCAGTTTTTGGTGGTGGAGTGCAATCACAAGTTGAAGCAGTTAGACAAGCAATTGCAAGAGCTTTAGTTGAAGTTTCTGGTGAAGAGTTAAGAAAGACTTTTATTGAATATGATAGAAGTATGATTGTTACTGATACTAGATTCAAGGAAATGAAAAAACCAAACAACTCAAGTGCGAGATCAAAGAGACAAAAGTCTTACCGTTAGTCCGGTATTTACTTTATGTTTTTATATTAATATTTAAAAAATGGAAAATAAAAAATCAGGATTTTTAAAGGTTAAGTGCGAGTGTGGTAATGAACAAGTTATTTTTGGTAAGTTAGCTTCTGAAGTTAAGTGTACTAAGTGTGACGCAGTTATTGGTCAACCTACTGGTGGTAAAGCAGCTATTTCAGCTGAAATTGTTGAAACTTACTAAAAATTTCTTTGAAATTTTTAGAATAATTTTTGAACAATGTTCAAAATTTTATATTATTTGAGTTTTACAATTAATATTTTTAAATAAATATTATTTTATTCTAATTTGAGTTATTTAAGATTATAATTTTAGTATTTTTGAGTTTTAGTTTTATTTTTTCAGGTATACTTTTATATGGATTAATTTATAAATGGAAATTTAATTTATTATTTAATGAATTTTAGTTTTAAAAAAACTCCAGCACATTTTAATGTTGGTGCTCGATATAATGCCGATTTAGAACATTCTAAACCTTTTATTGAGTCTCATAAGCATGATTTTAGAGGTAATGTAGGATATTTAAGTAATGATCTTCATTTGATGGTTAGGGTTTGTTCTGATAGTTATGTTCCTTTGTTTGGACATTATTATAATATTAAAGTTTCTATGATTGATTCTTTTGATAAGCAAGTTGGGTCTCTTGAGACTTTGATTTCTCAGGATGAGTTAGATAAAATTTTATTAAAGTAAGTTTTTGTTTTAACAAAATTTTATAAAACTTAAAAATTAGTTTATTTTTATGTTTGAGGTTCAGCAAATTCTTTTAATTGTAATTTTGGCTTTTTTTGCATTTTTTTCTATTAAACAGGATTTGATTGAGAGAAAGGTTAGTAATAAAATTACATTTTCTTTGTTTATTTTTTCTTTTATTTATTTTGTTATAAATTCTTATCATTTGGTGTGGATTGATTATATTATTGTTTTTTCAAGTTTTTTAATTTCTTTTTTTGTTTATTATAAGAAAGTTTGGGGGGCGGCAGATGGAAAAATATTTTTGGCGATTATGTTGATTTTGGTTTCTTTTTCAGATTCTTCTATGTTTTTGAGGTGGGTTATGAATTTAATGTTTTTTTATGCTATTGTTATTAGTTTGCTTAGTATGATTTGGACGGATAGAAAAATTAAGGAAAAAATTTTTTTTAAGTTAGAACATTTGGATTCAGCTATTGTGATTTTAATTATTTTTTTATTAATTGATGTTTTAGGTTTAATTTATACTGTTGATTCAAATTCTTTGTTTGCTATGGTTGTATTTTTTACAGTTTTGTTTGCTTTTTTGTATAAAATGAAAAAGTTTTTGAGAAAGAATTTTAAAAATATGTTTGTTGATACTAAACTTATGATTTTAGCAATTTTATTTATGTGGAATTTTTTGTATGGTGGGATGTATTGGTTTATTTTGAGTTTTGCTTTTATTTATTTTATTAAAACTTTTATTTCATTTATTTCAGATTTATCTGGACATATTAAGGTTGAGGGTGGAGATTATGACTCACCTTTTTCTTTATATTTATTTTTGACAGCGATTTTTACAGTTATTACTAATAAAAGTTTTGTTGAAATTTTAGTTTTGTTCTTTTATTGAGACAATGTCTAAATAAATAAAAATTTCTAATAAATTTTTAAGGATTTTTTAAACAATGTTTAAAAATACTTTTTATTGAGATAATGTCAAAGAGTTATAAATTCTTAAGCTTTTACAAGTGTGTAAAATCTTAATAAATAAAAATTAATTTGAATTTTTGAGGAATTTATGCTAGGATAAATTCCCTTTTATTTCTTGGATTATATTTAATTTTAATTGAGTCGCCTGTTGAGATGTTTAGTGCAATTTGATTTGAGACATTTTTAATAATTTTAGTGTATCCTTGAAATTCTAATGTTAAATTGTATGTAAGTCTGCTGTTTATTATAACTGCGGATTGTTCTTTGTATGTTAATTTTGCGGTGGATGGATATGAGCAATTTTTAATTAATTTATTCATTGTATATTCTTTTTCACCATAGTATATAAAAAGTATTAATCCTAGTGCTGTAGGCCAGATATACATTATATTAAACCAAATAGGGAATGGACTATCTGTTCTAAATAGTGATGGGAGATTTGAATATGAAAAATATAGTGCTAAAAAAAACCCTAAATCTGAAAGAATTTTATTTAGTGAAAATTTATATTTATTAGTTGTAACTTCAATAAATTTATATCCTGCAAATATTAACAATAATATCATAATTGTTTGTTTGATGATATTTGTTGTTTCATTATTACTTAGGTAAGTAAATGGATTTGCAAAAAGTAATGTTATTAGTGGGAGCACAATAAATGGAGAAATCACTCCAAATTGTCTTAATTTTATTTTATTCATATAATGCTTTAATGTTTTGGTTTTATAAACTTATTTGGTTTTTTTATATTATGAATAAATATTTTAATTTTTCTTTTTCTGGGTTGGAGTCAAATATTTGGAAATTTTTTTTGTTTGCTTTGTCACAAAGGCGTAATTTTTTACCAATTTTGTCAATTTATTTTTTAACTTTGGATAATACTACTGCTCAACAAATTGGTTTATTTTCTGCGGTTGGAGCTTTAGCTTCATTTTTTCTAGAAATCCCTTCAGGCTATTTTTCAGATAAATTTGGACATAAAAATACTTTAATTTTATCTAAATTTTTGATGAGTTTATCTTTAATTTGTTTTATTTTTGGAAGTTTTTTGGTAACTCCATTTATTGCTTTTTGTTTTGGGGCAATTTTTCAGTGTGTTGGGTTTGCAATGAGTTCGGGAACTACTTCAGTGTTTATGCATGAAACTTTTAAAAAGTTAGGGAATGTTTCTGATTTTTCAAAAATTTTTGGAAGAATTCAAGGGAATGTTTCTTTAGTTTCAGCTTTTATTATTATTTTGTTACCTTTTTTAACTTCGTTAAATATTATTTATCCTTTGGTGGTTGGTTTGGTTTTAGATGTTTTGGGACTTTTTGTAGCTTTTAGTTTTGTTAATCCAAATTTAAATGAGCATGTTGCTAAGGATTTAAAGTTAAATAAATTATCAAGTATTTTTAAAGAATTTTGGAGTTTAAATTTATTTTCTTTGTCTATTTTTTTAGGAGCAATTACTGGGTTTAGTTTGGCTAGTTCTTCTTTTCGTTCTTTATATGTTGAGAGTTTAGGTTATCCAATTATTTATTTAGGATTTATTATGGGGTTAAGTCGAGTTGTTTGGTTTTTAATGAGTTATCAAGCTCATAAAATTGAAAAATATTTTACTATGGAACAATTTTTATTTGTTGAGGTTTTTATTTTTGGAGGAGTTTATTTATTAATTTCTTATTTTTCAAATCCTTATTTAGTGGCTGGTTTATTTATTTTGGTTGGTGGTTATATGTGGGGTAGGTCTGCTGTAACTAAAAAATATTTATTGGATAAAGTTGATGGGTCAAGTTATAAGGTTACTTTGTTATCTATTTGTTCACAAATTAATTCGATGTTTAATTTTGTTGTAGCTTTTGTTATTGGGTTTTTTATGCATATTAGTTATAAATTGGGGTTTTATGTTTTTTCAATTTCTTTAATTGTTGTGTTAGTTATGAGTTATTTTTTTATTTTGAAAAATTCAAAATAATTATTTTACAATTATTGTTTAAATATTTTTAAAAATAATTTAAATTTTTTATTTTTATTTTATTTCATATTTTTTATTTTTATAATTTATTTAAATATTTTAATTCTTTTTCTATTCCTTGATGAAATTCTTTTATGTAGTCAAAATTTATTGAGTTTGGGGTATGTTGATTATTATTTGTTCTATCAATAATTGTCCATATTTTATTTTCTTTAATTATTAATTTAGGTTCAATATCTTTGTCAATTTGTTTTAGTTTATTTATATTTAGTTGTTTATTTCTATCACTAATTGTTAATCCTTGAAGATGGTCGAGTTCGTGTTGAATGTATGCTGAAGTTTCACTTTGAAATTGGTTTTGATAGTTGTGTCCGGATAGAGTTATAATGTCATATCTTTTTGTATAACAATCAAATGTTAGTTCTTGATTTATTTGTATTGAGCCACATCTTTCATATACAAATTGTGTTTGTTTTGATTGGTTTGAAATTTTAGGATTGTATATAGTTATAGGATTTCCAGTTTCATCTCTAAATATTAAAATATTTAATAGGTGATTTTCAAGATTTGTTTGTTTTTGCTTTGGAAATATATTTTGTGGAGTGATTGCTGCAAGATTTAATTTGTCAAGGTGTGTTAGTAAATTATTTGTTAGGCTTTGAACTTGGTTAGAATTAATTTGGTTAATTGGAATATTTTTTCCCTTAGTTGTTAAGATTTTAGAATTTGAAAAAATACTTGTAAGTTTTGTCATATTTATTTTTATTTGAATAGATTTATATAATTTATTGTATTTGTTTTTTTATGGATTATAAAAAATTATCAGAGTATTCTCTTATTTTTATGGGGGTTGTGTTACTTGTTTTTTTATTAAAGGAGTTTCAAGTTTTTTTAAGACCTTTTATTTTTGCGGTTTTATTAACATTTTTGTTTGTTCCTTTAACTAGATTATCAAAGAAAAAGTTTTATTCATTTAGTTATTCAGCTGTTGCTTATTTAGGAATTTTGGTTGGATTAATTTTTGTAAGTAATATCTTGTTTGCTGGAGGAGGGAATGTTCCTGCTTCTGATGTTGGAATTTCTGAAAAATTTGAAGAATTAATTTTAACTGAAGTAGATTTATTTGGAAATACTTTTTCTTTATCTAATTTTGTTGATGTTTCTAAGATTCAAGAAATGTTTGGAATTTTTGCAAAATCTTTATTTTCTTCAACTACTTCATTTTTATCTGAGTTGTTTTTAATTATTTTATTTGTTGCATTTTTATTGCCCTCTTATGAGGGTTGGGTTAGTAAAGTTTCAAAGAATTTAAATAATTCTAAAAAAAAATTATTTTTAAATATGGTTGATGAGGTTGAAGTTTCAATTAGAGATTATTTGAAAATTAAATCTTTAATTAGTTTTGGAACAGCTTTAGTAAGTTTTATTATATTAGTATTATTTGGAGTTAATTATGCTTTCTTTTTCGCAGTTTTAATTTTTTTATTAAATTTTATTCCAAATATTGGTTCTTTTATTGCAGTTGGTTTAATTATTTTATCAGAATTAGTAAATTCTGGTTTTGGGTCAGGTTTAGTTATGTTAGTTTGTTTATTAATTATTGTTCAAATTGTATTTGGGAATATTATTGAACCTAAAGTTGCAGGAAATAAATTTAATATTTCACCGATTGTTGTATTGTTAAGTTTATTATTTTGGGGAAGTATTTGGGGGATTGGGGGAATGTTATTTTCAGTCCCATTAACAGTTTTTATTAAAATTGTTTTTTCAAAAATTAAATCTTTTGATTTACTTTAATATTATAAATTAATATTTTATATTTATTTTTCATTTTATTATCTGTTTGTTTTTTACTTTTTATTTTTATTTGAAAATTTTTCAACATAAAGCTTATAAAGCTAAAAATTGATTAATTTGTATATATCAAAAATGTTTCATTTTTTGGAACATTTTTAAAATTAAAATATTTAAAAATGACTGATAATTTCAAGGTAAAGGTTGCTGAAGCACATCAAGACGATGTAAATTCTGGACTTGTAAGAGTTGATAGACAAATTTTAGGTAAGCTTGGATTAAATTATGGAGATATTATTGGGATTTGTGGGGAGCGAAAAACTTTAGCAATTGTTGATAGGGCGTATCCTTCTGATTTAGGTCTTGAGATTATTCGTATGGATGGAGTTATTCGTAAAAATGCTAAGGTTTCTGTTGGTGAACATATTCATTTATTTAAACCTGAGTTGGTAGAGGCAAAGAAAGTTGTTTTAATTCCAATGACTGAGTTTGTTCCACATCAAGCAAATTTAAATAATTTGAAAAAGAGTTTATTAAAAAAACCAGTGGTTTCTGGAGATATTTTGTGTATTAAGGCAGGTTCTAATTCTAGTAATCGGCGTATTTTATCTTCTAATAATAATTTTGCAATTGATATTTTTTCATCAATTCAGGATGAGTTTTTAGGGTTTAATCCTAATGGAGCAAAGTTTAAAGTGTCAGTTACTAAACCTGATGGTTTTTTGTTTATTGGTCCAAATACTGCTGTTGAGATAAGTAATAAGACTGATGATGAGATGGAGTATTCAGGAATTAATTATGAGGATATTGGAGGTTTAAAATCTCAATTATCTAAAATTCGTGAGTTAGTTGAATTACCTCTTCGTCATCCTGAAATTTTTTCTCGTTTGGGGATTAATCCTCCAAAGGGAATTTTATTATATGGTCCGCCTGGGACTGGAAAAACTTTACTTGCTCGTGCTATTGCTAATGAGACTGAGGCTAGTTTTTTTTCAATTTCTGCTCCTGAAATTGTAAATAAATTTTATGGGGAGTCTGAGAAGAAATTGCGTGAGTTATTTGAGGAGGCTGAACAATCAAGTCCTGCTGTAATTTTTATTGATGAGATTGATGCTATTGCAACAAAGCGTGAGGAGACTCAAGGGGATGTTGAGAAGAGAGTTGTTGCTCAGTTGCTTACACTTATGGATGGATTAAATAAATCTAATAAGGTTATTGTAATTGCTGCGACTAATCGTCCAGATTCATTGGATGAAGCTTTACGTAGACCTGGTCGTTTTGATCGTGAACTTGAGATTGGTGTGCCGAAGGCTGATGATAGGTTAGAGATTTTAAAGATTCATACTAGAGGGATGCCTTTAGAATTACCTAAAAATTTTAAAGTTTATGAGGGGGCTTTAAAGAAATTTGTTAAGGAGAGTAAATTAGTTAAGGGTGATAAGGATGCTAAGGGAAGTAAGAGTGTAAATGTTGATGAGGGAACTTTTGAGGTTTTGGATTTAGTTTCTTTGAGAAAGGAGTTTAAGGATGATGTTTATTCTGCTTTGGTTAAGATTCCTGAGGAAGTTTTATCTGGTGTTCGTTATGAGTATTGTTCTAATATGTTAGATGAAGTTGCTCGTTCTACTCACGGGTTTGTTGGTGCTGATTTGGAGGCGTTAGTGAAGGAGGCTGCGTTTAATGTTTTGCGTGTGAATTTCCCAGATATGGATTTTTCAGAGGATAATGAGATTAGTTCTGATGTTTTAAATAAGTTGGAGATTACTAAGAGAGATTTTGCTGAGGCGTTATCTGTTGTTAGACCTTCTGCTATGAGAGAATTTTCTGTTGAGGTTCCAGATGTTAAGTGGAGTGATATTGGTGGTCTTGATTGTTTGAAGGGACAGTTAACTGAGATGGTTGAGTGGCCTATTAAAAATGCTGAAGCTTTTGCAAGATTGGGAATTAAAAGTCCGAAGGGAGTTTTGATGTATGGTCCACCCGGGACTGGGAAGACTTTACTTGCTAAGGCTGTGGCGACTGAAACTGAGAGTAATTTTATTTATATTAAGGGTCCAGAGATTATTAATAAGTATGTTGGAGAGTCTGAGAAAGCAATTAGAAAGTTATTTTTGAAGGCTAGACAAAATAGTCCAAGTATTTTATTTTTTGATGAGTTTGATGCGATTGCTGGGGCTAGAAATGAGAAAGGAAAAGTTACTGATACAGTTGTTAATCAAATTTTAACTGAGATGGATGGGCTTGAGGATTTAGTTAATGTTAAAGTTTTAGCTGCGACAAATAGACCAGGTTTAATTGATCCTGCTTTGCTTCGTCCAGGGAGATTTGATAAGTTAGTTTTAGTTGATATTCCTAATTTGGAAGCTCGTGAGAAAATTTTAGAAGTTCATTTGAAAAATACTCCTGTTAAGGATTTAGGTAAAATTGTATCTAGTTTAGCAGGGCAAACTGAAGGTTATGTTGGAGCTGATTTAGAAGCAGTTGTGAGAGAAGCTGGGATGATTGCTTTAAGACGAGATATTAATTCAAGTGAAGTTTTATTTAATGATTTTGAGGAAGCTTTGAACATTGTTAAACCTTCAGTTAATGAGGAAGTTTCAAATAAATATAAAGAAATTGAGTCTGAATTAAAACAAAATAAGGCTGAAGAAGAAGCTTTATCAATGAATTCATATATTTAGTTTATTTTTTAAATTTAATTTTTATGTGATTTAGTAGTGAATGATGTTTATATTTGTTTATTTTTTATTTTTATTATGAGTTTGTATTTTTTAAATAAAAAGGCAATACATCCTGTTGTTGCTGTTTCTTTATTATTAGTTGTTTCAGTTTTGGCAGTTGTTGGTTTTCAAAGTTGGTTTACTGATTTTAGTTCAAGGGTTTTAGTTGATGTTGAGGCAGATTCTAACTTAGCTAATTCTAAAATTAGAGTTGAGAGTTTAGTTGGTGAAACTTTATATATTAATTCGGGTAGTAATTCAACAATTAGTTCAGTAAATATTGGAGGTGTTGATTGTAAGATTAATGGAAGTTTTTCTGGTTTAACTAAGTTGGATGTTAGTTCTTGTTTAGAAAATGTTTCTATTAGGGCTCCTGAGGTTGTTGTAGTTATTGGGGATAAAATTTTAGCAAAAAGTATATACCTTGATAATATTAAAGGAGTTATTTCTGGAAATAATTCTGAAGATGGTGATGGGAGTGGAAATGGTAGTTTAGGTTCAGGAAAATTAACTTTAGCACATAATTTTGTGGATATTTTTTCAGGGGAGTTGCCTGTTGATGTTGTTGGGAATTATGCTTATATTACTGCTTCACATGTTTATAGTTTAAATGTTTTAGATATTTCTAATCCTAATAGTATTGTTGAGGTTAGTTCGATAATTAATCAAAATTTGAGTGGGGCTCGTGAGATTAAGGTTATTGGAAATTTGGCTTATGTGATTACAACTGGTGATAGAATTGTTGTTTTTGATGTTTCTGATGTTAATAATATTGTTCAAGTTGGATTTTATCAACATGCTAATTTGGATTCTGGGTTTGGTTTTGATATTTCTGGGAATTATTTGTATGCTGTTTCAAATTTTGATGATATGTTAACTATTTTAGATATTTCAAATCCAAGTAGTATTAGTGAAGTTGGAACTTTAGTTGATTCAGTTAATTTGGATATGGCTAGACATATTAAGGTTGAAAATAATTTAGCTTATATTGTTGGGTATAGGTCTGATAGTTTTGCGATTGTGAATGTTACAAATCCAGCGAGTCCAGTTTTAGTTGATTCGTTTAAAAATGCAACTTCAATTGATAGTCCTCAGTATTTTGATAAGGTTGGTAATTTAGTTTATTTAGCTAGTACGATGCTTGATAAGTTAGTTATTTTAGATGTATCTAATCCAACTAGTATTGTGCAGGTTGGGGATTATACGAGTTTAAATATTGATGGGATTTATAATGTTAAGGTTGTTGGAAATCATGCTCTTGTTATGACTTCGGCTAAGAATTTTACAGTTTTAGATATTTCAAATCCAAGTAGTGTTTCTTATGTTGATACGGTTCAACATGAAAATTTGTATGGAGCGAATCTTTATGATTTTGATAATAATAAATTATATGTTACGGGGGCTTCAGCTGATGCTTTTAGTATTTTTGATGTGTCTAATATTAATTCTATTTCTTTTTTAGGTGGAGTTGTTTCACCTAGTATTGATGTTGGGTATAGGGTGATTAAGGATGGAGATAATTTATTTATTGCGTCTACTAATTCTTATGGATTTAATACTTTTGATTATTCAAATCCTAATGATTTGGTCCATTTAGGAAATATTAGGGATATTAGTGGGTTAACTAATGTGTTTAAGGATGGAAATTATATTTATGTTGCTGAGAGGAATCCTGATCAAATGACTGTTGTTGATGTTAGTGATCCTAGTAATATGGTTGAGTTAACTCCATATTATGATGCTGTTAATTTAAATGGGGCTTATGATGTTAAGGTTTTAGGAAATTATGCTTATGTTTCTGCGATTTATGCTGATTCTTTAAATGTTTTAGATGTTTCAAATCCTGCTTCAATTTCTTTGGTTAGTTCTTTTACTAATGCTAATTTGGATGGGATTAATCATATTGATATTAAGGGAAATTATGTTTTTGCAGGGACTGCTTTGGATAAGTTAGTTGTTTTAGATGTTTCAAATCCAAATTCAGTTAGTGAGGTTTCGGTTTTTAATTCAACAAATATTCAGGGGATTGTAGATGTTGAGATTGTTGGAGATTATGCTTATGTTATTGATTTTACAACTAATGGTTTAATTATTTTGGATATTTCAAATCCAAGTAGTATTTCTGAGGTTGGGTTTTTTGCAAATGCTAATACTGATTCTCCTAAAAATATTGATATTTCTGGCGGTTATGCTTTTATTGTATCTCAGAGTAATGATAAAATTACAGTTTTAAATGTTTCAGATCCAAGTAGTATTAGTGAGGTTGATGTTTATTCAGATTATAGGGTTAATTCGGTTTATGATGTTTTGGTTGAGGGGAATAAGTTATATACTTCTGGAAGTTATCATTTTAATGTTTTTGATATTAATTAGTTATTAATTTGATTAATTTATTTTTTATTTTTATTTTGTTTTCGAACAAATTTATAAATAAGTTTTAATTATATTTTATTATGGCTAAAAAACAAATATTATATAATTCTAAATTAAAACAATATACATTACAAAAGGAAGTTGAGGGAGTTGTGTCTGAGAAGAAGGTTCCTATTAAGTTTCGTGAGAAGGATTCTACTGCAAAGTATAGAAGAAATATGTTAGAGTCTGATTTGTTAAAGGAGTAGTTTTTATTTATTTGGTAAATTGTTTTTATTTTTTTTAGAAAAGTATTTAAGGATTAAAATTTAGAGTAATTCATTTAATTTTTTTGAAGATTAGATTTATATACTACTATATCATTTGAGGTTTATGAAAGAAATTTTATACAAGTTAAATGAAACTAAGGATAAGGTTGCTTTAAGAATATTTGAAAATAGTTCTAATGTTTTTGAAGATTTAAAAAAGTTAAATGCTTTTTTTAATTTTTTAACTTATTTGATTAATAATTTTTCAAAGGTTGTTTCTAATTTACAGAGTCAAAATATTTTAAGTGGGGAGAGTAAAAAGTTAAGAATTGTTTTTACTCCTAATTTTAATTTAAAATATTAATTATTTTTTTACTTTTTTTTTTTATTTAGTATTTACACTTAATTTTAATATTTCTAATATGTCATTACTTGTAGCATTAGTTTTTATACACAGCTCTCCACCAACCTTTTCGGACTACTTCACTTCGTTCAGAAAAAGGTTGACCAAAATCCATATTTTTCACTTCGTTCAAGAATATTATTTAGTATTTACACTTAATTTTAATACATCTAAAATGTCATTACTTGTAGCATTAGTTTTTATACACAATTTTCCACAGTGAGGGAAACTTGCGTTAAATCCTTTGTTTTGTAGTTCTTTGATGATATCTACAAATTTCATGTTTGAGGATATATTATTTTCTTTTTCGATTTTGTGTAAATTAAAATATCCGATTTCTTCTCCTTCGTCATTTAATTTGTGTAAAAGTTTTTCTATTTTCTTTTTATCTTCGATAAGGTGTAGATTATTTATCATTTCTTGAAGTTGGTCTTTGTTTTGTAATAGTCCTGCGTAAGTTTTTCCAATTACAGTATTTTCATTTTCATATTTGTTTAGTGTAATTTTTTGTAATGGTTTGTCGTATTCAATGTATCTTAAATCTTTAATGTTCTCTGTAGCGATTGATTTTGAGTCTTGAACTTTAAAGAAAACTTTGTAGAAGTGTTCGTAACTGAATGTTACTTGAGGAATTAAAATTTTGTCGTATTTTGCTGCTTGGATTTGACAGTGGGCAATTAAGTTTCTTAGTCCGATTTCTTCGTAGCATAAGAGTTTTTGAACTCTCATACCATATTTTCTTAGTGTTCTTTTTGGGTAAGTTCCACATAATGCGGCTGTGTCTGTTGCTGTGGCACTTAGGATTCCGTTATGTTTGATTCTTTGGATTGCTATGTCTAAAAATGGAACCGGACTTCCAAATGGATCAATTTCAATAAAGTCATAAAATTGTTTACTAATTGTGTTTACTGCATCATTTTGAGCTAGTTCACAATTTTTAAGAGAAATTTTATTATTTTCAAAGTTATTTTTAATATTTTCAATTGCTTCTCCACTTATATCTCCCATTGTAATTTTTTCAAATATTTCTGGGATTGTTTTTAAAAATCTTAGTTCTCTAATTCCTGATGCTGTCATTGGGTCGCAGAATTTGATTTTTTTTTGGTTTTGAGTTGTAAAGTATGCTTTAATAAATAATAATGAAATATCACGATTAATTTTCATAACTGGATTGTAAAATACATTTAATTCTTTTGTGATTTTTTCTCCGTAACTGTAAATTGTAATTCCTTCTTCGGTTACAATTTCTTTTTTTTCGGATTGGTTTGTTGTCATAGAATTTTAAGTATGTTTTAGTTTATAAAATTATTTTATATATTTGAAACATAGATATTTAAAGTTTTATTTTTTATTTTTATTATAGATATGGAAATTTTATATGATAGTAAAGTGGAACTTGAAAATGGTTTACAAGTATTTTCAAAAAATAGGGTAAATAAAAATAGAATTTCTTTTCAGGTTGTTATTAATTCTGGGGCTGGAAATGATCCAGTTGATAAAAAAGGATTAGCACATCTTTTAGAACATTTAATTTTTAAAATTGAAGGTTATACTGAGGAGACTCTTGCTGAGTTTTGTGATTTTAATGGAATTGAATTTAATGCGGCTACTGGGCATAATGAAATTACTATTATGTTTAATTTGTTGCCTGAAAAGTTAGATTTAGTTTTAGAACTTGCTAAACAATTTTTAACTAATAATAATTATACTCAAAAGGATATTGTTGATGAAATAAAAGGTCCAATTAAGGGAGAAATTTTAGAAGAGGATATTTCAGCTGATTATATATTTTATAATTATAATCATAATTATTTGTATTTAGGAACTAAGTATTATGGAACAATTTTAGGGAGTTTGGATTCACTTTCTAAGATTAAGGTTTCAGATTTAGATGAGTATAAAAAGAATTTTTTTGTAGCTAAAAATATGTTTTTTTATTTTGAGGGAGATTTTAAAAATATTAATTTATATGATAAAGTTGAGAAATATTTTTCTGATTTAAGGTGTGGAGTTAAGGTTTGTAATAAAATTAATCCTACAAGAAAATCAGGTGAATTTATTAATTTAAAAAAAGATATTTTTGAGGATCAAAGTATGTTATCTTTTGTTTATAATTTTGGAGAAATTTCTGATGAGGATGTATTTAAATTAAGATTATTAAAAAATATTTTATCAGATGGGTTTACTTCTTTATTTATGAATAAGTTAAGAACTAAGGAGAAATTAATTTATTCTTGTGATGTTGATATTAATTATAGTTATGGGGATAGTTTTTTAAATTTATTAATTTTAAATGTTGAGTCTTGTAATAAGGATAAAATTATTAATTTTGTTTCAGAGATTGTTGATAGAATTAAAGTAGAGTTATTTGAAGATGAATATTTTGAGGGGAAAAAGACACATTTTAAATTTTTGTTTGAGGAGTATTTTGATAATGAGTATTCTAGAATAGATTTATTGTTTAATAATATTTTTAATAGAAAAATTAGTTTTAAGAATTTTTCAGAAATTTTAGAAAGTATTAGTAAGGAGGATATGTTGAAATTTATTAATGTAGTTTTTGAGAAAAAACCAACTATTATTATTGGTTCGAGTGATAATATTTAATTTTTTAAATATTTTTTATTTATATTTCTATTTATCTTTTTATTTAATATTTTTGTTATTATTTTTATTAAATTGTTTTATTGTTTTTTTGCTTTTCTTTTTAATTCATTTAGGGCGCTTCTTACATTTATTGTGTATGTTAGTGATTGAATTTTTATTGATTTTCCATAGTTGTGGAACATTATTGCAAATGCGATGTCAGCAGCTGAGTATTTGTTATGGTTGTTTGCAAAATGTTGACTAATTTGTCCTTTAATTGAGTCTTTGTCAATTAATTTATTTATTCTGTTTGGTCCAGTGTGATAACTTTGGATTGTTAGTAATGATATTAGTTCGTTTTGTTTTTTTTGTGGCATGTGCCCGAACATGTCATCAAAGTTTGGTTTTAATTTTTTGTAGTTTTTTTGGTGAATTTTTTTGTTACATTCAATTTGAGCAATTCTGTGGTAATAATATTGATTAGGTATTTTACATATTTTTGATAAGTTTTCAGGTAATATTTGCATAATTCCTAGTGCTTTTGAACTTGATTTAGCTTTTTTTTCTCCTCCACTTTCAATTACGTATTGTCCAAGAGAGTATTCATCAATTTGTTTAGGGTAGGTTATTTCTCCATTGTATCTTAAATTGTTAGTTATTGTTTTGAAAATTTCTCTTATTGATGTTGGAGTTTTAAATGTGTGATTGTTCCAAGTTCCTTTTAGGTATGTTTGAAAGTAACTGTCGGATCCTTGTTCAAATTTGTGTTGAAATTTGTTTGAACAGTTTCCAGCAAATGGGTAACCAGTTGAGTTTTTTCCACCTTTTATTCCATTGTAGTATGTAATTCTATAATTGTCTAGTTTTTTTTGTGAACTTGAGTTTATATTGTTTGGAATTGTATCTAATATATGTCCATTGTAGTTCCAAAATAGGTGTTGGTCTTGTGGACAATTTCTTCCAGTTTGAATTTGGTATCGTCTTTGAACCCATCTTTGGGCAACTCCAGGTTCTAAAGTTGTTTCTAATGATAAGTTTTGAATTTGTTTTGGGAGATTTTCACTTATTGCTGTTTGTGATGAAGTTGTTAGTATAAGTGCTGTTAGAGTTTGGTTTAGTTTGTTCATTTGTGTATCTATGAGTTAGTGTTTTTCTTTGTTTATATAGTTTAATGTTTGAAACCGTAAACTTTATAAGGGGGTAATCTTTCTTTATATTTATCGAGAGACATTAGATGTCTGTTGTAGAGTGTTTCGTCCGGGTTGCCAAGTCTGGTCAAAGGCGCAGGACTTAAGATCCTGTCATTTATTTGTTCGAGGGTTCGAATCCCTTCCCGGACACTCTTTTTATAATTCTAAATTCAAATCATTTTTTTAAATTTGAGAATTATATTATTTTATTTTTCCAGAAAAGTTTCTAACTCTTTTCTAAGATATAGTAATCGAAGATTTTTAAACACAATAAACTATGTGTTCATTGTGTTTTGAACTTCTTTTCTTAGTCTATCTACTCTTTGATTTCTTGAATTCTAATTAACTAAATTTTAATTTAAAATTTGTTCTATTTATTTTTAAAATATGCGTAATATATTATATATATTTTAAAAAATAAGTTCCAAAGATTAATAAATAAACTTTTTTATAATTAAATTATGATTAATTTATTTAAAATTTTTAAAAAAGATAAACCTTTGTTTAGTTTGTTATTTTTAATTTTAATTTCGATTTTCTTTATTGTGCTTTTTAATACTTTAAATGTTTTTGATTCTTTAAAATTATCTCTAAATGCCTTTTATTTTCTATTTTTAACAGGTTATTTGATTTTAATTATATTTTTAAATAAAGATTTTGAAAGTTATATTGAAAGATTTTTTATGAGTTTAATTTTAAATATTGTAATTTTACCATTTATTATGTTAATTTTAAATTTATTATTTGTTCCTTTATCTTATCTAAATATATTTATTATTACAACAGTTACAAATTTAATTTTTGTTGGTTATTATTTTTATAAAAATGGAATCAAGTAATTTTAAGGATTTATTTAAAACGTTTAATTATGATTTTATTAGAATATTTTTTAGTAAAATTTCTTTACTTTTAGTTCATGTTTTTGCAATTATTTTTTTAACAACAAATGAATATGGAAATTTTAGTTATTTAATGACTTTTATTTTCTTTTTTTATTTTTTTATTAGTTTTGGAATGACTACTTTTCATTATAAAACTTTAATTGATTTATCAAAAAAGCAGAAGATTAGTTTTATGAATGAAACTTTAAGTTATTCTTTAATTGCTTCATTTATTAGTATTTTATTATTTGTTTTTTTATATATTTTTTTGAGTTTACCAATATTTTTTTTATTTTTACCTATTATTTTGTTAATTATTCCAATTCACACTTTTTTATTGGTTTATCACATTACAAATAATAAGTTTAAATTTTTAGGGAAATTATATTTTTATGTGGCAATTGTTTTAATTTTTGTTAGTTATGTTTTAATTTCAAATTATTTAATTTATGGAGCAATTATTTCATATATTTTTTATCATTTAGTTGCAATATTATCTTTTTTATTTTATGATAAGTTATATACAAAGTTGAAATTAACTTTTAAATTTAAAAAATTATTTAGAAATTGGAGAAAGGGTTTAAAGTATGGTTTTTTTGCTTTAATTGGTTTAGTTTATTTGCAGTTAGATTTATTTTTACTTGGACAATTTAATTTTTTTGAACAAATTGCTTATTATAGTATAATTTTAAAAATAATTGAATTTTCAATTATTCCGATTTTTTCTTTTGCAACTGTATTTTATCCAAAAATTATTGAACATAAAAATTCAGGTGATAAAAAAAGCACTTTTAGAAATTTTTTAGCTTTGAATTTGATTACTTTTTTTTATGGTGTTTTTATTTTATTTTTAACATATGGTTTTTTATTTGTTTTGACCAAATATATTTTATTAAAATATAATTTTGATATTTTTATTAATAATTTTTTATTAATTTTGTTATCAATCCCATTTGTTTTAAATTTAGTTTTAAATTATAAAATTTATATTTTAGCTAAGGATAAGTTATTTCATTTTATTTTTTTATTTTTTATTTTTTTACTAGTTAGTTTATTGTTAAAATTATTTTTTATTATTTATTTAACTAATTTAAGTTATATTTTTTTAATTACTTTTTTAACACTTATGATTGAGTCTATTTTAATTTTTATTGTTTTATTTTTTAATTTAAGAAAGTAATAAACTGAGTTAATGAATATGTTTATAAATAATATTTTTTAGATTGTTATTATGAAGTTAGTTGTACAAATTCCTTGTTTGAATGAAGAGAAAACAATTGAGCAAGTTATTAATCAAATTCCTAAAAAAATTAAAGGGATTGATGAAATTTTAGTTTTAATTATTGATGATGGATGTTCTGATAGAACTTGTGAGATTGCTGAAAAATTGGGGTGTATTATTTTATCTAATAAAAAAAATATGGGGCTTGGAAATAGTTTTAGGTTTGGTCAAATGAAAGCTTTAGAACTTGGGGCTGATATTTTAGTAAATACTGATGGGGATGATCAGTATCCTGGAAAGTATATTACTGATTTAGTTAGAAAGTTAATTGATTGTGATGCTGATATTGTAATTGGGGATAGAGAAACTAGTAAGATTGAACATTTTTCACCAATTAAAAAGTTTTTACAATTTTTGGGGTCGAAGACTGTAAATGTGTTATCTGATAATTCAGTTAAGGATACTGTTTCAGGGTTTAGAGCATATTCTAAAGAGGCATTAATTCAGTTAAATGTAACTAGTAAGTTTTCTTATGTGATTGATACTATTATTCAGGCTAGTAAGAAGAATTTAAAAATTGAGGAAATTTTAATTAAAACTAATAGACCTACAAGAAAATCTAGATTGTTTAAGAATATTTTTGAACATATTAAAAAATCTACAACTGATATGGTTAGAGTTTATGTAATGTATGAACCTTTAAAGTTTTTTACACTTTCTGGGTTATTTTTTTTATTTTTATCATTGGTTTTATTTTTAAGGTTTTTATTTTATTATTTAGCAGGGTATGATGGTTTAATTCAGTCTTTAATTATCTCAGGGGTTTTGTTTGGAGTTTTTTTATCTTTATTAGGTTTAGGAATTATTGGGGATATTAATAATAAAAATAGAATGCTTTTAGAGGAAATTATTATTAATCAGAGAAGAGAGAAATTTGAAAAATGAAAATAAGTGTTTTAATACCAACTTTAAATTCTGAGAAGTATTTAATACAAAGTATTGAGTCTGTTTTGGCTCAGGATTATACTAATTTTGAGATTATATTTATTGATAAAAGTTCAACTGATAAAACTTTAGAAATTATTAATTCATATATTAATAAGTTTCCAGATAAAATTAGTTTACATAATCAAGATAAGGGGAATTTAACAACTGCTTTTAATATGGGTGTTGATTTAGCTAAGGGGGATTTTTTTATTGTCCTTGGGTCTGATGATGTTTTTAATTTAGGGTGTTTTTCAAAAGTAAATAATGCTTATAAAAAGTCTAAGTCAGAATTTATTTTTTCAAATACTCAAATTTTTGATGAAAATTCTAAGGTTTATAAAACTTGGAATACTAATTTAAAGAGTGTTAATTCTATTTTTTTTCATAGGGTTTTAGGACATCAAGCTTTGTTTATGAAAACTGATTTGATTAAGAAAGTTGGTTATTTTGATGAGAGTTTTAAATATGCGATGGATTATGATATTATTGTTAAGGGTTTATTAAATTCAAAGTTTTGTTATGTTGATGATTATTTTTGTAAGTTTAGGATGAGTGGAGATAATCTTACTAGTAAGTATATTTTTGATTCTTTAGGTGAGAAGGAGAAGATTATTAGAAAGTTTTGTCCTAAGCTATTATTACCTTTTAGTTTAATTTATTTAAATTTAGTTAGAGTTAAGAAGTATTTTAGTTATAGGTGATTTTGGTGGGGGTTATAATTTAATATGAAAAAAATTTTAGTTTTAACTTCAACTTTTCCAAAGGATGATTTGGATTATAGACCGGATTTTGTTAAAAAGATTTCAGTTGGTATTTCTGAAAAGTTTAAAGTTTTTGTTTTAACTCCTTACATTTATGGGAGTTTAGGTTTTGAGAAGTTAAATAAGAATTTGTTAGTTTTTAGGTTTAGGTATTGGTTTAATTTTAAAAATTTACTTTGTGATGATGCGATTGTGCCTAAACTTAAACAAAATCCTTTTTATTGGTTTGTTGTGCCTTTTTTTTTATTTTTTCAATTTATTAATATTTTTAAATTAGTTAGAAAGTATGATATTGATATTATTCATGCGCATTGGATTTTGCCACAAGGCCTGCTTGCTGTTTTGTATAAAAAATTGTTAAATAAAAAAATTAAAATTTTATTAACTTGTCACGGGGCTGATTTATATTCTTTAAGAAAGTTTGATTTTATTAAAAAGTGGGTTTTATCTAATTGTGATAATGTAACGGTTGTAAGTTTAGATATGAAGAATGTTGTTAAAGATTTAGTTAGTTCTGTTAATGTAGAAGTTTTACCTATGGGAGTTGATACTGATTTTTTTAAACCTAATTTGAAAAATAGTCAAAAAAATATCGATAAGAAAAATATTAATTTATTATTTGTTGGTAGAGTTACTGAAAAAAAAGGTTTAATTTATTTAGTTAAGGCTGCTCAAAAATTGAGGGATAAGTTTAATTTGAAATTAACTATCATTGGGTCAGGAGATAAGTTAGGTGAAATTAAAAGTTATGTTAAAAATCATAATCTGGGTAATGAAATTTTATTTTTAGGTGGCTTAAATCAAAAAGATATTATACATTATTATCAAAATAGTGATATTTTTATTGGACCTTCAATTAAAACTGGTTGTGGTGATCAGGAGGGATTTGGTTTAGTTTTTGCTGAGGCTTTGGCTTGTGGGTGTCCAGTTATTACAACGGATTTATTGGCAGTGTCTGATATTGTTAAGCATTTAAAAACTGGGATTGTTGTTTCTCAAAAGAGTGTTTCTGAAATTTGTGATGCAGTTGATAAATTGGTTCAAAATGATAATTTGTATTTAGATTTGAAAATAAATTCAAGAAAATTTATTTTAGATAATTTTGATACTAAAATTATTTACAAAAAGTATTTAAATATTTTTGAGAGGTTTTAATTATGAAAGTAATTATTTTAGCTGGTGGTTCTGGAACTAGGCTTTGGCCTTTAAGTAGGGAATTTTATCCTAAACAATTTTTAAAATTTAAAGAATTAAAGAATAAATCATTATTTCAATTAACTTTTCAAAGGGCTTTAAAAATTACAGATAATCTTGATGATATTTTAGTTATAACTAATGAGAATCATAAATTTTTAGTTATGGGTGAAATTGAGGAATTAGGTTATAGTTATAATGAAAATAATATTATTGTTGAGTCTTGTTCAAAGGATACTTTAAATGCTATTGGACTTGGTATTGAGAGAATAGGTGATGATGAATCCGGTTTATTTTTATCTTCAGATTGTTTAATTAAAGATGATACTAATTTAATTAATAGTTTAGATAAGGCGCAAAGTTTAGCTTATAATTCTCTAGTTTTATTTGGAATTTCTCCAACTATTCCTCATACTGGTTATGGTTATATTAATTATGATTTGGATTCTTTTGATGTTTTAGATTTTAAGGAAAAACCAAATGAAAGTTTAGCTAAAGAGTATATTGAGAGTGGATATTTGTGGAATGCTGGAATGTTTTTATTTAATAAAAAAGTTTTTTTATCTGAACTTTCTAAGGTTGATGTTAGTTTATCAAATTTAATTAGAGATAAAAATTTGTTTGAGAATTTTAATGATGTTAAAAAAAATTCAGTGGATTATGGTTTACTTGAAAAATCAAGTAATATTTCAGTTGTGCCTTTAGATTTAGAGTGGAATGATTTAGGTTCTTTTGATGCAATTTCAGAAGAATTTTTAGATGAATTTACTAATGATTCTAATTTAGTTTTAGATGGAAATTTAATTGAGGAAAATTCAAATAATAATTTTGTTAAAACTGATTGTGATAAAGTTGTTGGGTTGTGTGATGTTGATGATTTATTAATTGTTGATAGTGATGATGCTTTAATGATTTGTAAGAAGTCTAGCTCTGGTAAAATTAAACAAATTGTTAATAAATTAAAAGAGTCTAATGATGAGAGATTAAAGTTTCATACTACTGTGTATAGACCTTGGGGTTATTTTAAAATTTTAGATAGTTCTAAAACTCATAAAGTTAAAAGGTTATCAATTTTACCGGGGAAATCAATATCACTACAATCTCATACAAAGCGTTCTGAGCATTGGGTTGTTGTTAGTGGCGAGGCATATGTTTTAAATGGGGAAAAGGAATTTGTATTAAAACAAAATGAGTCAGTTTATATTCCGGCTCAAAATAAACATAAACTTTCAAATAATTCAGATTTAGTTTTAGAGATAATTGAAACACAGACTGGGGAGTATTTTGGTGAAGATGATATTATTCGTTATGAGTATGAGTGTGGTAGGGAGAATTAATTTGTATATTTTTTATAGACAAGAATATTTTAAAAAAGGTTAAGTAAATTATTGTTTATGAAAAAAGCATTTATTACTGGTATTACTGGACAGGATGGTTCATATTTAGCAGAATTATTATTAGAAAAAGGTTATGAAGTTCATGGTTTAGTTAGAAGATCAAGTTCTATTAATACTTGGAGAATTGATCATTTGTATAATGATTCTAGTATTTTAGATAAAACTTTATTTTTACATTATGGGGATATGACTGATTCTATTTCTTTAACTAATTTAATTTCAAAGATTAGACCTGATGAGATTTATAATTTAGCAGCTCAAAGTCATGTGAAGGTTTCTTTTGAGATTCCTGAGATTACTTCTAATATTGATGCGCTTGGAACTTTAAAGTTACTTGAGATTATTAAGAGTTTAGATTTAGCTTGTAAAACTAAGTTGTATCAAGCTTCAACTTCTGAATTATATGGTAAAGTTGTAGAATCTCCACAATCTGAGTTAACTCCTTTTGCTCCAAGGAGTCCTTATGCTATTGCGAAACAATACGCTTTTTGGATTACTAAAAATTATAGGGAAGCTTATGGAATATTTGCTTGTAATGGGATTTTATTTAATCATGAAAGTGAGAGAAGAGGGTTTAATTTTGTTACTAGAAAGATTACAATTGGTTTATCAAAAATTAAGTTGGGTCAACAAGATGTTTTAGAGTTAGGTAATATTGATTCAAAAAGAGATTGGGGTTATGCTAAGGAGTATGTTGAGGCTATGTGGCTTATGTTACAACAAGATAAACCTGAGGATATTGTAATTGCAACTGGTGAAACTAGAACAGTTCGTGAATTTGTTGAAGTTTGTTGTAGGGAATTAGGTTTTGATTTAGAGTGGTCTGGAGTTGGAGCTGATGAGGTTGGAATTGATAAAAATTCTGGTAAAGTAATTATTAAAATTAATCCAAAGTATTTTAGACCAACTGAGGTTGATTTATTGTTGGGTGATACTAGAAAAGCAAAACAAGTTTTAAACTGGGAGGCGAAAACTTCAGTTGATGAATTAGCAAAAATTATGGTAAAATCTGATTATGAGTTGATGAAATCTAATTCAAAAGTTTTATTTTAAAATGGGCGAAAAGGAGTTAGTTACAATTTTTGGAGCAACAGGTTTACTTGGTGGAGCAATTTTTAGAAGTTTAGACAAAGATAAGTATGAAATTAGTTGTCCATCTAGAAAGGGTGATTTTGATTTATTGTGTTCTGAGTTAGTTGATGATTATTTTAAAAATAATAAACCTAAATATGTTTATATGGTAGCTGGTCTTGTTGGTGGAATTAAAATAAATTCAGAACGAGGTGCTGATTTTTTATATCAAAATTCTATGATGATTTTAAATGTTTTAGAGTCGGTTAGAAGGTTTTCTCCAAATTCAAAGATTTTGTATGCTGGTTCAACTTGTATTTATCCTAAAGAAAATCCACAACCTATTAATGAGGATAGATTTTTAGCAGGTAAGTTAGAGGATACAAATAAAGGTTACGCATTAGCAAAAATTCTGGGAATTACTGCTTGTGAATTGTATAGGGAGCAGTATGGAATTGAGTCAGTGTGTGTGATGCCTACAAATTTGTATGGTCCGGGAGATAATTATGATTTAAATTCAGGGCATTTTTTAGCTTCAGTTATTAGTAAAATGTATAATGCGAAAGTTAATTGTAAAAAATTAGAGTTTTGGGGGACTGGAAATCCTAGAAGAGAGGCTTTGTTTTCAGAGGATTGTGCGAGTGCTTGTATTTATTTATGTGAGAATTATTCTGGTGATGAGATGATTAATATTGGGACTGGGTTTGATAATTCTATTAAGGAGTATATTGAGTTAACTTCAAAGGTTTTAGGTGTTGATAGTTCAAATATTTCTTGGGATTTGTCAAAACCTGATGGGACTTTTGAGAAAAGAACTGATATTACAAGATTGTTAAATATTATGCCTAATTTTAAACCTAGAAGTTTTGAGGATGGTGTTAAAAAGGTGTTGGAGAAGGATTTTAATTATAAAGTTAATTTAAATAAAAATTAGTTTTTATATTCAAATTTGTAGTTAAATTCTTTTATTTCTTTTTTAAATATTTTTGATACTTTATCAATACTTTTTTTATTGTAGTAATTTGAATAATGTTTTTTTTCTTTTCTTGCTTTATCTTTTGTTTTTGGAAGGGGTTTATATTCGACATTTAATTTTTCGCATAGCTTTTTATAATCAGTTTCTAAATGTTCAAATCTAATATATACATCACAGATTTTATTACCAGATTTGTCAAAGTAGTAATCATAATTTGACCAATTTTTATCAAATTGATTCATAAATTTATTAAAATCTTTTGAAGTTTTTGGAATTTTTAAAATTTTTAATATAAGGTTAATGTATGCTCTGTAATTAAATAGGTTACGATGAAGTTTTTCTATGAAAATTTTCTTTTTATTTATGTTAGGTTTTTTAAATTTTTTATTTTCCCAGTAATATCTTGAAACCATTAAATCCCAAGGGTTTCTAATTACTGTGATTTTGAGGTATTCGTTCCAGATTTTTTCATTTATTATTTTTTTTATATCTTTTGGTTTTATATGTTCAGGAATATCGTAGTTTCCAATTTTATCATAACTTGATGAGTCTATTTTTGGGTCTGAACCTTTAAGCCCAGTTATTATATCATTTTTATCACAAAATTCAGATAATGCTATTTCAATACTTGTTCCAGCAACTTTTGTTGCTTTTAAGAAAATAAATTTGTGTTTGTGTGATATTATCATAGTTATATTTTATTTTTTTTGATTTATAAAGTTTTATTTATTATTTGGTTTAATTTTAAAGTTAATTCGATTTATAAATTATAATTTCTATTTATTATTATGGAAGAGTTTACTTTAATTATGACAAGGTATGATGAAGAAAATACTCTAGTTAAAAAGAGTTTAGTTTCTTTGTCAAAACAAAAATTTGTTAAAATTAGAGTTTTATTTTTAGATCAAATTTTAGATAATGATATTAAATTATTTTGTGATGAAATTTCAAATAATAATATTATTTTTGAGTATGTAAAAATTAAGAAAGTTGGTTTAAGTTATGCGAAAAATTATGGGTTAAAGTTATGTAAAACTAATTTAGTTTTATTTTATGATCCTGATCAGTTTGCTTGTGATACTTGGGCTAATGAGTTATATGTTGGAATGCGAAAGTTTGGTGCATGTTGTAGTTCTGGAAGCACATTTCCAGTTTGGGAAAAATCCCCATTATTAATTTCTAATTCAAATTTAATTAAGGAGTTTTATTCTATTAAATGTTATGGGGTTGATTATAAAGAGGATTCTATGTTTTTTGGAGGGAATGTTTTATTTGATTTAAATTTTTTTAATGGAAAATTAGAGTTTCCAGAAAATTTAGGGAGGCAAAATGGAACTTTGTTATCTGGAGAGGATAGTTATGTTTCTAATCAAATTTTTGATATGGGGCAAAAAATGATTTATTGTGGTAAGGCTAAGGTTCAACATTTTATATCGAGTAATAGAATTTCTTATTTTTGGGTGTTTAGAAGAGTTTTTGCTGGAGGTTATGGGAAGGCTCTTAGAAAAAAATTACCTAGACAATTAACTAGGCGGACTAAAGTTGATTATTTAGTAATTTTATTAATTTTACCTAGTTATTTTAGTGGTTTTTTATTAGGATATATTAAATCTTTTAAAGTTTTAAAATAATAAATTACAAACATTTTTAATAGGTTTTTTTAATATTTATTATATGAGTGATTATTTATTTAAAGTTTCAAATAAAAAATTAAATTTAGTATTTTTAGCTTTGTTATTTATTTTTTCTTTTACTATATTTTTGAATATGAAGTTTGGAAGTTTTTCAGGGATTTCTTCATCTTATATGAAATTAGAACAGAGAATTGAAGTTAATAATTCAGTTTATGATATTTTTTATAATTTTAAAGTTTTAGATTATAATTTATTAAATAATTTAGGAGATTATGAAATTGAATCTTTTAGTCCATTTTTACCCGGTAGTGAACTAGGTATTATAATTCCTTCGGGTTATTTTAAAATTAATGAAGGGAATTTTGTTGGTTCAAAGTATCCAGTTTATTTTCCTTTTGTTTCTTATTTTTATAAAACTTCATTAGGTCTTGAGAATTCGTTTACTTTTATTGGGTATATTTCTTTATTGGTTATAGGTTTATTTTTTATTTTTTATAGAAAACTATTTGATAATAAATATTTAATTTTAGGAATATTTATGTTATTTTCTTCTTCAGTGTTAACATCTTTGTTTACTGGAAGATTTATTCGTGAATTGTTTTCTTTTTTAATTATTTATTTTAGTTATTTTATGTTTTTTAAATTTAAGGAGACTCAAAGATGGTTTTATTTTTATTTAGGAAGTTTTAGTTTAGGGATTAGTTGTAGTATTAGGATTACTAATGTGATTTTTGCTTTACCTATTTTGATTTTATTGTTTGAGAATATTAAAAATTCACAGTTTTGGAAAGATTTTTATAAAAAGATTATAGTTTCTTTTTTTTTATTTTTAAGTGGATTAGTTACTTTTATATTTCAAACGGTTTATCCAGTAATTAAATTAAATAATTTTTTTATTCCAATTAGTGGAAATTTTAATGCTTTAAAGATTACATCATTAGTTTCTAGTTCAAATACTTTTGGATTGCCTAATTGGATTGTTTTATTAAATTATTCTATTTCTAATATTGGGTATATAATTTTAGTTTTTATTTTAATTTTTTTTATGTTTCATTTTAAAAAGTTTAAAAATAAAATTTTAATTTTTTCTTTAGTTTCTATTTATTTAATAAATTTAATTTTGTTTGGTTCGTGGACAAATCCTTGGCCGAGATATATTTTAAATGCAATTCCTATTTTAGTTACTTTATTTTTATTTTCATTTAAGGAGATGAATTTTCCCAATAAAGTTAAGGATATTTGTATGATTATTATACTTTTCACATCATCTGTTAGTTTTTTACTTTTATCTTTTAATTCAACACATTATTGGTCGGAAGTTTATGATAAGAATTTTTATAGTGATATTAAAAATATTGAAAATTTTGTAGTTTCGGATTCGTTAATTTTAACTAGTATTAATTCACAGAATTTAAATAATCAAAATTTGCGTGGTTATTTTGATGCAGTTGTTGATAATTCAGATATTATTGGAATTAAAAATTCAACAATTTATGATTATTATGATTATGAATCTTTTGATTATGAGGGTCTTTATTATTTAACAAATAAACCATATTATAGTTCAAAATTAACTTTAATTTATAGTTTTAAATTAGGGAATAAAATTAATGATGATTTTTATTTATTTGAGGTGAATTTTGCAGAATGAATTTTAAATTTGAAATAGATTATTCTGATTTAACAATAATTTTTTTAGTTATTTATTTAATTTTAAATTTACTTTCTTTGTTTATTTTTGTGCATAAATTTATTTTTATATTTTATTGTATTTTATTTTTAATTTTTTATATTTTAACAAATAAATCTTAGTAAAAGAGAATTTTCATTTTCTTTAATAATTTTAAAACATTGAGTTTGTTTAGAGTTTATTTGGTTATAATTGTATTTATTTATTACACCATATTTTCCAATATAGATATATGATTTGTTATCTAGATATGGGTTTATGGCTGAGATATTGCCTGAGTAATAATTATTCCAAATATTTTCTGATATGTTGATTGTGTTAAAGTCATAGTTTGAAATTAGTGTTGAGTTGGTCCATCCTAATATCCATGGTAAATAGTATTTTGAATTAATGTATATTTTTGAATTGTTTTCAAGTAAATTATCAATTTGTTTAATTTGGTTTAGTTCATCGGTTGTTATGTATTTATTTATTGAATTTAAAGTAGTATTTAAGTAGATTAAATTTAGTAAAAACAATATCAGTAATGTAATTATTTTAAAATTTATGTTTATTTTAAAGGTTGAAAATTTATATATTCCATAACTTAAGAAAATAATTAAAATAATGTTTAAAAAGGCTAACCATCGAATGTAGAAAAAAAATTTTAAAATTATAGCTAATAGGAGAATAATTAATAGAATTGTTGGAAGTTGATTAGTTATTTTTTCTTTTTTAGTATAGTAATAAATTCCTAATATAATTAGTGGGATTACAAAAAATATATTTTGTAAAAATAGTTCTTGTGAGATATAATTTCCTGTATTTAATGAATTTATTACTTCAGTTTTTAAAATTGATTTTAAAGTTGTTATTTGGGTTATAATTGTTTTAAAGTTAAATGTTATAAATGATATGATAAATAATAATCCTATTATAAATAATTTTTTATTTTCTTTATTTTTTATATTTGTTAAAAAATAAATTAAGTATGTTAGAGCGAATAAGAAAAATGTTTGTTTATGGAATACTGATAAAAAACAACCAAATATTAGAAAAAAAATATAATTTTTATTTTTTAGAAAGTAAAAACTACAAAGTAGAATTGTAATTGCAATTATTACTTTATAGTGTGCGTAAAAATATGGATAAATTGAATTTGATGTTAGAGTATAGATAATTGTTGTAATTTTTGCAGTATTTAAGTTAAAGAATTTTTTTGTAAATAAATAGATACTAAAAATTAGTAATATTTCAAATATTAAAAATCCATATTTTAATAAAAAATCTGAACTAATTCCAGTTTTAAATAATAAGTGTGTTATGTAAGAAATTCCTATGAAGTGTTTTTTTTCAGCCCAGTGTTCTTGAATTATGTTAGATTTTTCTAGGGTTAGGCTATTTTGTTCAAATAAATCTTTATACATTCCAGAATCATATCCGTATGGGACTTGGGAAATGTCAAATAAAAATATTCTTATTATTAAAAATAAAATTATCGGGATTAAAAAAAAAAAATTTGTATTTACAAATTTAATAATTTGATGGTGTTGAATAGACATATTTAGAATAGATTTTATCGTTAGTTGCAATTACAACTTCTAATGATCCTGATGGAATTGTGCATGATGAAATATCGATAACATTCATACCAGGTGTTAAATTTTCAGATAAAATACATTTTTGAGAATTTAATTCAATTTCATTTAATGTAACATTGTCAGTTTTATCATTAAAAAAATATAATTTATTGTCAATTAATTGTTGAACTCCACTTTTTGCTGATAAACTTGATTCTGATGTTTGTGATTCAACATCTGTAAAAATTCCTGAGCTAAATGTTGAAAACCAAGTTTGAAAACCAACTGTACTAACTACTGCTACAACAATAATTAGTGAAGTTGCTACAACTGGAGAGATAGCTTTATGATTAAAATTTAATTTCATATTAATTTTTATACTTTATTTATTATAAATCTTTTTATTTACTTTTACATAAAAACGAATAATCTATGAATAATTTAATTTTAATTTAGAAATAATTAGATAATTTTATATAATAATATTTATAGTTATAGTTATGAGTATTTCCCCTAAAATTTCAATAATTTGTTCATCTTATAATTCAGGTAATACTTTAGAAAAATCAATTGGTAGTTTATTAAATCAAAGTTTTAGAGATTTTGAGTTAATTTTAATTGATGATTTTAGTTCTGATAATTCAAGAGAGATTATTAAAAAATTTGAAAAAGGTGATAAAAGAATTATTGCTATGTATAATGAAATTAATTTGGGAATTTCAAAGACTAAAAATAAGGCTTTAAAAATTGCGAGAGGGAAATATATTGCTATTTTGGATTCAGATGATTTTGCAAATGTTGATAGGTTAAAAATTCAATTTGATTATTTGGAAAAAAATAAAAATATTTTTTTAATTGGTTCTAGTGTTAATAAGGTGATAAATGGTGATAAAATTTATACTTTGAAAAGATTAAATTTACCTTTTTTTATGATTAATTTGTGTTTAGTATTTGGTAAGGTTATTTTTACTCATTCGACTATTATGTTTAGGAATAATAATAATTTTTTTTATAATGAAAATAAATCTTTGGCTGTTGATTATGATTTTTATTTAAATTTACTTTTTAAAAAAAAGAAAATGAAAAATATTTCTGATGTTTTAGTTGATTATACATATATTTCTACTAGTGAATCTTTGACTAAACCTTTTTTACAAGAACTTGAGTGTATTTTATCAAGGAATAGATTTATTTTAGGTAAAATTTTAAAAATTAAAAATTTTGAAAATTCTAAGTTTGTTGATTTAGATTATTTGAGAAAAAAATACCGTAAGACTGAGTTAAAATTAATAATTAGAAATAATTATAGACTTGGGGATATTTGTTTAGGAAATGAGAACTTATTAATTTATATTAAAAAATACAAAACAATTCCTATTAAATTTTTTATTTTATTTGTTTTACATAAATTTAATTCAAATTTGATTAGGAGGATTTAATTTTTATGTTTGTAATTTAATATGGATTGACTTTATTTTAAATACTTAATTTTAAATACTTTAAAGGTGTTAGTTTAATTATGAATTTTAATTTATTTAGAAAAGTTTCAAAAAAAAAGTTATCTAGTTCTAGGTCAAGACATATTATGAAAACTTTTACTTGGAGAATTATTGCTACGACTACTACATTTTTGATTTCTTTTATTTTAACAGGAAGTATTGAAATTGGGGCATCAATTGCTGGTGTTGAGTTTTTTGCAAAGATGGCTTTATATTATTTCCATGAGAGAGTTTGGTATAGAGTTGATGTTGGAGAAAAATAATTTATAATTAAATTATAAATTATT
>DAXK01000006.1:0-167 GCA_002506365.1 archaeon UBA583 | reverse complement strand
TTTTAAATTAAATTTTAATTTTAAGTTACTATTTTAAACTTGGGTTTAGTCTCTAAAATAAATCATATAACTATATAATTTAATTATTCTATTTTTTTCTATGGGAAAAAGTAGTAAAAATGTTTTATTAAAATATTTCATTAAAATTTTATTATTTTTATTTATAC
>DAXK01000013.1 GCA_002506365.1 archaeon UBA583 | reverse complement strand
AATTTTTATTTATACTCGGAGTTCAACTTTTCTACAAGTTCTAATGCCCATTCTTCTTCACAATATCCATTTGGGACTAGTGGGTGATTATTTTCTGAAAATTCTCCATAACCAATTAAAATATCTCCAAGGTGAATAATTTCTTGAACTTCATCTTTATATTCTCTTGCCATTTGAATTGTTTCTAATCTTTTAATTTCACCAGATTTTAATTTTACAATTGGTGGTTCGATTGTATCACAAGGAGTTAGAACTGTTGCTTTACCTGGCCTTTCCATTTTAAGTTGTGTTCCAACTGCTAAGAAGTCTTGAAGAATTTCCATTGTTTGGGCTGATACTGAGTTACTTGCAAATCCTGAAGTTCTGTTTCTTCCATATCTTAATCTAAATCCACCTTTTTCCATTGGGAATGTGAATACTGGTCTTCCAGCTACAATGTCTTGAATGAATTTAAAGTTTGGTTGAATTTTTGGTTTTTCTTTTTTATCTTTGGATTCATCTTTTTTTTCTTCTTTTTTAGCTCCTGAGTCTCCACCTTGTTTTGCTTTAATTTCTTTTTGTAATTTTAAAAATTCTGCTAAAAATGTCCAGTGTGCCATATCCATTTCAACACCCCAGTCTTCAACTCTTTTATTTACTTTTGGAGCTTTTTGAATTAGACATTCTCCTACTACTAAACACATTCCTCCACGGATTCTATTTGTTGGGATTCTTGGTAGGTCTTTAAAGTTTGATACTTCAATTTTTTCGGATGGGTCTCCAGTAATTTCAATTGGTAATCTTGAAATTAGAAATTTAGTTTCTTCTTCTGTTGGGACATATTGTAGTCTTACACATCTATCATTATAATCCATTAGTTCTGCGTAAAATCTATTTAGTTCTTTTTCGTCTGGGTCATATTCTTTATATCCCATTTTTTTTCTTACATAGTCACCAACTAATACAAATACTGCTCCAGCTGTTCCTCCTGCTGCACGGATTGGTCCAGCGAATGCCATTGCTAGGTA
Source organism: archaeon UBA583 (assembly GCA_002506365.1). Taxonomy (GTDB): domain Archaea; phylum Nanobdellota; class Nanobdellia; order Woesearchaeales; family UBA583; genus UBA583. The sequence goes on along the minus strand of DAXK01000013.1, from coordinate 15,125 downwards.
TTCATCCCCATCTCTTCTTTTTTTAATTTCAAAACCAATAAATCCTTCAAGTGGTGCTGAAACGATTCCAAGTGTTAAATATGTAAGTCCAGCTTTTACTCCAATTGACATTGCTTCAGCTTTATTTTCAAATGTGCAAAATTTTTCTTGAGCTACTTCTAGAGAAATTTCTAAACATACTCTCCAGTCTAGTTTTCCGTAGATTTTTTCTAATTCGTTAATTCTTTGAGGTAGTCCTTTACCAACAATATTTTCAGTTGCAGCAGATAAAATTCCTTCTACTCTTTCTGAGATGTCTCTTGCTACTGGCATTTCTACTTTGTCGGATGGGTCAATTCCAACTTTTTTTGCAAGTTCTGCAATTTTGTAAGTTTGTTCAAGTTTTTCATCAATTTCATTAAAATAAGATTTAATTCGGTCTTTTGTAATCATAATAAATATTGAGTGTTTATTGTTTATAAAACTTGTTTTAAGTTTAGAAATAATTATATTTTTATTTTAGTTTCTTATAAGTTAATATTAATTAAAGAAATTGATTTTTGATTTTTAAAATTTCTAATTCTTTGTCAATTATGTAGGACTGACAAAATTTTATAAAGTTAAATTTCGTAATTTTGATATGAGTGCTGATGATATTTTAGGTTTTGGAGAAGTTAAATCCAAAATTGTTAAGACTGGAAAAATTTTAAATGAAACTACTTTAAGATTTGATGGTTATAATGAGGATGTTAGTAAAATTTATTTTTGGCATATTAAATTTCCATATTATGTTGGTAAGGGTTATCAACCAATTAAGGTGGAAGATTTACATTATTTTTCTGAGAGTTCACAGTATGGTTCTAATATGAGACAAATGAAAGGTGGATCTATAAGAGCGTATCAAGAAAATTTTCAACAAGTTGTAGCTTTGATTAGACAACATTTATTACCTTTATTAAAAGAAGTTAAAGAAGCACATTTTTATAAAATTTGGTTTGATAAAATTTCTAAAAATGATGCAATTATTTGTGCTGAGTTTGAAAAGAGTAATCCAAATGATGAAATTTTAAATAAAGCAAGATCTGAAAGAAATGAAGCAATTAATCATATGAAAGATAAGTGGGTTAATGAAGTTGAGGGAGGTAGGATGTGGCAGATGAATCGGTCAGCTACTGAACAAGGTTTAGATTTTGCTTTATTACCACAATTATTTTTTGGAATTAATTTAGATGATCCTTTTCAAGAAAGGTCAACAATTACAGAACAATTACAAGGAAATGTTTATCCTATTGATGTTTCTTTAACTGCAAAGGAAGCTGTAGCTAGGAATATGTATAAGTTTTATACTTGGTTGCCAACGGCTATTAAAGATACTCAAATTACTTTTAAGTTGAAAATTTCTGCTTTGAAAAATATTTATGCTCAAGTTCAGATGTATATTGATTTTATGAAACCTTTGTTAATGGAGATTAATGCTAAGTCTGAAAAGTTTTCTAATAAGGATTGGTATAAGGGATTTGAAAGTGAGAATGCAGAGATTTTAAATTTAATTGATTCAAGTTATTCAACTATTAATGTGGTTGGGGTTGGAGGATTTTCTAGGGGGGCTAAGAGTATTGCTGATTTGGAATTTTCAAAGTATGGGTTATTTATTAAAAATGGTAAAGATCCTGAAATTGGATTTGGTAAACATAAAAATAAATCAGGTTTTTTATCTGGGATGGATGGAGATAATTATATTTTTTATCCTTGTGATAAAAAGGAGATTTCTAATAAAGAATATATTGCTTTAAGAAATGAGTATAAGAAAAATCCAACGCCTTTAAATCCTAAAGATTTGAAAAGGTGGGGAGTTATTGGAACTAAGTTTTCTCAAACTAGGAGAAATGAGATTATGGAAACTGCTCAAGGTCCACAACCTCAACCTTTTATGGCAAATACTATAAATTATTTTGCAGCTAGTTGGAATATTTATGAACTTGCATCTTTTAGAGCTGGGTTTAAAGCAGATACTTTAAGGTTAATGGAAACTTTTGTTGATGAGTTATCTGTTGTTAGAGAGGATTTGTTAAAATATTCAAATTATTTTGATGGGATGGATGAGGAGTTTGAGGAAGAGTTAAAAGCAAAGGAAAAAAGTAGTAGTTCAAGTTCTAAATCAAGTTCAGGTGGTTTAAAACAAGATGCAAAAGATATTGCTGCTCCAATTTTTGGTTTGGGGGAATTATTTGCACCATTTTTACCTGAAAAATCTAGTGGTTCTAGTTCTGGAGGTCATAGTGGTAGTTCTGGAGATGAAAAAAAAAGAGATGAATCAATTTTGAAAAATGAATTAACTGTTGTTGAAGATATGTGGAAAGTTTATTCGATTTTTAAAAAAGCTAATGGGTTTATAATGTATTAAAATGGAGTTTAGAAAAAATAAATTGGGATTTATTATTTCTGAGGCTTTAATTATTCCTTTTGCTTTATTAATTGTAGGTTTTACAATTTATATGGCATCAGCAGCGTCAATTGCTGATGAGAAAGTTTTTGAGGAATTACCTCCAAAAATAAGTTATGAGTTTCCTAAAACAGTAGTTCATTCTTTTTTAAATTTTCCAATTAGTTTAAATGATTCAAAAACTTATTTTGGAGATGAAAGGTTTTATACTGTTGTAGATTTAATTTGGTTAAATTCTGATGAGTCTAATATGAGGGTAAGAGAGTATAGAGATTTATTTTTGGAGTCTGATGAATTAGATTTTACTAATTATTTAGATTTATATTATAAATTTTCAGATGATAAATTGGTTAAACAGGATTTACTTTATATTAAAAATGATGCGAGTTTTATTTTATCTTTAGAAGAAGAAATTGGTAGAGATAATTTTTATTTTAAAGTTCCTACAAGTTTAGATGAAGATGTTGTAATTTATTTTAAATCTTTTGTAACTTCAAAGAATAGATTGAAAAATAATGGTTGTTATACTAAAAAGGATTGTTAAAAATGAAATTGTTAAATAAAAATAAATTGTTGAAATCTAAGTCAGGGTTATCTTTTTTTATGTTGTTACCTATGGCCGCTATGCTTTTATTAGGTTTATTTTTATTTGTGGTGTCAGAACCAAATAAGGAGGCAATTTATGATAAAACTTTTGAAACTACAACTTCAGTTGATATTTTAGCGTCTGAGTCTTTAATAAATTCTTTTTATGTGAATTCTTTAGTTAAAAATAGTTTAGGGAGTTATAAGGAAAAATATTTTGAGGAGTTTGAAGCAAGTTCTAGGTTAAAGGAAGTAGATGTTGATGAGAGTAAGTTTAGGTCTTGTAGTTTTAAAGATAATTTAATTTTATATAATGAGGCTTATTTGGATTTTCAAAATCTTGTAAAGGAACATGATTCAAATAATAATTTAACTTTATTTTCTTGTTTTCCTCAAAGTTCTGGAAATTTTTCTGATGAGTTATCTTTATTTATTGATGAGAATTTAAATGGTAAATTGGAGGGGTATTTTAGTGAGGGTAGTGGTGAGTTAATTAATTTAGATGTTAATAATAATTTGAATAGTTATAGTGTTGATGTTGGGTATAAGTTAATTTCTAGTATTGGAAAATCTGGAGGAGTTTCTTTTTTGGATAATGTTAAGGTTGATTATAGTTTTGGAAATTTTATTAATTTAATTTCAACTTTAGAAATAATTTTACCTGATTTGTCTTCATTAGTTAAATCTGATATTATTTTGTGTAAGAAAAATTTAAATGAGTCAATTTTAGATAAGGATTTAGAGTGTATTAAAAATAGTTTTAATGATTTGTTTAAGAATGAAGATTCAATTTTATATTCTAAATTAAAGTTTAATATTAGTTGGGTTGAGAATCCAAATGAGTTAGGATTTTATGGTTTAAGTATTAATGTTTTTGATTTAAGTTTAGGGAAAGAAATTTTTGATTTTATGGTTGTTTTGGAAAATAATTTGCCTATTGGTCAGGTTGATTATAGTTTAAAGGTTTCTGAAAAGTATAATAATGTTATTGATTTAGATATTGTGAAACCTAATTTGAAAAATAATAGTTTACAGGGGTTTGTTATTTTGTATTCTTATGAAAATTTTTTAAATAAAAATTCTTATTCAGAGTATGGTGAGTTAATTAATTTATTGGAGAATTCACAAATTCCTGAAGGGTTTGGAAAAATGTATGCTAATATTAATTATGGTGGAATTAATAGTCAGAATAAAGGTTCAATTAGTGGGTCTGGTATGGATTTAACTTTAAGTTATATTACTGGATTTGCTAGTAATGATGAGATAATTAAAACTAGTGTTCATCAAATGTATAATGAGGATACTTCTGAGTTTGAGTTATTGCAACCAGGGAGAAAAGTTTATTTTGCCGTTTTTGCAGTGGATTCAAAGTTTAATTATTTTACTGATGAGGAATTATTAAATGAAGTTTTTAAGGATGTGACTCCTAAAAATATTTTGGGTCCTGTTCCTTTGAAAAAAGAGCAAGTAAAGTTAAATGGAAATATTGAAAATTTCGATGAGTCTATTGAGTTTGAAATTAATAATTATTTAGATTTAAGTTTAGATACTTTTGAGTTATATGTTGTGTCAGGTAAGGAGTCAAATTTTAATGAGGTTTGTATTACAAATCCAAATACTGATTGTCAAAAATTTATTTTTTCTTATGATAATTTGGTTAGTGGTAAGTATTTAATTAGTTCAAATACTGATGGTTTAGATACTTCAAGTTATTTGAATGTTTTTAAAACTAATTTTGATTTAGGTGATGGGAGCAATATTAGATTTTATTTAGTTCCAGTAAATTCTGAGGGTATTGGACATTATAGTAAAATTTTAGCTATGAAGTCTTTAGATAAGGTTCACCATTATTATGATTATTTGGGCGCAAGTTCTGAGAAGAATGTTTTTTATTTTGAAACTAAAATTACTGATAGGAGAGCTCCATTATTAACTGATGTTCAAATTACTGGTTTGAAAAAATCAGGGAATGGAGTTAGTGTGCAGTGGGGAATTAGACAAGGGTCTGATGTTGATAAGTTAATTGTTAAGTTATTTTATTTAGATGGTTCTGGTGTTGAGAGTTTTCAAATTAAAACTATTTCATCTCAAAATTTAATTGAGTTAAGTCCAAGTTTAAATAGTCTTGAGTTAAGGTATGCTGTTCCAGTTGATAAGAGTAGAAATTCATTATATACAACTCAAAATATTCAAGATTCTCAAAGGATCTCTCATTTTGTGACAGGATAATTTTGATTTATTTTTTATTTTTTCTATTTTTTAAACCTTAAATTTATATATATTAAAATCATAGTTTTTTTATGAGTGAGAAAACTATTAATTTAAATGTTGCTGATACTTATCATGAGGATATTGGACGAGGGATTGTTAGATTAGATTCAACTTCTTTAAAGGAATTAAATGTTTCTGGTGGGGAGTATGTTTTGATTAATGGAAAGTGTTTAGCTAAAGTTTTGAAGTGTTATGTTGAGGATGAAGGTTTAGATTTAATTAGAATGGATTCTTCTTTGAGGGCAAATTCATCAGTTACTTTGGGGGATAGGGCAAGTTGTGTTAAAGTTGAAGTATCTGTTGCTAAAAGTATTGAAATTGCTCCAACAGTTGAGAATATAAAGTTTAGTAATGATCCTACTTCTTTATTTTTGGGAAATATGGTTGGTAAAGCTTTTACTAAGGGGAATGTTGTAACTTTTAATTTGATGGGAACAACTTTACATTATTTGGTGTCGAAGACTTCACCAAAGGGGTATGTGAGAGTCGATTCTTCAACAAAGTTAACAGTTTCTGATAAGGTAACTTCAGCTGGAGATTTAAAAGTTCCTAGTATTACTTATGATGATATTGGTGGATTAAAGGAGGAGGTTACTCAAATTCGGGAGATGATTGAGATTCCAATGAAACATCCAGAGGTTTTTGAAAAGTTAGGAATTAATCCTCCTAAGGGAGTTTTGTTATATGGTCCGCCTGGGACTGGGAAAACTTTACTTGCTAAGGCTTTGGCTAATGAACTTGATGCTAATTTTACAACTATTAATGGTCCTGAGATTATGAGTAAGTTTTATGGGGAGTCTGAAAAGCAACTTCGAGAGATTTTTGAGAATGCTGAAAAGGAGAGTCCTTCAATTGTTTTTATTGATGAGATGGATTCTATTGCTCCAAATCGTGATGAAGTTTCTGGTGAGGCTGAACGGAGAATTGTTGCTCAGTTATTAACTTTGATGGATGGTTTGAAGGGGAGAGGGAATGTTGTAGTTATTGCTGCAACTAATCGTCCAAATTCTATTGATCCAGCACTACGTAGACCTGGAAGATTTGATAGGGAGATTGCTATTAATCCGCCGAGTGTTGATGGGCGGCGTGAAATTTTAGATGTTCATACTAGAGGAATGCCTTTGGGTAAGGATGTTGATTTAGATAAATTAGCAAATGTTACTCATGGATTTACTGGTGCTGATTTGGAAGTTTTAACAAAGGAGGCTGCGATGAAGAGTTTGAGTAAATGGATTCCAGATTTAATTAAAACTGATGTGGAGATTCCAACTTCTGTTTTAGAAAAAATTGAGGTTTTGATGAGTCATTTTGAACAAGCTTTGGTTAAGGTTGAACCTTCTGCGATGAGAGAGGTTTTAATTAAAAAGCCAAATATCCATTGGTCTGATATTGGTGGATTGGAGAATGTTAAAAGAGATTTAATTGAGATGGTTGAGATGCCGTTAAAGGAACCAGAGGTATTTAGAGAAGCTGGGATTAAAGCTCCAAAGGGAGTTTTATTGACAGGTCCTCCTGGGACTGGAAAAACTTTATTAGCAAAAGCAATTGCGACAGAAAGTGAGGCTAATTTTATTTCTGTTAAGGGTCCAGAGTTAGTTTCAAAGTGGGTTGGTGAGAGTGAAAAGGCTGTGCGTGAAATTTTTAAAAAAGCGAAGCAAGTTGCTCCGACTGTTATTTTTTTTGATGAGTTTGATTCTATTGCGAGTGTTCGTGGCGGGGAGAGTTCAGGGAATAATGATAAAATTGTAAATCAATTATTAACTGAGTTAGATGGAGTTGAGGAGTTAAATGGAGTTTCTATTATTGCGGCAACAAATCGTGCTGATTTAATTGATGATGCTTTAAAGAGACCTGGTAGGTTGGATTCAATTATTGAAGTTAGTTTACCTGATGAGCAAACTCGTGAAAAAATATTTTCAATTCATATTGGGAAAATGCCTATTGATAAATCAGTTGATATTAAAAAGTTGGCTGAACATTCAAAAGGATTTTCTGGGGCTCAGATTGAAGGAGTTTGTCAGAAGGCTGGACTTGTTGCTATTCGTTCTCGTAAGTCTAGAGATGATAAAATTATTGTTAGTCAAGAGTTGTTTGAGAATGAGATTACTTTTATTTCTTCACAGATGAAGAAATAATTTTTTTATTTTTTTAAGTATTTAAATTATTTATAAATTTTCCAACATTTTCACAATTTCTAAATCTCCATCAAGTAAATCGTAATCTTTTAATTTTTCTATTTTTTCCCAAACTAATGTTTCGTGGACTAATTTTTTTATTTTTCCAGTCCATTCTTTTATTATATAAAATTCTAAGTAAATGTCTGCGTATTCTTCGCTGTGTGTTTTTGTGTGGAATAATTTTGGATTGGAAATATCTAAGTCGATTTCTTCTTTTATTTCTCTAATCATAGCTTGCTTTCCAGTTTCACCAGGCTCAAATTTTCCTCCTAGAAATTCCCATTTTAATGGATAATCTTTACTATTTTTACTTCTTTGAGAAATTAGAATTTCGTTTTTATTATTGTATAAAATTCCACAAGAAACTTTAATTATTTTTTTCATAAGTTAGAACTAGATTTTAAGTTTTATAAAATTATTTAAAAAATAATTATTTTATTTTATAATTTATTTTAATTTTACAGCTGTTCCGTATACTAAAATTTCTGATGCTCCTTGAGCAATAGTTGCAGTCATAAAATGAACATTTACAATTGCATCTGCCCCTAATTTTTCAGCTTCTTTTTTCATTCTTTCTGTAGCAGCATCTCTTGCTTCATCTAAAAGTTCTTTGTATTGAGTAAGTTCTCCACCTACTAAACTTTTTAATCCAGCTAAAATATCTTTTCCTAACCATTTAGCTCTTACTGAACTTCCTTTTACAACACTGATTGTTTCAGTGATTTTTTTCCCTGCTATTTCTTGAGTATTTACAATAATCATATTTGGTTAAAAATTTGATATTTTAAAACTTATTTTAACTATTATGTAATAATATAAACTTATATAATCTAATTATATGAATTTTATATAAATAAAAAATTCTGTATTGTTTTTATGAATTTTTAAATTAAACTAAATTAAAAATGAACTTAGACAATTTAACGCCAGACACATCATCAAAACTTTCCTTTTTTTTAATTATTATTATTATGGGAATTTTTGGTTTTATTCAAGATTTTGTATTTAATGCAAATAGTTCGGGAAATTTAACTCCTATTTTTTTAATTTCATTTACTTTTTTTTCAGGGTTAGTTTATTTAAATTATAGGTTTAAAGAATATAGAGATTTTTATATGATTGAAACTACAAATATTTCTAATCCAGTTGGTTTTTTTGTAATTTTAGTTGTTTTAATTTTTTTTGTAGTAACTCCAAATAGTTTAATTAAAGTTGTTGGAATTAAAACTTGGATTTTTATATTTTCTTTAGTAATTTTATTTATTTTAAGTTTTTTGATTGCAGGAATTATTAAATATAAAAAATTAATTAAAGGTTTAATTAATGATGAATTAAAAACATTTAATTCTACTGAGGATGATAAAATTAAAAAATTTATCTTAAATAATAAAGATGAATTAACAAACTTAGAATTAATTAATAAGTTAAATGAGTTTGGGTATAATAAAGAACATATTAGATTAATTGTTAATCTATTAGCTTATGAATTCCCATTAATTTAAAGTTTAATTTTGAAACTTTATTTTTATTTTTATTTTATTAAATAATTTTTATATAATATTATATAAATAAAATTATATGTTAAAGTTTTATTTATTTTGTATATTTTTTTTAGTTGGGTGTCAAAGTAATATTAATAATAACTTTTCTAATGAATTGGATACTTTAAGAATTTTACCGATTTTAGAAGATTTATCAGATGTTGAAAATTTTTCTAAATTTGAATTGTCAGTAAATATGGGGGAAATGAATTTTTTTGATGGGATTTTAACTGATACTTATGGTTATAATGGAAATTTTTTAGGACCTGTAATTAAAGTTTCTGATGGAGACAATGTTTCTATTTTAGTTAAAAATAATTTAAATGAAGTAACAACTGTTCATTGGCATGGTTTAAAAGTTGATGGGAAAAATGATGGTGGACCTCATAATATTATTAATTCAAATGGTGGAGTTTGGAATGCGAATTTTATAGTTAATCAAAGTGCTTCAACTTTATGGTTTCATCCTCATCCTCACCCACATACTGGTAAACAAGTTTTTATGGGACTTGCAGGATTATTTATTATTGAAGATAACATTTCTGATAATTTGAATATTCCTAGAGAATATGGTGTAAATGATATTGCTTTAATTATTTCTGATAAAAGGTTTGATGGAAATGGGCAATTAAGATATGTTGAGAATCATCATGATATAATTAATGGTGTTACGGGTGAGAATATTTTGGTAAATGGAGGAATATTTCCAAATAAAAATGTTTATTCAGAATTAATTAGGTTAAGGATTGTTAATGGTGCTACTTCAAGAGTTTTTGATTATTCTTTTTCAAATTATTTAGATTTTTATCAAATTGCAGGGGATGGAGGTTTTTTAGAGAAACCTTTGAAAATGAAAAACCTAATTTTGGCACCGGGTGAGAGAGCTGAAATTTTAATTGATTTATCTAATTATGATGTTGGTGAAAATATTTTTTTAAAATATAGTGATTTTGAAATTTTAAAATTAAGTGTAATTGGGGATGATAGTGGATTTATTAGTTCTGGTTTAAGTTTTAGTGATGTTGATGAGTTTTTTTTAGAATATGATAGTGTGGTAATTAATGATTCTTTGAAAAAAAGATTTTTTGAAATGTCAATGGTTGGTCCAGTTGGTTTGATTAATGGAGTTTCTATGGATATGGATGTGATTAATGAGTATGTTAATTTAGGTGATTTGGAAGTTTGGGAGGTTGAAAATATTGGGATGCATCATGGTGGTTTTGGTGGTATGGGTCAAGGGATGAGGAATATGGGTGGAATGATGAATACAGCACATTCATTTCATATTCATGGTGTTCAGTTTAAAGTTCTTGAGAGAAATGGAGATGAACCTTTTGAGAATGAAAAAGGGTGGAAAGATACGGTTAAAGTTGAGGTTGGTGAGAAAGTTAAATTATTAATTAGGTTTGAGTATAGTGGTTTATTTATGTATCATTGTCATTTTTTAGAACATGAAGATGCTGGTATGATGGGACAATTTTTAGTTGAATAAATATAAATTATTAATTTATTTTATTTATTATTTTCAATTTCAATTTTTAATTTTATTTCTTCTAAAACTGATTGGTCTAATAATGTTGATGTATCTCCTAAATTTTCATCGTTTGTTGCAATTTTTTTAAGTAATCTTCTCATAATTTTTCCACTTCTTGTTTTTGGTAAATTGTTTAAAAAAATAATTTGTTTTGGTTTTGAGAAACTTCCAATTTTTTCTTTAATGTGGTTTTGAATTTCAACTTTAATTTTATTTTCTTTTTCAATTGTTTTTGGTTGAGATTTTAAAATTACAAAAGCTAATATTTGTTCACCAGTTAATTTATCAGGAACTCCTATTACTGCTGATTCGAGAACATTTTTATTTGTGTTTAAATCAGATTCAATTTCAGCTGATCCAAGTCTGTGTCCAGAGACATTAATTACATCATCAATTCTTCCAATAATTTGGTAGTTTCCTTCTTTGTCAAAATATGCTCCATCTCCTGAAAAATAACAATTTTTAATTTGTGAAAAGTAAGTTTTTTTAAATCTTTTATGATCTCCAAAAATAGTTATTGCTTGTCCTGGCCAAGAATTGTCGATACATAAATTTCCTTCTTGGTTTGATTTTAGTTTATTTCCATTATCGTCTCTGATTGAAGTTTTAATTGTGAAAAATGGTTTTCCAACAAAACCTGCTTGTTTTTTAAATTTAAAATGTTGGGGTGTTAAAATTATCCCTCCAGTTTCTGTTTGCCACCAAGTATCTACAATTGGACATTTTTTATTTCCAAATTTATTAAAATACCAGTTATATGCTGATTTGTTTAATGGTTCTCCAACACTTCCTAATAATTTTAAAGATGTTCTTTTTGAGTTTTTTAATAATTCATCTTCTTTTTTTATAATTGCTCTAATTGCTGTTGGTGCTGTATAGTAAATATTTACTTTGTGTTTATCAATTAAATTTGTGTGTGTTGAATAGTTTGGGTAAAATGGAGTTCCTTCGTGAATTAAAATTGTAGCTCCATTTGATAGTGGACCATAAACTAAATATGAGTGTCCAGTAATCCAACCAACATCTGCTGTACACCAAAATACTTGATTTTTTTGGTAGTTGAAGATTTTGGAAAATGTAGTTTTAGCATAAGTTAAGTATCCTCCTGAACTGTGAACTAAACCTTTTGGTTCTCCTGTGCTTCCTGATGTGTATAAAATAAATAGGGGGTCTGTTGAATTTTGAATTACACTTCTACATTTATTAGATACTTTTTTAATTTCATCTTTGTATGAAATATCTTTTGGATGTTTTGTGTATTTGGAGTTTGTTCTTTCAATTACTAAAATTTTTTCAATTGTAGTTTTTCCTTTTACTGCTTTATTTATATTTTCTTTTAATGGAATTGTTTTTCCAGCTCTTAGTCCTTGATTTGCTGTAATAATTAGTTTTGCTTTAGAATTTTTTATTCTTTGTTTAATTGCTTGTGGTGAGAATCCTCCAAATATTACTGAGTGAATTGCTCCAATTTTAGCACAGGCTAGCATTGCGTAGATTGCTTCAGGGATTAGTGGAAGATAAATAATTACAACATCTCCTTTTTGAATATTTTGTTTTTTTAATAAGTTTGCAAATTTATTTACTGATGATTGTAATTGTTTGTAGGTAATTTTTTTAGTTTTTGTTAAATTATCATTTTCCCAAATTATCGCAGTTTTATCTGGAGTGTTTTTAGCGTGAATATCTACACAATTTGTAGTAATATTTAATTTTCCATCTTTAAACCATTCAATTTTTGGTTCATTAAAATTGGATGTATTTATTTTAGTTGGTTGTTGAAACCAAGTGATATTTTTAACTTGTTTTTTCCAAAACTCGTTTGGATTTTTTTGAGAATTTTTGTATTCAGTATTTAGAATTATTTTTTTTATCATTTTTATTATATATTAATTTGTATTAGTTGTTTTTTAAATATTTTCTATTTATTGTATTTTTTTACTTTTAGTTATTAGTTAAATTTCTATTTTGTTGATATTTGTTTTATTGTTATTTGTTGTGTTTGTCTGGTTTATTTATATATTTATTATTTTTATTTTACAATTATTGTTTTTTCAATTTTTATTCCACTTTTTGTGAAACCAAATATTTCGTATTTCTCATTTTTATTTAGTCTACATCCAAAAGTTGAAATTTTATTTTGTCCCGGTTTTATTTTTATTTTTTTATTGTTAAAGTAATATAAATTTGAAATTTCTTTTTTAGTTAAAGTGTCATTATATATCTTAATTTCATCTAAAGTTCCTTTTAAATATCTTCCTGAGTTATCTAGACCAAATTTTAATGGGACTAGATTTGATAAATTTAATTTTTCAGGTGGATTATAATTATATATAAATTTTCCATTTTGATAAAATGAGTATTTAGAGTTATTTCTTGTTAAAAAAAAATGTTCCCATTCGTATTGTGGAGTGTTATATCTATAATTCACATTAAAACTTGATGCAGTATAAGTATTTTGAAATGAAATAATATTGTTAGATGTGCCAGCAATTGTTAACCCCCATGTGTTTGGAATTCCTGAGGTTGTAAATCCTTTTGTAATTATTCCTTCCCATCCACTATTTGTTTTGTGATGTGTTCCATTTACTGGAAATTTTATCCATACTGAAATTGAAAAGTTATTTAATTCGAAGTTGTATTTTGTTGGATCAAATGAGATGTGAGATGTTCCGTCAAAATTCATACAAGAATTAAATATACAGTTATTTCCATTTTTATAATTTCCATTTATTGCTCCGTGATTTTTAGAATTACTTAAATCTAGTATGTGTGTTGAATTTTTATTTTCAAAGTCCCAGTTTCCAATTAAATTTGAGTTATTAAAACCTGAGTTGTATTCACAGGTTGTGTTTTGTTTGTTATTAATTATTTTTAGTGTTGTAATTTCATCATCATTATTAGATTGAATATACATTATATTATTTATTATTCCATTGAGAAATAAATTGTTATTATTGGTGTTGGTTTGAGTTTTGATATTTAGAAATATTGAATTTTCAAAGTTTTGAAACCAGTTTTGAAATCCAACTACTGAAATTACTGATATTGTTAACAAGAGAGCTATACTAACTACTGGATTTATGGCTTTTTTGTTATTCATATTTTTTATTATAGATTTTAATTTATAATATTTTATTTTATTTGTGTAGTTTATTTATTTACCTAACTTTTATAACTTATTGGAGTTTATTTTATATTATGAGTGGAGTTAATGAAAATAGTAATGGTAATAAAATTGAAACTAAATTGGAAACTGTTGAGAGATCTTTAGATGGGACAATTAAGTTAATTTTTAATACTGGTTTTCATTGTGTCCTTATTCCTGGAAAAAATAATACTGTTTTAAATTCCGATTTTAAAAATAAATATACTTTGTGTGTGTCTAGTCAAGTTGGGTGCGCTATGGGTTGTAAGTTTTGTTTGACTGCGAAAATGGGTTTTATGAGAAATTTATCTTGTAGTGAGATTGTTTTACAGTTTAAATCTGCTTTAGATTATTTGTGTTCTGAGTATGGTGTTGATGTTTGTGAACTTTCAAATTTTAAAAATTCTAAGGGTGTTTGTTATTCAAAAGATATTATTACATCAATTGTTTATATGGGGATGGGTGAACCGTTTAATAATTATGATAATGTTGTAGGTTCTATTGATTATTTACATGAAAATTATTGTTATCCTTTTTCAAAAATTACTGTGTCAACTTCAGGGGTTGTGCCGGCTATGAAAAAGTTTATTTTATGTGATTGGAAAGTTCATTTAGCAATTAGTTTTCATTCTCCGTTCCAGGATGTTCGTGATAGGTTGATGCCGTTTTTGTCACGTTGGAAAATTGATGAACTTGTTGAAGTTTGTAATATGTATTCATCAAAATTTCGTGATAAAATTATGGTAGAGTATATTATGATTAAGGGAGTTACTGATAGACCTTGTGATTTGGAGAAGTTACTTTCGCTTGGATTTATTAATATGACTAATTTTAATTTAATTCCTTTAAATGGGTCTATGGAGATGGATGGTAAAACTTATTTTAGTTCAGATAATTCAACTATTGATAATTTTCATTCCACTTTACGTTCAGCTGGATTTAAGTGTTTTACTCGTAAGAATATGGGTGAGGATATTGAGGCTGCTTGTGGTATGCTTAATCAGAATGATTAATTTTTTTCTTTCAATCGTTTTTATTTTTTTATATTTATTTGGGAAATTAAATATTTAACGTCTGAATAAAATGGATATATTTTTCTAATTTTGTGTTTTTTTAAATAATAAATAATTACTAATGATACCATAATTCCTGATACGAATTCATAAAATAAAATATGAATTTTATTAAATATTTCTTCTCCTAAAAATATAAATATTATCATTAAAATAATTATTCTTAATAAATTTAAAATCGTAAATATTAGGTAACATTTTAATATTGATTTGTATATTTTTATAGTATTTATTGGAATTGATAAAAATATTAAACTAATTAGTATGTAGGCTGAAATTGCGACACATTCTTTAATTATTAAAAAAATGTGACCATTTTTTAGTATTATTTCATTATTAATTAATTGAACATTTTGAAATAAAGTTAAAAAGTTATA
>DAXK01000038.1 GCA_002506365.1 archaeon UBA583 | reverse complement strand
AATTGGTGTATTGTTGCAGAAATTAATCAAAATGAAGTTATTGATTCTCAAAAACAATTAACATTTAAAACAAATCTTATCGCATTTACAATTTTAGTAATTTTATTTATATCTTTATCAATTTATACTAAATCCTCATTAACTCAATATCACATTCATTTGAAAAAAACAGTTTCAAAAGTAAAAACTCCAATTTACTGGGGTGCATTTATATTTATATTTATTAAAATATTATCATTTGGATTTAATCCTCTAAATATAACTTTTTTATTACTAAGTTTATTTGGAATCTTATTGATGTATAAAGGAATAACTAATTTAGGAGGTAGAAAAAAATGATTTTAACTTATCAATTACTATATTTAATAATTATTATGGTATTTATTGTATTATTATCTTATAAAATTTATTCAATATCTACAAATTCAAATTTATCAAATTTTACCCCTTTTATTGGATTAATACTTTTATTTATGATGGAAATATTTTATTTAGTTCAAGAATTAGGTAATATGTATGTCTGGTGGATTAAAGATATATTTATGATTTTATGTGTAATTTGGATTTTAATTATTGGTTTAAGAGGTAAGAAAAAATGAAATTTAATTTTATTAAAAAATTAATATTTTTAATTTCAATATTATCATTTTTAATAATAAATGTAAATGCTCTTGTATTAACAGTGGACATTCCTGAAAAATATAATCAGGTCTCCGCTGGAGAAAGATTTTTTTTCACTTTAGCTGTAAAATATCCTGAAAATCCAACAAGAATTGATTTAAGATTAAATTATGAAATTAGAAATCAAGCAGGTGAATTAGTTGCTCAAACAAAAGTTCTAAAAGCAGTTGAAACTCAAGCATCATTTATTGATTCAATTGTAATTCCTGAAAATGTAGAAGGTGGTTTTCACACAATTGATGTATTAGTAAATGATTATGGGGATATGAACGAAAAAGTGGGAACAAGTTTTCAAATTACAAGTAAATCTAAAGATAAGACAGACACTTACTTATTAATTATAGCAATCGCAATTGTTTTATTATTTATTTTAGTATTATATGATATAAATAGAAAAAAATAATTTTATATTTTTTATTATATTTTAATCTATTTTCTTTAATTTAATTTATTTATTTTTAATTTTCATTTGAGTTTTTCTAAACAAACACCTAAACTTTAAAAAGAAAAACTAATATTTTTATTATATGGAAAAACCACATTTACCACTATTAAAAGCCTTTGATGATTTACAATTTAACCTTGGAAAAAAAACTTTAGTTGATTTTATTAAAGGAGATGAAAACCCAACCATTGATAGAAATAACCTTGATGAACTAAATTCTTATGGATGTTTATATATGATTGATAGACAAACTATTTTTGCTTTAATTGAAGATTTAATAAAACATAAATTTTTGGAAATAAATACTGTCGGAACTGGATTTCAAGTAGTTAAAAGAACAAGTTTAGGAGTTAAAGAAATTTTTGCCAAAAACCATGTGCCTAATTTAGAGTCTACTCAAAACAATGGGAAAATCTCAAAATTCAAATTTGAATTTCCTGAATCTAAAATTACTCAAACTGATGAAAAATTATTTTCAGCATTTGGATTTTTTTTAGATAAATTTAATCCTAAACAAAAAAAAACAATTATCACTCAGGCAAAAAATGTTTTATGTATCGCAGGAGCTGGTTCGGGTAAAACAACTGTCCTTACAAAAAGAATTGAATTTTTAACTAAATTTAAATCAGTTCCAACAAAAGATATTTTAGCAATTACTTTTACAAGAAAAGCTAAACAAGAAATGGAATCTCGTCTTTATGAACTTGGAATTGATGATGTATGTGTTGAAACATTTAACTCTTATTGTGAAAAAAAACTAAAACAATATGGAAACAGAATTTATGATAAAGATGTAAAAGTAATTGAATATAAAAATAAAATCGCTTTAGTTAGCTCAGCACTTAAAAAATTAGGAAAATCTTTTGATACTTTTTATGATGATTATTTTAATAAAAGACAACTAAGAGAAAAATCAAGAGATGAATTATTTTTTATTTTTGTAAATGATGTATTTTCAGTAATTGATTATTATAAAAATATTGAAATGGAAATTCAACCATTTCATGATAGAATTTCAAAACCAGTTGAAAAAAGAGTAGCTCAAATAATGTTTGATGTAGCAGGGGATGTTCAAAAAAATCTAAAATTAAAAGGAGTTAGAGATTTTTCAGATCAAGTGATTGATTGTTTAAAATTATTTAGATTATTTCCTGACCTAATTCCCGAATATGAACATGTATTAGTAGATGAATTTCAAGATGTAAATTTAATTCAAAATGAATTTATTAAATTACTAACACCTAAAAATTTATTTGTAGTTGGAGATCCTCGTCAAGCAATTTATGGGTGGCGTGGTTCTGAAATTAAATTCATTTTAGACTTTCCAAAAACATTTCCCAAAACTGAAGTTATATTTTTAGAAACAAACTATCGTTCAGAAAAAAATATTGTATCTATTGCAAATCAATCCATTAAAGAATTTGGATTACCTGATATGAAAGCATTTAACGATACAGATAAACAAAATATTTACTTAATTGAACAAGATAACGAAAAACTAGAAAAAACTTTTGTAATTGGCGCTATTAAATCTTCAAAAAATCCAAAAAATGAAATTTTTGTGCTTGCAAGAACAAATAGAGTTTTAGAAAATTATGCTCAAGATTTTAAAAAAGCAGGAATCCCATACACAATTAAATCTGAAGAGGAATACAAATCTGGTGAACCAAAAGAAAATGAAATTGTATTAGCAACAATTCATTCAATCAAAGGTATGGAAGCAAAAGAAGTATACATTGTATCTTGTAATAGTTTATCTTTTCCAAATAAAGTTGTTGATAACTTTGTATTTTCAGCAATGAAAGAAGGAGATGATTATGATAAATTATCTGAAGAATTAAGACTATTTTATGTAGCAATTACAAGAGCGAAAGAAAAATTAGTAATTAGTTATACAGGAAATCCAAGTAAATTCATCACAGATGAAATGAAAACAAATATTATTATTAAACAAAAAAATAAAAATTTATTTGATTTTGGAAATAAATATGTTCCTAAAAATTTAGATACTTCAAACAATTCGGTTTTAATAAATATGTTAAAAGACTGGAGAGCTGACAAAGCAAAATCATTAGGATTACCAGCATATATGATTATATCAAATCAAGCTTTAGAAGATTTAGCAATAATTAAACCAAGTAACAAAGCAGAAATGGTTCAAGCTAAAGGTATGGGTGAGATGAAAATTGCAAAATATGGTGATGAATTATTAAAAGTAATTCGAGGTTAATTCTTTTATTATTTATTATAATTAATATATTTTTTTATTACAAACATTTAAAACTTTAAAATTTGATAATTATATTATGAATTACCATCACATTCAACCTGGGACTTTAGAAGTATTTTGTGGCCCTATGAAGTCAGGAAAAACTAGAGAAATTTTATATAAACTAGATAAAATTAAATATTTAGAAAATTGTAACTTTTTATTTATTAAACCAAAATTAGATACTAGAGATACATTTATCAAATCCAGATTTTCAGATGTTTCACAACACTGTGAAATTGTAGATGAAAACTTACCTACTGATATTTTACCATTAATAACTTCAGATTTAGATTTATTAATTATTGATGAAATTCAATTTTTTTCTAAAGAAATTACAACTATAATTGAAACAATACTAAAAAAAGGATTACATGTAATTGTTGCAGGATTAGACACAGATTTTACAGGAAAAGGTTTTGGTTCAGTCCCTGAATTACTAACTTTAGCTACCAAAGTTCATAAATTATCTGGGATTTGTGAATACTCAGGATGTTCAAATTCATCAATTAGGACTCAAAGACTAATTAATGGAAAACCAGCAAAAATAAATGATCCAATTGTATCAATTGAAGGACAAAATAATACTTATGAATCTCGTTGTTTAATTCATCATCAAATAGATTAACAAAATAAATATATTATTTCTTTTTTTTATGAGTTTTATATAACTGTCTCATTTGCTGATTATAATTATAATTTCTTTGTTTCAAATTATCTATATTGTAAAATTTAGGTTTATCAAAATTATCTTCTTTTAAAAAACTACAAATACTTGACTTAAAACTATCATTATAATCACTCTGTTTAGAAATAATATATTTTAATTTATCTTTATTATCTAATAAATCATTAACTAAAAAACTTAACTCATATAAATTATCATAATCATAATTTTCTTTAGCCCAACTAGTAACAATACTTCTATAATTATCTCTAAATAAATATTCTTCTAACTTTAAAACTTCATTAAACTCTTTTTGAGAAATTAATATAAATTCTTCATTTACTCTAATTCCGCCATGTTTTCTTAATAAATCATATTCAAATTTATTATTTTTTTTAGAATAAACAAAATTAATACTTTCCAACTTCATAACTTAAATAACAATTTAATTCTATATAAACTTTTAGAAAATAATATATCTATAACTTTAAATTTAACCTTTAGAAATAATAATTAATTGTAATTTGTAAAAAAAGAAATAAATTTATTTCTTTAAGTTTGCCTTCATTCCACCTTTTTGGTAGAATCCAGTCCACTTTAACTTTCTTGCATCTCTTTTTAATACAAGCATGTTCTTTTCACACTTCATTGAACAGAAGTTTAAAACTTGTCCGTTATCCTTAACGAAAATCTTTCCAAAACCTTTAGCAATTTCAGAATCACAAAATGTACATTTAACCATTTTATTTCTTTCCTCCAGCTGATTTCTTCCAAATCTTTCTTGCTTCGTATTCAGTCTCAGTCATCATTAATACATCATTAACCTTAACTGGTCCTCTAACATTTCTAGTAATGATTTTACCTTCATCTCTTCCAGCCATAACCTTTACTCTAACTTGAGTAACACCACCTTTAGCAGATGCGTTACCGACAATAGTTTCAACAGTACCTGGGATACTTTCTACTACTACAGCCTTTTCTTTCTTTTTAGCCATTTTAAATACCTAAAATTATTCAGCCTTCTCAGCTACTTCTTCTGCTACAGGAGCATCTTCTGACATAGAAGCAATTAAAGCATCTAAATCTTTCTTAGCAGCACCAGCATCAGTAACAGCGATTGCAGTTGTAGTTTTTAAACCAACAGCAGCTCCTAATTCAGCTCTGGAACCAGCAGCAGCGTAAACTGCGTTCATTTCAGTTGATAAACCTTCTAAGTGAGCAACAATTTCAGCAGGTGAAACATCATTAGCAGCAACTACTAATTTAGCTTGTCCTCTTTCAATTGCTTTTGTAACTTCATTAACTCCGATTTTAATTGAACCAGATTCTTTTGCTTTTGCAATAATTGCGAAAACTTGTTTTTCATCGATTTCTACCATTTTAATATTAAATTTGTATTTAATACGTTAAAACTTACTTTTTAGTAACCTTTAATGTGTATCATAAACCTCAAAACTAAAATAATATATTAAATATTCAATAAAAATTAAACATTTAACAAAATATTGTTTTGATTAATATAAATAAATTCAATTCTCTTTATAAATATACTCTCTTTAGTGATTAATAACTACTCAAATAATCTAAACCTTTAAATACTAATAGGTATAAAGTATAATATTGGAAGTGAAGAGTAACATTAGAGTAAAATTTCTTCCAACTTTAATTTAAAATGGAAGGAAAAGTAAAATTTTTTAACGAAGAAAAAGGATTCGGTTTTATCGCTGATTCAGAAGGAAAAGAGTATTTTGTACACATCTCAGGAATTGAGAACAATATGGTTTTAAAGGATGAACAATCAGTTTCCTTTGAAATTGAGCAAGGGGACAGAGGTCCTAAGGCTGTTGATGTTAAATTAATTGAAGCATCAGAATAAATTTATTATTAATAATAAAT
>DAXK01000008.1 GCA_002506365.1 archaeon UBA583 | reverse complement strand
ATAAAAAATAAAAAAATAAAAATTATTTTTAAAATTTCAAAAAAGAAATATTTTGAAAAAGAAATAAAAATCACACTTATCAAATCCAAATAATTCAATAATATAATATTATAATAATCTTTATTTTTCATCATCTATAATTCCATAAATAACGTCCAAAATCACCAATTGTAAAAGTTCGTATAATATACATTATACGCCCAAATTATACAAAAAAACAACCAATTTAAAGCATTTTAACCATATATTTGTATTAAAACATTAAAAAGTCGTCTCAGAACACGCACAATAAATTAACTCTCCTAAAACAAGCTAAAAATGAAAAATCAATAAAAATATATACAATTATTTTAATTTATCAATATTAAATATTAAAATAAATATTTAAAATAAATTAATACTTATTTGAACAAATAAAAATAAAATAAATTTTATTAAATAAAATAACTTTAAAAGTGTGAATTGATATACCTATTTAAAAAAATATAAAAATTAAAAAAAAGTTTCAAAAATTAAAAAAATTAAAGAAGTGAAATATATACCACTCGAGCAAATTTAATAAATAAAATTATAAGTATTGCTAGTAACTTTTAAACATAATAAACCACCCAAAATAGTTAATTTTGCTATAAATATTTAATCAATATGTTTCGACCAACTTCTGCTAAAATATAGTTATCAAAAACAACAAGTTATATCATTTCAGAGTATAGTCTTGGAAATTAGCCCATATTTGAAGCTTTTTTTAAATAGTTGATAAAATATATATTAAAATGTCAAATAAATGATTTAAATAAGTGATTTTTGGTTAAATATTTAAAGAAAATAAAATAGAATATATTATGATATCAGAAATTCAAAATAAAAGAAAAGACTTAGTAAATTTATTACAAGAAATATCTTTTAAAAAATTAGAAAACAAATATTTTATTTTTGAAATTGAAATTTATAATCCTGACACTGAAATAAATGATAATTGGTATACAATTTATCAAATGAAAAATAAAAAATTAGAATTTAAATATTCGGCTGCAGATGAAGTAGAATATGGAAGTTTAGATTTAACTGAAAGTTTTACAAGAACTTTAAAATATTTACAAAAAAACAATATAACTCAACTAAACTCACTACTTGGATTAAACTATAAAGGACATAATTTATTTGGAATTGACACAAAAGATAGTTATTACGATGAAGAAACTGGATTTGATGATTATAGAACTAAACTAATTTCAAAAAATGATTGGTGGTTAAATAACATGTTACAATCTCAAAAAATTGAATTAAATGCACCATTCCAAACTCCAAAAAATATGCTAAGATATATTTAATACTTTTTAATAAAAATTAATTTAAAGTGTGATAATTATTTCAAAACTAATTATTTTTAAAATTTTAATTTATTGAAAAGTGTGAATAATTAATAACTACTGGATTAAGCGTTTAAATATTATTAGCAAAATCAACAATATTATGTGTTGTGTCGTTGATAATAAATATCTATCAAAAACAATAATTTTTAAATCCCAATTAAAATAGCTTATTAAATATAACTATCAAAACTCACAATATTAAATAATTTAATTTGATAAAAAGTAATTGTCAAAACTAGATATATTATCAAACAAATTACTTTAAAAAATTAATAATTTTTAAACTAAATTCTTCTAAAACACTCGGTCCAATTCCAGTAATTATATTTCTATCTACAACAACAGACTCATTTTTATAATTTGCTTTAAATTCTTTACACAAATTACTAAAATTATTATCATAATCACTCCCTATACAAGAAATACCTGCCAAAAAGTTCCATTCTAAAAGTAACCTTGGAGCTGCACAAATAGCACAAATAAGACGATTTGAATAAAAATATGTCTTTGTTAATTCCTTAACTAAATTATTATTAACAAATTCTAAACAACTTAATCCACCAACAAAATACAAAATATCAAATTCCTTTAATTCCTCAAAATCAGTTTCAAAAGTATAATCATTCTCAACTTTATAACCAAACTTACCCGTAGACAAATAATCTGTCGATACAGTCCTTACATCAAACCCAGTTTGCTCAAAAAAAGCACGCGGGACTAAATACTCACAATCTCTAAAATTGTTTTCTGCTAAAACTATTAATACTTTAACCACATCTAAAGAAAATCAAACAATAATATAAATGATTGGTTGAAAATTGAAACTATTCATTAACTAAAGTAAAAACAACTATTAAAAGTTAAAAAATATAATATAAAAAATAAACTTTTCAACAAATTAATTCACAAAAACTAATTAAAAAATAACAAAACTAAAAAAAACACGGAATTTAATAAAAATCATAAATTATATCTTAAAAAGATATTTTCCAATTCTAGGTTTTAAATTCTCCAAATCCCCATCAATTAACTTCATAGTAGATTTTTGAATAAATCTCTCCGGAAATACTTTAAAATCTCCCAAAACCTCAATTGTAGGTGTGAAATTAGAACAATATTTATCAGCAGAACAATTAGACTTTAAAATAGAAGTTGTAAAATCACAAACTCTTTTATCAACCGAATAAATTCCACCCTTAAATAAACTAAAATAACCCATACTATCACAAACATTATTTAATGCTAAAAAACTTTTTTCCTGATTTGGCATTGATTTTAAAATCCCCAATAAATTAGAATTTGAATCAACAATAAAAGCACCCTCACCAAAAGTTTTTTTTCCAGAAATTAAATGTTGATTAACCATAGTAGAAAATCGAGCCTCAGCAGAAGGACAAGCTTCAACTCTATTAATCCCATCATAATTAGATAAAACTCTAACTAAACCACTCTTTTGCCATCCAAACATAGTTTGAACAATTTTTGATTCATCATACTTATCACGTAAATAATTAGAACTATCATTTGATACATACTTTTCACCATAATCAAACATTGAAGTAGAATGTAACTCTCTTAATTTTCCTCTAATAATAACCATTTCTAACAAATATAAAAATAAAATAAAATAAAAATTTAATTTAATTTTTAAAAAATTATTCTAAAGTAATACACTGACACTCAGAAAATCCAACCTTTACAGCAGCCTTAGAATCTGCAAAATACTCTCTATTATCTTCATTAATTTTCTTTGCAAAACCACAATCAAAATAATGAACCTTCATTGAAGTTTTATTACCAATAAATGTTTTTTCCTTACCTAAAGGATTTTGTTTTTCACCAGAATTAATATTAATTCTATTCTCTGTAACTAAAATTAATAATTCCTTATTTGCCTTTTCTAAAGCATCAATTCTCTCTAATAGGTATAAATTATCTCTTTTAACCTTATTAAATCCTTCTTTAACTAAATCAAATTCCTTTTCAATATCTGTAATCATAAATTTAATCACTACTTCTAAGTTTATAAAGGTTTCTTTTGTTGTAACTTATAGTAAAAAATAATGAAATAATATTATTTTCCAATATAAATCCCATTAAAATCATCAAAAACTAAACTTGAATTAGATTCAACATAACTCAAAATTCTTTTCTGTAAATTAAAATAACTCATATCACAACTACTCTGTTTATCCATAAAATAAATATTATCACTAATTTGAATTAAATCACAAGGATAAGCTCCAACAATCTCACGCTTCATCCTATTAAATTTCTTATCATAAAAAGGTTTACAAGCCAAATAACTAGAAAACTTCTCAAACTTATCCAAAGTATTGAAAAAATAAAAAAAACCTCTCGAATAACTTAAAATCGGAGATTTAGAATTAAAACTTTCATTAAAACATAACTCCAAATTTTGCGAATTTTTAATAACTTTACAAACTAACTTATCAACACTCATTTAGAAATAGTTGGCAAATTACTTAATTTTTGAACAAGTCCCAACAATTCCCTTTTTTGATTTTTATCAAACCCATTAAATCTTTGTAATAAATTATAAGCTGGTAAAGAAAAATCATTATAAATATTATTTACATCATCACTTAAAGACAATCCACTTTCTTTAACATTACAATAAGTATCTTGAATTAAAATAAATTGATTTAAAAATCCCTCCCAATTAGAATTTAAAGCATTATACTCATTAGCACTCAAATTTCCAATATTTTTAACTTTATTAAAATAATCAACATTACTAGCACCAACACTCAAAGCACTATTAAAAGTAGATAAATAATTATCTAATTCATCAGACAAAACAATTTCCTCCAAATTTGTTAAAAGTAATTTTTTATCCCCATTTCTTAAAGGTCTAAAATCATTATGTTTATTCATACAAAATAAGAATCAAACTACATTTATAATTGTAACTATAAAAAGTTACAACAAAATATTGTAAAGAAGTGAATTCTTTTGAAATACTATGACCCTAGATCAATTAATAATCGAAAGTAAAGTTTTTGAAAATATTGAAAGTAAAAGAAAAAAAACTCATTTTTTACAATACGCATTAAAAACATTTCAAAACATAAGTATTATAGGAAACCAAGATAAAACATTTTTTCAAAAATTTTATATTCAAAACATGCCAGACAACTTTAAAATTTATGATCAATGTGAACTTATAGACCTTTTAGACCAAAACGAAATTGAACCAGAACAAGTATACTTACTATCCAACTCTAACCAATTTCAAAATGATGCAAAAGAATTAGAAATAAAATATACACACAACCCAACAAATTTAGACCAAATAATTAAATTATTAAAATAAAAATAAAATAAAACAAAATTAAGAATTTAAAACATCCAAAATTTCATCAACCATAACTTTAATATCATCACAATCTTCCACTAAATCTAACTGTCCTCTTTCAACATCATCAAAAATAGTCTCAAATCGCATCAAACAAGTATATTTAGGATCATTCTCCTTTAACTCCTCCAAACAAGAATCAACTAAAGGAATTAAATCCTCCATATCCCTTAAAATTGAACTAGCATCTGAACCAATATCTAAATTTACCCAAACACTCCCTAACAAGTCCTTAACCTTACCTAAATGCTCATCTAACATAAACATTAAATAATAAAGTTATATTTAAAAACTTTATTTTAAATCTCACCTAAGATAAACAAGCCCCATACAAAGCAGGTTTACTCAAAACCCAAGAACTTGCTTGTAAATTAAAGGATGAACATCTTGAAGAAGAAGAAACACTTCCAACATTCCAAGAATTTAAATCTTGATTAAATACACTAGCATTTTGAAACATCCATCTCATATACTGGACATTACTTGTATCCCAACTCGAAATATTTCCATTAAAAATTGAATTTCTAAACATTGAATCCATATCAGTAACACTACTTGTATTCCAGCCCGAAATATTCCCTGTAAATCCTGAACCTCTAAACAATGAATCTAATTCTGTAACTTTTGACACATCCCACATAGAAACATCCTGATTAAAAGAAGAAGCACCACTAAACATGGCCCTTAAATTTGTAATATTTGACATATTCAAAGAAGAAACAGGTTGATTAAAACTACTAGCCCCTTGAAACATATTAATTAACCAAGTAACTGAAGATAAATCCCAACTTGAAATTGGTTGATTAAAAGCAACAGCATCCCAAAACATAGAATTTATATCAGTAATATTTGAAAAATCCCAAGAACTTAAATCTTGATTAAAATCTGTTGTTCCTGCAAACATTCCTTGAAAACTAGTTAATCTTGAATAATCCCAAGCAGGCAAAATATTATAATCAGTATTATAAAAAATCCCATCAATATATAAACTCTCATTTAAAACCCAACCACTAAAATTTTGAGTAATGCCATTAATACCAAAAAACATATAATTCATATCTGTAACCTTCGACACATCCCACGAACTAACCTCAGAATTAAACGAATAAACCTCATAAAACATCGAACCCATTTGAGTAACTGAACTAGTATTCCAATTAGAAATATCAGAATTAAAACTTTCAGTTTTATAAAAAGTTCCATACATATCAGTAACCTTTGACACATCCCAAGAACTCAAATCAGAATTAAAAAGTTTTAATCCTGCAAAAGTAGATTGCATATTTGTAACTTTTGACACATTCCAAGAACTCAAATCAGAAGTAAAATTACTAATTTCACTAAAAGAATAAAACAAATGTCTCATATCTACAACATTCGACACATCCCACTTAGACACATCTGCAATCAACTTATTAGCATCCCTAAACATCAAACCCATATCAGTAACACCAGACACATCCCAATCACTAATATCACCATAAAAACTTGAAGCTTGATAAAATCCCATATACATATTACTAGTTCCACTCAAATTCAAATCATCAGACCCAGAAAAATAAAAATTAGACGCTCCACGAAAATAACTACCACCATTTCCTAAATTCAAAGGTCCCCAAGCCTTAATCTCAATTAATTTATTTTTATCCCCAACATTATTAAATCTCCACCCTGAAATATCACCAGTAATTGAAATTTCATTAACCCCATTACTTGAAAAATTTAAAACATTTTGAGTATTAGAAGTAATAGTTACAGGACTTCCAACCAAATTAACTCCAGTCACAACAAAATTATAACTTCCTCCAGCTTCCAGCGGCAAAGCAATCTGATTAACAGCAGAAGTTCCAGCAATCGTTGTATCCCAAACAGAAATAAAAGTATCAGTATAAACTGGAAAAACTCCTCCTAAACTCCCTCCGGAAAGAAGCACATTACTTGATTTATCAATAAACTCATAACTCTCCAAAACTTTATTTCCTGTAACAACCACAATACTTGCAACACCAGAAACATTTCCAACACAAGAACTAACATTAATTTTAGCAAGTCCAGAAAAACTCCCATTAATATTACAATCAGTTCCGCCAACATTAATAGACTTAATAGACAAATTATCTCCAGTATTCACATACAAAGTATTTCCAATCAAATCTTCAACTCCAATCTGAGCATTTGAACTTTGAGCATCTGACTCAACACCCACAAAAACAGAACTTGAAAATTCATTAAACCAACCTTGAAAACCCACAACTGATATAACTGCCACAACCAAAAGTAATGCTAAACTCACAACAGGAGTAATTCCTCGATTAAACATAAAAAATAATTTAGACATATTTACTATAAAATTTTAGAGTATATAAATCTAACCAATAACTAAAAATAAGATAAATTAAGAAATAATATAAAAATTTACACAATAGATTTTCCAATATAATTAATTAATCTAAAGTACTCAAAACTTTTTCAATAGTTTCACAAATATAAGGATAATCAACTTCTACATTCAAAGTTTCAGACTTTACATCCTCAGCAATCACCATAAAATTCTTCAAAGCTCCATACTCATCTGACACTGGATCCAAACTCATTAAAACTTTAATACATAACTCCTCAATATGCTCAACATCTTTAACTAATCCTCTTGGATCAGAATTTCCTTCTTTTAAATCTAACCACAAATTTTCTAAATCAGTTTTAATCTCAATTAACTTATCAATTATAATTAAAACACATAAAAATAATTTATAAATATTTGTGAATACTTAAATCTACAAAAAGAAAAAATAAATAAAATATATAATAGAAAAAATGAAAATATAATTTATTTCTTGAAATTCTTTAAAAGAAACTCAACAATTGTATGCTCATTAAAAGCAAAATCTAACTTTAATAAATTCAAAATAAATCTAAAAATTAAAATTAATCTCAAAACTAAACCAAATCAAACCAAACATAAATAATTTTGTTACTCTAAATCCATTATTTCAAAATTAAAACATTTAGTTAAATAACTCCAATTAGAAATAAATATATAATAATATAAACTAAAAATGAGAATAAAAGAAAAAGGGGAAAAAAATATTCTAAACTCAATTATATTTTTCACAATTATTTTATTTACCATATCTATTTTATTTACAATTTCATTTTCATTTATTAATAAAAATATTGAAAAAAATTCAATAGAAACTAATGGCATTTATCTACAATCAATATCTAAACTTAGAAAAGGACACATCAAAACATTTTTAGAAATGATGGAACTTAGAATGTTAGACTTCTCATCTGATGGTAAAATAAAACAATGTCTATACGATTTAAAATATAATATTTCAACTGGATGTGACAATCAAGAACTAACCAACCATTTAATAATAAATAAACTTCCAATAATTAATAATTTAGAATATTTATCAGTATTAAATACCAATGGAACAATAATTTCATCAACTAATCCTAAACATATTGGTTATGAGAGAAAAGATAAAAAATATTTTATCAATGGAAAAATAGATCCTTACTTTGGAGGACTTTTTTATTCTGAAATTACAAAAAGTAAATTATTTGTAGTTTCAGCCCCAGTAATTAAAGAAACTGAATTAGTTGGAGTTATCGTTGGAGTAATAGACCCTAAAGAACTTTATCAAATATTACAAGATAGCGAAGATATTGCCGGAAACTTATATTTAACCAATAACCGAGGAGAACTAATAAATCCATCTAAATACCTCTCTGGAAAAAATCAAGGAGTATTAAGTCAAATTATTGATACTCAAAATTTAATAGAATGTTTACATGACATAAATGATGAACCAGGACACCAACTCCACGAATCAGAAGGTGAACACAAAGTATACACTTTTGAAGATTTTAGAGGTGAAAAAGTATTAGGAACACACGAAGTTATAAAAAATGGAGATTGGTGTATACTTTCTGAAATTGACTACAAAAATCAAGACATTGTCAATATTAAATATTTTTATTTTATAGAAATTATTTTAATATTAATAATTATAACATTAATAAGTTATAGAAATATTAAAATTAAATTAAATTAATAAAAAATAATATTTCATATTAAAATTTTAATTTTTTATAATCCTTCACTAAACTACTTAAATCAGACCTTCTATAACCTAAATCAATACAAGAAACTTTTTCACCAAACTTATCTTCAATAGCTAAAATATCTGATCTATCATTACTAGAATACGGGAAAAATAACGCAAATTTACAATTTTCATCCCCTAAAACTTCCGAAGAAATTTTCATTTTTCTCTGTAACTTATATAAAATATTTCCAATTTTATTTGACTTAACCTCAATCCCAAAATTAACTCCAGCAATTCTACACAACCCATCAACCTCAGAATATGGACGATTATCCCTTTTAACTAAAACACCATGATCTGAATCAGAATAAACATAATTTGGTCTCTCAACCAAATCCAAAGAATTATACTTTTTCTCAAAATCACTAACTCTAGATAACCAAAAAGAAACATAAGCTTCTCCCAAAGCCCCTTTAATTGCTGAAGTGTCATTTCCTGCTCTCATTCTAACATGTGGAAAAATATCACAACTCAACTCAGGTTGAGAAGATAAAATAATTTCTTTTAAATTCATATATACATAACTTATATTTTCCTAATTTATAAAGTTACTCCTAGCAGTAACAAAGAAATAATCATAAAAAATAAATTAAAAAAATTATTCTAGTCCAGCTAAAATATTTTCAATTTGGTCACAAATATAAGGGTAATCAACTTGGACATTCAAAATTCCACTCTTTACATCATTAGCAATAGCAATAAAATTCTTTAACTCAATATACACATTTGAACTAGAATCATAATCCATTAAAGTTTCCATACACAAAGTTTCAATATGTGTGAAATCTTTTTCCAAACCAACTGACTCACTAGAATCATCCTTTAAATCAGACCACAAATTTTCAATACTACTTTTAATCTCAACTAATTTGTCCATACAATAAAAATAAAAAAATAATATATAAATTAAATGTGTAACTCAAAAAAATAAAAATAATTGAAAAAATAAAATAAAATTATTATTTAATCCTATTCTGAAACTTGTTTCATTGAAAGTTGAATCTTTCCCTTTTCCTTATCAATTGATAAAACTTTAACTCTAACAGCCTGCCCAACAGATACAATATCATTAGGATCAGAAACAAACTTATTTGCTAATTCACTAATATGAACAAGTCCGTCATTCTTTAACCCAACATCAACAAAAGCACCAAACTGCATAATATTTCTAACAACACCATCTAAAATATCATCATCACACACATCATCCATAGTAATAGTTTTCTTAATTTTTAAAGCCGCATCAAACTTACGCAAATCCTGTCCAATCAATTTTTTAGCCTCAACAATAAAATTAAAAGTGTGAATATCCATCCCAGAATAAATCTCCTTTAACTTATCAGAATATGAAATAATATTATTTTCAAAAATATACTTAGCAACATCATACTGCTCAGGGTGAATAGAAGTATTATCTAATTCTTCATTAGAATCCCGTACACGTAAAAATCCAATCGCCTGTTCATAAGCCTTAGCAGACAAAACCTTTTTCAAACTCTTACGAGACTTATATGGGGCATTATCTACAATCTTTTGAGCAGACTTAGCAGTTAGCCCAGAAATAAACTTTAAAACAAAAGGAGACGCAGTATTAACAACAATTCCAACCTCATTCACAACATCAGAAATTGTAATCTCTAACTTTTCCTTTAATAACTTTTGAGCAATATCATGCTGATACATACCAACACCAATACTCTCAACAGGCACCTTAACAAGTTCAGAAAGTGGATCAATAAAACGACGACCAATTGAAATAGTTCCCCTATCAGTTAAATCTAAATTTGGAAATTCCTTCTTCGCAACATCAGAAGCAGAATAAACACTAGCACCACTCTCATTCACAATAACAAAACTCATTCCCTCACAAGCACTTGACAACAAATCAAAAGTCTCATTACTAGCAGTTCCATTCCCAATAACTACAACATCAATAGATTTAGAAGAAATAATAGATTTAATCTTAGAAACCATTTCCCCCTCATGATGTAAATAAACTTTATCAAACCCAGAAGGCACCCCAAGTTTATCTAAAACACAAATCTTACACCCAGTCCTAAAAGCTGGATCAATTGCTAAAATATTTTTCCCATACTGTGGCTTTGTCATAAGTAACTTATACAAATTAGTAGAAAAAGAATCAATTGCCTTCAAATGTGCATTCTCAGTCAATTCCTTTCTAATTTCTTTCTCAATTGATGTGAAAATTTTCTTATAAGCACTCTTCACACAAGACTTTAAAGGCTCAACATTTTCAGCCTTCTCAATAATTAAATTACAAAGTCCCTCAAAACAATCATCATCAGCTGAAAGCTTAACCTTCAATAAACCTAAATCCTCACCACGATTTAAAGCCAAAACTTGATACTCCTTTAACTTATTAACATCTCCTATAAATCCATCATAAATCTCAAACTTATGAACTTGTCCTTTCACCTTATCCACTAAAGCATCTATCTTATCTTGCTTTACAAAATCAGACTCAATAACTCCATAAGAACTAAAATAATGCCTTACATACTTTTTATAATTAACATCATCAACAATCACTTGACTAACAATATCACAAGCCCCACTAATAATTTCATCCTCTGTATAACTTACTAATAAATCTGAATCAATCACTATATCATTTTGAGTCATAATTTCATCAGCAATCGGTGCAAAACCTTTCTCAATTGCAATATCTGCCTTAGTCTTTTTCTTTCTCTTATAAGGTTCATAAATATCCTCAACTTCCTTTAATAGCTTACAAGCCTTAATAGACTTCGTCAAATCATCAGTTAATTTACCTTGCTCATTAATAGAATTTAAAGCAACTCTCTTAGCAGAAAATAATTTTTCCATAAAATTCAAACTATCAAGAACACTACGAATAACATCCTCATCTAAATTACTAGTCGCTTCTTTACGATAACGAGCAATAAAAGGAACCGTAGCCCCCTCAGAAGTTAACTTTAAAATATTTGAAACAGCTTTTTCAGTTAAACTCAAAACTTTAGAAATCTCAACCACATAATTTGGTTCCTCAATCAAAACAATAGACTCATTATTATCTTCACTCATATAACAATAAATCCTAAAAAGACTTTAAATAAAAGTGTTGTAACAGATTGTGAAAATTAAAAATTTATATAATAAATTATAAGTAATTTAAATTAAAAAAATAAAAATAAATAATATTTAAATTAAAAAAAATAAAAATAAATTCAAAATATATATAAATTCAAAATAAAGAAAAATACACTATTAAAAATTAATTAAAATACAAATAAAAAATTAAAAATTAATTAAAATACAAATAAAAAATAAAAAATTATTTTTTTTGATAAGCATGTGAAATAACTTCAGAAGTAAATCCTTCAGGAATTTTACCAGTATTCGCATACACAAATAAAGCAGTATTATAAACTGTATTTGCTACATTAAAAACTAAAAAAACACCTAATAAATAAATAAAACCAATAAATCCAAGACCAACTAAAACCATAACATCAGCAGACCTCAATAAATAACCAATTCCACCAAACACTAAAATCCCTAATAAAAACATTAAACCTTGAATAAAACCTAAACCATAAACTCTAACTAAACTTTCACCCCAAGTTTTCTTAATAGCACTTCCTGAATTCTTTAAAGCATCAATAGGGCCAACATTATTATAAACCATAGCAGGCACAACAAAAATAGATACAATCGCCCAAGCCATACCAAGCACAACTCGAACACCACTTAAAACAAATTTCATAGTATCTCCCGATTTCTCAGCAACTTCCTCAATTAACTTTAAAATTAACCCAACTGTTGCTGAAACCAAAGACCACATAAAAATCAAATGTATCTTAGAAAACGAAAACTTAATACTCTCTAAAAAACTTGCATTTTCACCATCAAACCGAGTTTTCACAGTATAAACAGTTGCAACTGAAAAAAAAGTTGAAATAAAAGCTAAACCTAAATAAGTTAAAAAAACTAACAAATACCCATAAACCTCATCTACCTTAACATTTTCAATTAACTTTGAAATTACAGAAGGAAATAACATCAAAATAAAAAAAATAACTGAAAAAAATCCAGACAAAAGTGGAAACAATAACATTTCCTTATCCTGCTTAACAACCTTAAAACTTAACTTTGTAATTTCCCAACTTCGACTAAATACTTCAAACATAATTAAAAATAATATATTTTATATTAAATAATTTAGCACTCCAAATATAAAAAAATATACTATAAGATAAATTTATAAACATAGTTTCCTATAAAACTATATGGTAATTGATAGTCAAACTAAAAAACCTCAAAAGGCTACTCAAAAATATGAATTAACACAACTTCTAAGTGAATATAAAACACAAAAAGATTTACTTCCAGCTCAAAAACAATATAAACTATGTGACCAACTAAATGCTTTAATAAAAATCCCCGTAAGTAAAATGTTAAAATTTGGATGGAAAACTCCTCACGGACTAACACTCTACGCAAGAGATAGATTTGAATTTGAAGACTTAGTTCAAGAAGGAACAACATACGTATTAGAAAAAATTGATAAATATAATACTGAATTCTCTGCTACAACATTTGTATATTTAAAATTAGAAGAAAGATTTAGAAGTATACTCTCCAAACAAACAACTCCATTCACAATGTCAAAAAATAGTTTTGAACAATTAAGCACATCAGAAAGAACAAATTTAATCAGTTGCCAAAGTGTTGAAGAACTATTAACTGAAAAATTTGATGAAAACTCACAAAAAAAAAGTTATTTACCTCACCACACTGAAGATTTCTCAAAAGAAATATTATCTAATTCAATTATTTCCAAAATTGAACAATCACAAATACTAAATCCAACTGAAAAAGAAATGTTTTATCTAATTTATGGAATTTATACAAACGAAGTTAAAAATAGTGAAATTGAACAATTTACAAATGGACAAGTAACTTCTAATCAATATAGGAATATGAAAAGAGAAATTTTAAAAAAAATCAAAATGATTAATTCTGAATTTAAATGTCAAACAAAATCAAAAAATACCCAAAAAAAACCAAACTTAGAACATTTATTATTTTCTCAAGACATACAAATCAATAAATCAATTCAAAATGATCAAAATAATCAAATTATAGAAAATAATACTTCAAAAAAACAAAAACCAATAACTTATCAAATTCTAGAACAATTCCCAATTAAATCAAAATTTTATCTTCAAGCATATAAACCAACAAACTCAACTCAATCAGCAATTGAAAAAAAATTAATAAAAGATATTAGTCAAATAATTCAAAATCCTCTAGCTCAAGCATTAGAAAATAATAATACACAAAATCAACAAATAAATAATTATCAAAAAGAAAAAATAATCCAAATTACTTCAAAAAAAATATTAGATAAAATAAATCCATTTAATCAAGAATCAATTGAAAAAATAAATACTCAAATACAAATACAATTTAATCAAATAATGTTAAATCTTGAAGAAATAATTGAAAATACAAAATCATCATTTAACTCAACACCAAAAACTAAACAAAAACCAATTAGCCAAAAAATAAAACAAGTTAAAAGGAAAAAAAGAAATAATAAATCAAAAAAGAAAAAAACATAAATAAAAATAAACAAAGAAATAATAATAAAATAAAAATAATTGATTTAAAAAGTGTGATTTAAATATATCAATTAATCACTAAATTAACATTAACTCTGCTAACCCAAGGAAAACAAAAAATCCAACAATATCTGTCGCAGTTGTTACAAACACAGTTGCCGCAACTGCTGGATCAATATCGAACTTCTCCAAAATAAAAGGTAAAATTGTTCCAAAAAAACCAGCTACAAATAAATTAATTACCATTGAAATTCCAACAACAACTCCAAGCATCCACATATCATTCCAAACCCAAGCAATAAACGCTACAATAATTCCATTCAAAGTTCCATTCATAACACCCGCTGTAATTTCATTATAAATAACTTTTAACTTCTTTTTATAATCAATCTCGTGAACAGAAAGACCACGCACAACAACAGCCAGTGTCTGAGTTGCAGCATTTCCCCCCATTCCAGCAACAATCGGCATATACACAGCAAGTAAAACCAACTTAGATAAAGTATCCTCAAACATAGAAATCACAGCCGCCGCCATAAACGCAGTCGCTAAATTCAAAATCAGCCATTTATACCTAGACTTAAACTTATCAAAAGCAGAATCCAAAATATCCTCCTCCTTATTTACTCCCGCTAAACCATAAACTTCACTAGTTTTTTCTTCCTCAATAACTTTCAATAAATCTGAAACTTCAATAATTCCTAAAATATGATTCTCATAATCTACAACTACTAAATTTCTATGATCCGAATTATTAACTGCCTTTACAACATCATCATAATGTTCATCAAAATAAATTGAAGGAATATTCTCAACAACATCAAATAAATTTTTAGGTCTATTTAAAATAAAATGTTTAAAAGGAATATATCCCAATAAATGATTCTCCTTATCACGAACTAAAACAGTCGGAGTTCTCTTTCCACGATTAAATGCTTTCTTTAACTTATCATATAAAATTTTAGTATCTGAATTTTTATGAATAATAATATAATCTAAACTCATTAAACCCGCTGCAGACTTTGGATCAAACTTTAATAAATACTCAACTTTTTCCTTTAAATGTTCATCTAATTTTTTAGCAACTTTATTATGTTTTTTATCTGGTAAATGTTGTAAAAAATCCGTAACCTCATCTGGATCTAAATATTTAAACATAACTAAAATATCTTCAACTGTAAATATTTCACCAAAATCCAATTGTAAATTATTTGGTAAATGTAAAAAAACTCTTCCCTGTTTTTTAATTGGAACTAAAAAAAATTCATCTAAAGGAGACTTAGAATTTAAAATTAAATCTGCATACTCATGAGCTTTTAACAAAACTTCTTGAGGTTTAGAATTAGACTCAACTAACTTATCTTTTATCATAATTCAAATATCTTAATTTCTCTTTATATATATTCTATGATACTTTTTAGTTAAAACTAACTATATCTAAAAATCAATTCCAAAATGGCGTAAAGAATTAATATAAATAAACAAGTGAATTAAAAAAAACTTTTAATACACTACTAAAAGGAGCAACCAAATAATATAAACAAATCCTAACTTTTATTAATTACATGGCAGGTTTCGATAAATCATTAGATGTAGAATTATTTGGAGAAGAAGTTGCATTAGAAACAACTAAAATTAGAGTTTCAGTTATGCAATATAACGAAGGTCAAAAGAAATTACAAATTTCAAGAGAAAATTTAGATAATGAATCTGGAGACTGGAGATGGTCTAAATTAGGAAGATTAACTCACGAAGAAGCAAAAGCAGTTGTTCCAGCAATGACTAAAGCTTTAGCTGAAATGGAATAAAATCTTTGATTTTATTTTTTTATAATAACTAATTCTAAATTACAAAAATAAGAAATTTAAAAATAAAAGTAAACAAATTTTACTATGAAATAAACCTTTTTAGAATATATAATACATTTCAAGATTAAAAATACTAATCATAAATCAGTAATAAATATAATCATAGAATAAAATAAAAAATTGGGAAAAGCGACTAACCCAATTTTAACTCCTTAAGTTTGTAAAAATTAAATTAAAATAAAATATAATAAATTTAATAACAAGGATTTTTAGAACTAATTGACTTCTCAACTAAATTCTCTGCTTGAATAAAATAACAATTTATTCTCTCAACACAATCAACAAGTTCAGTTTTTACAATATCTAAACCAATTGTCTCCTCTAATTTTTTATACTTTCTTTCTAAGACTTTCATCTCAGCATTAATATTATCAAAATCTTCCCTGTTAGCATCAATAGATAAATTAATTTGTTTATCTAACACTTTAATTAGTTCTCTATTAATATTATCAAAAACTTTTTGATTTTCTTTAGTTAATCTAAAATACTCATTATTTAATTTTTCACATAATAAATATAATTTCTCAACCTCTGCAAGTTCAACTTTATTTAATTTAGATAAATATTTTTCATCTAATTTATGTTCATCTGAGTTTACTCCTACAATAACTCCTTTTTCTAAAATTTTTTTTAGATAATCCATTTTTAATTAAATGTATAAACGATTTTTTTAATTTCTAACTAATACTAACATTCATATGAGAAAATAACTCCTATATTTTCTCTGGAAAGATATTTATTCTCCTAAAACTCCTATCTTTCTAAAACTATTATTAGTTAAATTTAATATATATATTTGTCTTAAAAAAATAAAATACAATCGAAGTTTCATTTTTCAACCAAAATACAAAATATAATTTTTTTGTTTGAAAAATGACACCATTCTCAACTGGAGTATCTGTGTCTAAATTAAATTTACATTGTAAATTAATTTATTTTCAACCAAAATACAAAATATTCTTTTTTTGTTTGAAAAATAACTTAATCAACCCTTCCAATTAATAATCGGTAAAAGATGTGAAACAATTTCAACAGACTCTTTCTGAGCCTCCATAACATCATAAATATTTTTATACGCAAAAGGACTTTCATCAATTCTATCAATATCAACTGGAGCGGTAATTCCAATCATTGACTTTTTAAAATCCTCCATTGAAATAACCTTACGAGTTTCATTTCTAGATAACTTTCTACCTGCCCCATGAGAAGAACTTTGTAAAAACTTTTCATTCCCCAATCCTTTAACTAAAAAACACCCATCACGCATATTTGCAGGAATCACACCACGCTCATTTAACTTAGCCGGAGTTGCTCCCTTTCTATGAGTAAAATAATTTGCTTCAGCAACACAATGATTATGATTTTTATTAACCCACATCTCAAACTTAATAGATTTATCCTCTAAAACCTCTCTTAAAACATCTTGAACTCTATAAGCCATCTCAAGCCTATTTAACAAAGCAAACTCCAACCCAAAATCTAAAACAGACAAATACTCCTTACCATCCTGAGATGTTACATCAATTGCAAAAGTATCTTCAAAATTTTCCTCAGACCCACAAGCAGACTTCATATAATGAGTCGCAATTTTGTGTCCCACACCACGAGAACCAGAATGAATAACTAACCAAAGCTCATCATCATTTTTATTTGTACCATCATAAGAAATTTCAATAAAATGATTTCCAGAACCAAGCGAACCTAAATGCGCCTTTGCCTGTGTTTTAATAAACTTAAAAATATCATTATTATATTCTCTTTTAGAAAAATTAAGTAAACTTACTCCAAACCCACGAGAAATAATTGTAGAAACATCACTATGACTTCCAATTTTACCTTTACCCATAGGAACACAAGAATTAACCTTATCAAAAATTTCACTAGAATTCTCACGAACTAAATTTACAATATTTGGATAAGAAAATTTACAAGCAATCATACCACACCCAATATCATAACCAACCCAAGCAGGTACAACTTTTCCACGAGTTCTAAAAACTGATCCAATCGGTGCCACATACCCACTATGAGCATCAGGCATTAAACTTGCAGACTTTACAAAATCATGACTACAACAATCATCAAACTGTTTCTTTGTACTCTCATCTAAATCAATTGAAAAATTAGTAATCTTTGGTTCCATTTTAAATATTTATTTTGATAAATATTTAAATTGGTACCATTCTCCATTGAAGAATATGTATATCAATCTGATTACATTGTAATCATATTTATCATCCTAGAATAAAATAAAGAATAATAGTTTTTAAACTATTCTTTTCTAATAAAATAAAAAACTAAACCAATTAATAAAATAAAAGCAAGAGCAAAAATAATAGTATACATTAAATAATTACTTCCATTATCTAACTTAATCTCATTAGTCACAGTCTCAGCCTCCACAAAGCCACTCAGCCCTGTACCTGTTTGAGCAACCTTATCCTCAGAAACCACTGGTTCAGAAACTTCATCAGAAATTATTTCAAAAACACCAGAGTGAGTTGATCCAGTAACTTCATAATAACCATTATAATACTTACAACTATAATCACTATTCACATTATCAATTGAACAACTTACAATATATTCATTTTCTCCACTACAATCCTTTGTAAACTCCTTAAATGAACTAATCTTATCATCCTTAACACAAACACTGCTACCAGAACTTTCACTCTTCAAAAACACAGTTTTCTCAATTCCAGATAAACCAGAAATAATTACAAAATTACTCAAAGATCCCGTTTCAACATTAACTTTTGTTAAATCTAAATCCTCTGAAAAATCATGAACAAAACTAAAAACAGTATCTCCACTACCTGTTTTAAACTTAATTTTCTTAGTTCCTGAATAATTACTGCTAGACTTATGACTAACACCATTAACTAAAATATCATAACTAGATAACTTTGAATTTAAATTAATCTCAAAAACTGGTTTTACAACTTCTTCTTCAACTTTAACAGGAGTGGATGAACCACCTCCACCTCCTCCGCCACCACCGGAGCCTCCACCAGTATTTCCAGCAGGCATTGTACAACTTTGTGTTTCAACTGGTTTATTTATTGTAGTTCCACAATTATTTAAATCTGTAACAGTTCTACTTTGGGAACTAGAACTACAAGTTGAAAAAGTTCCAACTTGCCAATTCTCAGTACAAATCTGTGAAATTGCTGAATGCTCTAAACCTAAAACCTTCAAAAGTCCAGCAGACTCATTTTCATAACTAACAACAATTTTCCCATTATCAAATCCAGCAGTATAATCATCAACATAAATTTCATCAGTTGAATTACAATTAACGGAAATTTCATCAAAACTAAAAATTTCAGCATTCTTTAAACACAATGACTTAGAAATACTATTATTACTAGCACTAAAATAAATAGTCTTAGTTTCATTTTCATCTAACTCAATTCCATAAATTAAAAGTTGTGATTTATTTTCCTTAACCTCTTCAACAATCGCAACTTCTGTTAAATCTAATTTATTTGAAATATTTCTAAAATCTTTCTTAAACTCAATAAAAGGTTTTCCAGCCTTTTTAATTGAAATATTCTTAGTTTGATTAAATACTTTAGATAGATTAATGTCATTATCTAATTCTAAAGTGATATTTAATTCAGTATTGATATTTGATAAATCACCTTTAATTCTATCTTCTGTATCATTAATACTATCACCATCAATATCATTTGGCAGTGAATTTAAAGTCAAATTAGCAAAAATTGTAACTGATTTTTCAACTTTTAGAAAATTACTTCCTTGGGCAATAAATGTAATGTCATTTCTACCATAGTGAGGTAATCTAATATTAATATTGGAAGTATTTTCAATTTTATTTGAAATATCTACAATTCTATTATCAATTTGATAAAATAATTTATCAACACCAGTTCCTAAATCTAAACTTAAATTAATTCTTTTAGAATCAACAAAGAACTCTTGATTTTCTGTTACACTAAAATTAATTAAAATTAAAGAATTTAATTTCATAATCGGTTCACGAATAGAATCATTAATTAAATAATATAAAGTAGCATCAGTTAAATCAAAACAATAATCATCAACTTTGTTCTTACAAGACAAATAATTCATCATAGAACTTTGTGTAACTTGTTTATTATCAAAAGAATTTGTAAATTCTTCCATTAAAGTCTGATTTAATATATTAAATTGATAGCTAGGTTTGTCATTAGTGTATTTAAAATATTTTCCATCATAAGTGATATTATAATCTTCATTATCTGAAACTAAATTAATTGACTCATTATTAAAAATATTAAACATATATCTAACTGAATAATAAATATTATTTTCTGTAACATCCCTTAAATTTACAAAATTTGAAAAGTATTTTTTAAAATCTAATTTAACTTTTAAATTATTTTTAAAATTCTTAAAACCAGTAAACCAATCAAAAGTTCTTTCTTGGTTTAAATCAATTAATGGAGCATAATCATAAATATTACCATATACATTAAATTGAGTAGGATTTGTACAATAAGTATAATCACCAACATTAGAATAATTATAGCAAGGTTTATCCCAATAATTTCCTATATTTACGCCATTTATAGTTTTATTAAAATGGAATTTACTTTCATTATAAGTCCAAATTCTAAAATTTAAATCATTAAAAGTATTATTGTAAAAATAATTATCTTTAATCTTAGAATTATAAATATCCTCATATTTTAAATCTACTTTTGGAGGAAATTTTATATTTGTAAATGTTACATTCGACAATCCAATAAAATATGTCTCAAGGTAATCCCAACCATGAAAACTAATATTCTCAA
The DNA here is from genome assembly GCA_002506365.1 of archaeon UBA583. Classification (GTDB taxonomy): domain Archaea; phylum Nanobdellota; class Nanobdellia; order Woesearchaeales; family UBA583; genus UBA583. Next base: position 3,777 of record DAXK01000008.1, on the reverse strand, counting down.
ATAATGTATTTTCAATAATTGATAATTGGAAACTATAATCATAAAATGATATAATATTTCCATTTGAAATAATTGAATTATTTAAATCATTAAAACTCAAGGCAGTCCCATAGTTAGTAATTTCAAAATTATTAAGTTTAAGATTATTATTATGCTCAAATAAAAACCCTTTTTCCATTAATACATTAAAATCTGAAAAAGTTAAATTATTTGTATTTATAACTTGAACTATATAATTTGAAAAATTATTCTCAATCTTAAAATTCTCAAAAGTAGTATTTTCAACACCACAAAAAATTTTATTTCCTAAGTTTGATTCTAATAAATCATTAAATGAATTTGAATATGTATTATCAATTAATTCAATATTATTATCCTCATAAGAAAAATCATTGAAATTAAATTGACAAGATTCAGTATTTACAATTTTTGGAAATTTAGAGTCATAAATAGTTACATTATTAAATAACGCACCATCTGAAAAAGAAATGTCAGTTAAATTTAATTTAGTATTAGAGATATTAATAAAATTAAAATTATCATCAAAAAATAATTCAGAATCCAAAACTGATAAATTAAAACCTTTAAAGGAATTTAATTCAAAACCAGGTACAAATCTAACATTTTTAAAGATACTATTTTCAAATTCAAAAAATGAATTTACTGGGATTATTTTATAACCCCTAAATTCATCATTAATTGAATTAATTGATGAGTCAGCAACCCAATTTGAATATCCATATACAATCATTTTATTATTATAAGAATTTAAATTAGATTCATCAAAACTTAACCCAGCGGTATTAATATAATTATTATTAAAAATTATACCATCAACATTATCAAAACTTAACGATTGTACATCAAAAAAGTTATTATTAAAAGTTATATTATTTGAATTCCAAAAGTTTTGTGATGTTTCACCAATAATACTAATATTTTCAAATAAAATACTAATTGAATTATCTACATCTAAAACATGTGAATATCCTTCAGATACAAAATTACAATTTTTTATTTCTATATTTTCAGCATCCCTAAATCTAATAGCACCATTAATATTATTATTTGAGTAAATTGTATTTCCATTACAATTAATTCTATGATTAAATCCAGTAAACATTAAACATCCAGATTCTTCAATATTTAAATCATTATTAAATGTATATTCTTTAATTGAGTTTATATTGTCATTATTATAATTTACACAAGTTGTAACATTAACCAAATTATTACTTGAACCGCCACTACTGCCAGAAGAGCCACCTCCACTTCCTCCTCCACCTGATGAACCACCACTATTTGTTGGCTCAGGAAGAGTTTCAAAAACAATTGGAGCTGTATCAACTCTTCCATCAAAAGAAAAATTATTTGGATTTGTACAAACTTGATAATCCCCTCTTACTGTTGAATTATAACAAGTAAAGTCAGTCCAATAATTTCCAACCATTCCTTCTTGATAATTGTAACTTAAAAAATTACTAATTCCGCCCCCAAAATAAAAATTTGAAAAAGTATAATTAAAAACATTTTTATACATTGTATTACCATCTTCCTCAATATCAATTTTTAGAGTATTAGCATCAACTTGAAAACTATTATTAAAAATATAATTTGTATTCCACAAAATTAAATCAATATCATCAGCAAAAAAAACTGAATTTTTAATTTGATTATTATTATCTAAATCAAATTTAACATAATTAGCCTCGACATAAACATTTTCAATTAAATTATTATTTAAAAAAATAATATCAAAAATTCTCGAATCAGAATTTGTAACATTAATATTAATAAATTTAGAATTAATAAAATCTCCTGAAAAACTAAAAGTTTCATCTGAATTTAAAATATTACAATTCCTAATTTCTAAATTATCAATATCATCACTAGATTCAAAAATATTTCCATTATCTCCATCAATTGTAAATCCATTACAATCAAAAATAACATTACTAACAATATTCTCAAAACAATAAGGGTTATCCAATGTTAAATCATTAACTAAATTATAAGTTCCAGAACTTGTAATATCTTGACACGAACTAACATTCGTCACAGCAAGCATACTTGAAAAATTAAAAACAAATAAAAACGTAATCAAAATAAATTTTATTTTATTTATACTCATAAATAAACAAGTAAACTATCAATTATAAATGTAAGTCTTAAATTGTTTCCAAATCTAAAATAAAAGTACAAAAATGAAACTATAATAAAATATAGTTCTATAATCACTTATGACAACACTGCTCATCGCCCGCACAATGTTCACTGCACACACCCTTAATCTCTAACTGAAAACTAGAAATATGCCCAGGGATCCTATCCTTTAAAAAATCTAAATTATCAATCTCAAAATGAAAAACCTTTCCAGTCTCAGTACACTCAAAATGACAATGATTCTTAGAATGATTAGAATAAACTGTTTTTCCCCCACAAGAATAAGAAAAAATAATTCCATCATCTCGAGTCTTTTTTAAAAACCTATAAATTGTAGCAATCCCAATTTTCTTATCCTTAATAGAAACTTTCTCTAATAAATCCTCTGCTGAAAAAAAAGTCTTAAACTTTTTTAATTCTCCCTCTAAAATACTTTTTTGTCTAGTTTGTCTTGATTCAACCATATTTAATAATCTCTTAATGATAATCAAACTCAATAACCTTTATAAGACTAATGATACTAATTATCATTATGTTGAAAACAAATTCAAAATTAAAAAAAATTACAACTATCACAGCAATCTCAGCATTAACATTATTTGCGGGATGTAATACAACTCAATTATCAGAAAACACTGATAATGGAAATAAAGTTCCAACAATTACTGGATCATTTTACCCAGTAAGTGAAATTGCTAAAGCTATTGGACAAGATACAATTAAAGTAAATACAATTATTCCAATTGGTGCTGAACCTCATAGTTTTGAACCAACTGCAAAGCAAATTGTAGAATTATCTAAATCAGATGCAATTATTACAATGGAAGGAATGTTTGAAAATATTGAAGATAAAATTATTGATTCAAACAAAGAAATTAGAATTATTGATGCAGCTCACAATTTAGAATTAGTTGAAATTACTGAAGGTGAACACAACCACGAAGAACACGCTGATGAACACCATGAAAAAGAAGAGCACGGACATGAAGATGAACACGCAGATGAACATCATGAAGAAGAAGAGCACGGACACGAAGATGAAACTCACACAGCAGATGATGGACACGACCACGACCACGGAGACTTTGACCCTCACACTTGGTTATCAATCCACAACATGGAAAAAATGACTGAAGAAATTTCTGAACAATTAATTGAAATGTATCCAGAAAATAAAGAATTATATGAAATTAATAAAGTAAAATACTTAACAAAATTAACTGAACTAGAAAATAAATTTGAGCAAGAACTATCGACATGTGCTAAAGATGTGATTTTAGTTAACCATAAAGCATTTGGTTACTTAGCACACGAATATAACTTTGAACAAATTTCAGCAAGTGGATTCTCACCTGAATCAGAACCAAGTCCAAAAACAATTCAAAATGTAATTAATGAGGCAAAAGAACATAACCTAAAAGTAATTTTTAGTGAAGGACAAATGGACAAAAAAACAGCTGAAACTTTAGCAAGTGAAATCGATGGACAAGTATTAGAATTAAACCCAATTTTAACTGATGAAAAAGATTATTTTGAATTAATGGAAAAAAATCTAGAAAATCTAAAAACTGGTCTAGAGTGTAAATAAATTAATTTAAGTAATAATTAAATTAA
>DAXK01000036.1 GCA_002506365.1 archaeon UBA583 | reverse complement strand
CATTGTATAGAACTCAATTATATTTCTTAAATTATTCATTAAAACAAACTGAAAATTTTACTATTTACTTAATTTCTACAAAATTATTACAAATTAATTTAAAAATTATATTTATTTAGACTTTATTACTCTAAATTTATTGACAAAAACTTAAAAATCATTAATTTTATACATAATTATGACAAAAAAATACAAAAACATTCTATTTGATATGGATGGAGTATTAATAAATTCTATGAAATATCACATTCAAGCTTGGAAAAAAGCTTTTTCTAAATTTAATATTGAAGTAACTAACCAAGAAATTATGAATTTAGGTGGAATGACCTCAATTGAAACTATTCAAATAATATGTAAAAATAAAAATATTTATTGTGATGAAAATTTAATCCAAAAAATTAAATCAGAAAAAGGAAAACAATTAGACAATATATTTAAAGTTGAACCATTTCCACATGTAATTGAAGAATTAAATAAATTAAAGGAATCTGGATTCACTCTAGCCTTAATCTCTGGATGTAGAAATTTTGAAGTTAATAAAACAACAAATGATTTTTTCCCAAATATATTTGATTTAATTATTAGTGGTGATGATGTTAAATTTGGAAAACCAAATCCGGAACCATACCAAACTGCAATAGATAAATTAAACTTAAATAAATCACAAACAGTTGTGATTGAAGACGCATTATCAGGGATTGAATCTGCAAATTCAGCAGGAATTGATGTTTTAGCACTAACTACATCATTTCCTAAAAAAGAACTCTTAAAAGCAACTAAAATATTTGAATCACATCAAAAACTATTTAAATATTTAAATCCATAAACAATAACAATGGATTGGTCAGAACAAAGAATTAAAACCTTTATTAGTGAATACATAAAAACAAATTCCTCTAAATTTCAAAACTCTTTTCCTCATGATAATGAAAAATTTCATATAATTGGAGGGTTAAAATCTGAAATAGACACACATAACTCTCCTTTACTATTACAGGGTAGATTACCAGAAATATTAGAATATGTGACATTTGAACTTGATGATTTCTTAAATTTACATAATAATATTATGTATAAAGATTCAACGGGGAGAATTGATTTATACAAATTTGTCGAAAAACCATTTTTACAACAAGAATTATTAAAACAAGGGTTATCCGTAAACTTAGAAAATAAATTTAAAACTATTTCAAATAAATCAAATTTTGATGAATTCCAAACACCAACTGGCTTAATAAAACATTTAGAAAGTTATGAAACTCCTTCATTAAGAAATATATTTTTAGACTCACACAGATATACTTAAAATTAAAAATTTATAAATAAATAATAAATTATTTATTCATAATAATTCCATCTATCATTTTCAATAACTAACTCTTTAAACTCAATTTTATCATTCATAATCTTAATTTCATTAGTTCCAATTCTTAAATAATTTAAAATAGATTTAATTTCATTTCGAACTAAAGTTATTTTTTGATTATTAATTTTAATGTCAATAACAGATTTATCAAAATCTCCATACATAATTACATCCCCAACTCCATTAAAATTATTTAAATTAAATTTATAATTTTTCTTATCATTAAAATAAACTTTATTAATTCCATAACCTACATTATAAAATCCTTCAGTTGCAAAAATAATTTCATTCTTATCTTCATTTAAAATATTTAATGGGATATTTCCAGTTAATTTAGAATTACTAGATATACAATTAGGATTATTATTTAATATGATATATCCATTTACTGTAACTTTAATTGCTTCAGAAACTTCTCTAATAGTATCACAATCAATTAATAAATCAACATAAACATTCTCTAAAAATTCATCATTCTCAATTTGAAAATTAAACTCTCTATTTCTATTACTTGTATCTTCTGAAACTTGAGCAACCTTAAAACCTGAAAAATCAATCTTATTCCAATTAAATAAATTATAAAATGCTGGTTTTTCAATTTCAAAACTAACTTTCATTGATGTAAAATTTTCAGGATTTGATATTTTAACTGGAATACTTAAAGGTAAATCTGAACTTTTAGCTAAAGTTTTCATAACTTGTTTTCCATTATACTTTACAATAATTGGATTTTCTCCACGAACTCTATCAATATTAAAATAAATTAAAATTGAACTTACATCTTCAGGATCTTTAAAACTCAAATCGAATTCATAAATATTTTTAGCAAACATATTAGCATTTAATCTAAAACTATTTCCAATATATACAATATCTACTTTTTCCTTAGAACCTAACTCAATATTTGGAAAACTCTCAGTTTCCTTAACTTGTCTACCTAAATTAGTATTTTCTAATTTCCATAAAATATTTTCATCATCACTCTCAAAATTATTTCCTCCATTTGAACTTGAACTAGACTCAGAAAAAACTCCTCCTAAAAATAATAATAACGCCATAATTATAATTCCTACTCCAACTTCGTTAACTGCTTTTTTTGAAAATTTCATTTTATTTAATATTTGCCCTCATATTTCTTTTAAAAACAGCAACCAATGAATCAACATCATCAGCTCCTTTTTTCATAAATTTTTTCATAGAATCTTTCCCATAAAATTTATCCACCATTTTAACTAAAAATGTCATAAATGGGGTTGATTTTCTTTTTCCCATCCAATCAGCATCTCCATAGGCAGTTGTAACTAATTTTGCACTACCTTTAATTAAAATAACTTTTTTACCATTTTCTTCAACTTCAACTTCATTTCCTTTTAATTCAAGTTTAATTGGAATATTAATTTGTAAAAAATCAGAATACTTAAAATTTCCAGTCATAACTGAATATAAATATCTAGAATTACCGTCATTTTTTTCAGTAAATATTCCTTCACCCATATCATAATGTCGTTCATTCTCTAGAAAATTTTTAACAGCATTATAAGTTTCAGAAATATTAAAATATCCATCAACAACAATTGCTTTTTCACTAGTTAAAGGTATCTTATCTCCCATATTATATGTTTTTCTCAAATTCCAACTTTATAAGTTTTTGTGACTATCTAAAAGGCTTATAATTTATTTTTTTATTTTAAATTTTACTTTTTATAATCAAACTTCTAAAAATAATAAAAAAATTTAAATAAATTAAATATTTTATTTGATTATGGAAAAAAGAAAATGTATTCCTGAACATGCAAAAGTTGTATTTAAGGGAATTTTATTTGATGTATATCATTGGGACCAAAAAATGTTTGATGGGACAATTAGAACATTTGAAGCAGTAAGAAGAATTCCAACAACACAAATTCTAGCAATTACTCCACAAAAAAAAATAATTATGTTATCAGAAGAACAACCACATTATGGTAAATATTTATCAGTTCCAGGTGGACAAGTTGAAAGAGACGAAACTCCAGAACAAGCAACTAGAAAAGAATTAATTGAAGAATGTGGATTTACAACAGATGATTTAAAATTATGGAAAGTTACAAACTCAGGTGGTAAAGTTGATTGGGAATCTCATTATTATATTGCAAAAAATTGTAAAAAAACTCATAACGTAAAAGGAGATACAGCTGGGGAAAAAATTCGCATGGAAGAATTATCTTTTGAAGATTTTATTTCAGAAACTCAAAAACCTACATTTAGAAATAAAATGTTCCAACTAGAAATTTATAAGATGATTCATGAAAATGAATTAGAAGATTTCAAAAATCTTCTTTTAGGATAATTTTCCAATTTTTTAGAATAAATATTAATTACAAAAAAATTATAAAATTAATCTTTTTATTTATACACTAAATGACAAGCAACATCATATAATGGTGATAAAACTTTAGTTTTCTCATGAAAAGTTAAAACATTATTTCTTAATCTATAATTCATAATCTCAGATGTTTTAGAAATAATATTTTTATGTTTTAACTCTTTAAAATCTGTAGCTTCAGTATATCTTAAAACTTCTCCTTCATCCATTTTTTCATCTTCAATTCTATGAATTGTTGATAAAATTTCAGAAGTTTCTAAAAATTCTTTCATGTCAGAATTCAAACCTTTATACTTATCTCCTTCTCTTAAATCTCCATGATGGATATTAATAATTTCAACATTTTTATTTCTAAATTTCATAAAATCAATAAAAGATTTAGGCAATAATTTTGAAAAATTATTTGTAATAATTAAGTCTGGATTAAATTCATCAATAAAAACAGATAAATTATCAAAATATTTATTTCTATCTCTATCAAATAATTTTTGATAATTAAAAGTAAATGGATAAAAGTTTTCCATATCTTCATACTCAAATGGAAACTTTCTATCTAAAATTAAAAATACATCAAATTCAAAATGATACTCTGCAAAACTTTTAGCTAAATTTACAAACGAAGAACTTACAAATACAATTTTCTTACGATTTAACATATTTTGCTCAGGCATACTTAAAAAAATCATTTATCATTTAAAAACTAAACTAAAATTATCTATTTTCAACAAATATCCAACTAAATTTACAAACATTTAAAAAAATCAATTTCCAATCCAAAATATGTTAACAGAAATTGAAAAAAATATTTTTAAAAATTTATTAAACTTTATTGAAAAAGAATTAGTAGGAATAAATCTATTTAATCCAAGGAATTGTGAAATAGCTTTTAGAAATTTAGATTTAAACCAAACAAAGATTTATTTAAATAAATTAGAAAAATTACATTTTGATAAAAAATATCCTGAATTAAAAAATAAATCTATTCTCTCATTTTTATCTTCTGATTACTCTGGAGGATTTGGATTACTATCTTTTCAAAAAAATGGTTCTGGAAATAATTTATTAAATTCAATAAATAATTTAAAAATTCAATATATAAACTATTTAAAAAATGGTGAACAAGGTTCAACAAGAGAAGCACTATTGAGAAAACATTTAGATTTTTGTTCAAAATTAGATTTATTTTTATCTAATGAAGGTTTATTAGACTAAATTTAATATATCTAGTATATTTACAATAGAAAAAAACAAAAAAACTTTATAAACTAAAAAAATATAAAATAATTAGATTAAAATGGAAAGACCTGGATTTTGGAAAAGTTTACTTAGTTTTGGAACTGCTGGAGTTGTGGCAGCAACTTTAACATTTGGAGCTTTAGAAGAAAAAGTTGAAAAAATTGAACTAACAACAAATCAAGTTAAAGTTGAATATATTGAAAAGAAAATTTCAATCGATGAATATAGAAGTAAAACATCTCAACAAGTAATTTTTGTAGAACAAAGATTACAAGAATTTTTAGATGGAGCAAAACTTTCAAAATCTCAAAGAAAACAAGCTTGGAGAAATTTAGTAAATGGATACAAAAGTTCAGAAAGAAATTTAAGTAGATTTGAAAATGATTTACAAATATTAAATGATTTTGTAACTTCTTCAAATTGGTATGAATTTGCAAATTCTCAAAGTGAAATTAAAAGAAGATATACATTAATTTTATCAGCATTACAAAATTCAATCCACGAATTAAAAACAGTTAGAGATGTAATTTTACCTGAAAATTTAAAACAAAATCAAGACCATTCAGGATTATCTGACATCCAATCAAGTGATTTAAAACGAAAAATTGAAATTAACAGGGAATCATTACAACAATCATACAAATTACTTGAATGGTATGCTGAAGTTTTAATTTTAAAAACTGAAATTTGGAACTTAAGAAACCCAGGAGATAGTATTGCAACACAACAACAATATAATAATTTTTTATCAACTATTAAAACGTTAAAATTTGACCCAAATAAATTTTAAAATGGGGTTTTTAGGTAAAATTTTAACATTTGGAACAAGTGTAACACTCGCAGCATCCATTTTTGCATATGTTACAGCAGACCATAGAAAAGAATTAGAAGTTGAACAACAATGCACTCAAATATATTCTCAAATGGTTCAAACTGATAATTATGCTGAATTAGATTACAAAGCAAAATGTAAACCTTATTTTAATATTTTAGAAAAAGAAATCTTTAATCTTGAAAATTTTGAATTTTCATTATTATCAAAATCACTCCCAGTTAAATGGGAAAATATTGCAAAACAAGGAATTAAATCATTTGACTCTGATAAATTATTTTTAAAAGAAGAATATGCTCAATTTCAAGAATTAAAAAACTTTAGTTGGGATTCTTTAAATAGTGAAAGTCCAAAAAAAGTAAATGAAATTTTATACAACAAATTTAGACATTTTCAAAACATTATGGTTAGTTTAACTTTTGAAATGGAATATTTAGAATTAATTTATTTACCACATTTTGAAAAATTAAGAAAATCTAATCCAGAAGAATTCAAAAAATTGGAATCAGAATATGATAAAGCATACGAGATGGTAAAATCAGGACATTCATTATTTGCTATTTATTCTGAAGAAATTTCATTAAAATTCAGACTTTGGGATTTAGAAAACCCAGAATTAACTAAACATGTAAAACCAGAAATTAAACATTTTGTAAATGATACTTTATCAAGAGTTTATTTTAAACCTAAACAAAGAGATTTCAAAAAAGAACAAATAGAAAGTATGTATAAACAAACAAATGGTGGGGAAAATATTGAAGAATTATTTCAACCAGGATTTAGAGGAAGTTTATCAGGAATATTAAAAGAATTAAAGTAAAAATTAATTTTAAAATAACTTCCAAATAAAATAGTTTTATATAAAATAAACAATTTCTTTTTTCTATGACTAATACAAACGATACAGCAAAACTTCTACCAATTATTAAAAAATATTTTGAAAATCCAGTAAAAACAGGATTTGAAATTGAACAATTAAAATCAGGTTCAATAAATGAAACATACAAAATAAGAATTGATAGAAAACCATATATTCTACAAAAATTAAATACAAATATTTTCAGTAAAAAAGTAGTTGAAGATATGGTTCAAGTAACTGATTATTTAGATTTAAATAATATAAAAGTGCCACACTTGACAGAAACAAAAAAGGGAAACAAATTTGTTCAAACTCCAAATGGAGAAATTTACAGGATGTATCCTTACCTTTACGGTGAAACACCAAATAAATTTGAATTATCAAACAATCATCTAAAAACTTTAGGAAGTTATTTAGCAAATGTCCACAAAGCTTTAGAAAGACTAGATTACGAACCTAAACACAAAATCGAAAACTTCCACAACACACAATATTATGTTGAGAAAATCAAAAAATTACTTCCACAATTTGAAGATGAAATGGATAAAGAATGTATAAAAGCAATGGTTGAAACTTATGAAAAATTAAACAAAGATTTTATCACTGACGAAAGTCAAAATCAAATTATACATGCTGACCCAAGAATTGAAAATATTTTATACGATAAAAAATTCAATGAATATAGTTTAATTGACTTTGACACAATAATGAAAGGAAGTAAATTTATTGACATTGGAGATTTATGTAGAAGTTTATTTATAAGTGAAGATTTAGACGAAATCAGTTACAGCAGAAAAATGCACGACAAATTTATTATTGGATATTATATAACAATGGTAAAACACTCACAAAAAGATGAAAGAATCAGTAAAAAAGATTTTATGAAACAATGTGTAGACGCTACAATGTTAATTAGTTTAGAATTAGCAATCAGATTTTACATTGATGTAATTGAAGATAATTATTTCGGATATAACTCCGAAAAATTCGAGTCCAGAAAAGAACACAATTTAGTAAGAGCTCAAAACTGTTACGAATTATTTAGAATTATACACAAGGATAATTTCTAATTTCCTTGTGCGTCAAAAATGAATTATATCAATATTCATTTTTCATGCATAAAGACAACTTTTAGTTGTATTTATGCCCCAAGATTTATTTTTATAAAATTCAAATTTTTACAAAAAAGAATTGTTAGTGTATAAGGATAATTATTAATTTAAAACAAAGTTTTAAATTTGCTCAATTTTTATTTTTATTATGGATAAATTTGAGTTCAAAAATAAATTTTTAAAATCTTTAATTAATGAGTATTCTGAAATTGATAATAATTTTATTGATTTTGAAAAACAAATAAACGAATTCCTTGACTTTCTAAATAATGATAAGATTTTTCCTTCAATATTTAAAGACCCTACAATTAGCAGGGATGAATATATGTATATTTTTAATACGGATTTTGAAAAGGCAAATAAAATTTTTAGAGATGAAGTAAGTTATGATTTTTTTTATGTTATTTTTATAACTGCATTTAAATTTAAACAATATTTAGAACTGATTTCAAATGGATTAAATTCAAAAAATTTCTTTCCGTATTTTCCAACTTTAAGGGCTTTATTAGAGAATTGTGCTATATGTTATTTGACAATTCATAAATCAAAACCTTTTTTATTAGAAATGAATAAAAACTCTAAAAATTTTAATGAGTATCACAAATCTTATCAGAAATTTGAAAGGATTATTACTAATTTTACTGAAGGGACTAAAAACGGATTGCTAAAAGAATCTCATGGAGACAAGAGAAATATTTTTTCAATTTTAGATTCAATTGATTATGTTGGTGAAAATAAAATAAAATATTTTAAAAAACATTACAACATACTATCAGATTTAAGTCATCCAGGTTATGTAAGTAATTCATATTTTATGTTTGGGGAGCCTTATGAGGAAAATTTTGAAAAAAATATAATTCGAAAAGATGGAGAAAAAGTATTTTTATATAAATTGAAAAATACAATATATTCTAAAAATTTTGATCAAGGTTTAGACAAAGTTAAACAAGTGGAATATTTTAAATTAATAACAAAATGTCTATTTAATTGTAGAGATTTATTTATTGATTCTTTTAATATAGTTAGTAAAAATGATGTTTTAATTTGTAATGATAAAAAGATGAATTTTATTATGAATTCAAATCCAGAACTTCAAAAATTTATGGTAAATAATTTAGATGAAATAAATAATAATTTCGCTAAAACTTTTAACAGAAATAAAGAAAAATTAAATGAGAATCTAAATAAAAAATTAAAAAAAGAAGTTTTTGACAAAATCAAATCTAAATTTGAATCTGAAAACTAATTTTCCTATTTCACTTCGAATAGAATTTCGAATTTATCTTTTTCGCTCAATTTCCGCAAAAACAAAAATAGAATTTTTACTTCGTAAAAATATAATTAATAACGTTCCCTTTCGGTCACTAAAAAAATAGAGTTTTCCTTTCGGAAAACAAATTTACTCTTCCTTCTTCTTAGGTAAATCTAACTTAATATGTAAATCCTTTAATTGTTCAGAATCTACTGAAAGTGGACTTTTACTCATAGGATCAACACCTTGCTTATTTCTAGGGAAAGCAATAACATCTCTAATAGATTCTTTTCCTTCTAGGATTGTAATAATTCTATCTAAACCTAAAGCACATCCTCTATGTGGAGGAGCAGCATAATTATAAGCTTTAACAAACCAACCAAAGTTTTCCTCAATTCTCTCTTGAGTAAATCCAGTTAACTCAAACATCTTTTTTTGTAAGTCAGGATTTGAAATTCTTCTAGCTCCGGAAGAAATTTCTACTCCATTGTAAACTAAATCATAACAATCAGAAACTAATCTCAATAATTTCTCCTTAACTTCTGGCTTAGTTACATCATCGCTAGATAAAGACATTAAATACTCAACATCCTTCTCCATTGGCATAACAAATGGATTGTGTTCAAAATCTAACTTTTGAGCACCTTCATCAAAATGGAACGCTGGGAAATCAACAATCCAAGTTAATAAATGCTTATCCTTATCCATAAAATCAAATCTCTTAGCTAATTCTCTTCTTAAACCATCTAAAATATCATTTGTTTGACCAACTGAATCTGAAATAAAGAATAATAAATCTCCATCTTGAGCACCAAACTTAGTATGAATTGCAGCTAACTCTTCTTCATTAAAGAACTTAGCAATAGAACCTTCTAACTTTCCATCATTTGCCTTCATCCAAGCTAAACCTTTAGCATGTAATTCCTTTTGAGCAAACTCAATTAACTTATCAATTTCCTTTCTAGTCATTAATTCTTGACCACCATTTAATCTTAAACCTTTAACTAAACCACCAGCTTTTGCATTGTTAGCGAAAACACTAAATCCACAATTCTCAACAATTTCATTAATAGTTACCAATGGATCTAAAGTAATACGGAAATCTGGCTTATCACAACCATACTTATCCATAGCCTCAAAAAATGGCATAGTATCAATTTCAGCATCTAACTCAACACCATAAATCTCCTTAAAAGATTTCTTTAAAACATTATTCATAAAAGAAAATAACTTTTCTTGAGACCAAAAAGCAACTTCCATATCAACTTGTTTAAATTCATATTGTCTATCCTTTCTTAAATCCTCATCTCTAAAACAAGTAGCAATTTGATAATACTTCTCAATTCCAGAAACCATTAAAATTTGTTTAAATAATTGTGGGGCTTGAGGTAAAGCAAAGAAAGTTCCAGGATGTTTTCTTGATGGAACTAAAAAATCTCTAGCACCCTCTGGACTTGAACCAGCTAAAATTGGAGTATCAACATTTAAAAATTCTTCCTCTTCAAACATTCTGTGAATCATATTTGTAAACTTTGATCTATTTTGTAAAGCCTTAAACATTGAAGGTCTTCTTAAATCTAAATATCTATACTCTAATCTTAAATCTTCATTAACTGTAGTTTCATCTTCAATCTCAAAAGGTAATTGAGCACACTTGTTAATTAATTCAAAAGACTTAACTTGAATTTCAACTTCACCAGTAGGTAAATTCTTATTAACTGTTCCATCAGGTCTAGGCCCAACAATTCCAGTAACCGCAATTAAATATTCTTTTTTAAAATCAGAAACTGCGTCAAAATTTTCAGTATAATCTGGGTCAAAAACAACTTGTGTAATTCCATTTCTATCTCTTAAATCAATAAACTTTAAACCACCGTGGTCACGAACTTTTTGAGCCCAACCAATCAGTGTAACTGTTGAATCCTTATCTTCGATTCTTACTTGATTACATGTATGTGTTCTATCCATTTTTATAAATTTAAAATTATACTAAATAATATAATTTAATTATAATATAATTAAGAATTACGACTTTTTAAATATTTACTATAATTTAGAATAATTATAGATAAACTACCAAAAATTATATATTTTTATCAAACAAAACCTTATAAATAATTTTTTTCTAATAATTAATATGATTAACACAATTATCGGTTTAATTAGTTTAGTTTGTGCAATTTGGGTAATCTTTGATGTATGGACTAATAAAAAGAAAATGAAACAATCAATGAAAATTGTTTGGACTGTTTTAGCAGTATTCTTTGGAATTATTACTGCAGTAGTTTACTACTTTATTGAAAAAAAATAAACACACAACTAAGATTTAATTTGATTAATTCAAATTAAATTTTTAAATAATTATAAACTCTAAATCTAAAATTAAAATAAAAAAGTATTTAAATTTTAAAAACCATAAACTCTTCTAATGAAACCAAGATTTATGAAAAACAAATTTGACTTTACAGACATATATCCACTTGAAGATAGATTAGTAAATAACTTTGGAAATATTCAAAAAGATTTTATGGAAAGAACTTTTATATCAAAATATGATTTAATGGAACATATTCAAGCAATAAAAGATGGGGACACAGGAAACATTTTTTTCGCAAACACTCAAGGATTATTACTATTAAAAGATCCAAATCATACAAGTAATAATGTAATTCCAAATTACTTTATTTTCACTCCTAAATATCCAGATCAATTAAATGAAACAGATTCAAATCATTTTAGAACTGGAGTTTATAGTTCAACTGCAAACCATCTAGATAGTTTATTTAATGGTAAAATATTAGGAAAATTACCAAAAGAAGTATTTTTCAAAGAAGAAAACCTTTCAATTCAATGGCAAAATTACCATATATTTTCAAGATAAAAATCATATCAAATTAAAATAAATTAAAAAATTAATTTAAACATAAACTCTTTTTTTAGAATCAAATATTTTCATTAAAAATTGTTTATCAACAACCATATACTTCCCCATTGGAATATCTAAATCTTTTAAATCTAAACCTCCAATTCTAGTTCTCTTTAAATCACAAACTCTAAAAGAACGTTCTTCAAACATTTTACGAACTTGTCTCTTTCTACCCTCATTAATTCTTACAACATATTTACAAGGTGCAATCTTAAATAATTTACAAGGACTTAATCTATAATCATCAATATACAATCCTTTCTCAATTGCCTTTTTATCATTATCAGAAATATCTCCATCTAAATGAGCTAAATACTCTTTAACAATCTTAGAACTTGGATGAATAATCTTTTGAGAAAACTCTCCATCATTTGTCAAAATTAAAAGACCAGTTGTAGGTTTATCTAAACGACCAACAGTTTTAACTGCATCTCTCCCATCCTCTAAATCAATTAAATCATAAACAGTATCTGGATTATGATAATCATCCTTTGAACAAACATATCCTTTAGGTTTATTTAAAATAATATAATAATTTTTAGAACTTACAGTAATTTTTTTCCCAAAAACTTCAATTAAATCTTCTGCAGTGCATTGATCACCTAATTTTGCTACAACTCCATTAACTTTCACATCACCATCTTCAATATACTCCTCAGCCTTTCTTCTAGAACAATATCCAGTATGTGCAATAATTTTTTGAACTCTAGCTTTTTCCATTTTTAAAATACAATGAAATGAAATTTAAAATCCATTTCTTTCTAAAATTAATTAATATTATTTTCTTTATAAAACCTTTTCAAAATCAAATCTTCATATTTAATTTTTTCAAATTTAATAAGTTATATAATTTCTATAATAATTACATTTATTCATTTAATTTAATTTAAAATAACTTAATCTATTTTTTATTTTTTATTTTTATCACCTAAATTATCTTATTTCAAATTTACAATTAACTATACTTACTAATCTATCACTATTAAATAACAAACAAAAAATAAAAACAAAAAATCATTTTTTTTACTATCTCAATTACAAACTTACAACATTAAAATTGAGTTTAACAAATTGTGTGATTTATAAATTTAATTTGACTTTTATAATATCATACAAATGTTGAAAATTATTTTCTAAACATATAATTTATTCTAATATAAATCAATTTTTCTTATTAATTTCAATATTTCAAAGCTAAAATTTAAAAACGTTAAAATATCTAAATATCTATGAGTTTTGAACAAAAATATGATGCTGCTCAAAGTGAGCAAAAAACAAGAGAGTTTTGGCAAGAAAATAAAATTTATGAATTTGATGAAAATACATCAAAACCTATTTTTTCAATTGATACACCACCACCTACATTATCTGGGAGAATGCACATTGGACACGCATTTTCATATACACAAACTGACTTTGTAGCTAGATATAAAAGAATGAATGGATTTGAAGTATTTTATCCATTTGGAACTGACGATAATGGTTTAGCAACTGAAAAATTAGTTCAAAAAGAAGTAAAAGTTAATTTAAGAAATAAAACAAGAGATGAAGCTTTTGAAATTACAAATCAATACTTAAAAGAAAACAGACCTCAATTTGTTCAAGACTGGAAAAACTTAGGAATTTCCGCTGACTTTGAAAATTTAAAATATTCTACAATTGATGATCGATCAAGAAAAATTTCTCAATCTACATTTTTAGATTTATACAATAAAGGATTAATCTCTCAAAGAGAAGGACCAGTTGCTTGGGATAGAGTATTCCAAACAGCAATCGCTCAAGCAGAACTAGAAGATGTTGAAAGAAAAGCATTCTTAAATTATGTTAAAGCAAAAGTAGTTGGAACTGAAAATACATATCTAATTTACGCAACAACAAGACCAGAACTATGTTTTGGAGTTGGAGGAGTATCTGTTGAAGATTCAGGAGAATATGTAAAATTACAAGTAGGAAATCAATACTGGATTACTGGAGCTCACACATACCTAGAGAAATTTACTAAATTTGAATATGAAGTTGTAGAAAAACTAACTGGTTCAGACTTAATTGGTGAAAAAGTAAACATTCCTTATGTTGATAGAGATGTAGAAATTTCTCACGATGAAGCTGTAAAAGCAGACTTTGGAACTGGAATTGCATATTTTTGTAGTTATGGTGGGCCTGAAGATATTGAATGGTTTTCAAGACATAATGTTGCTCCATTTGAAGTTTTAGCAAAAGATGGAAGATTAACTAAATTAGGTAAAAACTATGGAGGTGAAATTGCTGCTGATGCAAGAAGTAAAATGATTAAAGACTTAGAAGCTGACGAGCATTTAATTATGAAAGAAAAGAAAACTCAAAATGTAAATGTTGGTGAAAGAAGTGGAGCTGATGTTGAATATATTGTATCCAAACAATGGTATGTAAATTATATTGACAAAAAAGAATACTTCTGGGAAATGGCTCAAAAATTCAACTGGACTCCAGAATTTATGAAAGGAAGAATTGAAAACTGGATTAAAGGTTTAAACTGGGATTGGGGATTTAGTAGACAAAGAAAATTTGGAATTCCAATTCCTGTATGGTTTGATAAAGAAGGTAACAAATACTTACCTGATGAATCTCAATTACCAGTTGACCCATTAAAAGATAGACCAAATTGTGCTCCAAAAGACTTAGAATTAATTCCAGAACAAGATGTTTTAGATACTTGGTTCACATCAGCAAGTTCTCCAGCTTTAGCAGTTTCAAATATTAAATCTGAAAATCTAAAAGAAAAAATGTTCCCAAATGTTCCATTTAGTTTAAGACCACAAGCTCACGACATTATTAACTTTTGGTTATTTTATACAATGGCTAAAACAAATTTACAATATGAATGTAATCCATTTGTAGATGTTGCAATTTCTGGATGGGTATTAGATCCAAAAGGAAAGAAAATGAGTAAATCTTTAGGAAACACAATTGCTCCACAAGAAGTAGTTGAAAAATTTTCAAACGATGCATTAAGATTTGCAGCAGCTTCAACTAAATTAGGACAAGATATCCCATATCAAGAAAAAGAAGTAAAAACTGGATTAAAATTAGTTAATAAAATTTTCAATGCTAATAAATTTGCATCTCAATTATTAGAAAATTTTACTTTAGAAGATAGAGAATTTAAATTAGAAGAATTAAATTCAATTGATAGATGGATTGTATCAAAATTACAATACACAATTCAAACTGCAACAAAACAAATGGAAAATTATGAATATAGTTTTGCAAAATCTACAATTGAACAATTTTTCATGTCCGATGTTGCTGATAACTATATTGAAATTGTAAAACAAAGATTATGGAAACCTGAAGAATTTGGAGCTGATGAGGCAAAGAAAGCTCAAAAATCATTATACAATGTTTTATACAATTCATTAAAAGGATTATCACCATTTATTCCATTTATTACTGAAGAAGTATATCAAGTATTTTACAAACAATTTGAACAAACAAATTCAATTCATCTAACAAATTGGCCAAAAACAAATGAAGAATTTATGGTTGAATCAAATGTTGAAAATGGAAATTTATTTGTTGAAGTTGTAAAATCAGTTAGAAAATTCAAAGCTGAAAAACAAATTTCAATGAAAGAAGAATTATCAACTCTAACAATTTCATGTTCAAATCAAACAAAAGAATTTATTGAAAATTCAATTGTTGATTTAAAGAATGTAACTTCTGTTAAAGAAATTTTATTTAATGATTCAACTGAATTTTCAGTTGAAATTATTCAATAAATATTTTTATTTTAAACTTAAAAAATCAAATATTTTGATTTTCAAAGTTTTATCATATTAAAACATACTTTGATTAAATACTAATTTTTTTATTTTTATCCCAAAAATCAATTTTTTATCCCAAAATTTAATTTATGAAACTTTATTTTAAATTAAGGAAAAAATTTCAAAACAACCATTTTAAATATAATTTTCTTAAAGTTATTCATTAATTAAAAACAGTTTTAAAATTAAAGATTTAAGATAATAATCTTTAAACAAATTCATGAAAATTTTAATTAAAATATATATATTTAAAATGAAAATCAGTACAAAAAAAATTAAAGCTATAGGAACAGGATTTCTAATGGCAAATATTATGACAGGAGTTTTTGCAAGTATTCCAAACATCACAACAATTGATGCTGCAAATTATTATAATTTAGATCAAGTAACTATGGATCATGGTACTGGTGAAGTAAAAGCATCATTACCCGAAATTATAATCTCGGGAGGTCAAACTCAAGGAATATACACTCTACAACCAACTCAATTTACTGGTGGTCAAGATGAAATTAACTCAGAAATTCCACAAATGACTATGGGGTCAGGAATTCAGGGAGTAGCATATGATGATTTTACATTTACACAAACAAGTTTAAGTGGGGGAGTTTTAGACATTTATAATAGTTTGGACTTAGAAGTAATTTCAGATGGTGTCAATGAAGAAAAAACAGATTTTAATGGTGGTAATGATATTGTTATGACTGGTGGCTCAGTTGCTACTCAAGCAATGTCAGATGGAAATTTACAAGGTCCAACAAACATTGATTTTTCACAATCAATTTCATACACAATTGATGGAGAATCAAATTCTGGAACTTATGCGAGTTTATCAGTATTGTTAGCTGAGTTTAGTGCTACTAAATCAAATTACGATTTAAGTACACATAGTACAGATTTATTTATTGGTACTGCTACAAATGCTGGTGAATTAGCTCAAAATATTGTTGTTCCTATTTCAATTTCATATACTGATTTAACTACTGGACCTCAAACTTTTACAGATTCAGTAACAATTACTGGTGGTCAAGATGAAGAATTGTCTTCAACTACAATTCCAGTAACTGTTGGATTTTCAGAATTTGGTGAAGATAGAACTTTAACAATCGGAGCTGCAAATTCTGTATTTGTATCTGATGCTGCAAAATCAGAACAATCTGCAAGTGAAGTTGCAACATTAATTGCTGCTGATTTAAATACGGCATATCCAGATTATACAATTGTTGCTAATGGAGCAGATATTGAATTTACATCCAATGTTGTAACAGATGTAACTATTCCAGTGTCAGGAAGTGATTATTCTATTCAAACTTCTAAAGCTCAAAAATTATCTGTTGAAGTTTCAGGAGATTATATTGGTGGAACACAAAATTCAAATTTACAACTTGATGAAGAAACATTTGATTTAGGTTCAAGTCCAATGTCAGCTAGTTCAATTTTAACATTATTAGAATCAAGAGAATATTCAACATTTGAAGATGATATTAATAATGGAAAATTATTACTAACTGCTAGAACTAAAGGGGATAGGTCTGCTGAACAAAGTCCAATTATTGATGGTTCATTTTCTAGTCAATTAGGTGTTAAAGCATCAACAAGTTTCACAATTTCAGAAAGTTTATCAGTTAATGCTATCGATAAAACAGTTGAAGTTTTAGGTCAAACTGTA
The DNA here is from genome assembly GCA_002506365.1 of archaeon UBA583. Taxonomy (GTDB): domain Archaea; phylum Nanobdellota; class Nanobdellia; order Woesearchaeales; family UBA583; genus UBA583. The sequence continues at coordinate 44,523 of DAXK01000036.1, read as the reverse complement.
ACTTTAGGAACAACTGGAAATACTCAATCCGATATTGCATATGATATTGCTACAGCATTATCATCACACCCAAATTATGATGTTACATCATCTGGAACTACTGTAAATATTGTTGCTAAAAATTATGGTGTTGATACAACTGAGGTCTTTGGAACTGATAATAATTATACAACAGTTGATGAAGTATTAGGAGAATCAAATTCTGTAACAATTCCAGCTGGAATTCAAATGGGAAGTTCTTCTGATCAAACTGTAACAATTAATAGTCATGATTTGACAATTCCAAATACATCTGATTTAACAGCAGAACAAGTAGCAACAAAATTAGCAGAACTATATAATATTGCTGATACTAACTTAAATGGTTATACTGCTTATGCGTCAGCAACAGATATTAAATTAGTTCAAAAAGTGGGAGCTGATGACACATCAACTACATTTGTAACTGATGGTTTATATAATTCTCAAGATAAAAAATCAGCAACTTTAACAATTGAAATTCCTGATACAAAATCATTACCAAATGATCCAGATGAAAGTTTATTAACAATTGATTCAAACACTTTTGATTTAAAATTATCTCAAAACTATATTGATAATGGAATTTTAACAAATGATGAAATTGGACAATTTATTGCAGATCAAACTTATACAAGTTATACCTCAACTTATGATGATTTAACAAACACTTTAACTTTTACAACAAATTTAGAAGATGAAGATGCTAATAATTTAAATTTAGCAACTAATGCTGACTTAACTTATGTAACTCAAAATGATATTTGGGCTCAAACATCATTAACAATTACTGATTCATATTCTGGTGCTTCAGCTGATAATGAGGTTTCAAATGATGCAATATTAATTATTGGAGGAGTTACAATTAATTTAGGAAATACTTTCTTAGATAAAATAGGGATTGCTCAAGTTATTGAAACAGCTTTAAACTCAGATAATTCATTTACATCTATTTACAATTTACAAAGAGTTGATGAAACTATTACAATTAAAAAAAATGTAGCAGAACTTGTAACTACAGAAGTTTTAAATCCTGAAGTTTTAGATGCTGTAACAAATTTACCGTTGGGAGCTAAAGATTATACTAATGTATTAGAATTAAAAGCAACAGGTAATTTGAAAATCACTGAACAAATTGTAGCTGATGCGGTTGATAAACAAGTTGTAATTGCTGGAACTTCAATTGACTTTACAAATGCTGATAATACTAAACAATTAATGGCTCAAAAAATTGTTAATTCAATTACTAATGATGTAAATCAAGTAATTACAAGAGCAGAGATTGATCCATCTGATGATACTAATATTTTATTTAACTCATTAGAATCTGGAACTTCTGGAAATCACGATATTGTAACAAATATTCAATATAATGGGAGAGCTCAAACTTCAACTTTATCTTTTGGTAGTTTAGAAGAAGGTTTCACATACGATATTACAATTAATCAAAATACTTACTCAGATATTGTAACTCCAACTAATACTCAAGATTTAATTTCATTAATTGAAACAAAATTAGCAAATGATCCAGCAGCAACAGTTTCATCAAGTGGAAATGATATTATTTTAACTAGTCCAGTAGAACAAAGTTTCACAGTTCAAGTTAATGGAGCAAGTAATTCTGCGCCAACTACAACAAGTGTTACAGTTTCTGGATTAGCTCAATCTGGACAAGATTTAACTTGTGATTATACTTATGTTGATGCTGAGTCTGATTTAGAAGATGTTTCAACATTTAAATGGTATTCTGACGGAGTAGAAATTTCGGGTGCAAATTCAAACACATTCACATTAACTAATTTACAAGCAAATACTAATGTTAAATGTGAAGTAACACCAGTAGCAGATTATGGAGTTAAAATTGGATTACCAATTCAATCAGATGAAATTTTAACAGCTTATGATGTGATTACTTTATCAAATAATGAATTATTTTCAGTTCCTTACGGAGTTGATTATCAAAGAATGTTAAGTGAAGTTTCTAATTTAGAACTTGGAGATGATATTAAAGAATTCACTGGTGGTGGTTGGAATTCAATTGAGCAAGATGCTCAAGGAAATCATATGTTAATGCCATTACACGGATATAAATTTACATCTTCAGATTCTCAAAAAACTATTTCATTGCCTGTATATATTGATAATGAATATGAAATTCAAAATATTGTTAGAGAATTAGATACTAATTTTAACCTAGTTGGATTAAATTCAATTTATCAAAAATCTACAACTGAATTTTTACATAACTTCAATGATTTTAATGCGATTTATGATGAAAATGGGAATTTAGTTTTTGATGGGATTGGAAATCCAGTTTCATTAGATCCAACTAAAGCTTATTGGATGTCAGTTTCAGGAAATACTGGTGAAACAAAAGTATTCTATGGAGTGCCTTCAGGATTAAATAATTAAGTTTTTTATAACTTAATTTTTAATTTAGAATTAATTAATTAGATATTATTTAATTTTAATATTTAATTTTTCGTAAAATTAACATTAATTATTTAAATGTTAAAAAACAAATTAAAATAAAATGACAAAATCTCAAATTAAAAAAATAGGAATATCACTTTTAACTGTTGTAGTTTTATCAAGTAGTATTTTTGCAGTTCCAAAGGATCCAAATAGTTTTTATGGTTCAATTCAAGTGGAATCAAAAAATATTACAGATACAACTTTAAATGCATATCTAAATGGTAATTTACAAGATTCAATTCAAGTTAAATCATCATACTATGGGGAAGTTTTAAATTTAATCACTTTAACTGGTAAAAATGGTGATTTAGTTGAATTTGAATTAGTTTCAAATGAATGTCAAGAAACTTCAAACAAGATAAATACTTCTTATCAAGAAGGAAAATCCATTAACTTAAATTTAGATTTCACAGGAACAAATACTTGTAATAATATAATAATGCCATCTCAGCCAGATGATAATTCTGGAGGTTCATCGGGTGGTGGAGGCTCATCAAGCGGTGGAGGTTCATCGGGAGGTAGTTCAAGTGGAAGTAATTCTAACTCTATAACTGAAATAGAAACTCAAAAAAATACAAGTTCTACAAATAATACTTCTCAAGTAAATGAGGATTCAAGTAGAACTAAAGCATTTTTAGACGATAATAAAAATTCTGAAACTATTTCAAAAATTGATAATATTAGTATTGTAAATTCAAAAAGTAATTCTCAATTAGATAAAACTTTAACATCTGAATCTAAATCTGATTCAGAAAAACAAACTGTTTCAGGATTGTCAGGAAATATTGTTAAAAATACTTCAAAATCTTTAATTGGAATAATTATATTAATTTTAACAATAGCTGGGTTTATTTTATGGCGAGAAAATAAAAAAAGAAATTTAAGATTAAAAAAAGAATTAAAAAATAAAGATTCAACAAATAATGTTGAGATTAATGATGTTGAAAACAATGATTCTGATTCAGAAAATTTAGAATCCAAAAAAGAATAAATATATTTATATAAAATATAATTATTTTTAAATTATGACAAATAAAACAAACTACACAATTTTATTACCTCCTTCTGAAGGAAAAAATGAAAATTCAAATTCTGATAAATACTCTATTGTAAAGCAAAATAATCTTTTCAACTATTTTTCAGATTTAGATACTCTAAGGTATCGAATCTCGTCAAATTTACAAGATTCAATTAATAAGTCAGATGAATTAAAAACTGAGAAAATATTAGATTTAAAAGGTAAAAATTTACAAAAAGCAATTAATGTAACATTAAACTTAGAGAATGAAAAAACAATTTCAGCAATTAACAGATACTCTGGGGTTATGTTTAAATCAATTAACTATTCCAATATGTCAGATATTCAAAAAGAAAACTTTAACAATTCAGTAATTTTTATTGATGGAATGTTTGGATTATTAAAACCTCAAGATTTAATTCCAGATTATAAGTTAAAAATTACTTCAAAATTTGGAAAATTTAATATAACTAAATTCTGGAAAGAGTATTTATACTCTAAATTTAATGACTTATTCTCTCAGACACAATTAGTAATCGACATTTTACCTGGTGCCCATAGAAAAGTTGTAAATTTTTCTAATGCTCAAAACTATGTAGAAATAATGTTTGCAAAAATTGATGAAAAAACAAATAAATTAAAAAATGTTGGACACGAATCTAAAGTTCTAAAAGGAGAAATAATTAATTTTATTACACAATCTGACACAATTTCACTTGATAACTTAAAAACTTGGAAACATAGTTCTGGATACTCTTATAGTCCTGAAAACTCAAATAAACATTTATTAGTTTATTTAAAAAATTAATTTTAAATTACTATTTACTTAAGTTTTTTTACTTGTTCAATTAATATTTTTTCATAATTTAAAAATTCTTCCAAATTAAATTCATCTCTATACATTAATTTTAAATTTTTATCGATTGCAAAAATTAATTGATTTAACTCAATTAAAGTTTTATTTCTCATAATCTCTTTTCCTAATTTTTCTCGTTTATTTTCATAAAATTCCCTTAACTCTTTTATAATCTCAACAAAATACTTATCTACTTCATCAAAATCTTTGGAATTATTGGGAAACTCAAATTTATCTATAACTTGATTAATTTCAAAATTTAAATCTTCCACTTCTAAATTGTCTGGTTTAGAATTTGAAACTAACTTATCAAATTCCTCTTCAAAGTTATTTTTTTTAAGTTTTTTTAAAAATTTAAACATTATTTGTGCCCCCCTGTAATTAAATTTTAATCAAATTTAATAAAATTATAAATAATCTATTAAAAAACAACTATATAAATATTAATATTAAATTTAAGTTATAACTAATTTAATATTTTATATAATCTATTGACTTAGAAATGAAAAGTTTATAAACATACATCTTTAAATTTAATTATGGTAAGTTTAGTAGCTTTAATGGGTTCAGATACTCAAAATTGGAAACAAGTAGCTGATTTAATTAAATGCACTAAATGGGATAATGTTTATCTAATCTGTAACGATTTAGCATATTCAAGTATCAACCTTGACAATGTTAAAAAATTAAAATTTGATCAAAATAACTCAATTAATTCTATTTTTGGTCTAACAAATACTTTTAAATCTGAAATTATAGACTTTGAAGTATGTATTAATTTATCCTCTGGAACTGGGATTGAACATATGGCACTTGTAAGTTCAGTATTAAAATCTGGTTTAGGACTTAGATTTGTTCATTGTGAAAACAATAAACTAAAAGAATTTGAAATTTTAGACGATGTATACATTCCACAACCTGATGATTTTTAAAAATTAAAAATGGCTAACAAACAAACCCAAACAAAATACATAATTGTGACAGGGGGAGTGCTATCTGGTCTGGGTAAAGGTATTACTGCGGCAAGTTTAGGATTATTTTTTTCTAATAAATATAATATTGTTCCGATGAAATTAGACGGATATTTAAATTCTGATCCAGGAACAATGAATCCAATCGAACACGGTGAAGTATTCGTATTAGATGATGGTTTTGAAGTAGATATGGACTTTGGACACTATGAAAGATATTTAGGAAATTCTGCTATAAAAGATCAATCTTTAACAATGGGGAGAGTTTTTCAAGAAATACAAACAAAAGAAAGAGCAGGTGAATATCTTGGAAAAACAGTTCAAATGGTTCCTCACGTTACAAACTTAATTCAAGAAAAAATTCAAAATACTGCTAAAAAAACAAACGCAGATATTATGTTAATTGAAGTTGGTGGAACAATTGGTGATATGGAAACTGAACTTTTTATTGAAGCATTAAGGCAATTAGAAAGAAAAGTAAAAAAACAAAATATGTGTTATATTCATTTAACATACATTCCAATCCCTGGTGGAGTATCTGAACAAAAAACAAAACCTACTCAACAATCTGTAAAAATGCTTCAACAAAGAGGAATTTGGCCTGATTTTATCGTAGGTAGATGTAGTGAAAATTTAACTCAAACAACAAAAAATAAAATATCTCTTTTTGCAAGTATTGAACCTGAAGCTGTATTTTCAGCCCCTGATTTAGATTCAGTCTACAAAGTTCCAAATAAATTTAATGAGCAAGGATTTATAGAAAAAGTATGTGAAAATCTAGATATGCAATTAGACAATAAAAACAAATTAGAAAGTTGGAATAGGTTATTAAATCAGGAAAAAACAAATAACTTAAAAATAGCAATTTGTGGAAAATACACTGATTTAGAAGATTCTTACGCAAGTGTTGTTGAAAGTTTAAAACATTGTGAATATAACCTAAACACAAATATTGAAATTATTTGGTTTGATACTGAGAACTTTTCACAAAATAAATCTAAACTTTCAAACATCGATGGAATTATTGTTCCAGGTGGGTTTGGAAGTCGAGGAATTCAAGGTAAAATTGATGTAATTCAATTTGCTAGAGAAAACAAAATTCCATATTTAGGTATTTGTTATGGTTTACAATTGGCAGTTATTGAATTTTTAAGAAATGTTTGTAATACTCCAAACGCAACATCAATGGAAATTGATAAAAATGCTACAAATCCAGCAATAACATTACTTGATGAACAAAAAAACATAGTTCAATTAGGTGGAACAATGCGTTTAGGAAAATATTTAGGAAAATTAAAACTCGGAATTATTCATAATTTATATAAAAAATTAGATTTAATCGATAAAAATGGATTTGTATCTGAAAGACACAGGCACAGATTTGAAGTAAATCCAAATGTAATTGATATAATTGAAAACCACGGATTAAAAGTGTGTGGAAACTCTGTAGAAAGAAATTTAGTTGAATTTATAGAATTAGAATCATCTCAACATCCTTATTTTGTAGCAACTCAATCCCACCCTGAACTAAAATCTAAACTAGAAAAACCAGCTCCACTATTCTATGGATTAATTCAAGCAGCACTTGAATTAAAAACTAAATAGTTTTAGAATTAAAATCTAAATTAGAAACTTTGTGTAAGCGAAGTCTCACAAAGGCTTAGAAATTCTCATCAAAAAATTTCTAGCAACCAGCTCCACTATTCTATGGATTAATTCAAGCAGCATTAGAATTAAAAAATAAATAATTTTTTAGTTATAATTTATACATATGATAAGTTTAATTAGTATATAAATTATTTAATTATCACTTTTTTAAACTAAACATTTAAATATACAATATCCTATTTTAATTTTATGACAGAAAAATCATTTAACTTAAAGTTAACAAAAAAAGAAGTATTAGTATTAGATCATGGAAGATTTAAAGGAATGGTTGATTTATTAAACTCAGTTGAAAAATCAGTTAACGCTAAAATGGAAAAAGGTGAAAAAGTTGATCAAACAACTTTAATTGGTATCTTAGCAGCACACAAAATGCAAGCTAGTAAAATGTTAAACAAAACATCACAATTATTATCTACTTTTGCTGAAGGAGAAAAAGCTCCAGTAAAAAAAGCTCCTGCTAAAAAAAAAGCAGCAGCTAAAAAGGAATAAATCCTTTTTTTAATTCTAAACTCAATATAAATTTGTAATCTTATATTATTTTATTCGTAATTTTCAACCATATATTTTAATACTTATTATCCCTAAAATTATTATATTTATGAAATTTTCAAAACCTAATAATATTTATATTTTAATTTCAATTAGTATTTTAATTATTTTATTTTCTCTTTCTTTTTCAATTATGTATCCTAAACTCGAGACTTCAAATATAAATTCTTTTGACAATCAAAATAACTTAAACTTAAACGATTTAACAGGAATTAATAATACTCATATTTTATTAGGATCATCTTCAGCTCTTTCAGGACATGCTGGTTTTTTAGGGACTGAAACAATAAAAGGTTCTAAAATATATTTTAATGAAATAAATAATAATGGTGGAATATATGGTAGAAAAATAAAATTAATTTCTTATGATGATCAATATGATCCCTCAAAAACAGTTCCAAACACAATTAAACTAATTAATGATGATAAAGTTTTTGCACTATTCGATTTTGTAGGAACTCCAACTTCAGTTAAAATATTAGACATAATCAAACAATCTAAAACTCCTGCGGTTGGGTTTTTTACAGGTGCTAATGAACTAAGAAATCCAGTTAATCCTTTTTTATTTAATATTCGAGATTCATATAATTCTGAAGCTGAAGCAGCTATATTTTATTTTGTAGATAAACTAAGATATGATAAAGTAGCAATATTTTACCAAGATGATGCTTTTGGAAAAACTGTATTAAAAGACACAATATCTGCTTTAAAAAAAAGAAAATTAAAACCTGTGATAATTGATAAATTTACTCGTGGAACTATGGATATACAAACTGCTCAAAAAAATATTCAAAATTCAAACGCGCAAGCAGTAATTATGGTTGGAACATATTCTCCACTTGCAAAATTCATTAAAATTTCAACAGATAATAATTTCACTCCTTATTTTCACACAGTTTCATTTATTGGTTCCGGTGCATTTTCAAATGAAATAATTAATGTTCAAAAAATTGATAAAAAATATTATGATAAAATTCTGGTAACTCAAGTTGTTCCATCTCCATTTGACAATTCATCGGATTTAGTTAAAGAATATAGAACTCTTCTTAAAAAATATTATCCAAATTCAACAGTTAATTATGTATCATTTGAAGGTTTCATTAATGCAAAAGTATTAGTTGAAGCTTTAAATTTAGTTGGAGAGGATTTAACAAAAACTAAATTAATAACTTCTTTAGAATCTATGCATGAATATGGGATAGGATTTGATGAAAAAATAAATTTTCATAAATTTGATCATCAAGCAATTGATGAAGTTTATTACTCTAAATTAACTAATAATTCTAAATTTGAAATATTTAATCCTTTTATTTTAAATAATTCTAGTAGTATTAACATCGATTAATAAATTAAAATCAAAAACCAAAATCTAATTAATTCTAAAATTTGACAAATAATTATAAACTTTAATTTTTCAGATTATCTACAATGTTAGAATCATTACTATCAATCGTTCCAGACTTTGGACATTTAGACACAGCATACTCTAGATACTCAAACTTTCTAGATCAAAGTAATGATATTTCTAAAACTCAATTTGGTAAAATGAAAATTTATGGTCCTCAAAAGGACACATTAGTATGTTTTCTGCCATGGAGAACAAGTTTTAAAGAAGCTATTGATTATGATATGATATCTTTAAATAGAAAATCAATTATCTATAAAATGCCAACAGACTTAGTAAACCCAAACCCATTTATCTCAAGACAACTAATGAGAAAAATATATTGTGATTTATTATCTGAAAACTTATCAGAAATGGTAATTCTAAGTTTTAGCGTTGGAAATTATTTAGGATTTAATGTTGCTAATAATTTTAAAAATGTTAAAAAGTTTATATCTGTAGTTCCTGGGACAACTTTAGGAACTGGAATATTTGAAGGGATTGCAACACAAGACGTAAGACTACAATCCGAATTACTTGGATATAAAAACTCAACCCAATATGATAAAATAATTGGAATTACAAATGCAAAACATCAAATTAAAAATTTACCTGAAAATATTGAAATTCATTTAGCAACACACGATTTATTTATTCCTACAATTTATGGTGAAGAAATAATAAACCAAATTGAAAAAATAAGAACTCCTAAAATAATTAGATACGAAAACTGTGGACATGTTTCTGTATTAGGACAATTTGGAAAAAATAACTCTTACTAAAAAACAATAAAAAAATTAAACTTGAAAATTTAATGATTTAAAATCTATCTAACTTTTTAACAATCCAAAACCCAAACACAAATAAAATTACTAAATTAAAAATTAATCCAAAACTAATATTATTTAACTCAAAATAAATATTTCTAATTGGAATTGTTAAAGTCCCAATAACTAAACCTAATAAAAAATATAAAGTTTTACACTTATCAAAATTAAATAAAAATTTCACAACACGGCTTATAACTAAAACTCCAACTCCGGCTCCAATTGCAAAGGGAATCAAATTAACTAAATCAAAATCTTTAACTAAATTTACAACATATTCATACATCCCTAAAATTAATAAAATAAAACTTCCAGAAATACCTGGTAAAAATAAAGCAAAAATTGCTAAAAATCCTGAACTGAAAATTAATAACTTACTTGGATTCAAAACTTCTTGTGGAGTTAAAAACAATAATACTATTCCACATAAAAATCCTATTAGTCCAAACCATTTATTTAAATTATTTTTCTCCTTAATTTGTTTAGAAATAAATACTCCTGAAGCTAAAATTAATCCAGTAAAAAAAGCAAAAACATAAACATAAAAATTCTCAATTAAATAAGAAATAACTCTTGACCCTAAAATTATAGCCGTAAAAATCCCACTAAATAATAAACATAAAAATAAAATATCTAGCTCACTAAACAACTTTTTTCTATCTTTTTTATTCTTTAAAAAAACTAAATTAAAATAATTTTTTGGAGTAATATTAGCTACTGCAGTAATCAACCGTTCATAAATTCCAGTTATAAATGCCACAGTTCCACCAGAAATCCCTGGAATTAAATCACAAACACCCATAAAAATTCCTTTTAAAAAAATAATGATATTATTTGACATCTTAATCCTCTTGATTTAAATCAAACTTTTCACGAACTTCAAAAATATCTTTTTGAATTTGAGCTTTTAATTCACAAACATTATCAAACTTCATCTCAGCCCTTACAAAATATAATAACTCACACTCAATATCTTCTCCATAAATATCACAATCAAACTTACAAATATTTACTTCATAACTAATATCATCGCCATCATCAATAGTAGGTCTAACACCAACATTCAAAATACCTCTAAACTCTTTATTTAAAACTCTAACAATACAACCATAAACTCCAAACTTTATTTTTTCACATCCTTTATAATCAATATTCGCAGTTGGAAAATCAATAGTTCTCCCAATCTGTTTTCCCTTAACAACTTTACCACTTATTTTAATAATATTATCTTTAACATTCATTTTTAATTAAATATTTACAATCTCCAAATTATCCAAACTCTCACTTAACTTAAAATGCTTTTTAGCTGCATTCTCAATAAACACAATTTTAGGTTTATTTCCACTCATATAAAACTTTAAAATATCTGAATCTTGAGGTTTTTTAGAAAAATAAACTGCATCCACTTTAATTATCAATTCATTAATCTTTAAACTTAAATTATATTTTACAAATTTTTCAGCTGTTTTCTTTCCATCAATCTTTAAATAATTTTTCTTAAAATAACTTTTAATAAAAGATTCAACTTTATCTTCTTGTTCAGGTTCATCCTCTGGAACTTCAAAAGGATTAGTTATTTTTTCTCTTTTCTCAACAACTGTTTCTTTTTTCACAACAGATTCAACTTTAGGGGAAGATACTTCAACTGGAACTTTAACAGGTTCAACTTCTTTTTTAGGAGTAGGTTTAGGTTTAGGTTTTTCCTTAACCTCTGATTTAGATTCATCATCTCCTGACAATGCTGATAAAATTTGTAACCTTGTTTCACTTAAATCTCTTAAATACCAAATCCAAAACTTAAATTTTTTCCCATTATGTTCAATTTCTAAAGGAACTGAAAAATCCTTTAACCTTTCCGCTGCAAGCTTTTCAGGAATTGGAAGTGCCCCATCATTTACAATTTGTTGATTTTTTAACTTTAAAAAAACATTTTGTTCATGAGATTTCAAATGTTTATCTCCAATACTTGATAAACACTCAGGTTGTTTAATATCATAATAATAAGGACTCGCACCTAATTTTAAATTAGTAATTCCTACTAATTTTGCTTTAGACAATTCAGATAATGCTGCTGATGCAATCATTGTAGAAGTTTCAAATTTTTCTGCAACTTCAGTTGGAGTCACAAATTTTTTATCAACAACAAATCGCAATAAATTATCTTTAGTTAAAATCATAATTAAATAATACAAAATTTAGTATTTAAACTTTATTACATTCAATAAATGACACCAACTAAAATAATTAAAATTAAACCAAATCTAACGCTTTTCCAAAAAAATACATAGCAAGATTTAAATATCCAAACTAGGCAAAATGAAATAATGACGATTAAAATTGATTTCAAATCTCATCTTGAAAATTTAAAAAATCAAGACCAAGAAGTATACAACGCAGTAATGGGCGAAATTCAAAGACAAGAAAACACTCTTGAACTAATTCCATCCGAAAATGTTGTAACATCAGCAGTAATGGAAACGCAAGGAAGTGTGTTAACAAACAAATATTCAGAAGGTTATCCTGGAAAAAGATACTATGGTGGAAATCAATTTATTGATAAAACTGAAACTTTAGCAATTGATAGAGCAAAAAAATTATTCAGAGCAGAACACGCAAACGTTCAACCACTTTCCGGAGCAGTTATGAATATTGCAACATACTTTGGAGTATTAGAAACTGGCGATACAATTTTGGGGATGGACTTAGGACACGGTGGACACTTAACACACGGACACCCAATTACACATATGGCAAAAGTTTTTAACTTTGTAGGATATAAAACAGAAACGGACAAAGATGGTATTATTGATTATGATAAACTAAGAGCTCAAGCAATTGAATGTAAACCTAAACTATTATTGGCAGGATTTTCAGCATACACTAAAACTCTCGACTGGAAAAAATTCAAAGAAATTGCTGATGAAGTTGGAGCAATGACAATGGCTGATGTATCACACATAGGTGGTCTAATCGCTGCAAACGTATTAGAAAATCCATTAGATCATGGGTTTGACTTTATGACAACAACAACTCACAAAACACTAAGAGGTCCAAGAGGAGGATTGATTTTATGTAAAGAAAAATACGCTAAGGCAATTGATAAATCTGTATTCCCTGGATTACAAGGTGGACCACTTGAACACGTAATCGCAGCAAAAGCTGTAGCCTTCAAAGAAGCAGACTCTGAAGAATTTGTAACTTATCAAAAACAAGTATTAAAAAATGCACAAGGTTTAGCAAAAGGATTAATGGAAAATGGAGTAACATTAGTTACAAACGGAACTGAAAATCATATGTGTTTACTTGACTTAAGACCTCAAGACTTAAAAGGTAAAATTGTTGAAGAAGTTTTAGACGAAGTCGGAATTTGTACAAATAAAAATGCAATTCCTGATGATACAGCATCTCCATTAAATCCAAATGGTTTAAGAATTGGAGTTCCTGTAATTACAACAAGAGGATTAAACGAAACCGACTGTGAAGTAATTGGAAAATTAATCGCTGATGTAATTAACAATATTGAGGATGAAACAACACACAAAAATGTATCAGAAGTTGTATCTGAAATTTGTAAAAAATATCCTCTCTACACAAACGAATAATTGAATAAATAAAAATATTTAATCAAATATTTTTCTTTTTAATTCTAAATACAAACAAATATTTATATAATTCTTTTATCAATTCTATATTATAATATGGAAAAATCAAACACTGGAAAATTTTTTGTAATTGATGGAGTAGATGGTTCAGGTAAAGGAACTCAAACTAAAATTTTAGTAGAAAAATTAAAATCAGAAGGTCATAATGTATTAGAAGTTGACTTTCCACAATACGGACAAAAATCAGCAGCACTAGTTGAAGAATATTTAAATGGTAAATTTGGAACAGCTGAACAAGTAACTCCATATCAAGCATCAATATTTTACGCATGTGACAGATTTGAAGCATCAAAAGAAATGAAAGAACATTTAGCAAATGGAGGAATTATTATCTCAAACAGATATGTATCCTCTAATCAAATTCATCAATCCGGAAAAATTTCAGATGAAACCGAATTAAATAAATTTTTAGACTGGTTAGATGATCTAGAATTTAATATATTTAATATTCCAAAACCTGATAAAGTAATTTTTCTAAATGTTCCATTTAAAATTGGACAAATTTTAGTTGGTAAAAAAGATTTAAGAACATACATTGAAGATGAAACTCAAACTCACGATATTCACGAAGCAGATGATTCTCACATGGAACAATCCTACAACAGAGCTTGCGCATTAGTTGAAAAATATAATTATTGGGAAGAAATCAAATGCGAAAATGGGACTGAAGATTCAATTAGAAGTATTGAAGAAATCAGTAAAGAAATTTATGATTTAGTTAAACTAAATCTTTAAAAATCATAATTATTCTTATCTTTTTATGGATTTAAAAATTAATTTCGTTAATGATTGTATTAAACTATTTTTATTTAATGAAAAATCTTTCAAAAACATTACAAAAGAAAATATTAGAACACCAATTTATTGGTTAGCCATCCCATTATCTATTTTAGTTATTTTAATTACTACAATTACTAGTGCATTTGGTGGATTTGTAGCATCACTATTTGGATTACTTGGTGGAATTATAGCTTCTGCAATTATGATTATTGTATTTGGAATTATATCAGTTTTAATTTATGGGTTAACTCATTTAATTTTAAAAGCATTTAATTCAAAGATCAAATTTGAACAAAATTTCAAATTAATGTTAAGCACATACTCAATTGGTCTTACAATCTGGTCAGTTCCAATTTTTATTTTATTTGGGATTATGGCACTAGTTGATCCATTATCACAATCAACTTTAATGTCAATTTTAGCTTTTATTTATTTCGGATTATCATTTGGACTTTCAATTTGGTATTTTGTTGTAATTATTAATTATTTATCAAAATTAAATAAAGTTTCAAAATTAAAAACATCTTTTGCTGTTTTAGTTTTACCAATTGTAATTATCTCATCTATTGTAATTTTAAGTTTAATCTAAATTTAAAATTATATATTTTTCCAATATACAAATTTCAATAAATTCTATATTTGTTTAATTTACTTACTTACTTACTTACTTATTTATTTATTATAAATGTATTATATCGAATTATAATTTTTAAAATAATAATATTTTATCTATTTAATTTTATATTTTAGAATAAAAGAGTAGTCCCGCCCAGATTCGAACTGGGGTCCATGCATCCAAAGTGCACGATGATAGTCCACTACACTACGGGACTGTAATGTAATAATTAACAATTTGTTAAAGTTATTTGTAGTGGAATAAATAAAATAAATTAATTTCTATTTAAAAACTTTATGAAAATATCTTTTTTATATCAAATTATATTTATGTATTATTAGTTACAAAAAATTCTTATTTTACGTTTCCTAACTATGTAATAATTATAAAATTTCATAATTACTAATTTTCAAAAAATTCTATGTTTAAAATAAAAAAATTAAATATCAGTATTACAACTGGTGGTTATCGAGTTATGTTAAATCACGAAGATGCAGATATTTTAGGTTTAAAAGTTGGAGATAGGGTAAAATTGTCATATTCTGATAAAAAATCTTCTAAATCTAAAAAAAAAGACTTAATTTGTGATTTGGGAATTATTAGTATGAATTCTAAAAATAAAAATATTAAATTAAAATCTGGTGAAATTGGAGTTTATATTGATGTTTTTGAAAAATTAATGTTATTAGATGGGGCAAATATTACTTTAACTCCTGCGCCAAAACCTATTTCATTAGAATTTGTTAGAAAAAAATTTAATGGTCAAATCAAATTAAAAGAATCTCACTTCAGAGAAATTATTAATGATATTATTGTAAATAAATATACTCCTGTAGAAACAACATTTTTTGTTTTAGCTTGTGCTGCTCATAAATTAGACGATAAAGAAGTTATTGGATTAACAAAAGCAATGGTTGATGGAGGTAAAAATTTATCCTTTAAAACAAAAGATGGGATTATTGTAGATAAACATTGTATCGGAGGAATTCCTGGAAATAGGACTAGTATGGTGGTAATTCCAATTTTAGCTGCCGCAGGCTTAACAATTCCTAAAACTTCTTCAAGAAGTATAACTTCACCAGCTGGGACTGCTGACACTATGGAAGTTTTAACAAATGTAAATATATCTTTATCTCAAATGCACAAAATAGTTTCTGATGTAGGTGGATGTATTGCTTGGGGTGGGAGTTTAGATTTATCTCCTGCTGACGATGCAATTATTCATGTAGAACATCCGTTAGAGATTGATTGTGAAGGTCAAATGATTGCATCAATTATGAGTAAAAAAAAATCAGCTGGTTCAACTCACGTATTATTAGATATTCCTATGGGAGAGACTGCAAAAATTAAAACTAAGGAGGAAGCAGTAAGATTAAAGAAAAGATTTGTAAAAGTTGGAAAAGCCATTGGTGTTGAGGTAAAAGTAATTATTACTGATGGTTCAGAACCTATTGGTAAGGGTATTGGTCCATATTTAGAAGCTATGGATGTTTTAAAAGTTTTAAACAATAAATCAGATCAACCATTTAGATTAAGAAATAAATCTTTAATGATGGCAGGTTATTTATTAGAAATGGGTGGACTAGCTTCAAAAGGTCAAGGTTTAGAATATGCTAATGAAATATTGGAGTCTGGTTTAGCAAGTAGAAAATTTGATGAAATTATTGATGCTCAAGGAAGAAAAAAAGAAATGAGTCCTGCAAAACACTCTGTTAAAATTTTAGCACCAAAATCTGGAACAATTAAAAAAATTAATAATAAGGGAATTTCAGGGATTACATTTATACTAGGTTGTCCTAATGACAAATCATCTGGTTTAATCTTACATAATAAAGTTGGAGATAAAATTAAAAAAGGTGATTTACTTGTTGAATTATTCTCAAATTCAAAGCAAAAATTAAAATATGCTAAAGCACATATTCAAGAAGATTCACCATATACGATAAAATAAATTAATTTATTATTTATTTTTTAGATTAAAATCAATTAATTCATTATTTGTTTTGATTATAATTTGTTCGAAAATTCCTCACATTTTCAAATTTATCCTAAACTTTATAAAGGGTTTGAGATTAATTTAGGTATGGCTCAAAATAATACGCTAGTATCTGCAGAAGAATATTTAACTGCGGGTGTTCATATTGGAACTAAATTTAAGAATTCATACTCAGAGAAGTTTATTCTTAAATCTAGACCAGATGGATTAAAAATTATTGATACTGAACAAGTTGATTCAAAATTAAAAAATTTAATTAACTTAGTTTCAAAGTATGACCCTTCTGACATTGTAGTGATGGGTAGAAGAGAGAACGTTAAAAAACCATTAAAGGTTTTTTCCAAATTAGTTGGATGTGACGTAATTACAGGAAGATACTTACCAGGTAAGTTAACAAATACATCTTTAGATTCTTTTAGAGAATATAAATTAGTTATTGTTTGTGATCCTTTAACAGATAAAAACATTTTAAATGAAGCTTTTGAGCAAGGTGCTGTTATTGTTGGATTCTGTGATACTAACAATACAACTAACAAATTAGATTTAGTTGTGCCAATTAATAATAAGGGTAAAAAATCAATGGCTTTAGCTTTCCACTTATTAGCTAAGAATTACTTAGTTAATAGAGGGACATTAAAAGCAACTGATTTTACACATAGCGTAGACGATTTTTGTGATGAATAAATTTCATCATATTTTTTAATAAAATAAAACTGATATAAACAAGCTGATTACACATATATATTGTGGCTTTGGTGTAGCTTGGCCTATCATCGGGCGTTTGGGACGCCTGGACCCAGGTTCAAATCCTGGAAGCCACGCTTTTTTACAATTCTAATTATTATTTTTATAGTTGAAAATTTTACTATTCTCTAGACAAATTAACATATATTTCATTTAATATTTATATTTATTTTATTAAGGTTAGAGTTATTTACTAAGTATATAATTATGTATGCTTGTTTAATTTTAGTGCCAGTTGTCGGATATTATTATTTAAATAAATTTAAGATATATTTTAATGAGAAGTTATTTTTAATTGGATTTTTAATATTTTTAATAGATATAATACTAAATTTAGTTATTAATGTATTAAATTTTGAAGTAGAATTATTAATTTTAACAAGAAGTTTGTCGTTATTATTTGGAGTTATTATATTATATTTTGTAACAATTATATTTTTAATGGATTATGATAAAAATAGAAAAAAAGAGATTAGAAGTAAAGTTTATGAGAAACATAAAAAATTATTTTAAAATGAATTAATTGTGATTAGTTAAAAATATTTATATAATAGTTTAAGTAAAGTTATTTATGGTAGATTTTGTTAAATTTAAAAAACCAAAAGATGAAGAGGATTTAGATATTCCAAAAAAGAGAGGTAGAAATAATTTTTCTTTTAAAAGGATATTTTTATGGCTTTTAATTTTTTTTATAATTTCTAGTGTGATTTCTAGTATTAGTTTGGCATTAAGTCCAAAAATTGCAGTTATCCCAATTAGTGGAGTTATTATGACTGATTCAAGTTCAGGAAGTTTGTTAAGTTCTGATACAACAAGTTCTAGAGAAATTTCTGAGTCATTATATAATATTGTGTCAGATAGTTCTGTTAAAGGAGTTATTTTAGATATTAATTCACCAGGTGGAAGTCCTGTTGCGAGTGAAGAAATTAGTAAAGCTATTGAGTTTGTTCGTGAAAATGGAATTCCAGTTTATGCTACAATTGGAGATGTTGGAGCTAGTGGGGCATTTTGGGTCGCTATGAGCGCAGATAAGGTCTATTCTTCCAGAATGAGTACGATTGGGTCAATTGGAGTTACTTCTGCTGGATTATCTTTTGAGGATTTAATTAGAGAGTATAATATCACTTATAGAAAACAAACTGCTGGTGAGTTTAAGGATATGGGAAGTCCATATAGAAAACAAACAGAAGTTGAAGAAGAAAAAGTTCAAAAGATATTAAATGAAATTCATTCTGCTTTTATTAATCAAATTGCAGATTCAAGAAATTTAAGTTATTCACATGTTGAAACAGATTCAACAGGAGAAATATTTTTAGGAACTTATGGACAGTTAAGAGGATATATTGATGAAATTGGAAATTATAGGGATGCTTTAACTGATATGAAAAATGAAGTTGGAAATTCAAGTTTAGTTATAGATTATGGTCCAAAACCAGGTTTATTTGATGGGATTGGAATTTTAAGTTCTTTACCAAATTTTGATTCAAAGAGTCAAATTTTATTACGATAATTAATTATTAAATTATCTTAAATAATTTTCAAGTTTATTTTTATCTAAGTTATTTTTATTTTTAAAACAAAATAGTTGTAAGTTATATTTATATATTAATAAGTATTAAATTTATTATAATATGTCAACAAAACTGCATACTCAACAATTTTTCTACAATGTAGAAATAATTCTTGGTCGCAGTTTTGTTGACGGAGAAAATTTATAATGTCAACGAAACTGCATTTTTTAGGAACTTCTTGTATGGTGCCAACTAAAGATAGAAATCATTTATCTACAGCATTAGAGTATGAAGGGAATTTATTTTTATTTGATTGTGGAGAGAATACTCAAAAACAAATTAAACTTTTAAAATTACCAATTGGAAAAATTCGTAAAATTTTTATTTCTCATTGGCATGGAGACCATGTTTTAGGATTACCAGGATTAATTCAAACATTATCTAATACAGATAATGTTACAAAGATTGAAATTTATGGTCCTGAAAAGTCTAAAAAGTTTGTAAAACATATGCTTGAGTGCACAATTTTTGATTCTAAAATACCTATTGAAGTTTTTGAATTTAAACCTAAAAAGAATGAAATTTTAAAAGTTGTTGATGAGAAAACTTATGAAATTTCTTGTTGTAAGTTAAATCATTCAGTTCCGTGTATTGGATATTCATTTAAGAAAAAGGATAGTTTAAATGTAGATATTGAAAAAGCAAAAGAGTTTGGTTTAGAAAAGAATCCTAAGCTTGCAGAGATTAAGGAAGGAAAAACTATTGAACATAATGGTAGAACAATTAATCCAAAAGAGTTAACTTATATGAAAAAAGGTGTTAAGATTTGTTTTGTTTTTGATACAAGACCATGTATTGGAATTGATTTATTAGTTAAAAATTGTGATTATCTAGTTATGGAAGCTACTTTTGTATATTCTAAACATAAAGATAAAGCTGAGGAATATGATCATATGTCAGCATATGAGACAGCAAGTATTGCTAAAAAGAATAATGTTGGAACTTTATTGTTAACACATTTTTCTCAAAGATATAAAAAGATTGATGAATTGGAAGCTGAGGCCAAGGCAGTTTTTGAAAATACTGTATGTGGCCATGATTTGATGTCATATAATATCAAAAAATAATTTATTGAATATTTTTTTATTTAATAATTGATAGAAAATAGTAAAATTATAAGTATTTTAATTTAGTTAAATAGAAATAATTATTTGTTTTTTAAAAAGTTAGAAATAATTTAAATTAATTATTGTCTACCTTTGTGAATGTGAACATTATGAGGAGCGGACATAATCCAATTTTCGTGGAATCCAACTAATTCTCCTGATACTGCTTCAACTGTTTTCTTAATTTTGTCAACAGCTCTTCTTAATTCATCTGGATCTTTGTTTCTTAATAAATGAATATCAATTAAACACATAGTTTTTCCACTACGAATTACATCTAAAATATCTCTGATACTATCATAATCGTCTAAAACGAATGTCTTAACGTCTACAACTTTATCTTCAGTGTGAGACTTTGTGTCTGCTTCTGAAATAGATAAGTATTCTTCAGTTGAATCCTCTACGAATTCTTCCTTTGCTTTTGAAAAATTTAAAAAACCTGCCATTTTAATATATAAGTGTTTTTGATGTTTATAAATTTATTGATTAATCACTAACGAATAGTCAATAAAATGTAATTTTTAAAATAAAAATTGATAAAAAAATAAAAAAATTTATTTCTTATTCTTCTTTCTAACTGGTCTTAGTTGTTTACATTTACATCTAACACAACTAGCAGCACCTGCTAAAACTTTTCCGATTGGAACTCTTGTCTTACCTTCACATTTTCTACAAATGTAAACGTTATTATATAATCTTGCTTCTGCTTCTGGAAATGTTCCCATTTTATTCTTCCTCTTGGATAGTCTTAATTAAGATCTTACCCATAACTTGCCAAAACATTACTGTTTGACCTGCAGCTAATTTGTCTTTAATTGATTCATCAACTAATTTTAATTCAGCTGTAACTTCTTCGAAAGTTTCCATATCCATTAAGTCAATGTGTTCACCTTCAATATTTGTGATAGATCCATTCTTTTTGAAAATAATTGGAACTTCTACGTTATCATGTCCTGGCATT
This sequence comes from archaeon UBA583, assembly GCA_002506365.1. Classification (GTDB taxonomy): domain Archaea; phylum Nanobdellota; class Nanobdellia; order Woesearchaeales; family UBA583; genus UBA583. The sequence continues at coordinate 23,321 of DAXK01000036.1, read as the reverse complement.
ACAACTTCTTTAGTTGAACCAGTAAAAATATTAGTAGCTTTAACTCTAACTTTTGCGTGACCGTGCTTTCCAGGTCTTGATGTTTGAGTATCTTTTACGATACAAGGTTGATTATCAATTAGAACATAACTTCCAGCCTTTAATCCACCTGCGTGTGTTAATTTAATATCAGACATTTTTTTATTACCTCAAATATAGTAAAAATAAATTGTAGAGGGTTTATAAAACTTATTATTTTATTGAATGAAAGAAAATAAGAAAAAATAATTTAAAAATAAGTTTTAACCTAAAAATAATATACATTAAGAATTTAATAATTGAAATAAATACAAAGAGATTATTTTTAGAATATTTAAGGAGTTTATTGAGTATTTTGTGTAAACTCATTAAATATATCTATAATTAATTGAACTTGCTGCTCAATTGTTAAGTTATTATTATTAATTAAAATTGCATCAGGATGTTTATGAAGTGGATGTTCAGTTCTTGTTTTATCTTGCTCATCTCTTAATTTTAAATTTTCAAAGATTTCATTTTCTTTAATAGTTGGATCTTCTTTTTTATATTCTAAATACCTTCTATGTGCTCTTTCTTTTAAATCAGCATCTAAAAAGATTTTAATTGGAATTTGAGGAATTTCAAATGCTGTTGCTCTCCCATCAACAACATAACCACCTTCAAGAACTAATCTTTTTTGAATTTGTGTTGAAAAAGTTCTAACTGATTTTAATTTTCCAAAATCACTTGCTAGTTTTCCAATTTCATCATTTCTTATTTTTTCTTCTATTGGTTCATTATTTAATAAAACATAATTGTGTTTTGTAAAATCAATATTAATATTTTTTAAAATTGATTTATCAAATTTTTCAATTTTAATATTATTAATTAACATATAATATGCAATTGCTCTATAAATTGCCCCCGAATCTAAAGGTTTAAAGTTTAATTTTTCCGCTACAAGTTTTGTAGTAATTCCTTTTCCAACTCCTGACGGACCATCGATTGCAATACTTAGTTTTGACATCTAATTGAGTTTATAGTTAAGTAGTTTATATTAATTATGTGATTTTAGGAGTGGTTACATAGGTGTGAATTTGTTTGAATTAAATTTTAAATTTTAAAATTAATTAAATATTTATTTATTCTAATCCAACAACAAAATTATCTTCAACTTTACCTATTCCTAAATTTGTTAAACCAATAATTCCGCTTGATAAAACAGGTAAATCAACATTTGATAAAGATGCCATAACCATATCGTGTCCAAATAACATCCCAGAGTATAATCCAGAACTTAAATTCATAAAATCATAATGGGCAGGAGTATAACCTGAACTAAATCCATCAGCTACAAAGTCAATTACTGTTACCGAATTAGATGAATTAATTAAGTTTTCAGCTGATAATCTAGATTCATAAATATTTACACCACTTCTTGAAATTGATTTTGTTATTTTTTGATTATTTTTAAAAATATTTAAAAAATTATTAGCTAAAGCAAAAGTTGTAAAATTATTACTATCAGTTGCGTTAATTGTCCAATTATGATAACCTAAACCAGGTTCAAAGTTAAATATATTTATCCCATCAAAACATGCACTTGTTTGCCTAACAATCCCGTCAACTAAAAAGTCACAAGATATATTTGGAGCGAATGTTGTCATATTAAATATAAAATCAAGTGAATTATTTGTTCTCATTTTTTCTTCATTAAATGGATTTAGTAAAGTAATTACTGGACCACAAGTTACTTCGAAAGATTTGTTAGTGTATGTTGTATGATTTGTAAGTCCTGCTGTATCTACTGAATACATATCTGTAATATTGTTTGTAAAACAAGTATTGGTGTTTGTAAATATTCCAGACCAGTTTGATGTGTATTGAGTATAATTAATTTGAACTTGTAAATCAGTCCATTCTAATATATCTTTTACAGCACCAGATGAATAATCTAAATTAATTGGAGTAATTCTTATTTGACGATTATTTTTTTGTTCCCAACCTGAAAGTATTCCTGAATTTATTGTATTTATTGTATATTGTCCTGTGTTTGAAACTCCCATAACTCCTAAATCAATCCAAGTTTCAAGATTATTTAATAGTTCAATTCGAATATCGGGATTATTATTGGCATTCGTAACTGACCCAGAGTTATCATAAATTGAAATATTAATTATTACATCAATATTATTTATTGCGTGTGTTGTTTGATTAAATAAATCTAAATAAGGAATTATAAATCCATTTGCTTCAATATCTGAAGTTGAACCTGTAAGTTTAATTACACCAGTTTCAAGAGCAAACCATGCAGTATCCTCACCAGTATGAGAATTACAAACATCTGCAGCATCTTGTTCACAATACCTTACATCAGCACCTGTTGTAGAAATAGATTTTGTCCAAGGATATTTCCCATCTTGCCCACCATTATCACTTTGAACCATAACAAATACATTTGAATTTGTATAAGTTTGTCCAAAGGCAACTGTTGTCCATGCTGAATTTGAAATTGAAATTTCTCCAGATGCAAATTTATCTAAGTTTACTGCAGTGAAGTCTATCGCCACATACCCAAAATTTTCATTAGCAGTACCAGTACAAGTATCTCCAATCCCAATATGAGCACAACCAACAATACTTGCTCCAGTAGTTGAAACAGGATTAATCCAAGAGTGAGCCGCAATACTATTTGCCACAACCCCACCAAGATTATAAGTTTGAGGAAGAGCGAAAACCTTAGGAACATTTGTAAAAGTTTTACCGAATGTGAATGGAGTTGATGCCCCATTTGTTGAAGCTGAAACAGTCCCCACATCAATCCAACTTTGAGTATTTGATTTTGAAATATCAAATATAGCATAATTTACAGTTTCAGCAATATAACTAGTATCACAAGTAGTAGCACCAAAATCACGACATAATGAAATATTTGCATGAGTTGTATTTATTGAATGAATTATAGGAGCATATGCATTTTCACCATTATTTTGAGTTGCAACTGTTGCAATAATAATTGGAGTTTGAGTATAAGTTTGAGTAAAAGTAATTAATTTACTTTCCCTATTTTGTAAAGTTAATTCCCCAGTTTCCCCTAAAATTCCTGAGTCTGCTGCTGCCGTGTAACCTTGAGTTGATAGTTCTAAATCAGGAGTTAATAATGATAAATTAATTAGTTCAGGAGTTAGAGTAATATTATATTTTGTAGCATTACTATCTTGAATTGTTACAGTTACATTTGACACAGTATTATTTCCTAGTTTGTCAGTAACAACAGCATCAATACCAAGTGAATTTCCTTTTATAACTCTACTAATATTGGATGAAATATTAATATTTAATGGAGGGCTATTTCCAATAAATCCTGGACCATCAAATGCCCAAGCTCCACCAGCTTCAGCTGCGTGTGCTCTATCAGTAGATTCTTCAACAAACATCCTCAACATAGCAGTATTACCGATATCATAAATAATTGGCCAAGCACCATTAACTCCAACCATAGAAGTCATACCACCAACAATAGTATTTGGAGTTCCAACCCAACTATGTGCCCAAGGTTGAGTAAATGGTTTAGCATCATCGTACCCAGCCATCCAACCAGAAGTTTGGTGTAAAATTTCAAATTCGAAATCTTCAAGATAACCAGACCCTGAATCTGCAGCAATCCAATAAATCGTTTCAGGAATTGTGAAAGTAGTTGCAGACTCCAATCCACGAGATAGTCCAATACACATTTCAGTACTTGTAAGTGTTGAAGTTGAAGATACAGTATTAGTTTGGAAAGTCGCACCCCAAATACTTGGATTATTATCCGTACCACGAGTAGATATAACAAGTGGACTTGCATCGAAAGGATTAGTAAAGGTAACTAAATCACCTTCAGCGGGACATGCCCACCCATCAGAATTACTACCATATTTAGTAGTTGATAATTTGTCAGCTTGAATTTTAATTCCTGAACCAGGAAGCGTCCAATCCCCTTGTTCCATCACAATATAATGTTGTTTCATAGTATCAGAATTTGCTAAAACAGCATTAGTTGTCCTAATCATAAATGAACTAGAAGTTACATTTGTAACCCAACTACTTCTACCATAATCAGTAGTAGTTGTAGTATACTCAGGGCTTGCTACAACAATTGGAGTTGTATAAGTATTTTCTAAATTAACTTGTAACCAATTTTCACCAGTTGTTGTAACTGTTCCCCATTCCATTTGGAATTGTGATGCAAAAATTGATGTAGAAAATATGGACATAGTAAACACTAGTAAGATAAAAATTACTAGTTTTTTCAAAGTTTCCACGCACATATTTTCTTTTTTCATATTAATCGTACAATGTACGATTAATGATTTGAAATATTTAGTTTTATTGAGAGTCTATATAGTAGTGAAAAAATTTATTTTGCAGTGGAACTTAGTGGTTAAATATATAGATAAATCTTTTAAATAGTTAAAATATCATAATATAATGAGTTTAGAAAGTAAATTTGATTTAGAAGTTTTTTGTGAAACAGAAAATAATTTAAGAAATAATGATTATAATATTAAATTTAATAATACAAATCCAGATTATGAAAATTTAAAGAAAAATTTTGCTAAAATGAAAACTGTTTCTTGTGAGTTAGTTGGTTTAGATGGATATTATATTGTAAAAAATAACAAATATAATTAAAATAAATATTAATTTTTATAGAAATATTTTCTATTTAGTTTAATTGTCATTAAAGCTTGAAGTATATCTTTTGTCATCATATGAATTATTTGAATATGATAATTTTCACAAGAAAAATTAGAGATATTTTCTAAATCTTTAGAAGTTATAGTAGAATTTAAAATTAAAACTCTTTTAAGAATAGTTAATATTTGTGAAATTTTGTTAAAATCAATAGTTTCACAAGTAATGTTTTTTTCTAAAATGTCCGCAATATTTTCTAACCTTTTGAAAATTGTTCTCCATTGAAATATTTCTTCAATATCTAATATATCATTATTATTTCTAATTTCTAAATCTTTTGAACAAAAGTTTAAAATTCTATTTGATAAATAATAAAGAGAATCGGTTTCATCTTCTAAAATATGCTTAGTTTCAATATCATTAAGTTCAATTGATTCAAGCATCTGATGAATTATTACACACATTCGTTTTGCAATTGTTTTAGTTTGAATTTTTGATGTGTGATGAATTGAAGAAATAGTAATTGAATTTGTAGATTCATCAGTTATTTTAAAACTTTCAATATGTCTTAAAAATTTTAAAAGAATTTTTTTTCCTTCAAAACAATCAGATAAAGAATTGAAATTTAATTTTAAATTATTAATTCCTTTAATATAAAATAATAAAACTTTTGTGGCTAAAAGATTATTACTTTCAATTAAAATTTCTTTTGTAATTTCTTCTTTTGAAAAAGAATTTGTGGGAGAGAGAATTAGTTTATTGTTTGAGTGAAATATTTTTAATGAGTTTTTTTCAGATAAATTATTATATTCAATCCAAGGTTTTGGAAGGGAAATTGAATATGACCTATTTCCTACAAGTTGAATCTTTCTAACAATAGGATCCATAAGTGCTGAGGGTTTTGAAAGTATATAAACATTTGTTTTGCTATATAGTTTAATTTTAAGTATATACTTTAGTTAGCGTCTAAATATATTGTTTAAAGTTGATATATAAGTATGGTTAAAAATAATAAAAATAAAACTTATATAATTACAACAGCCCAAGCTTGCGCAACACCAAATCACCAATTTTTAGATAGTCTTGAAACTTTGGCAGATAAAAAGAGTGCGGAAATTATTATTCAACCAGTTATTGGACAAGGTTCTAATGAAGATTATTTAGATATGAATAATATTGATAAAAGATTGCAAGATTATAAAATTTCAATTGGAAATGAAAAATTAAATAGTAATATTGCTTTATCAGATATTAGACCACAACCCCAAAATATGGATCCAATTTCTAGCACTCAAAGGTTTGCTCAGAGAGGAACTAGTTTAATTATCCCATCAACTAAACAAAGATGGCAACACATCGCACATTCTAATTCTAAAATGCCAAAGGCAGTAATTACAACTGGAGCTTGCACTCAACCTAATTATGCCACAGATGTAGAAACGGCAGCTGAAAGAAGAAGAAGAGGATTAATTGCTAAACATGATCACGAATATGGAGCAATAATTGTTGAGGTTGAGAATGGAAATAAGTATCATTGGAGAAATATTATGGGGCAAGTTAATGGAAAACTTACTGATTTTGGTGTTGAGTATGATGGAAAAAAAACTCGCGAAGTTCGACCACTTGCTATGGCTTGCGGAGATTGGCATAATGGATATGGTGATTTTAAAGTTAGAAAAGCAACACTTGAGATGATTATGGAATTTGCGCCACATAATATTGCGTTACATGATTTTTTTAATGGTCATTCCATCTCACATCATATGCAAAGAGAATTAATTTATCAAATGATTCGTGAAGGAGCTGATAAAGGAAATTTATCTTTAGAAAAGGAACTTATGATGTGTGGTAGAGAGTTAAATATAATTGCTGACCATGCTCCAAGCGATTGTAATATTAAAGTTGTTCAATCAAATCATTTGGAATTTTTAGATAGATATTTAGATGAAGGGAGATTTATTAAGGACCCACATAATGCTAGAATTTCTTTTGATTTGGCGGCTTTGTATGCTGATGGAGTAAATCCAGTTGAAGCAGGAATTGAAGTTGCGAGTATTTTAAATGGGAGAGGAAGTAAAATTGAAAAAAAGAGAAGAATTACAGAGTTATATAATCCTGGAAGATTAAAAGGAGGAGTTATCCCTCAAAATGTTGAATTTTTAAAAAGAGAATCTGATTTTAAGGTTAATGGATACCAATTAGCAAATCATGGAGATACTGGACCTGGAGGAGGTTATGGTTCAATTAAATCTAAAGAAAATGATTTTGGAAAATCTTTAACTGGACATGTTCATAAATCTGAAAAGATTAGAAATACTTTTACTTTGGGTTGTATGATTCCACTTGATACTTTTTATATTAAGGGAAATCCAGTTGCTTGGACACATACTCATGGAATGATTTATCAAACTGGAGTTCAAATGATGAATATTGTTGATGGAAGATATAAAGTTAGAAATTAAAAAAATTAAATTAAATTAAGTAGTTTGAAGAAATTTAAAATTAATAATATTTATATAATAAAATATTTTCTTTTTATTTATGAAAAAAGTGAGTCCTGCAAAATTATTGAAATCTAATCCATTTGTTTTAGCTCCAATGGATGATGTTACAGATATTGCTTTTAGAAAAATTTGCGAGGATATGGGAGCTAGTTATTCAATTTCAGAGTTAACTTCTGTTGATGCATTAGTTCGTGATAAAGTTACTCTTGCAAGATATGAGAGAGGTAATTTGAAAGTTTCAGGAGTTCAGTTATTTGGAAATAATCCTGAAACTTTTTGTGAAGCAGCAGATTTTGTTGGAGATAATGCTGATTTTATTGATGTAAATTTTGGATGTCCAAGTGCTACAGTTACAGGAAATGATGCTGGTTCAATGCTTTTAAAGGACCCTAAAAATGTAGGTGAAATTATTTCTAAGTTAGTTAAACATTTAGATAAACCAGTTACTGCTAAAATTAGATTAGGGTATTCTAAAATGACTTATTTAGATGTTGCTAAAGAAGTTGAAGACGCTGGAGCGGAAGTGCTCGCAGTTCATGGGAGAACTGCGAAACAAAAGTATACAGGAGTTGCTAATTGGGATGCAATTTCTGAAATTCATAATGGAATTGATATCCCATTAATTGGAAATGGAGATGTTCGTTCTGAAGAAGATATTGATAAGTATTTAGGATCGCATGCTGATGCACTTATGATTGGAAGAGCAGCAATTGGGAATCCACTAATTTTTGAACAATTTAAACATTATCATAAGACTGGTGAAAAATTAGAGTATGAAGATTTAAAACAGAGAAGAAAAGAGTTATTTATGGATTATTTAGAGGAATTAGATAAATTTGAACCATATAATCCAGGTTTAAAAATTAAGAGACAATCAATGTGGTTTTTTAAGGGAGTTGAAGGAGTTAAACATATTAGGCGTGAGATAAATGAAGGGAAAAAAACAATTCCTGAAGTTTTGGATATTGTTAAAAGATTTTAATTTAAATTTAATAAATAAAGTTTTTTATTTTAATAGATTAGGTTTATAAGTTAAAAATAGTTTTTATTTCTATGTCAAAAAAGTTATTAATTGTGTCATCTTTAGGAGGAATGTTATTATACTCAGGTGTTCAATCGTCAGGAGTTTTTGAAAAAATTTCAGAAATTAAAAATAATAGATTAGAGTTATCAATTTCACAAATTCAAAGTGGAATTGAGAATGGAACTATTGATATTAATGAGTTAGAGCCTACGGCTGCAGGAATTGATTGTAGTAATTCAAATTTTGGTAAAACTTATGATAATATGATTTATGTTACAAAAAAGTCAGAGGATAGATATTCAGCAATTTTAAGTAATCCAGAAACTAAAAAAGTTGTTTATGGTAGAGGAATTTCAGATGATTTTTTTTCATATAATCCAAAATATGTTTCAAAAGAAGATAAAGATGATTTAGAAAAAAAACTTAAGATTGCAAATTATTGTTATGAGTTAGATAAAGAATCTATTTTAGTAAATTATAGAATTTTATTTGCAGAGAATTTAAGAGATAAAATTTAATTAGATTAAGTTTTGAAATTAATATTTATAATTTTTTAAAGAAGTAAAGTTTATATATTTTAAATTCCATTACAGTGTATGAGATATTTATTGTTGAGTTTTATATTATTATTTTCTGGTTGTTTTTCAGATCCAATTATAATTGATTATGGGTTTGAAAAATTAAAAAATTTTACTGAGTTAAATGTTTTACCTGATGGAGTTCCAGTTTATTTTGAAAATTATGAATTTATTTTAACAAATCCAACTGATAAGTATAAACATGGAGTTTTAGGAGATTCTATTGAGAGTGAGAGTTTAATGTTTTCTAATTCAAATAAAATAATTGAAATTAATTTTTCACCACAAGTGTTTGAAGGATTATTTCCAATAGTTAAAGATAATTTAATTATTACAACTTTATCTGGGAATGGGAAGGGAGCTCAAATAGTAGGTTATGATTTTAATGGTTCAAAGGTTTTTTCAAGTTCTATTTTAAATTCTGGTTGGAGACAAGTTTTAGATTTTGAAAGTTCTGAATATATATTTAATGTTGTAAAACCTCATATTTTAGGAGAGTTAGAATTGTTAAAAGTTGAGGGAAATAAGTTAGTTCAAGTTTCAAGTTTAGTTGGTTATTCAACACATAAAATTGGAAGTCGAAATTTAGAGAATTATGAATTTTATGAAGTTGGAAATAATAGTTATTTAATTTTACCTACATTTGATTTTAATTTTGTTGCTATTGTATCTTTTGTTGATTTTAAACTTAAGGAGGTTGGACGAATTGAAATTGGTGAAGAGGTTAATTCAATTGAGAATATTAATGATGAAATTTATGTAAATAATGAAGTTTTAAATATAAAAGAGATTTTAAATTAAATATGGTAAAAATTGTAAATGCAACTTTAGTTTATGTTAAGGATTCTGAGAATAAGAAAACACTTATGTTACATCGAGTAAAAAAGAATTCAGATATTCATGAGGGAAAGTGGAATGGAGTTGGTGGAAAGTTTGAGGGTTGTGAGAGTCCTGAAGAATGTGCAATTAGAGAAACTAAGGAGGAGACAGGTTTAGATATTAGTGATTTAAAGTTAAGAGGAATTTTAACTTTTCCAAATTTTTTGTTTGGTGATGATTGGATTGTGTTTGTGTATGATGCGTATAAATTTTCTGGAGAATTAATTGATTGTAATGAAGGAAATTTGGAGTGGGTTTGTGATTTTAAAATACTTGAGTTAAATTTATGGGATGGAGATAAAGTGTTCTTACAATGGGTTTTTGAGAAGAAAATGTTTTCTGCTAAATTTATTTATGAAAATAAAAAATTGAAAGATTATTCTGTTCAATTTTATTAATTTATAATTATAAAAAAATAAAATATTCAAATTCTAAAATATTAAAAATTATTTTTTAGTTTTTAAATATAATAAGTATCCAGTTGTAATTGTGATTATTGGAATTGTTAAATATCTAAATCCTATTTGAATTAAGTATTCTTTAAGTAACATTTCAAATATACCAACTAAGACAATTAAGTCTAAAAATAAGTTAATAAATAACCAACTAAAACCGATTTTTATTGATTCTAAATGATAATTAGAAGTTATTTTTTTGAAATATTCAATTATAAAAAATGCTAAAGTTAGTGAACTTACAATTAACATAATAGTTTTGAATAAAAATAAATCAATTAATAATTCTCCCGATTTTGAGTAAAATGGTAATGATACAATAAATGGAATTAACCAAATAAGAAATCCATATAATAATATTCTATGTATTTTTTTCATAAAAATTTTTGTAGAATAAATTATATAGTATTTTGTTATAAATTAAGTTTGTAAAAATAAAGTTTAAAAATTCAACTAATTATTAGATAAAATTAAATATAATTATTTAACTTAAATTTACTGTAAATTTTCTATCTACAACAATATGTGAGTTTTCTTTTTGAAAATGTTTATCTAATATTTTTGCCATACCATCAACATGACCTGCTCCAACAACAGCTAGAATATAACCGTCAGGATGAAGTGTTTTTAGTTTAAGTAATTTTTTTACCATAAATTTATTTCTATCTTCAATTAAAATATTGTAAAATAATGGAATTTCTTTTTTTACTAATTTTAATAGTTCTAATAAAATGTGTTCTTCTGGAACACCAGTTTTAATATTAAATTTAAATTTATTTCTATATTTTTTATCAAATGATTTAAGGATTAGTTTTGAAAACATCATAAATTTTTTTAAAAATGAAAGTTTTGATATTTTTCGCATAGTAGTTTTGATATTTAAATCTATTAGTGAAGTTGGAATTTTATTTTCTCTTGAAATTAGATATGCAGTTTTCATATCTATTCCCGGTTCAATATTTAATTTTTTACCAATTTTATTTTGAAAGTGTCCAGCAATTAAAGCAAAGATTGCACCTGAACCTCCAAATTGATTAACTAATTGAAAAAATGAAGGATTTTTTTTAGATTTTGAGTTTGACATTAAAGATTTAAATCTCCCATAATCTAATTCTATTCCCACAACTTTTGGAGAATATTTTTCTATTACATCTTTAATTTGTTTTTGACTTTGTTTTGAAACGTGAGAAGTTCCAAGCAGTATAATATTACCCCGAATTTTTATCATAACTATAAGAGTAAGGAAAACTTTATAAAGGGATAACAAGTAATTATTTTTATCGAGTTGGAAAGTCCAACTAATTACGATACTATTGCCTTGTTAACTCAGTAGGTAGAGTGCGTGGCTGTTAACCACGATGTCACAGGTTCGAGTCCTGTACAAGGCGCTCAAAGTATGTCGCGTTGCTTTTGGCAACGCGAATGACTTATTAACATATAACCATGACCTGTTAGTTCAGCCCGGTTAGAATGCTCGACTGATAATCGAGTGGTCCCCAGTTCAAATCTGGGACAGGTCACTTTTTAAAATTCTAAATTAAAAAAATAAACTTGAAGATAATTCTATTTTAAATTAATATAAATACAAATAATATTAGTTAGAAAAATACAAAATTTGAGTATAAATTAAATGTAAAAATAAGTATTAATATTGAAAAAAATAGAGATAAATCTAAGTTCTACATAGCCCAATTTAATGGTATAATGCCCGTAAAAAAAAGCTTTATAAATATGTCCTATAAAATTGTAAACACAATATATAGTATATGAATTGTAAAATGTCCTACCACATATTGTGTTTTGCTCAAAACTTTTGATTATGTTTGTTGTCACTTAACAACATTTGAGAAATAATATATACCCAAATTTAAGTTATTTTTTTATAATCCAAATAAACAATAATTTGTTACAATTTTTTTGGTATATGGTCAATTGGAAAAAAATGGAAAATATTTATAAAGTTCTAAAAAGGGATGGGTCTGAAGTTAATTTTGATGTTAGTAAAATTGAGTTAGCAATTTTAAAAGCTATGGAATTTGGAAGTGGAGATATTAATTCTGAATTGGCTAAGTCTATTTCTGAAAAAATTAAAAATCATTTTATTGAAAATAATTCTAAAAAAGCAACAATTTTTGATATTGAAACATTAGCATTCAATTATTTATGTGAGTATGGTCACCATTCAACTGCGAGAGCTTATGAAGGTTATAGATCAATTCAATCTTTTAAAAGAGAGATTAATACAACGGACGATAGTATTTTAGGTTTAATTAATTTAACAAATGAAGATGTTATGAATGAGAATTCTAATAAAAATGCAACAATTGCATCAACTCAAAGAGATTTAATTGCAGGAGAAGTTTCAAAAGATATTGCGAGAAGAAAAAAATTACCAGCAAGAATTGTTCAAGCTCATGATGAAGGAGTTTTACATTTTCATGATACAGATTATTTTATGCAGTCAATATTTAATTGTTGTTTAATTAATATTAAAGATATGTTAGATAATGGGACAGTGATTAATAAAAGAATGATTGAGTCTCCAAAAAGTTTTCAAGTAGCTTGTACTGTTATGACACAAATTATTGCCCAAGTTGCAAGTAGTCAATATGGCGGACAGTCAGTAGATATTTCTCATTTAGGTAAGTATTTAAGAAAAAGTAAAGATAGATATTATAAAATGTTTGAAGATTCAATTGAAGATTCTAGTATGTTAGATAAAGTTGTATCCGATTTAACATTAAAGGAACTAAGTTCAGGTGTTCAAACTATGCAATATCAAATTAATACTTTGATGACTACAAATGGTCAAAGTCCATTTGTAACTTTATTTTTAAATATTGATGAAGAAAGTGAGTATGTTGAAGAAATTGCTTTAATTGTTGAAGAAATATTAAAACAAAGGTTACAAGGAATCAAAAATGAAAAGGGAGTTTATACAACTCCAGCATTTCCAAAATTAATTTATGTATTACATGAACATAATAATTTTGAAGGTGGAAAATATGATTATGTTTCTGAAACTGCTATTAAGTGTAGTGCTAAAAGATTATATCCAGATTATATTTCAGCAAAAGAGATGAAAAAAATCTATGAAGGAAATGTATTTTCTTGTATGGGTTGTAGAAGTTTTTTAGCTCCTTGGAAAGATGAGAGAGGAGAGTATAAATTTGAGGGAAGATTTAATCAAGGAGTTGTTAGTTTAAATTTACCTCAAATTGGAATTTTATCTAAGGGAGATGAAAATAAGTTTTGGGAATTATTAGATAATAGATTACAATTATGTTTTGATGCTTTAATGTGTAGACATAATGCTTTAAAGGGAACTAAATCTGATGAATCACCAATCCATTGGCAACATGGAGCAATTGCTAGATTAGAGAAAGGAGAAGTTATCGATAAATTATTACAAGATGGTTATTCAACAATTTCTCTAGGATATATTGGATTATATGAATTAACAAAGTTAGTGACTGGAGAATCCCATGTTAAATCAGATGGTGAAGATTTTGCTTTAAAAGTTATGAATAAATTAAAGAATACAACTAACTATTGGAAAGAGCAAACTGGAATTGGGTTTGGGTTATATGGGACTCCTGCTGAGTCTTTATGTTATAGATTTGCAAGAATTGATAAAGCAAAATATGGAGAAATTGAAGATGTGACTGATAAAGGTTATTACACAAATAGTTACCATGTTGATGTGCGTGAAAATATTGATGCTTTTACTAAGTTAAAGTTTGAGAGTCAATTTCAACCAATTTCAAATGGAGGGTGTATTTCATATATTGAAATCCCAAATATGAATCATAATTTAGAAGCAATAAAAGAAATTGTAAATTATATTTATCACAATATTCAATATGCTGAGTTAAATACTAAGTCAGATTATTGTCACGAATGTGAGTTTTCTGGAGAGATTTTACCTACAGAACAATTAGGTTGGGAGTGTCCAAATTGTAATAATAATGATCAAAATAAGATGGATGTGATTAGAAGAACTTGTGGATATTTAGGAGAAAATTATTGGAATAAAGGGAAAACTCAAGAAATTAAAAATAGAGTTTTACATTTATAGGTTTGTGAAATGAAATACGCCCAAATAAGAGAGTTTGATGTGTCAAATGGAGTTGGAATTAGAACAACTTTATTTGTATCTGGATGTCATGGATTGTGTGATGGATGTTTTAATAAAGATTATTGGGATTTTGATTTTGGAACTGAATGGAGTAAAGAAATAGAAGATAAATTTATTGAATTTGGAAAAAAGAAAATAATTACAGGATTTAGTTTTTTAGGTGGTGAACCACTAATGCAAAATAAAGATATTATGATAAATTTGTTGAAAAGAATTAAATCTGAAACTCATAAGTCAATTTGGATGTGGACTGGATTTGAGTTAGAAAAATTAACTAAATCTCAAAAAGAGATAATTAAATATGTTGATATTTTAGTAGATGGAAGGTTTATTATTGATAAGAAGAATTTAAAGTTAAGTTTTAGAGGTTCAAGTAACCAAAGAATTCTACATAATGATGGATTTGGAAACTGGGAAAATAAATCTGAGTTTTATGATAATAAAATATAAACTAGGTTTAATATAAGAGTAATTTTTTACTAAATTTATTAATTCTTTTTTAAATAAAAATAAATATTTTGATTATCAAAATAAAATTTAAGCGCGAATTTTAGTAGTATAAAGCCACTAGAAATATCATTTATAAATGTTTTTATGAAAAATTAAAATACTAGATATAGTAGTGATTTTTTAAAAAACACTACTATATATAGTATTTTTGCTCAAAAGTTTTGATTGTGTGTGTTGTCCCTTGTAAACTTTACAGAAATAATATAAGCAAAATATTCAATATTATTTTATAGCGAAAATTTGTTTGTATAAATAATATTTCGACTTATAAATATAAGTTTAAAAATGACGAAAAATTATAAAATTCTCAAAAGAGATGGAGTTAAAGTTCCATTTAATGTAGCAAAGATTAAGAAAGTTATTGAATGGGCTTCCATTGGATTAGATGTTAATAGAATTGAACTTGAGAGTAAGGCAACTATTAAGATGAGAGATGGAATGACCACTGAAGAAATTCAAAAAAATTTAATTGAGACTGCCCTTAGTATGACAAATATTGATGATTTTGCAAATTTACAGTGGAAAAATGTTGCAGCAAGATTATCTTTATTAAATTTATATAAAGAGGCTAAAAGATTAAGAGGTCATGACGCATTTGGTTATGGACCATATTATTCATTTGTTAAAAAGGCTGTAAAGCTAGGAATTTATGATTCACAAATTATGGATGAGTATTCTAAAGAAGAACTTCAAGAGATGGGAAGATTTAGAGATATGAGATATGATTATGATTATGATTATTCTGCTATGAATTTAATGATGTCTAGATATTTAATGAAGCACGAAGGTAAAACTTTTGAACTTCCACAAGATATGTATTTAACTTTAGCTTTATTATTAGCAATTCCTGAAAAGAGGGAAAATAGATTAGAGGTTGCTAAAAAATTCTATAAAGCATTTGCTTCAAGAAAGATTTCACCAGCAACACCAATTGTTTTAAATCTAAGAAGACCTAATGGAAATTTAGCATCTTGTTTTATTACAGCGATGGATGATAGTTTAGATTCTATTTATTATACTCTTGACCAACTAGCTCAAATTTCTAAAAATGCAGGAGGAGTCGGATTAAATATTTCTAGAGTTCGAAGTCATGGAGCTCAAATTAAACAAATTAAAGGTGCTTCAGGAGGAGTTATGCCTTGGATTAAGTTAGTTAATGATACTGCTGTTGCGGTTAATCAATTAGGTTCTAGAAGTGGTGCGATTACTGTTGCATTAGATATTTGGCATAGAGATATGGAACAATTTTTAGAGATGCAAACTGAGAATGGAGATCATAGAAAGAAAGCTTTTGATGTTTTTCCGCAAGTTGTAATTCCTGATGAATTTATGAGAAGAGTTGAAGCTAAACAAGCTTGGACTTTAGTTGACCCTCACGAAATTCGTAAAAAGTATAATGTAGATATTGCTGAATTATATGGAGAAGAGTTTGAAGAATTTTATGCAAAGGTTGAAGCTGATAAAGATTTATTCTATAAGGAAACAATTGATGCTAGAACTTTATTAAAAACATTATTAAAAACAGTTGTTGAGACTGGAATGCCTTATGTGTGTTTTAAAGATACAACTAATAGAGGAAATCCAAATAAACATTGCGGAATGATTGGAAATGCAAATTTATGTACTGAATCTTTTTCAAATTTTTCACCTTCAAAAGTTATGCCTAAAAAGTTAACTGAGGATAGAAGTTCAGTTTCACAAGAAATTGTAACTGGAGAAACTCACACATGTAATTTAGTTTCTTTAAATTTAGCTGAAATTTTAGATGATGAAACTTTAAAGGCTATGACTAAGTTATCAGTTAGAATTTTAGATAATACTATTGATGTAGCAGTTCCACCATTACCTGAAGCTGATAAACATAATAGTGAATATAGAATTTTAGGAGTTGGAACATTAGGTTTAGCTGATCATTTAGTTCATAATGGGTTAAGTTATGATAATTCTGCTGATTTTTGTGATAAATTATTTGAGAAAGTTGCTATCGCAGGAATTGAAGCGAGTTCTGATTTAGCTGTTGAGAGAGGAAATTATTTACATTTTGAAGGGAGTGATTGGGATAAAGGACATTTTTTTGGTCGTGATGCTCAATGGTATGATAATGAATCAGATAATCCTGAAGAGTGGAAGGCTTTAAGAGCTAAAGTTAAAAAGCAAGGTATGAGAAATGGAGGTTTATTTGCAATTGCACCTAATACTTCAACATCATTATTAATGGGAGCTACTGCGTCAATTTTACCAATTTTTAGTAAGTTTTTTGTAGATAAGGCTTCAAATGGAGTTGTTCCAGTTGCACCACCATTTATGAATCAAAAGAATTTTTGGAAGTATAAAGAGAATAAAAATATTAATCAACAAGAAGTAATTGAAGTTGTGTCAAAGATTCAAAAGTGGACAGACCAAGGAATTTCAATGGAGATGATTTTAAATATTAAGGATGGAATTAAGGCTAAAGATATTTATGACTTATACCATAATGCATGGAAAAAGCAGTGTAAAACAGTTTATTATGTAAGAAGTTTAATTAAGTCTGGAGAGATTTCTGAAAAGGAAGAGTGTGTGAGTTGTGCTAATTAAAATGAGTGAAGAAATTAAAATGGAAAATCAAGAATTAAAGAAAAAATTATTATTTAATCCAGAAGGAAATGATGATGTTAGCGATAGAAAGATTATCGGTGGAAATACTACTAATTTATTTAATTTAAATAATGTAAAGTATAAGTGGACTCAAGAATTATATAGAGTTATGATGGGGAATTTTTGGGTTCCTGAGAAAGTTGATTTATCATCAGATTCAACTTCATATAAAGAGTTAACTAATCATGAAGTTAAAGCGTTTGATGGAATTTTAAGTTTTTTAACTTTTTTAGATTCCATTCAAACTAATAATATTTCAAATATTGCTGATTGGATTACAGCTCCAGAGATTTCAACTCTTTTAGCGATTCAAACTTATCAAGAAGCAATTCATTCACAAAGTTATTCATATATTATTGAGTCAATTATCCCAGCTTCTAAAAAGGATAAGATTTATGATTTTTGGAGAGATGATAAAGTTTTATTAGAGAGAAATAAGTATATTGCAGATATTTATCAAAATTTTGTGGATTCTCAAAGTATCGAAGATTTTGCGAAAGTTGTTTTAGCAAATTATATTTTAGAAGGATTGTATTTCTATAATGGATTTAACTTTTTCTATAATTTAGCTTCTAGAAATTTAATGTTAGGTGTTGCAGATGAAATTAGATATATTAATCGTGATGAGTTAACTCATGTTGTAATTTTTCAAAATATGATTAGAGCATTAAATGAAGAACAACCAGGTTTAATTACTAAAGAATTAGTTCATGAAATGTTTGAGACTGCTGTTGAGCAAGAGATGGCCTGGACTAATCATATTTTAGGTGATGAGATTTTAGGTATTAATGAGAAATCTACTGAGGAGTATACTAAGCATTTAGCAAATTTAAGATTACAGTCAATTGGGTTTCCTAAGTTATATGATGGATTTGAGAAGAACCCGTATTCACATTTAGAAAAATTAGCGGATAAGTCAAATGATAATGTGAAGTCAAACTTTTTTGAGTCAACTGTTACAAATTATAATCAGTCATCAAGTGTTGATGGTTGGGATGATTTTTAAATTTAATTTTTCGTATAACGAAAAATTTCTATTTTTTAGAGTTAAATATAATAATTAAAGTATTTTTAGAATTAAAGTATAATTTTTTGAGTGGGGTGGAGGGTAGCTTTTACGCTACTGACTCTCGATACTTAAAGTGGGTCGAGGGCGATATTTTGGCCCCTTCAAAATATCAATAACTATTCTACCTTCCAAATATAAAGAGCATAAACCGTAATAAATAGTTTTATAGTCATAACATAATGTAAAGTTAGTGGTTTAATATTGTAATTTAAAAAATAAATTTAGTTTAAGTTTTTGAATTTTTAAAAAAAGTGTCCAATATAATTTGAGGATAAAAGTTAATTTTCCGTTTTTGTTCTAGGTTTCAAGTAGAATTCAAACATTAATATTGGAGCCGATACAAGTTATATATTTAAAATATAATTGTTTCTCACTAAAACGTTATTAAATATTTTAAATATATATCTCGAACGTTTTAAATTGTTAAAAATTTTTTAATAAAATAATTAACAATAAGATTCTTTAAGATTAGTCCAAGTTATAAAGTTGGAAAGGTTGTAAAGATAAAATTAAATTAATATACCCACAAAATTAACGTTAATAATTTTAATAAATATTAATTTAAAGCTTGTTTCAAAAAGTTTTCAAGTTTTTGATAAGTTTTAGGATATGAAATATTAATTTTTAACTTTATATTTTGAGGAAATATAAGGCAACAGTTTTTCCCTACTACATTAAGTTAGTAGTACAATTAAATTAATTGTAATAGTTCATTCAGTAAAAATGTTTAATTTGGACAATCTCACATCCTAATGAAATAGTAGTAAAATAGTATTTATTTTTTATTTTGAATTAGATAGTTTGCAATATTAAGTTTAATTTTGAAATTAAATATTTAAATATGGTTTAAGTATAATAAAATTTAAGAATATGAAAAATTGAAAATATAAATTAGAATTAAGTAAATATAAAGTTATAATGAAATAAATAATTTTTAATTAATTACTCCAATATAACTTATGTGAAAATGAGATCTTAACCGAAAATCTGAAGAATTTTAAGGCAATAGTAATTCACCAATACAAGTAATTTGTGTACTAAGCAAATTTTAAGTGTATTGATTACCTCAGTAAAACTATTGTCATCTCATTTTCTAATTATATGAGTTATAATAGATATATAATTAATTGTTAAAATTTTTAAATGTTAAATTCAATGTTTAATAATTTAACTAAATAAAATAAAATAATTAAAAATAGATAATAAAATTATAAATTAAGTATAATTTTATTAGAATAATATAGGAAGTGAAATTAATTTTTATTCACCAATACCTGAATTCATACTGGGCGATAACTAAAGTTTACATAATTTAAGAATATAGTACATAATTAATGAATTATTTAACTCTTCAGCAAGTTATCATTACTAATAATTATCACTTCCAAATATTGTATGAATTAAATAATATTTAAAGATTTTTTGAAATTATAAAATAATTATTTTTAAGTAAAATTTTTTAACTAGAATATATATTTTCCTTGAAAAAAATTCTAGAATTGATGAACCTTTTCGATCCCACCAACCCTAAAACTTCTAGGAGTTTTAGGAAAATAAAGATGTTATTGACTCCGAATTCTGAATTTTCGAAGCGGTAAAATCAAATTCAAATCCGATATTGAAGTGTACAATTCCAAATTTATGATTTAAACTTTTCAGATAGATTTACCAATAGATAGGATATCTTTATCTCCTAAAAATATAATGATTGGAATTAATTAAATATATTAGTATTAATTTGAAAGTAAATACAAAATTGAAGTTTAAAAATGAAACACGCCCAATAAATTAACTACTAAGAATTACACTTAAATTTTAAATCAAAAAATAATAATATTTTTATTACATGAAAGAAATTAAAAAAAAGATTTTAAAAAAAATCGATAAAGAAATGCAATTAATTCATTATGGATCAGTCATTTTTGGAGTTGGTTTATTCATTGCAGCAGTTATTTCATTAATTGCAACGTATGGAACTCTTTCCCCAATGGGAGCTAGAATTGCTACAGGAGTATTAATTATGTTTGGAATTGTTGTAGGATTAATTAATGTTACATCAAAAGAGACAATTTCATTTTTAATCGCATCAATTGTAATTGTAATGTTAATTGGACCATTTATGTCAAGTATTATTCAAACATTTGCAATTGATCAAACAGGAAATACAAGTAAATTACTTGGAGAAATTTTCAAAAATCTAATTGGATTAATTGTTCCAGCAGCATTAATTGTTTCATTAAAAACAATTTTTGTGACTGCAAAAGACGAATAAATTTAAATTTTAAAAATTTAAATTTTTATTTAAAATAATATAATTTTTAGAGTAAGATTAAAAATAGTAAAAATAATTATATAAATTAATTTTAAAATATTGAACTTTTTTAAAAGTTCAAAGAATAAATTTGTAAAGGTTAATATACAATAATATTAAAATTCTTCAACTTGGTTTAAGTCACCTAAAAGTCCTTTCTTTTCTAATTGTTTAATTTCATTAGGTTTGTATTTGTAAACTAAATCTGCCTTTTTTTTATCAAATTCCCAAGGTTCTAATAAAACAATATCTCCCTCTCTAATCCATAAAAATTTCTTAGCTCTTCCAGGAACTCTGGCCATAATATTTTCACCAGTCATTGAACGAATATTCATTCTTGAACCACCCAATCTTTTTTCAACTAAACCAATAAATTGGTCACCTCTAGGAATTCTTGCTCTAACATTTTCTTGATTTTGCAAATCTGCAACACCTTTTTTTAAATTACTTGCCATATATCTAATAAAAGTTAAAGATTAGTCATTTATATAAGTTAGTAATTTAAATCAAATATAAAGGTTTAAAAAATACAAACAAGGTTAGTAATAAGTTATTTTAAAATTTTAAAAAATATTTATTTAAAATCAAGGTGATATAAGTGTAATACTGCAACTAAAAAACTAATTACCATAGGTCCTAAAAATAACCCTAAGAAAAATCCAAAAACTTGCATACCTCCAAGAACAGATAATAAAACAAAAAATTCATGAATTTCTAATTTTTTATTTAAAAAAAATGGCCGCACCATATTATCAATTAATCCAACTAATAATAATCCATAAATACTCAATCCAATAGCGCCAATATAATCACCAGTTAAAAATAAATAAATAACTGCTGGAATCCAAACTAAAGATGGACCAAATAAAGGTAATAAAGCACATAATGAAGCAATTAAAGTCCAAAATACTGGTGAAGGTATACCTAATACCCAAAATGCTAAACCAACTAAAATTCCTTGTAATACTGCTAAAAATAAAGTATTGTAAAAAATCGCAATTAATACATCTTTAAATTTAATAAATAAACTTATTTTGTATGAATTTTTCATAGGAATTATTTTTTTAATATATTGGACAAATCTTTCACCATCTCTTAAAAAGAAAAATATCGCAACTAAAAATATCAAAAAACCTAATATGAAATTTGTGAAAGAGTTAAATATTACTTCAACAGATCCTAAAAAGAAATTATTTAATTTAACTGAAAGTGAACTTACAGACATTGCAATAAATTCTAAATTTTCCCCCATAAATTCACAAATTTTATCAGCATTACAATTTTTAAAATCAGTATTTTCAATAAGAGTTTTACCAGATGAAAATAGTGTAGTAGATTCATCTATTAATTCTGAAGTTACCCATATTGTAGGATAAGTTAGTATTATTACAATAAATAAAAGAATGGTTAGAGCAGAAATAGATTCATTACCAATATATTTTATTAATTTTTTATAAGGTTTATACATTAAAAAAACTAAAATCGCAGCAAATAAAAGTGGAGTTATGAAAGATTTTAAAATGTAGAAAAATAATCCAGTTAATGATAAAATTAAAAAAACTTCAAAGTAATCTTCAATTTTATTCATATTTTCTTTGTTCATAAAAATAATTTAAAATATATAGTTTTAATATATTTTAATCACTTTAAAATAAAAAGTAAAATAATATTAAAACTAAAGAAGATAAAATAGAAATGTTAGATAAGCTTGGAAGTTGTGAAATACTAACTGAATTATTTGAAGAAGTTGGAGGACCTGGAATAATAGTTCCATTAAAATCTTTTACTCCGTGAAAATAAATTCCTGAATCAATCCCAATCCCTCCATCAGATACTGTAAAAGGAAATGTCTGAGCATTTGAACATACACCAATAGAATTACAGTACGAATAAGATAAAATTGGATTATTTATTAAAAAAGAATCATCATAATTAAAACTACAAGTTGAACCAAGACATAATGAACCTAAACTTGAATTAAAGATTTGTAGATATAAATTAGAATCTCCAGTTGTGAAAGTTATTTGTTTTGAAATTAAATTAGTTGAAGTTGGTAAAAGTAATTGAGGGTTTCTCCCATATTCAAAAATAGTTTTATAATTAGATATACCTAGAGATTGAGAATTTTCTGAGACTAATTTAAATCCCCCTGACACACCCGCACCACCATTATTTAAAATAAATGGAATTGAAATACTAGGAGAACAACCACCCAAAGAATTACAATATGAATAAGAGATATAAGGATTATTTAATAAGAACATATCGTCATAATTAAAATTACAAGTTTTTGAAGAACATAAAATAGTCCCATTCAATAATGTAAATTGAAATGAAAAATTATTATTTAAAGAATCATAATTTACTTGATTTGAAGTTGAAGAAACTGGAAAAGGTAAATCATTTTTATTTTGAAAATCATAAACAGAATCAAGTATTGAATTAGAATTTGTAACTTCAAAAGATAAATTAAATCCATTAACAGTTTGATTTTCATATGAATAAATAGTAAAAACTAAATTAAAAAATAAAAATAAATTTA
>DAXK01000024.1:106286-106763 GCA_002506365.1 archaeon UBA583 | reverse complement strand
TAAATAAATTTATAAAAGAAATATGAGGTTGTGATTTATGGGTAAAATTTTGAAGATTCAAAATAAAGGGGATGAAAAAGTTGAAGTTACGTTGGAGTTATCCCAAAAAGAAGTTGTTTGGCTTCAAGGAAATATGGATAAAATGCATTTATTTTCAGAAGGTAATTTAAATTTAACATCAAGATTAGTTCAAAGAGGTAAGAGAGAATCTACTAAATATTTTTTATTACCTAAGGAATTTAGAAATGGTGTTATGACTTCAAATACTGTTCCTTGCACAAGGATTGAGACAAAAACAAAGTATTTGTATATTTTTTCAGCGAGTAAATATTAATAAAAATGGCAAATAAATTAGTTACAAGAGTAAATTCAAATATTGATGGTTTTGATAATCTGGTTGAGGGAGGATTTCCAATTGGGAGTAATATTTTAGTTACTGGAACTCCGGGGTCTGGGAAAACTATTTTTTCTTTACAG
>DAXK01000024.1:0-106204 GCA_002506365.1 archaeon UBA583 | reverse complement strand
AGCATTATTTTTACAAGCTAATCAATTTGGTTGGGATTTAGAAAAACTAGAGAAAAAAGGAAAGTTAAAGATTGTATCAATTGGAACTGATGATATTGGAGAAAATACTATTGGAGAGATTGTTGAGATTATAACTTCGTTAAAAGCTAAAAGAGTAGTTGTTGATTCAGTTACAACTTTATCTTATTTATTTGGTGATATTTTTACAAGTAGAAAGATGGATTCAACTAAGTTTATGTATTCTTTTATTACTGGGTTTAGTAATTTAAAGGATATTACAACTTTATTTATTTCTCAAAAGGATTCAGATAGTTCTAGAGTTTCTGAGTATATTTGTGATGGAATTTTAAATTTTGATAGTGAGAGTTTAGGAGGAAGTTATTCAAGAAATTTATCTGTTAAAAAAATGAGAAGTACTAAAAATGATGATGATTTACATCCGTTTGAAATATTGGATGGTGAAGGGATTAAGATTCATAATTTTTTATAATTTTTA
Source organism: archaeon UBA583 (assembly GCA_002506365.1). Taxonomy (GTDB): domain Archaea; phylum Nanobdellota; class Nanobdellia; order Woesearchaeales; family UBA583; genus UBA583. The sequence goes on along the minus strand of DAXK01000024.1, from coordinate 105,708 downwards.
ATTTCAACTTCATTTTTATTTCCCCCTTTTTATTTTTTATTTAATTTTTTACATTAATATTTATTTTGTTTTTGATTTTATTTCAAATTTTATTTTTATTATATTTTAATTTAAGGAAAGTTTTATATAATAAAATTTTCATTTATTATTATAATTCTAAAATGGTTAGTTGTGAAAATAGTTTGAAAAGATCAAAATCTTATATTTTTGGATTTGATAAATTAGTAGAGGGTGGTTTTCCAGATGGGAGTTCAATTTTAGTTAATGGAAGTCCTGGGGCTGGAAAAACTATTTTTTCTTTACAATATTTAGTTAATGGTGCTATTAATGATAATGAAAAAGGAATTTATTTTACATTTGAGGAAAAAAAAGAAGCATTATTTTTACAAGCTAAACAGTTTGGTTGGGATTTAGAGGATTTAGAAAAGGAGGGGAGGTTAAAAATAATTTCAATTGGTATTAATTTAGTGGATAAGTATTCAGTTAGTGATATGGCCGAAATTATACATGATTTTGATGCGAAAAGAGTTGTTGTTGATTCTATTACCACTTTATCTTTTTTAGTTGATAATACCTTAGATTATAGTTCTTTTAATATAAGGGCTAATTGTTTATTATTTAAATTAATTGATAGGTTTAAAAAAATTAGTGGTTTAAATTTATTATTAATTTCGCAAAAGGATGCGCCAAGTACAAACTTTGCAGAGTTTATTTGTGATGGGTTATTGGAGTTTAGTTCAGAGAGTTTGGGTGGAAATTATTCAAGAAATTTATCTATTAAAAAAATGAGAAATACTAAAAATGATAGTGATTTACACCCAATTGAAATTTGTGATGAGGGAATTAAGATTCATACATTTTTTTAATTTTTAATTTTTTTAATCAATATTTATTTTTTATTTTTTATTTTATTTTATATTTAATTAGGTTTAGGTATACTTTTTGTTATTTTTTGAGAAATTTTATAAATTGAAAGTTTATTTTATAGGTATGGGGAAAATTATTGATATTTTAAATAAATCAAATGATAAATTTGCTGTAAAGGTAGAATTTGATAAAAAATATTTTGATAATTTAAGAGGGAATTTAAATAAAGTTAATTTATTTAGTGTGGAAGTTTTTGAGTATAATTCTAGAGTTGTATCTTCTGGAAAAAATAATTCTAGTAAGTATTTTTTAATTCCGAATCAAATTAGTTATGAGGTTTTTGCAAGAGAGGATATAAGTTATAGTGTAATTGAAGATAATTTGAATTTAATTTTTATTTTTGCGGTAAATAAGTATTAGTTTTGAAACTTTATTATTTATTTTGATTAGAAATGTTTATAAAATCAATTTGTATTAATTTTTTAGGTGTATGTTAAATGTTTGTAGATAGAAATAAAAAATTATTTTTTAGTGAGGGGTCAGTGTTTTATGATACAACACAAGTTTATTTATGTCCGATGAATTATTTTTTATCTTTAATTAATATTTGTTCTGAAAATTTATCTCAAGAGGAGTTTAAAGATATAATTAAAAAATCTTCAAAGTCTGAAATGGAAATTTTGTATGATGAGTTAAGTTGTGAAAATGATGATTTTAAAAAGTTAATAAATTTATTTTTATTAAGAATTAATTCTTTTGGGTTTGGTGAATTAAATTTGAAGTTAAGTAGGGAGAATACTTATATTTTTAAGATTGATAAACCAAATTTACATTTATTTTATTCTCAAATTTTTAAGAAAGGTTTAGGATTTTATATTGAAGAAATTTTTAGTGGTTTTTTAGAAAATTTTTTAAGTTGTGTTTTTAAAAAAAATGTTGAGTGTGAAATTTCTAAAGTTTCATTTAGTTTAGTTTTTAATGTTAAGGTAAAAGATGAGGATTATGTTTTATCTAATGAAAAATTTAATCCTGTTAGACAAATTGGAGATTTTTCTTTGGTTGTTAAAAAGTTAGTTATGACTGGAGGTTTAGTTTTTAGTGAGGGGATGTTTAAAGTTTCTGATTCAAATGGAGTTTTATTACCTTATTTTTTTATGTTGGATCTTTTGGAAAAAATGAGTAGTTTTGATTTTTTTGAAAAAAGTTTTAATAGTTTGGGGAAAATGCAGGGTAAAGCTTCTGTTGATTTTCATAATAATTTTGGAGCTAATTTAGGTGATGAAACTTATAATTTTGTATATAGTTTATCTGATATTTCAGGGATTGGTAGATTTACTTATACTGATCCTAAAGTTTTAACTGTGAAAAATAATTTAAATTTATTTTATTCAAAGTTTTATACAGATAAAGTTATTAACTTATTTAAAGGACATATTTATAATATGTCATTAGGAATTTATTCTTTTAGTTATAATGAGTTTTCTAATTTTGATGAGGTTTCTTTAGATACAATTGAGTTTAAAAAAATTGGAGATAATTTAGAGTTATCAGATTTAGAAAAAAATATTTCTAAATATTTAACAACTAAAATTTTAGTTTCTAATTTTTCTTAACTATTAAACAATTCGCATTATTTAAAAAATGGGTTTCATTTTTTTCTAATGTTTGAAAGTTTCCCATTAATGAAATTATACTTTCTAATTCATTTATTGAATATGCGTGTGGGGTTGAGTTTTGGGAAAGAATTTGATTTGAATGGTAGTAATTTTCTAGGTCTTTATCTCCAGTATATTCATCATCTAAAACTTGAAATAATTGTTCTAGGTTAGTTTTTCTTTTCATATCTACAATTATTAAGTTTCCATTTTGATTTAGTTTTGGTGTTATTTGTTTTAGAATTTCAATAGGGTTTTTATTTGCATATAATACATTTATTAAATATATTGAGTCGTATTTAGGTAATATTTGATTACTATTAAAATCATTTAATTCTAATTGAGAGTATATTGTGTCAATATTTTGAGGTTTATTTTTTGATGCTAGGTCTAACATTTGTTTATTTGAATCTATTGCGTGTATTAATTTAGAGTTATTTTGGTTTGCTAAATGTTTGTGAAGTTTTCCAACTCCACATCCGAAATCTCCAACAGTTCCAAATCCATATTGAGAAATATTTTCGAGTAATTTTTTTTGAAATGATGGTGTAAATTTATTATACATTCTTGCATATTCACTCCAAAAGTTATCATTTACAATTTGATTTTCCATTTTAGTTTTTTTCTCCTAGTATTTTTGTTTTATAAAATTTAGTGTAGTCATCTTTAGTCCATGAAGTTATGTAACAAGGGTAATTTAATTTACCATAGCTAGGGATTGTTTTTTCAATTTGCATTCCAAATTTTTCATACACTTTATGGTATAGTTGTTGTGTCATACATCCAATGTAGTTATCAGTATTTGTGATTTCTTTTATTTGGGAGGTGTTTTGGTATAGTTGTTTTAAAATTGTTCCACCTTGAGAGTTAGGGTCAATTGCAAGTCTTGTAAGTTCGGCTAAATTAGAGTTTTTTCTTAAATTTGATATTTCTTTAGGGAATTGTTTTTGAGTTTGTAGTCCTAGTTTAGAGTCTAGTAGGATTCTAATTGTCCCATCAATTTTATTCTCTGTTTTGTGAATTAAGTTAATAGATTGTGTATCAAATAAGTCATATTGGAGACCTTTTAACATTTCTGGGAATTCTAAATTAAATCCATTAATTGGTGAGAATACTTTACTTCGAAGTTGAGTCATTTCTAAAAATTCAAGTTTAGTAGAAACAATTTTAATATTTGGTGAGGGGTTAAAATTTAAATTTAATTTATTTAAATTTTCTAAATATTCATCTATGATTAGATTTAATTTATCAAATTTTAATATTTGTTGATTTGAGTCTGGTGAAGTTAAGATTAATTTTTCTAAATTTATATTTGGATATGTTATGTTTTCCATAAGTATTTATGGATTTGAATTTTCTTATTGAAATCTGATTATTTTTTTATTTAATTTATAATTTTATGTATTTTAACTTACTTTTTTATCCAAAAAATCAATTTTTTGTCTATTTTTAATTTAATATTATTTAAATATCTTTAATTTTATTTTATTATGTATGTAACAATATAATTTTATATTCATTTTAATTTTAATATTTACTTAGGTAAATATATAAATAAGTAAAACTATAGTATATCATTAGAAAGGGATTATTTTTGGAATTAATTTAATATTTATCTTAATTTGAAAATTTAATAACTTATATTTTAGTAAAATGAATACTAAATTTGATTTTAAGTTTGGAGATGGAATTGCCTATTTTGGGGAGCTTAGAATTTTTCTATCTCCTGTTAATTATTTTTTATATGGTATTTATCATAATTCACAAAATAAATCAGGTGAAGAGTTAATTAAAAAATTTAAAAAATATTCAGAAACTGATTCAAAATTAATTTATGATTTTTTAGAAAAAAAATATAATTATAAACATAAAAAATTGATGTTGATTGACTTTTTAGATATCATAAATTCTTTTGGATTTGGAAAGTTAAATCTAGTTGGTAATGTGAATTTAAATAAATTAGTTATTAATTTGAATAGGTGTCATATGGGGAATTTGTATAAAAAATTTTTTAATGAATCTTGTGATTTTTTGATTGAAGAAATTTTAGCAGGATTTGTTGAAAACTTTTTAAGTTGTTTATATGGAAAAAAAGTAAGTTCAAAGTTTAGTGTGAATGGTGCTAGTTTATCTTTGGAATGTTTTATTTCTGATGAAGATTATATTTTTAAAAATGATAGAAAGTATTTTTCTGAAAAGAAAAAATTTACAATTTCAAATTGGTTAAAATCTTTTATTTTTTCAAAAAAAATAGGTCCAAATGAAAATGGAACTTTTGCTTTGGGACATATTTATGCTGTTTGTATGCCTTGGTTTTTTGGAATTGATTATTTGTTAGATTTAATTAAAGGAGATATGGAGTTTAGAGATAATTTAGCTAAAATGGAGGGAGGAATTTTAGTAAAATTTAATTCTAAAAAAATATCTTCAAGTCCAAATGTTATTATGAATAAAATTTTAATGAATTTTGGTGCGGCGGCTTTAGGAAAATTTAATGTTATTAATTTAAAAAATGGAATTTTTGAGATGAGTTCAGATTTTGACACTCATTTTGGGAGATTTTATTCTAAAGATGATTTATTTTTATTAAAGAGAAATGTGGCGATGATTGTTTGTGGTGCTTATGAGTTTGCGTATGATGTAAATGTTAGTTTTGAGTTTGATGGGAAAATATTAATTTTAACTAAGGTTAGTAAGGGTAGAAAATTAAATAGTGTTGAAAGTGAAATTTCTAAAAATTTAACAGTTAGAAATTTTATGTTTAAAATTTAGCAATAATTATTTAAATTATTAATTGGATAAAAGTAAATAAGATAAATTAAATTAAATTTATCTTGTAACATTAAATGCTTTAACTTTTTCTAATAATTCTTTAGCTTGTTTATTTTCTTCAAAGTGTTTTCTTGTAGGTTCTAATAGTTCGTTAATATATTTAGCTGCCATTTGTTTTAAATCTCCTGATTTAAATGTTTGAGATGTAAAGTCTTCAACTAATTGCTCATATGTTTCTGCTTTATAGAATCCACCATATTTTTCAGGTCTGTCAAATTCAACTGTGTCATATTTTTCAAAAATAATGTGTTTGAAATATTCTAAAACTGGGTTGTCTGTTGGGTCTCCGTCAATACTTGTTGCTTTGTTGAATTTTTTGCTTACATCTTTAGCTGAGTCTGTCATAAAAATTGCAGTTTCTGGTTTTGATTTACTCATTTTCATAGCAATTTTTCTATCAGTTTCTGACATTCCTTCTTCAACTTTGTATTGTAGTCCCATTAACATGTGGTGGTGAACACATACTGGTTTTCTTTTTCCAATTTTTGGAAAAATGTCTCTTGCTAACATATTTACTTTTCTTTGATCTAAACCTAGTTGCGCAATGTCAGCTCCTAGGTGAATAATGTCTGCTGCTTGCATAATTGGATACATAATTTGAGCTGCTGGATTGGAAGTTGATTCTTCTCTTCCCATTACTTGCCCACATTTTAAAACTCTTGAAACTGTTGCGTTCATTGATAATTTTAATACTGTTTCCCAGTATTCTGGGTGTGATTCGTAGAATTCTTTTGCCCATACAAATTCTACATTGTCTAAGTCCATTCCAGTTGATTTCCAAACTTCTACAAAGTATTTTCCTGCTGTTTGAATTTTTTCTAAGTCTCCACCGTATTTGTTGTTAAGCATTGCAAAGTAATCAGCAATAAACATTTTATATTTGATTCCGCAAGATGTTAATTTGTTTACATTAATTGATTTTAGTAGACCTTGAGCAATGTGGATTTGTCCACTAGGTTCAAAACCATCATAAGCGATAATTTGTTCTTTTTTATTTGTTAGAAGTTTTCTTAAATCTTCATCATTAATTACTTCTTCTCCAACTTGGTTAATAATTTCAATTTTTTCATCAATTGTTTTTGTCATAATTACTTATATTTGTTGATTTTTATAAATATATTGGATTTGGGATATGTTTATAAATAAATTTGTGATTGTTTATACTATGAGTAGTAACAATGCTGATTTGAATAAGTTGTATGCACAATTTGGTATGGAGAATCCAGATGAGTTAGAAGTTTTGGAAAATTTATTTTCTGTTGATGTAGATTTATCTGAGCTTGGTTCTAAAAATTGTTCAAGTTGTAAGCTTGAGACTAGGATTAATATTTGTTGTAAAAGACATCCTGAAACTAATGAGTTTGTTACAAAAAAGTTTTCTTTTGGTTCTATGGATGTATGTCCAAATTTTGGTGAAAATGGGTTGTGTAGTATTTATGATTCAAGACCTTTGGCGTGTGAGAATTATAATTGTGAAAAGTCTCAAAGTGAGTTAAATTCAAAGCAAGAGTTTGATTATATTGCATTAAATACTTCAGCGTTATATAATCTTGATTAAATTTATTTTAATTATCTTTATTTTTTCTTATTGTTTAGTGATAAAACACATAATATTTATAAAAGTTAATTTTTATATTTTGTTATATATGGATGAGAGAAAATTAAAATCTGCTTTTTCAAAAGTAAAAAGTGAAATGAATGTTTTGGGAGATAGTGTTGCAAAGTTACAAATGCAAGTTGCTCAAAGTGTTAGAGATGGTTCTTCAAAGTCTGATGAGAGTTTAGTTGATACTGTTAAAAATTTAGAGGTTGAATTAAACTCTATTAAAAAATTAGTTTCAACTTTATCAAAGAATGTTGTTGAGAATGCTAATGATAATAAGGAAATTAAGTCAGAGTTAAAGGATTTAAAAGAAGATTTAGATGAGGATTTTCAAAAAAGTTCATCAAATGAGGAGAGTGTAACTTTTATTAATTCTAAATTAACTGATTTTCAAGAATTAATTAATACTAAAATTACTTTGGAGATTGCTGAGTTAAGACTTGAGATGTCTGAGGAGATTGCAACTGCTTTTGATAATATGACTAAGGGATTAAAGAAAGTTGAAAAGAAAGTTTCTTTAGAGAAAAAATCTTCAAAGTCTGAGGAGATTTTAGAGAATGATGAGAAAATTTTAAGTTCTAATCAAAAAACTTTAATTGAGGAAGTTGAGTATAAGGAGGAGGAAAAGAAACCTTCAAGATTTAAAAAAGCGATTAATTGGTTATTTGTGGATGAGGATGAAGAGGATGATTTGGAGTCTTTAAAGCAAGATATGACTGATGGAAAAGATTCTTTAAAGAATAAAAAGAAAAAGTAATTTTTTTATTTTATTTTTAGTTTTTAGTTTGTTATGTATCCAGCAGAGTTCCATGCGTTAATTCCACCAATTAAGTTTTGAACATTTGTAAATTTTAGTTCTTTCATTATTTGTAATGTTTTTGAACTTCTAGACCCACTTCTGCAATGTATTAAGTATTTTTTATTTTTATCTAGTTTATTTAATTCTTGTTTAAAGTTTTTATTGTAAAAGTCAATTAGTTTTGAGTTTGGAATCTTTTGGTTGTCGTATTCTTTTTGAGTTCTTACATCGATTATTTGGTATGATTTATCGTTGTCATATAGATTTTTCCATTCGTTTAATGAAATTGAGTTTAAGTTATTTGTTAGGTTTATAGAAGTTAGTATTTGATTGTTATTTTCTATATTTTCAGCTGGTTGAGAGTTATTTATTATTGTTATTGTAATACCTAATATTAATAATATTGTTGATATAATTAGGTTAGTTTTAGATTCCATATTAATTTATAATAATTTTAGTTTATATAATAAGTTTAATTATAATTAAAAAATAGTTAAAGGAACAATATAATTATATATAATTTTTGTAAGAATTTTCTAGTCTTAGTTTGTTTAGTCTTTTAATTATTTTATTAATTTTTCCAGTTTTTGTGTATGTTGATGGTTGGAGAGCGTAGGTTCTATTTATATTTTTATAGTCAAATATGATTGGGATGAATTTATTTTTTGAGATTTCTTTTACAATTATATTTTTTGGTATTATGTCAAAGAAAAATATTTCTTGTTCAATTAATTTTTCTATTAATCTTTCAAATTGGTTTAAAACATCAATTTTTATTTTTGGATTTTGAATTTGTTCAAAGTTTTTTGAAATTGTGTTGTCGTAGTTTTTGATTAATTCTTGGACTGTGATATTATCTTTTTTGTAGTAAATTTTACAAAAATTTTCGTGAAATTGTGGAGAAATTTTTTGTATGATTTGATTATAGAATTCAATTTCTAAATTATCTTTTTTTTTGTGTCTTGTTTTTGTAGAATAATTTTCTTTTATTACATAGTTATCTAGAATATAGATATTTCTTCTTCCTCCTTTTGTTAAATAAGTAGCTTTTTGTTTCCAGTCTAGAGGTAGTTCAAAATTGTTCATAATAGAGTTAATGTGATATATTTTATATATTATTGTTTTTTAGAAGTAAGTTATTAAAATAGTTTGAATTTAAAATTCAAAACTATTTATTTGTGTGTAAAGTAGAAAACCTTATCTCCGTTTTCATCTAATCTATCTAATCTTAAAAATCCGTATCTTTCAAATTGGATTGAATCATCAATTTTATATTTATCCATTTTTTCAGCAACTGCTGGAATGTGATTATTATTATTATCAATGATTGTTACATTTTCTGTTTCAGATTCATTAGTTGATACAAAGTGAATGTTTGCTTTAATCCCCATATTTTTATCATAATCTTTTGATAAATATTTTAAAGTTACTTTATCTTCATCTTTTGCTGTAATTTCAAAGTTTGCAAAATGCATTAATCTCATTTTTGTTCCAACTTGTAATCTTTGGAAATCACCATTTTCAATTAAATAGTTTTTAATTGTTTTAATATGTCTTAAACCTTTAGCAGGGTTTTCTGGATGCTTTTGGATAGTAAATTCTTCGAATGGAATTTCTGTGATGTTTTCAATTTCAACTTGTTTTGGTTCAATAATTGAAAAATATCTATTTGAATCAATTTCAATAATTTGTTTATTAAAAAAGTCTAAACCTTTGTAGTATTCATCTTTTGTAATTTTTGAGTCTCTTTTTGAAATTCCTAATTGTAAAATGAATTTTCTAAATGCTTGAGCTCTATATCCTCTTTTTTTGTGAGATAAAATTGATGGAATTCTAGGGTCGTCCCAACCTTCAAATTCTCCTGATTCAATTTTTTCAGTTAATCTTGATTTTGATAAGTCCATGTCAGTAAATTTCATTCTACCATAATGGAAATATTGTGGTTTGTGTAATCCTAGAGCGGTCATTAACATTTCTTGTCTGAATTCTCCAATTTCTAAATCTTTTCCACGAATTACGTGAGTCATATTCATTAAAGAATCATCAACAGCTACTGCCATATTATAATTTGGCCAAACTCTGTGTTTGTTTCCAATTCTTGCGTGATTTCCTTCAATGATTCTTGCAAGTGGGAATGTTCTTAATGCTGGATTTTTATTTTGTAAGTCTGCCATTGCTCTAACTACAACAGTTCCAGCCTCATATCCACCATCCATGAATTTTTCAAACATTTCCATTTGTTTATTGTGTTCAATATTTCTGTGTGGACAAGGTTCACTTGCGTCAGTATAATTTTTGAATACTTCTGATTCACATTCACATACAAATGCTTTTCCTAATTCTACTAATTCTCTTAAGTATTTGTGGTAAGTTGGTAATCTGTCGGATTGGTAACAAATTTCATCAATATCTCCATCACAAATCCATTTCACATCATCAATAATTTTTTCATAGTTTGATAAATCGATGTTTTCAGGATTTGTATCTTCAAATCTTAAAATCATTTTCCCATTATATTTTTTCTTAAATTCGTAATTTGCAACAACTCCAAATAAGTGTCCTAAGTGTAGGTGTCCGGAAGGTGCTGGAGGAAATCTTACTGTTACAGTTTCACCTTCTTTGATATCCATTACAGGTAATCCATCAGTTTTTGGCATTACTTTTTTTTCTTTTTTTTCTGAAAATTCAGGGTTTAATTCTAATATTTTTGCTTTTTGAGCATCTTGTTTTAATAGATTTACTTTTGCTGTGATTTCAGCAATTATTTTAGAATATTTTGGAATATCTTGTTTAATCTCAGGAAATACTGGGAAACATCTTCCTAAAATTGCTTTAGGGTTTGCTTGTCCGTTGTTTGCGATAGCAACTTCTAAGGCTTTTAGTTCTACAAATTCATTGAATTTTGTTTCATCTACTGTCATAAATATTATAGTTTGGGAATGTTTATAAAGATAATTATAGTGTTTTAATTATGGATATTAAAGAATATGAAATTTTATTAGATAAAGCTTATGCTGAATTACCAGAAGTTTTATACAAAAAGGAAAGATTTGAAGTGCCTGCTGTTAAAGGTAAGCTGATTAAGTCAAGAACTATTATTACAAATTTCACAGCGATTGCTAAGCATATTGAAAGAGAAACAGATCATTTTTCAAAGTTTATGTTAAAGGATTTAGGAGTGAGAGGAGAAGTTGGGAATAGAGGAGATTTAATTTTACATTCTAGATTTCAACCTGAAGGTTTAAATAAATCAGTTAATAAGTATTTTGAACAATTTGTGAAGTGTTCACATTGTCAAAGTCCTGATACTGTTTTTGCTAATAATGGAATTAGTTTAAAGTGTAATGCTTGTGGTCATGAAGCTAGTATTCCTAGATTATAAATTTGAGAATTTAAAATGACAAGTGATAAACCTTTACAAAATCTGATTTCTGATGAGAAATTAGATAAGTATTTTGATGTGACTGGGAGAGCTTTAAAAAAATTAAAATTATGTTGCCCTGATAAAACTCATTTGGATAAGATGGCTAAAGATTATTTATTGATGGCTGAGAGTTATTTTGGTGATGCTCAACATTTTAGAGATAATAATGATTATATTAATGCTTTTGCGAGTTTAAATTATGCGCATGGTTGGCTTGATGCTGGTGCTAGGATTGGATTGTGGGATGTTGAGCATGATTCAGTTTTATTTACTGTAGATTGAATTTAATTATATAATTTATATAATTACAATTTTATTTATTGATATTTCTTTTATTTTATTTTTTTATAACTTAAATTTATATATGATAATTTTTTATAGTAGTTATGGTAAGATCTGAAATGTGGGCAAATAATGAACTTGCGAAAACAGCAAAATTAAATAGCGATAGTAATAATTCAAATTTAGGTGATTCTAGGTTTGATTTGTTTATTAAGAAATTTAAATTAAGAAAGTATGATACTTCTAAAGATTTTTTACAAAACTTTTTAGCAGTTTTAGAAAATGTAAGTTTTTTGATTGATTATTCTAAATTTATGAGGGAGAAGATTTATTATAATTCAAAATTTTTTGGTTTGTCAAAAACAGTTGATTTGGATAAAACTTTTACAAAATCATTTGATGAAAAATTTTATGGATATAAAACTTGTTTAGATTTAATTGTAATTAGTTTGAATAATTTGATGAAAAGTGATTTGGAACTTTTTAAAAATTCTGGTTTGTCTAGTGATTTTGTTGATAATTTTGCTCAAATGAGAAAACAGTTTGTGGTTTGTGAAACTTTATATAAAAATTGTGTGTATTTAAAATTAAACCCAAATAGAGGTAATTTAAATTCTTCTTTGAATAGTTTTAATTTAGAGTATATTAAGTTTTCAGAGTTATTTGAAAATTTAGTTTCTGAGTATAATTATATGAAAGTAGTTTTAGAAAAAGTTAGAGATTTAAATAATACAAAACCTGCTGAAGAATTTAATGTGGCAGCTTAGTTATATTATATAATTTATATTTTTTTTTTTATTATTATTAGTTAAAATTTATTTTTAATTTATTGATAATTTTCAATAAATTGTTTATATCCTTGATTTAATATTTTTTCCCAGTTGTGGAAGTCATATGTTTTAAATTTTTCTAAATTTATTCCAATTATTTTTAATTGTTTATTTTTATTATGTTTTAATTTATCTCTAGTTTGGTTTAGTATCATTATGTGGACCGATTTTTCTAAAATTTGGGGAGCAAATTTATGTTTGTGACTTTGGATATATTTTTCTGTATTAATATCTATTGCTAATATTTTTTTATTTGTTGAAAATTCAAATGGGAGGTTTGAACTTAGAAATCCATCAATGTATATTTGATTTTCAATTGGGTATGGTTTAAATATTCCTGGAATTGCTAAACTTGCACAAATTGCGTCAACAATTTTTATATTTGTTGTTTTATCAAATATTTTTGATTTTCCAGTTTCAAGGTTTGTTGCTATAATTTTTAGTTCAATTTGTGTTTGGTTAAATGTAATTTCTCCTATTTTTTCAGTTAAAAATTTTCTAATGTTTTTTTGGTCAATTAAGGAATTGAGGTGTAATATATTTATTTTTAGAAGTTTTCTATAATTTAATTCTTTAATTATTTCAATAATTTGTTTATATGTATATCCAATGGATAAAAATGCTCCAACTATTGCTCCCATTGAAGTTCCAATTATTTCGTTATATGAGATTTCTTTTTCTTCTAAAGCTTTGATTATTCCGATGTGAGCAAATCCTAATGCTCCTCCTCCGGATAAAACTAAAGTTTGTTTTTGGTTTTTTTTAAACATAAAAATATGTAATTATATTAATTATATAATTATTTTTTGTAATTGAATAGTTTACTTGAATTCCAATTTGTGACAAGTTTTACAAACAAATTTACAAACATTTGTTATTGGAGTATGAATTTCGATAAATTCTTTTTGAACTTTATTTAAATCACATAAAATTATATCATTAAGTTTATATTTTTCTAAAATTTCTTCGACTATTTTAATTCTGGAATCTGGGTAATGGGCTGCCTGATAATTTAATTTATCTTTCGACATATTTTTATTGCAATTTTCACAAATATAATTTCTTTTTTCTTTTTCTTTTTTTGCGATTGATTGGACTTTATTTGTAATACTTGCCATACAATGAGTTTTAAATTCTCTATATGTGCCTTCAAATTTTGCCATTTTATTTTATTTGTTTTAATTTATCTAAATCAAATTTAATCTTTTCTCTAATTGGTGTATTTACAAATAATTCTTCTAACATATCTCTTCTTTTTTGATATGGAAAATCTACAAGTGTTTCATTGTTTAATTTTAATATATCAAATGCTTTTACTACTACTTTAATATGATTTACTTCTCCAATATTTTTTGATAAAATTCTTTTAGATAACATTTGAAATGGTAAAAATTTTTGATTTTCAAAATCGTATCCTACTGTTTCAGAATCTAAAACAAAATCAGTTTTTGGAAAGTTTAATTTAATAAATTCTAAAACTTCTGGAAATTGTTTTGTGATATTATCTAAGTTTCGAGAAAATAATTGAATTTCACCTTTGTGAGAATGAATTTGAACTCTTAATCCATCGTATTTATAATCTAATACTGCTGGCATACCTGAAACTTCAAAACTATCTTCTACAGTATTAGATCTTACTCCAAGCATTGATTTAATTGGTCTAAAATATTTAATATTTACTTTTAATATTGATGATAAATCTTTTTTTGTATCAGAAATAATTTCTGAAAATGAGTTTAAAGTATTATATTTTTTTTCAAAAGTTTCTAAAAATTTTTTGTAAAAATATCTTGTGTCTTGAGTTTGAATAATATGTGTTTTTGGATTTAATCTAAATGCGAATTTTAAGATTTCAATTTCTTTTTGTTCATTTACAATAAATTTGTCAAGACCAATTATTTCTTTTGGAGTTCCAATTTCTACAATTTTAAATCTATTTTCAAATATTTCTTGTTGAGCGTCTGGATTAATTACATCGTTACAATTTAGACAATTTTTAGAATTTAAATTAATATAAAAACATTTTGAACATGAGTTATGAATTCCAATTATCTTTGGAAATAAATAATTTACTGATGCTTCTTTTAATACTCCTTCGGATACTCCAATTCTTAAATCATCAATTAATAATCTTGCTAAAAATTTATATTCTAAATCTGTTGTAGCATTTAAAAATAAGTTTCCTAAGATTTCTTTTTTAATTTTATTTGAGTTATTTCCATTTGTTTGAGAAATCTTTTGAAGTGATTGTGTAATTTGATTAATAGTTAATTTTTGAGTTAATAATGATGATTGTTTTACTTGAGAAATTAATTTACTTGCAACTTCTCCAATGTCTCCGATTTTATTAAATTCTTTTTCAACTTGTAGTTCTGATTTTTGAGATAAAAAACTAATTACTGAGAATAGTGTTTTTAATGAAATTCCAATAGATTTTTTATTATTTTCTCTTTGGAAATTACCACAAATTATATCAAATATTAATTCTGCGATTTTTTGGTCTTTTTCTAAAAAGTCTCTTAAAATTAAAATTTTGTTTAATCTTTTTGAAGTAATTTCTAGTTTTTCAAATAATTGGGCTATCTCTAAAAAATCCATTTTTTTATTTTATATATATCTAATAAAAATTAGATTAAGGTAGTTTAAATAGTTTATTATTTTACTTGTATTTTAACTTTTTAATATCTTTTAGATAAATTTAAGATAAGGTTTGACAAAAATTTATAAATGTAGTTTGTTGTATGATATTTATGGTTTTAGATAAGATTAAGAGAGCACTTAATCCGACAAGTGAAAAATATGAAGTTTTATATCATAAGTATTCTAAGTTGAGATTAGATAATAAGAATTTAAGGGAACAACATAGTGGAAAGATGAATGATTTAGAACATGAAGTTAAGTTATCTACTGCTAGAAATTTAATTACTTTATTTGAAAAAATTGAGGAAACTAAAAGAGATACTTATAAAATTAAATCTGTTGACCCTGATACTCAAAAAGTTATGATGGGTATTACTCAAACTGAGAAATGTATGTTAAAGGTAATGCATGATTTAGAACTTGAACCAATTCAAGCAGAGAATAAGTTTTATAGTGAACAAGATGCAGAGATTGCAAGTTATGCTCCAGCAAATGGTCTTGCTCAAAATTTAATTTTAAAGACAGTTAGAAAAGGTTTTAGGTTTAGAGGAAAGTTAATTAAAAAACCAAGAGTTATTATTACAAGATAAAATTATTTTTAATTTTATTTATTTATTTTCACTTATTTATTTTAAGAATTATCTAATAATTCTTCTAACCAACTTTTTTTTAAAATTGGTTCGTATTTGTTTAGAAATTCTTTAAAGTTATTTTCAAATTTACTTTTTATAGCTGAATAATCATAAAGGTTTTTTTGTTTTAATAATTCTTTTTTACGAATTTTAAATTTTCCACTAGTCATAATTAAGTTAATATCATTTACATCTTTTGGTGAGTATCTTGCAAGTTTGGATAGTATGATGTGGTATGGGGAAAGAGTCCAAATTTTCAAATTTGGGTGGTTACTTCTTTCTCTTTTGTAAGGTCTTGCTAATCTGGAGTAATTTTTTGGTAAAAATGTACAGTCTAATGTATTTTTATATAATAAGTCTAAACTAATTTCAAATTCTTTAGCTAATGGGATTCCAATTTGAGTTAGTATTTTATATGATTGTCCTTCAGGACATAAAATGTCAATGTCAGGACTATTATTTCTTAAACTGTTCATTACAAAAAAAGTTCCACCTAAAATGTAAAATTTAATTTGAATTGTTGGTCCATATTTTTCAACTATTTTTTCATTTAATTGTTTAAAAAAATCTAACATAAAAATTCTATCTGCTTGCATATTTTATTTTTATTATTTTTAGTTTATATATTTTTAGTGTTTTTTTTAATTTGATATATTTTTTGTATTCTTATTTTTTAGTTCTCTTTTTTCTTGTTTCCAATATTTAATTAAACTTTGGTAATCAAAAATACCTTTGTTAGATGAGTATGAAATTAAGATTTCATAACTTTGGTTTTGTGCTGATTTTTCATAATATTCTATAAATTGTTTAAATCCAACATTTGATAATTGTTCAAATGATAAATTTAATTTTGTATCTTGTAATATTATTATTGACATTAATAGTCCTAGACTATATTTATCTAAATTATTGTTTTCAACTTTATTAGTTTGATTATAATTTAAATAATTGTTTTTAGTTTGTAGGATTATTTTTTTACAGTTTGATTGTAATTGGTCTAAGTCTACATCTTTTCCAATATATTCAATATACATAGCGAGACCTTCTAAGTATATTTTATTTATTAATTCAAATAATTCTTCTCTTTTCCAATTATTATTATTTATTGGGAATATTTTTCCAAAAAAAGTTGGTTGTAATTTTTTTTTCAATTTATTACTTCTAAATTTAAATCTTTGAATGTATTGTGTTTTAATGTCTTGAAATAGATGTGTTACTTCATGATTAATTGAAGTTTGAATAATTGGATTTATTTGATGAGGTTTTATATTTTTTATTTCAGTTAATATGTTTTCAACATTAAAATAAATCATATTGTCTTTATAGTATGCGGCACTTTGATTTTTTTCTTTAATTAGGTATAAGTCAATATTTTTTAAGAATTTTAAAATATTTTTAACTTCTAGTGTTTTATATTCTGGGCTATTTGGTAATGTTTTAATAGCAGTATATAATATTTGAGTTAATTCTAAAGATAGTTCACAGTTGTGAATTTTAAAATTAATCAGCTCTGAAACTGATACATTTCTAGTTGTCATAAATAATTAACTAATTTTTGATTTTTTAAATATTAGTTACTTTTCTAATTTATTTTTATTTACTAATTTTTAATAAAATTGAGTTAATTTTGTTTGTTTACGTTGTTCTTTTAATACATTTGAATTGATGAAGTATTTGTAGTGTGTTGGGAATTTAGTTTTAATAAAATTATCTAGTTCTTTAAAACTAGAAGTTTTAAATATTTGATTTTGAAAACTTTCTCTAACACATTCACGAACAAATACAACTCCAAGTGGAACATCGTAATCTCGAATAACTCTAATCATAATTGCGGCAGCTTGTTTTTTTCTTTTTTGTAAGTGTTCATTAAGCGCAATCTTAGTTGCGTAATACCCCCCTGAATTCAATGGTTCTGGAGTTGGTATTTTATTTTGATTGTTAAATATGTCTGTATTGTGTCCTCCCCACTCCTCTGTTCCTGAATTTGACCAATCTTCTGTATGAGTTCCCATATAATAATCAGGTAATAAAATGTTTACATGAGTGTCAGATTTATTTTGACAATAGTAAACTTCGTATTGATTAATTGGATTGTATTTTAAAATTTGTTTGTGAAGGTGAGATTCAATCATTTTATCATAAGCTGTAATTGCCCATCTACTTGGAACTAATTTTTTATTTATATTAACTCCAAAAACTCCAAGAGCTAATAGGTGAATTATTTGTTGTTCATTTTTACCTTGCTCGTATAATTTAATACATGCTTCTTTTGCTTTAGCATCATTGCTAGAGTATTTTTCAATTTGTTTTGATGTAGCTGTATTTTCAGTAGCATTTAATGATTCTAGTTCATTTTTTGAACCCATAACTCCTGCCATTTTATTTGTTAATACTTTGTCAAATTTAATCTCGGTTTCAAAAGTTGAGTTAAATTCTATTGCTTTTTTAGATTTATAAATATCTATGATTTCATTATTGATTCTATCTGTAGTTTTTCTAATGTGTGTGTTTTGAGTGCTTCCAAGAATGTTTTTTGCTTTTAATTCAAATATGTCTTTGTAACCTTTTTTTACAATTTCATTTGCTTTCATAAAATTATTAGATTTATCTTCATTAGATGAATTGTGAATTTGTAAAAATGGATAGTTTTTTTCTCCAACAATTGGTGCACTTCCAAATCCTTCAATTTCTTTTGTTGGTTTTAGAGTTTTTTGATATGCTTTAACTTGTTTAAAAAATGCATTTTTTGTGTGGTTTATGATTTTTTTATTGCTAAAGTCTCCCATAATTAAAGTTAAGTTTTTAAGGTTTAAATAACTTATTAATCTTATGAGTGATAGAGAAATTAAATATTGTGATATGTGCGGAGAACAAGATTTAATTGAGATAAATAAGTCTCATTGTAGTGATTGTTTGGAAAAAAGAAGAATTGAGAGAAAAAGAATTCTTTCAATTTAGTTTTTTATTTTTTGTTCTTTTTATTTTCTATTTATTTTTAGTTTTAGGTAAAGTTATAGTAAAATTTTATATATAGAAATTTTTATTATTTAATATGTTTGGGAGAAAAGAGAGTTTAATTGATAAAGTTACAGCATTAAGAATTAATATCGATGATATTATTGGAAGGGCAAATAATTCTAGTTTAAAAAACGGTGGAGTGCAAAATTTATTTAAAACTGGGTTTGAAGCGTTGGAAAAAAATAAACATTTTCATTGGCAAATAACTTTCGATAATAAAAAAACTGGGAGTTGTGAAGCTTTTTTTGTTGATTTTTATAACAATAAATCTGATTGTTTGGATGATGAATTAAATTTGTCTGCTTTAAATGATGATGAATCATTTTTTGTTATTTTATGTGATGATTTAATTGATGATTATGTTGGAACTAATATTGATGATGTGATTGAAAAGTTAAATAATTTTATTGGACGGAGAATTTAGAGTTACATGAAAAAAGTAAATTTATTTTTGTATGATTTTTTAATGAATTTAGAATATTTTTCTAAGTTTAAAATAGATTTTGAATTTGAAAAATTAGCAAGATTACATGGTTTTGTTAGAGTTTTTAATTTTAAAGATTGTGATTTATTTAATTCTAAATTTGGATTTGATTGCACTTATTTAAATATTGATAAAGGGGAGCTTGATGAGATGGTTTGCGGTGTTTTAGTTAAGATTTGTGTTGGGGATTTAAATAAATTATCTGAAATATTTACTGAATTTGAATTAATTAGTGCAGAGTTTGAGGATTTTGATAATGAGAATTCAAAGTCAAGAGGATATTTTTTTAGGATGAGACATTTTGATGCAGTTGATTATGATTTTAATTTAAAATCTCAAAAAGAATATTTAGATATATGTTTAAATGGGTGTTTAAATTTTTCAGAAAAATTTAGTTTAAATTTTAAAAAAACTACTTTTGTTGGAGATAACACATTATTAGAAATTGGTTTGTAATTTTATTAATTGATACATAATCTTTATATATTATGGATTTAAAATGTATTTATGGATAAGAGAGAATTTTTTGAGAATATTGTGAACCATTTTTTATTTGTTTCAAAAAATGAGGGTAATGAATCTGGATTAGGGTATCCAGGATATACTCTTTTAAGTTTAAAATTAAAGGATGATAGTTTTGGATTAGATATAAATGTTTCAGAGAAATTAGCTTTAGATAAAATTAATACTTTAAAACATCCAGTGATTGAGGATTTAAAAGAAATTGATGAATATTCAGTTTTACCTCCAAGTGAAGTTTGGAGTTCTTTAAGTTTAAAATCATCAAAAGGTTTAGAGTCTATTAATTATGGTTTAACTGATTTAATTAAAACTGAAATTCCAGTTATTGAATTATCAGATTTTAAATCAGCTTTAAAGTCTGGAAATTTAGAGTTACCTTTAAAATTGTGTAAAGTTGATATTGGATTATCAACAGAGTTAAAACAATTAAGACAAATTTTATTAAAAAAATTAGCAGTTTATTCTAAAGAACAATTTTATACTGATGTAGTTAAGAATTTTTTAGTTATGAAAAAAGAAGGTAGTAATTATAATTTGTATTCTTTAAATTATGATTCAAAATTTAATGAAATTTTAAATGAGTCGGAGATGAGTTTTTTAAGAAAATTTAATTCAGATGAAAAAACTCCTAGTTTGGCTGTAGGGTTTGATCCTCATATTACAAATACTTTTATTTTACCTCCTATGGGAGAGTGGAAATCTTTAACTTTGGAGAGGACAGGTAGAAAACAATCTTTGTTTAAAGGGATTTCTGCTTTGGTTGGTTTAGGTCATCCAGTTGTATTTTATGATAATTTAGTTGATGGAATTAAATCTGGTTCATTTAAACTTCCAGTTCATAGTTTTAGTGTTAATAGATTAAGTCCAGGGCATAAAGATACTGATGAATTAAAAATCTTTATGATGAATAAATTTGGAGTTAAATCTGATGATTATAAAAAGCTTAGAAAAAGTTCAATGGCATTAGAACTTGAACCTGTTAATGAACCTGATTTTAATCAAGTTAAACCTAGAGTGAATTCTACAACTTCACGCGAACAACTTGAAAGGTTTAGGTCTAAAAAGAAAAAACCATTTTGGAAATTTTGGTAATTTTTTTAATAATTAAATTTATTTTTTTATTTTTTTTATAGTTATATTAATAATATAATTATAAAGTTATATTTTTATTTTTTTACATTTAGATGTTTAGAATTAATTTTTATATTTATTTAATATTAGTTTTTAAAAATTTAAAATTTTTTATTTATAAAATTTTAAAATTATCTGAAATCATTTTCAAATCAATGGTTTGAAAATTTGACATTCACGTGAAACAATGTTTCACGAATTAATTACATATAAATCAAAGATTTATCTGTAATCACGCCATTGGTGAGCACATTCAACACATTTGAAAAATTGTGTTTCTGGTTCGTCACCAGCTCTTGTTTGTTTTGTCCAATAGTAAGCTTTAGGGCTTTTACATTCTGGGCATTCAGCATCAGTGATTGGGTTAATTTCAGCAGCTTCGTTAGTGTCAACAATTTCTTTTTCTTCTACTTTTGCAACTTTTTCTGAAAATTTCATCTCTGTTTTTGCTTTTTGAGCTTGTCCACAACTTGGGCAATCTACTTCATCTCCTTTGGAACCCATAATGATGGCTCCACAATTTTTACAAAAATCTACCATAGTAAAATATTAAGTTTTATATTTATAAAACTTTTCTTTAATAGTTTGAAGTAATTGATTTTAAAAGTTTAAAAAGTTTGTAATAATTTGGTGGTTTCTAACTTCTGGATGAAATAAAGTTCCATAGATATTATTATATTTAATTATTTGTGGAATTGAGGTTTTTGCAATTATTTCAAATTCTTTAGGTATTTGAAAACTTTTTGAATGAAGAGTATAAATTTCTTTTAGAGATTCTCTATTTAATATTTTATCTTGAATTAATATTTCTGGATTTTTTAGTCCAATTTCTGAAAAATTTATTTCGTTAGCTCCAAATATTTTTTGAATAATTTGACAACCTGCACAAATTCCTAATATGTGTTTATTTGAATTTTCTTTTTGTTTAATCCAGTTAAATTTATCTAAGTGTTTTAAATATTCAAATTCTTTTAGTGGTGTTCCTGATAAAATTATCTTATTATATTTGGTAATTATTTTATCATTTAAATCTATATAATTTAAAACTTTAAATGTTTTATTTTGAGATTGAATAATTTGTGTTATTGGTTTTACATATTCAAGTTCATATAATTTATTTTCTTTTTTGTTTAAATTAATAACTAATATTTCTTCATTTTTTTCATTATTTATTTTATCTTTATTGTTTTGATTTGTTAAAACTTTATTTATTTTATTTTGATTTTCTTTTTTAATTAATTCAACTTTACAATTTGTGATTATTCCTGAATTTTCAGAATCCATTTTTGAGTTGAATTGTTTTATTTGGATTTTTTGTGAAAATAGTGGACTATCTAAAATAAAACTTTCATATTCTCCACCTTCACCAGCTATTGATATTTCAAATTCAGATCTAAGTTGTTTTAATTTGTTTAGTTGGTTTTGATTAATTGTTTTTCCAAGTAATGTTTTTTCAAATGGGTATGAAAAAATTCCAAATATTGAGATTTCAAAATTATTTTCTAATAATTTGTCCATATATTCATCTTCATCTATTTGCCAAATTGGATTGTAGCAAAATAAATCTAATTGTTTACATATGTCTTGAATTCTACTTGATTGGTATGCGGATTTAATTGCTCCGGAACATACACCTTCAATATTATATTTCTCTTTTGCAAGTTTTAGAGCTGATTTTAAATCTTCTAATTCTTTTTCTTTTTCACCTTCAGTTTGATATTCAAGCAGAGGAATATTCATAGATTTTGCTTGAACTTTAATTATTTCATTTCCAACAGATTGGAACATGTAAGAATTTGGATTTTTAGAACTTAGTGTAATTAAGCAAGATACATTATTATTTGTCTGTTTTGCTAAATATGTTACATAATTTGAATCTTTTCCACCGGAAAATAAAATTGCTAAGTTTTGAGTCATAATTTAAATAATATTTTTTTATTTTTAATATTATTTAATTTTGTTTAGTTATATAATTTATATAATCTTAAAAATTATGGTATTTTAATTTTATTTTTAATTGGTTTATATGATTTTTATAAATTTTCATATGTCTATTTATATATTTTTATTTGATTTTATTTATTTTTAGAATATATTATATTATTATTATTTATCGTTTGGTGACTCTTAATTTATTTAAATTTAAAATTTGGATTAAAATTATAGTTAAATCTTGAAAATGAGTTTTTGGAAAATAATTGTTGGAATTGGAATTTTATTTACTTTATTTTTATTTATTTTTACAAAATCTGATATTTCTTTATCTGGTGTTGATGAACTTAAAGCGGAAGGTTTAGAGCAACCAGTAGTATATTTGGGGGTTGGTGAACCTTGTGGTTATGGGAGTTCTTGCAAACCAGGATTAATTTGTGAAAAACCTGAGGGATATGAGGAGGGTGGTGGAATTTGTGTTAGACCAGATATTGAAGGTCCTTATCAAATTAATCCTGATATTGATTAATTATATTTAATTTGAACATAGAAAAATTTTAAGTTTATTTTGTTTTTAATTTAGAAATATAGTTTTAAAAAGTTAAATAATAATAAATAAATTTATTATTATTCAGCTGCTGGTTCTTCAGCAGGTGCGAAAGCAGCTTCTAATTTGTCAGCTCCTTCAGTTACTTTTAAATTTAATTGGTGAGTTTTTTCATGAACAGTGTTACCAGCAACAGTTCTTTTAATTCTTAGACCACCGAATCTTTTTCCTCTTAATTTACCTTTAAATCCAGTGGATTTAGCGATTAATAAAGATTTTCTATTAGTTCCAGTTAAATCTTTTCTCATAGGGAATCCTTGTGCGTCACTTCCACCTGAGATGGATAATTTCACACCGGAGTAACCAAACATTTCACCGTTTAATTCTTCCCCGAGAACTCTTCCGTAAAGAGACTCAGCTTCTGTACTGGATAATTCCTTTTGGAATGTTTTTCCAGATTTTGTTCCCATAACTAATTTGATAGCCATACTAATATTAATGTATATCTATTTATAAATTAAACTAATTATTTATAATGGAATTTTGATATATTTTGTTTATTATGGCATTTAATGTTTCAGCAGTTTCTTTATTATCGTTTATTATGTCGATTGTTGCAATTTATTTAGTTTTTGCAATTATGCAAAAAGTATATACTGAAAAACATAGAAAACCTTGGTTATATATTGGGACAGCTGCGATTTCGCTTTCTTTATCTGAACTTTTAAGATTTTTTTATTATTCACAAAATTATATTGTGGGAACAATTGCAATTACTGAAGGAATTATTTATTCTTTAGTATTTTTTAGTTTAGCATTTTTAAGTTATGGGTTATTATTAGAATTTTTAATTTTAAGATATTATAAGGGTAAATTTGTAAAGATTAAGTTTATTCCAGTTGAGGAGGGGAGTGCTACTGGAGATTTAGATATTAATTTAGCAAATGGGACTTCTTATTTAAGTTATAAAAAGGATAGACATTTTATGTATGAACAATTTAGTTTAGCTACAAAACAAGGATTTCAAGGTTTTTTAATTAGTGAGGATAATCCAAAAGAAGTGAGAACTAGGTTTAAGTTAGCTAAAACTCCGATTGCTTGGTTATCCCAAATTGATAAAAATATTCAAGGGAACTATTTAAAAGATTCTTTAGATGAAAATTCAGATATTGTGGATCCGTTACAAGTAAATAATTTGATTACTTTTGTTGATAATTTTTTAGATCAAAGTTCAAGTCCATTAATTATGGTTGATTGTAATTTATTATTTAGATTAAATTCATTTTATATTGCTTTAGAATTTTTAAAGTATGTGGCTGGGAGAACTCAAAAGTTTAATGGAGTAGCTATTATGATTATTAGTCCAGATTTATTAAAAAAATCAGAACTTATGGAATTAGATCAATTTTTGAAGGTTTTAGAGTAATTTTTCAAGCTTTAATATTTAAATTTATTTTTTTATAATTTTTATAATTTTTAAAGTATTGTTATAATAAATTATATTTTGATGTCATCGTAGCTATACAACACAACTTTATATTATGTTTTTATGATTTAATTAGTATGAATGATTTAAATTTTGAGGAAGTGAAAGCTAGAATTGAGGCAATTTTATTTTCTTATGGTGATTGGATTACCGTTTCTGAACTTATGGATAGTTTAGAGATTGATTCAGAAATTTTAGTTAGAAATGCGATGGAAGAATTGGTTCCAAAGTTTAAAGAAGGGTTTTCTTTTTTAATTGAGGAGGAAGATGGAAAGTATAGAATGACTTTACATTCTGAGTATGATCAAGTTGTAACTTCATTAATTTCTGGAACTGAGATTCCTAGGAATGTTTTAAAGGTTTTATCTGTTATTGCGTATGAGCAACCAATTACTAAAACAAGATTATCTGAGATTTTAGGAAAATATGTTAAAACTGAGGTTGATTATTTGTATAAGGCTAAGTTTGTTTCTTATCAAAAAAAGGGTATTGGGAAATATTATAAGGTTACAAAGAAGTTTTATGATTATTTTAAAATTGAGGAAGATGATTTTAGAAAAGCAGCAAATAAAAATATTGATACTCATTTAGAGGAACCTGTTCCAATGAATATTCCAAAGGAGGATGATAATTTAGAAATTGGGTTAGGTGAGGATTTAGTTGAAAAGCCACAAGTTATGGATTTTGATGAAAATTCAGATGATGGTTCTAGTGAAGAATCAGAAGATACTTTAATTGAGGAGTTAGAGAATGGAAAGGAATTAAAAGAAGATTTAGTTGAAGAATTAATTGATGAAGCTGATACACAATCATCTAATGATTTAACTCAAAAAGATAATTCAAAAGATGAATTAGAAAATAAATTATAATTAGTGATTTTTTATACTCATTTTTTGAGTATCTTATTTTTGTAACTTTTTAGTAAGTATTTACTGATAAGGGAATACGATGTTTTTAATAGTATTAACTTGAATTTTTAATTTATAAGACTCTAAACAAGTTTTAGCTCTAATTTCAAATTTTTGATTTTTTTAAAAATTTTGAAATTAACTTTAAAGGTAATTTAAAAAATGGATTTTTTAGTAAAAGACGCATTACAAAATATGACTGAGGAGAACTTAGATCAATTCGAAGTAGGTCAAGCAAGAATGACTGTTATCGGTGTTGGTGGTTCAGGTCAAAATATGGTTGATTGGCTATATTCAAAAGGAATTAACGGGGCAGAAATTGTAGCTATTAATACAGACTTACAAGATTTGAAATTAAAAAACGCTGATAAGAAGATTTTAATTGGAAAGGAAGTAACTAGAGGATTAGGTGCTGGTGGAAGACCTGAAAAGGGAGCTGAAGCTGTTAAGGAATCTATTTCTGAAGTTAAGGATGCTATTAAAGGTTCAGACATGGTTTTTGTTTGTGCTGGTATGGGTGGAGGTACTGGAACTGGTGCTGCTGCTATGATTGCAAAGATTGCAAGAGACATGGGTGCTATTGTGATTGGAGTTGTTACTATGCCTTTTAGTATTGAGAGAGCTAGAATTGATAAAGCTGAGTATGGATTACAACAATTAAGAGGTAATGCTGATACTGTGGTTGTTATTGATAATAATAGATTAGTTAAAATTGCTGGAAATTTACCTGTTAAGCAAGCTTTTGCTGTTGCTAATGAGTTAGTTTCTGTTATGATTAAGGGAATTGTTGAAATTATTTCTACTCCTTCATTAGTTAACTTAGACTTTGCGGATGTAAAGGCTATCATGACTTCAGGTGGAGTAGCTACTGTTGGTATGGGAACTTCTGATACTGCGAGAAGAGTTGATGAGGCTGTTGAAGAAGCTTTAGGAAATCCATTATTAGATATTGATTACGCTGGTGCAACTGGTGCTTTAATCCATATTACTGGTGGGGATGATATGACTTTAGAAGAAATTGATAGAGCTGGTCAATTAATTACTCAATCATTACATGCTGATGCGAATGTAATTTGGGGAGCTAGAGTTGATAACTCACATGCAAAGAGAGTAACTATTATGAGTATTATGACTGGTGTTCAATCACCTCATATTTTAGGTCATGAGACTAAGACTGAAAAAATTGAGTCTGGAAATAAAATTTCTAATGATTTAGGAATTTCAAGTGTTTATTAATTTTTAATTAATATACAATTTTTTATTTATTCTAATTAAACAAAATTTAGTTTTTAATTTTATTATTCAAAGTAATTACATTATTTTATAAGTATATTTTTTTAAGTTTTCATTATGGCAGAAATGTTTATTATTTTAGGGATTTTAGTTTTAATTTTTGTTTTATCAGGAATTAAAATTATTTATGAGTATGAACAAGGACTAAGGTTTACTTTAGGAAAATATACTGGACTTATGGGTCCAGGGTTAAATATTGTGATTCCAATTTTTCAAACTTATCAAAAAGTTGATACAAGAGTTAAGACAATTGATGTTCCAAAGCAAGATTGTATTACTAAAGATAATGTGTCTGTGAATGTTGATGCAGTTACTTATTATTTTGTGCAAGATGTTGAGAAGTCAATTTTAAATGTTGAGGATTTTTATTATGCTATGAGCCAATTATCTCAAACTACAATGAGGGATGTTGTTGGTGAAGTTTCATTAGATGAATTATTAGCAAATAGGGATCAAATTTCTGACAAGATTAGATTAGTTATTGATAAAGCATCTGATGCTTGGGGATTAAAGGTTGAGAGAGTTGAGTTAAAGCACGTTGAGTTACCTTCAGATATGAAGAGAATTATGGCTAGAGAAGCTGAGGCTGAGAGAGAAAAAAGAGGAATTATTATTAAGTCTTCTGGAGAGGTTGAGGCTGCTAAGAATTTAGCTGCTGCTGCTAAACTTATGGCTGTAACTCCTGGTGCTATGCAGTTAAGAACTTTACAAACTATTAATGATATTTCACCTGATCCATCACAAAAGTTTATTTTCTTTCCAACTGAGTTTGTGGATATGTTTGGTAAAAAGAAGTAATTTTATTAAATTATTTTTTTTTAGAGTTCATTTTACTTTTATTTTATTTTTTAGTTAGCTTTATATAGGTTAAAACATTTAATTTTCTAATGATTAGTAGATTTTTTACTAAAAACACACAAGTTCCAAAGTCACTTAAGAACAAAAAAATTGTTTGTATTGGTGGAGGGACTGGATTATTTTCTCTTCTTTCAGGTTTGAAAGAATATGCTGATTCTTCAAGAAATATTAAAGCAATTATCACTACTTTAGATTCTGGAGGGAGTTCTGGTAAGTTAATTACTCAATATGGAGTTTTACCCCCAGGTGATATTAGAAATTGTATGGTTGCTTTGTCTGATGAGTCAAAAGTTTTAGCTGAATTGTTTCAGTATAGATTTGATGATCAAATGGATAATCATAATTTTGGAAATTTAATTATTACAGCTCTTACTAAGATAACTGGTGATTTTGCTAGTGGGGTTCGTGAGGCTAGTAGAATTTTAAGGATTCGTGGAGAGGTAATCCCTGTAAGTTTAGAGAAAAATACTTTAATTGCAAAATGTGATGATGGTCGTGAATTAGTTTCTGAGGCGGTAATTGATACAACTCCTGATAAAAAAATTGATGAGATTTATTTAAAGAGTGAGGGGAAAACAAATCCTTCAGCAGTAAAAGCTTTAGTTGAGGCTGATATAATTATTTTTGGTCCAGGTGATTTATATACAAGTATTTTACCAAATTTATTATTTCCTAAGGTTAGACGAGCTATTAATTCAAATGTTAGGGCTAAAAAAGTTTTGATTAGTCCTGTTATGAGTAAGCCTGGGGAAACGGATGGGTTTGTAGTTTCAGATTTTAAACGTGAAATTGAAAAGTATTTAAAAGCTCCAATTACTCATGTGATTTCTAATACTCATGTGCCAGCAAGTGTTGCATTAGGAGAGTATCAAAAAGAAAATAAACATCCTGTAGCGATTGATGAGGATAATTTGAGAAATATTAAATTAGTTAAGGGTAATTTGATTGATGAAAATAAACTAGTTCGTCATAATCCAGAGAATTTAGCCAAAATTATTATGAAATTAGTTTTTTCTAAATAAATTTTTTCATTTTATTATTTTTAGTAGTAATATATATTTTTATTTTCTTTTAAATTTGTATTTTTATGGTGAAGTTTGGTTATACTATTTATTATGTTAATGATGTTATGGGAACTATTGAGTTTTTTGAAAATAGTTTTGGTTTTAAGAGAAAGTTTGTTTTTGAAGATAATTCTTATGCGGAATTGGAAACTGGTCATACAGTTTTAGCTTTTAGTTTGGATTCTAATTTACCAATTAAGTTTGATAATATTAATTTTTGTTCTAAGGGTTTAATTGGTTGTGAAATTACTTTAGTTTGTGATAATGTTGAGGATTCATTTAATAAATGTTTAAAATTTGGTGGTGTTGAATTAAGTAAACCTGAAAAGAAACCGTGGGGTCAAATTGTAAGTTATATTAAATCTCCTTGTGGAGTTTTAATTGAACTTTGTAATGAGGTTGAAAATTAATTTTATATTAATTTTTATCATTTTCAATACAGTGTATTGATAAATTGAATATCACACTAACACAACGGTTAGTGGAGGTAAAATTAATCAAAGATTAATTCTTACTTTTATTTCTTCCTCTGTGTTCTAATTTTTCTAGATTGTGTAATACTCTTTGGTTAAATTTAAAGTAAATTTGTTTTAATTCATCTTTATATTTATAAAATTCAGGGTGCTCGTTTTTGATACAGTTGAAAAATAGGTTTAAGTCAACTGCTCTATCTTCTGGTTTTACTGAAAATTCTCCAAGTCCAAAATCAATTAAATAAATTTCATTATTTTGACAAATCATATTTAATGTTGTAAGGTCTGAGTGTGTAACTTCAAATTTGTGCATTTGAATTATTTGGTTAAATGCTTTAAATAATAATTCTTTTGTTAAACAGTTTTTTAAAACTTGTCCAGTTAAAAATTCAAATTCAAAGCTTATTTCATCAATACGTTTATCTTCAATTATTTTGTATGGTTCTGGGACTAAAATATTTTCGGTGTGTAGTTTTTGTAATATTTTGAATTCTCTTCTATTACGAAATTTTCTTAGTTTTAAGTCGATTTCTGGGATTCTGTATGTTTTTGCAAGTCTGATTTTTTTTAGAGTTGTATCATTAATTTTATGGATTTCTGATTCTGCTCCGGTTGCAATTAAAGTTGTCATAGTAATTAGAGTTTAATAATATTTATATACTTGATTATTTTTTTATTTTTTATGGTTAAGGAAAAAAAGGGAATCTTTGAAAGAGTTGAGGCTGAAGTTGTTGATGCTGCAAAAGCTTATGCTGGTGAGAAGATTAAAAAAAATTTAATTAAGTTTGGAGAAATTTCTGCTTTAGTTGTTTTAGCAATGTTTTTAATTTCTTTTGGAATAGCAGATTTACTTGGATTTTATTTCCCTGAATTAGCAAATGGTTTAAATTATGTTATTTTGGGAGTTCTTTTTTTATTAGTTGGAATGTTATTAAATTATTAAATATAAAATAATTAAAAAATATAAAAAATGGTAAAGATTAAAATAAATTCAATTACTGTGTAATCGAATTGAGACACAGATAAACCAATGGTTTATGGTGTCAATTTTAAAATATAAAAAATTAAAAAATATAAAAAAATGGTAAATATTAAAATTGATTTAGAAAATAGGGAAAAGTTAAGAAGATTACATACAACAACTCATGTTGTTAATCATTGTGCAAGACAAGTTTTGGGGAATCATGTTTGGCAAAATGGGTCAAATTTAAAACCTGAATTTGGGACATTAGATATTACTCATTATAATAATTTAACAATGGAAGAAATTTTTGAAATTGAAAAATTAGCAAATAAAACAGTTTTTGAAAATAAAAAAGTTAAAATTGATGAGTTATCAAGAGATAAGGCTGAAGAGAAATATGGTTTTACTTTGTATCAAGGAGGAGCAATTCCTATGAAAACTTTAAGAGTTATTTCTGTTGAAGATTCTGATATTGAGGCTTGTGGAGGAATTCATATGGAGTCTACTGGTGGTATTGGTTTAATTAAAATTGTTGAAACTTCAAAAATTCAAGATGGAGTTGTAAGATTAAAATATGTTGTTAATGAATTTGCGCTTGATGCAATTTATGCTAATGAAGTTTTATTAAAAGAAAGTTGTGATGTATTTTCAGTTGATAAATCTTCAATTGTTAGAACTTCTGAAAAGTTTTTTAATGATTGGAAGAAACAAAATAAGGAAATTGAGAATTTGAAAAAGGAATTAGGTGAGTTAAGAATTGCATCTATTGAAACTTCAAAGGATGATGAATTTGATGTAGCAGATATGGATATGGGATCAGCAATGCAAATTTATACAAAGGTTATGTCTAATAAACCTAAGTTAGTTTTAAAGGCTAATAAGTTTGTGATTGGTCCTGTTGGGTATCTAGTTGAGGGAGCAAAGAAGGAATTAAATAAGGGTAAATTTTCGGTTTTTATTATTTAATAATTTAAATATTTTTATTCAAATTCAATTTTATTTTTATTTTATACAGCAAATCTTTTTATAAGTTATTTTTATTTTTATTTTTATGTTATTTACAAGTTTAAAAGTTTTAAAAAATTATAATGGTTTAAGAAAAAGTAAGTCAGGTGCTCTTGAGATGGATGAGTTGGGAAAATTAATTATTGGTGTAATTTTATTTATAATTTTAATTTATATTGTTTCAGTTATGATTGGTGGAGAAATTGGGTCTCAGAAAGATGAAGTAACTGATGTATTTTCTAATATTGGTTAAAATATTGGTTAAAATATTAAACTATATTTTTATTTTAAAAAATTAGTTTAATAATTAATCATTAATTTATTTGTTAAGTTTTTTGTTTATTTTAATTATTATATCATTTTAAATCCAATGGATTTAGAAATTGACTCTCACACGAACACAATGGTTCGTGGAGGTCTGAGTAATTTTACTCAGACTTTCGAATTTTAGCTACATAGAAACCATTTGTATCATTATCTTGTGGCCAAATTCTAATTGTTTTTTCAGTAATTTCTTTAGGAATTTCTGTATTGTAAAATTTAGTTAATTTGTTGTTTAAAATTAAACCTGGTAATGTTGCTTGTTCTAAAATCGCTGTTGGATTTTCTTCTAAAAATCTTTTTACACATAATTCATTTTCTTCTGGGTCAATTGAACAAGTTGAGTATGTAATAATTCCTCCTTTTTTTAATAATTCAAATCCTCTTTGTAAAATTGAGATTTGTAAATTTTGAATTTGGTGTAATTTTTTAGGATTGTATGTTTTAATTGTTTTAGGAGATTTTCTGATTACTCCACTTCCTGAACATGGTGCATCACAACAAATTCTATCAAATATTTCTTCACCTTGAATTCTACTTGCATCTTGGTTTGTGATTACAATATTTGTATATCCTGCTCGCTCAAGGTTGATTTTTAATGGTCCTAATCTTTTAAAATCTAATTCGTTAGCAACTAAGATTCCTTCTCCTTTCATTAAGTCAGCAATTTGTGTTGTTTTACTTCCTGGACTTGAACACATATCTAAAACTTTAAAATTATTGTCAATTGATTCTGGGATTTCTAATAATTCTGGTGGGGACATGGATGTTGCTTCTTGAACATAAATTCTTCCTGTGAAGTGTTCGTATAAATTTCCTAAGTCACTTCTTGCTTCTTTATCGTATTCAGTAAAGTAAGCGTTTTTACACCATGGAACTTCACTAATTTTAATTCCTTTATCTTTAATTTGTTGCGCTAATTGTTTTGGTTCTTCAACTCTTAATGAGTTGATTCTAAATGATTTTCTTTGTGGTGTTAAAATACAATCTTCAAATTTTTGATATTCTTGTTCACTTCCTAACATTTGTAGAAATCTTTCTTTGAAAATTGGTTTAATTTGTTCTTTTAATGGAATTCCCATATCGTTATTTTTTCTTTGTTGTTTTTGTTTTTTTCCCATTTTTTTGACCTTTTTGGTATCTCTAGTATTAATTAGTGGATTTTAATTTATAAAAGTGACTTAATTTTATGAAAGTTTATTTAAATAGCTAGTAGTTAATTTATTTTATGAGAAAATTTGTAGTATATTCTGAAAATGCTTGCACTTCACCAAAAATTGGGGATTTGAAAGCTGCGGGGCGTATTGATATTTTGTTACATTCTATTATTTCTGCAATGTTTGCATCACATACATATAGGGAGGATGTAGAGTTACATTTAATTTTAATGGGACCACCTTATGCGCCTAGACATATTAAAATTGTAGCACATCCAGATAATACAATTTCAAAGAAGAATTTGAAGAGATTAATTGAAATTTGTTTAAAGAAGTTTAAGAAAGGAAATACTATTGAGGCACATCCAGGAGTTTTTGTTGATGATAAAACTTTAGAAAATTTAGTTGATGAGTTTAAAGACAATAATGAAGATATTTATATGCTTGATTTTGCGGGAACGCATATTAAAAATATAGATGGATCTAAAGTTCAAAATGGAGTTTTTATTTTAGGGGACCATGATGGATTTGATAAACAAAAGAGAAAGTATTTGAAAAAGTCTGTTAATAGGATGAGTTTAGGGGAACAAATGTATTTTACATCGCAGGCTATTATGATTATTAATTATGAAATTGATAGTTATGAGTATTTAAATCCAGCGGAGGTTAATGAATAAAATGACAACTTATATGAAAAAAATTATGAGACCTTATGTTGGAACTAGAAAAGACCAAGATGCTCCGTTTCATCCAAATAGGATTTCTTTTTATGGAGCTGTAGCATCTGGTGTTGGTTTTGGTTGTTTAGCAAATCCAGTTACTGCTCCAGCTAGTTTATTTTTTTTAGGAGTAGGTTTTGGTTGTGATGTTGCTGATGGGGCTGTTGCTAGAAGTTTTGATTTATCTTCAGTTCAAGGAGCAAAACTTGATCCTTTATTTGATAAGGTAAAGAATGTTGGATTTGTGGCAACAGCTGGAATTTTAGGAAGTTTAGCAAATCCATATATGTTGGTTGGATCTGTTTTGAGTGTTGGGGTTGACCATATTTCTCAAAAACAAAGAGGAGATATTTTAAAACAGTTTGATGAAGCTTATGATGTTGTTTTAAATCCAAATTTATCAACGTTAGATGAAAAAAATAATAATTTAGAAACTAAAATTTTAAATGAAAATAGGTCTGAAAAATTAAAGGCTAATTGGTTTGGAAAAATTAAAACTGGGTTACAAACAGGAGTTCATATTAGTTATGCGTCAATGGTTGCTTTTGAAGATACTTTAGGATTAGATGTTAATATGGTTGAAACTGGTCTTGGTGTAACTTTGGCAGTATCTGCTTTATGTGGTTCTGTTGGAGTTTATGAAAGATTTAAAAAATCTAAAAAATAATTTTTGATTTATTTTTAATTCTTTATTATTTTTATTTATTATTTATTTTTAATTTTCTTTTTCCCACTCTGATTTTAATAATTCATACATATTTTCATCACAGTATTTATTATTTCTAAATCTATTTTCTTTTTTAATTCCGATTTGTGTAAATCCATATTTTTGTAAAACTTTATTTGATCCTATGTTATAGTCAAAAGCTGAGGAGTTGATTTTATTTATTTTTAAATCTTGAAAGCAACTTTGGATAAATATTTTAACTGATTTAGATATGTATCCATTTCCCCTTTGATTTTTAGCAATCCAATATCCTAAACTTCCAGAGTTGTTGAATCTATTTATTGAGTCAATACCTATTACTCCTATTAATTTATTTTGGGTGTTATATATTACAAATATGTATCTATCTGTTTTTAAATTAATAAAATCTAGTGAATCTTTTAATGTGTATTTTCTACCATTTAAAAATTCACAGATTGTTGTGTTGTTTAATATTTCTTCATCTTCAAATTCTATTATTTGTTGTTTTGCAAATAGTTCTTTTTGAGTTTGGTTTAATTGATTAATATTAATTAATATTAAATCTTGTATTTCTAGTTTGGATTTTTTTATTGATTCCATTATTTGGAATGGGTTTTAATGTTTAAGTAGTTTTTGTTTGATTTTTGTTAGATTTTTTTATTTGATTTTCAAAGTATGTGAGAATATATTTAATTATTTATAATAAATTTAATAAATTTATTTTTATTGTATTTTTGTGAAAATTGAATCTTTAATTCGTTGTCAAATTAAATTTGACAAAGCTTTTTAAAGTAAATTCTCCTAGAAATTTGTATGGCTATTAAAAAAAAAGTTTCTACAACTTCTGATGTGAAATCTACTGAGAAATCAGTTAAGAAAGTAACTAAAAAAGTTTCAAATAAATCTAATGATTATTTAAATTTTAAAGATACTTCAGAAATTGTAGTTGATGAAAAACTTGTAAATAAAGTTATTGGGCAAGATGATGCTTTAGAGATTATTAAAAAATCAGCTGCTCAAAGAAGACATGTTTTATTATTGGGGGAACCTGGGACTGGAAAGTCTATGCTTGGAAAAGCTTTAGCTGAAATTTTATCTGTTAAAAATGCAGTTGATATGTTAGCTTATCAAAATCCTAAGGATGAAAATAATCCAATTGTTAAAGTTACAAAAGCTGGTGATGGTCAAAAAATTGTTGATGCTTCACGAAGTGTAAATTTAAAAAATATGGGGAAGGGTCAAGGAACAATTACTATTGTTTTTATTTTAATTGGTTTAGCAATTTCATATTATCATTATTGGAAATGGTCTTCTGGGTTAATTCCGGATGTAGTTTATGCTGCATGGATTGTTGCTGATGTAATTATTATTGGGTTTTTATTATTTATTTTAGTTTTATCTGCAAGTTTAGCTAAAAAGGCTGGTGGACTAGGTGGTAATCCTGATGCTGGGACTCCAAAGTTATTTGTTGATAATTCAAATAAAAAATATATTTTTGAAGATGCTTCTGGTGCTCACGAGGGTGCTTTGTTAGGAGATGTTTTACATGATCCATTTCAAAGTGGTGGATTAGGAACTCCAGCTCATCAAAGAGTTGTTAGTGGAATGATTCATAAGGCTCATGGTGGAGTTTTATTTATTGATGAAATTGCAACTTTAAAACCTGAGATGCAACAAGAGTTATTAACTGCTATGCAAGAAAAAGAAATGCCAATTACTGGGAGGTCTGAAAGATCTGCTGGTGCTATGGTTCGGTCAACTCCTGTGCCTACTGATTTTATTTTAGTGGCTGCTGGAAATATGGATACTTTAAAACATATGCATCCTGCTTTACGTTCTAGAATTCGTGGTTATGGTTATGAAATTTATATGAATGAGGTTATGGATGATACTGTTGAGAATAGAAAAAATTTAATTAAGTTAATTGCTCAAGAAGTTAAGGGTGATAAAAAGATTCCTCATTTTAGTCCTGAAGCTTGCGCACTTATTATTGAAGAAGCTAAAAAGAGAGCTGATAAGGGTGGAAAGTTAACTGCTAGGTTTAGAGAGTTAGGTGGAATTATTCGTGCAGCTGGAGATATTGCAGTTGAGATGAATCATAAAGTTACAACTAAACAAGATGTTAAGGATGCTTTAGAAAAAGTTTTAACAATTGAATCTCAAATGATTAAAAAGTATGTTGATGTAAAGAAGAAATATTCAATTATTAATAATACTGGGTCTGTTGTTGGAAAGATTAATGGTCTTGCTGTTGTTGGTCAAACTCCACCTTATGCGGGTATGGTTATGCCAATTGAGTCTTCAGTTGTTAAGGGTGCTAAGGGAGTTACTTTTACAGCGACTGGAAAATTAGGGGAAATTGCAAAGGAGAGTGTTACTAATGTTTCAGCAGTTATTCAAAAGGTATTTGGTGAGGATTTAACAAAGGACCATAGTATTTTTGTGCAATTTATTCAAACTCATTCCGGAGTGGAAGGGGATAGTGCATCTATTGCGATTGCAACTAGTATTGTTTCAGCTTTAAAGAATATTCCGATTAAGCAAGAGGTTGCTTTAACGGGGAGTTTATCTATTTTAGGTGAAGTTTTACCTATTGGTGGAGTTTCTGCTAAAATTGAGGGTGCAGTGGTTGCTGGTATGAAGACTGCGATTATTCCTTATTCAAATTTACAAGATTTAGTTATTTCAGATGAAGTTAGAAAGAAGATTAAGATTATTCCAGTAAAAACTTTTGCTGAAGTTTTAGTTGAGATTTTAGATTGGAAAAAGGCTGATGCTAAAACAAAAGCTAAAATTCAAAAATTAATTAAATAAGTTTAATTTTAAAACTTATTTTTTATTTATTTCTAGATTACACAGTTATTTATACTTTTATTTTATTTATTTTATATGACATATAATTTTTTATTAAGCTATAAATTAAAAGAAGGAGTTAACAAGGAATATTTTAAAAAATCTATGGAATTAATTGTAAAAGATTTTTATAAAATTCAAGATGGATTTATTTCAATTAATATGGGATATAATGAAAAAGAAAATATTTTTTATGAAATTCATGTATGGAAATCTAAATTGTTTACTGATGATATTCATAAAAAATTTATGGAGAATGATATTTGTGCTGAACAATTTGGAAATATTGATTTAACAAGTATGACTATGACTGAATTAAACTTTATTTAATTTATTTTTATTAGAGTTTCAATTTTAAACATTTATTTTATATTATTTATTTTCTTATTATTTTAATTATGGTTGTAATTGAATATGTAAAGTATAAATTAGTTGATGAATCTAAGTTAATTGAGTTTATTGAAGTTCAAAAAAAGGTTGTTGAGGTATTTGCTAAAAAACAAAAAGGATTTATTTGTTGGGAGAGTTGTTTGGATAATGAGAAAAATATTAGGGCTGATATATTACATTGGGAGTCATTATTAGATTTAGAGAATGCTCGAAAGATATTTAATGATTTTGAGGAGTGTAAAAAAATGGGTGAGTATATATCAAGCACATCGGTTGAGAGTTTAACTTTTAATTCAGTTCATAAGTGGGATAAATTTTAGTTTATTTATTGAATTTATTTTTGTATAGTTAATGTTTAAAAGCTCATTTTAATTTTTTTAATTTTCGAGTGGAAAAAAAGAAAAAGTTATTTATTTTATTTTTTATATTTACAGTTTATTTGACTGTAATTTCTATGAATACTTTTAATCCAAGATTATTTTTATTTTGTGTATTTTTATGTTGGTTAAGTTTAAAATTATTTAATCATTTATTTTAGTTTTAAAAAATTAAATTATAATATTTTTAAAATTCTTCTTTTAAAACTTTATCAATTATTTCTTTGTCAATTTTTCCTTGGATTAAACTTGTTTTAATTTGTTCTTGGTTGTATTGAGTTTTGTATTTTTGAACATATTCTTTTGTTTTTCTGTATGTTTCGTTATTAATTGGTTTATTTTGGTATCCACTCATATCAGTATCTTTTCTTTGTTTAGGGATAAATAAAAATCCAACAATAATTAATACGAATACTACAATCCCTCCAATTAAAATTGGGTTAATTTGACTTTGTGTTTTTGCTTTTCCTAGGTCTAATTCGATTGGGACTAATTCATCATTTTTGTTTTTTTGATTTTCATTTAGTTGTGTATTTTGATTTGTTTGATTTTCAATGTTGTTTTGATTGTCAATTACAACTTCTTTTTGTTTTTGAGAAATTGAGTATTTTCCAAATGATGTAATTTCAAATTTAATTGATGTTTGAGTTTGTTCAATAATATTTAAATTTACATTTTGCCATAAGTTTGTATTTTCATTAAATTTTTTAATTTCAAATTCTTTGTTTTCTAAATTAATATTTGTTTGAATTATTATTTTGGAGAATTCAGTTTGTTGGTTAGTTGTTAATATTTCAATTGTTTTAATTGAATTTTCAACTTGAGAGTTTTGAATTTCTTGAATTGTTATTTCATTTTGATTTTCAATTGATGTATCTTTAATATCAATTACAAATTCATTATTATTGTATAAAAATGTTTGATTTGTTTTTGCTTTTTCAGTTTTTTCTTCAACTTCAGGATATTTATCTTTATTTTTATCAGCTCTTTTACATTCAGCTAGTTCTACTAATTCTTCCCAGTCGTTGTATTGCTCATCATTTGATTCATATGAGATTAAATATGAATTAAACTCACTAAATGTTACTTGAAATTCTCTTTTTGATTTTAGGTCAAATTCTTTTAATATTGGAAGCCCATCAATTGGTCCATTAAATATTTTAAGTTTTCCTGAAAATAATTCCCATTCGTCACAACGATCTTCTTTAGGGTCTTCACCATCTTCACAGAGGTTATCTTCAATTTTATTTACATCATCATATTGAGTTTGATTATACATTACAAAATTAATTGGGTAGTTAGCACAAAATCCTTCATATTTAACAATGATGTCTGTAGCGTTTTCATTTGCGGCTAGGACTGTTGTTTGAGAGAATAAAATAATTGAAATAATTAATGTGATTTTAAAATATAATTTTTTTAACATATAATATTTATATGTATTTGGTATATAATGTTTAATTATTTTATTTTTTTAGAACAAAGATTTATAAAGGTATTTTTTGATTTTTTATTATGGAAAATTCCCAAGTTTCTAGTTCTATTGAGGAGAATTTAGAGAATGATATTTTAAATAAAACTGAGAATTCTGATAGTGAAGAAAATTTAGATATTAAAGATATGAATAATTTAAATTTAAAACCTGAGGAGAGGATTTATGATATTGCAACAGATAAGGATTCTTTAGATTGGAAGAATTTTTTATATCAATTGATTCATGATGAAAATTTAAATCCTTGGGATATTGATTTGGGAATTTTAACTAAAAAATATTTGGAAGCTGTTAAGAGTATGTCAAATGTGGATTTTGATATTACTGGAAAATTTTTAACGATTGCTGTATTTTTATTAAAGACTAAGGCAGAGTATTTAGTTGAGAGAGATTTACGTGGGATTGATGATCAAATTGCTCAAGTTCAAATTGATGAAAATGATCCAATGTATGGGGATTGGGAAACTTTAGAGGAATTAGATTCACATTTAGAAGATTTAGAAAAAAAAAGACGACGTGAAAATTACGAAATTAAAGTTCGTAATCCAATTGCTAGAAAGAGAAAAGTAAATATTTTTGATTTAATTAATTTATTGGAGAAAACATTTAAGCAAAGTAATAAAAGAAA
This sequence comes from archaeon UBA583, assembly GCA_002506365.1. GTDB lineage: Archaea > Nanobdellota > Nanobdellia > Woesearchaeales > UBA583 > UBA583. The sequence goes on along the minus strand of DAXK01000024.1, from coordinate 65,834 downwards.
AAGTTCTTTTTTACAAAGAAATGAGAGTAATTTTGAGGATGATTTAGGGTATGATGGTCCAATGTATGAGGAGAATCCGATGGATTTAGGAACTATTATTGAGAATTTACATGATTTGATTTTAATGGAGTTAGATAAGGCAGATTCACATATACATTTTTCAAAATTTACTGGTGATGCTGGTTCAACTTTGGAGGTTTTAGAGAAATTTATGCCTTTGTTATATCTACACAATCAAGACAAAGTTTATTTAAAGCAAAAGAATCATTTTGATGATATAGAGATTCATCATAAGGATAAAGTTGAGTTACCTTATGATTTAGGTGAGTTTTTAGATGAGGAAAAAAATAATTAAAAATGGCAACAGAAACATTAACTATTCATATTGTTTTACCAATAATTGTAGGTTTTATTATTGGGATTGTAGAAGCATACTTTGTGTATGAGGACGAGAATATGACTTCTGGTCAACAATTTATCGGTGATATGTGGCACGGTTTATTATTTTCAATTTTTGGAGTTTTAGTTGCTACAAATGTTCCTTGGTTGTTAAGTCAGGGAGTTTTTGATAATTTAGGTTTTGTTAAGGATTTATTAATGATTGATGTAAATGGAAATTCTTTAATTGTGTCAATTGCTATTACTTTATTTATGATGGTTAAAATGGTTGCTTCACATGCTATTAAGGGTGTTTCTGGAGCTGGATTTTCTGAAAAATGGTGGCATAAAATTTTAATTTCAAGTTTAATTGGGTTTTCATCTTATTATATGGTTTTTATTTACGCAATGCCGTTTGTTCAAGGTTTATCTGAAACAGTCCCATTTTTGCCTTTCTAAATAAATCTTGAGATTTATTTTTTTAATTCTTTTTTAATTTTATATAGTCTAAATAATACTGTTAAAAAAATTAACATAAGTCCAACTATTCTAATTTTGTCAAATTTAGTTAATCCTGGATTTAATTTTGCTGATTGTGTTAGTTGAAAATTTCTTAAAATAAATTCTGGGTTTTCTTTAAGGATTTTTTCTTGTTGTGTTAAATTTTTTTCAGTTGGTTTTTTGTTAATTATTTCAGATTTATTTTTAAAATTTAAATCTTTGTATTTTTCATTTTCTTTCTTTTCTAATTCTTTTTCTATTTCAATTTGTTTTAGTTTATCGTTATATATTTTACATTCTTCTATAGGGATAATTATTTCAAATTCGGGAATGTTTTTATCGTATGGAATTATTTCTAATAAATAGTCTTTTGATTCTTTAAAAGTATATTCAATTTTATTTTCTGATAAGTAAAATGATTTTGTAAGGTCAAAGTAATCACTATGCCCATTATATAATTTAGCTTCGAGTTTTATTTCATCAAATTCAAGACAATTATCTTCTTTTGGCGTTTGTCTATCTATACAGAGTTCTTTTTTAATTTTTTTTCTATCTTTAAATTGGGAGGAATTATAAAAGTTAATTTCAATTGGTTGATTTTTACAGAAACCTTTTATTTCATATGAAATATTAGTTTGAGAATATACTGGTGTTATTAATGTAGTTAGAATTATTGTTGAAAAAATTATTTTTGTTATTTTTTTAAATTTAATTTGTTTTTTATATTTAAAATAATTATGATTTTTTCGTATCATATTTTATTTTTATTTTATTTATTTAAATGGTTTTGTTGTTTTTGAAATAGTTACTTTTTATTTTAACAAACATTTATATAATTTGATTTTCAAAGTTTTCTATGGATAAAAAAGTATTTATCGCAAGTGATCATGCAGGTTTTTTGGCTAAAGCTGATATTTGTGAGTTATTAGTTGAGATGGGAATAAATTTTGAGGATTTGGGTCCAGATTCTGAGGAGTCTGTTGATTATCCAGATTATGCTCAAAAAGTTTGTGAATTAGTTCAATCTGATTTGAGTAATTCTTTGGGAATTTTAATTTGTGGGAGTGGAACTGGTATGGCGATTGCAGCTAATAAATTTTCCGGGATTCGTGCGAGTTTTTCTTATGATGCTTATTCAGCAAAGTTTGCTAGATTAGATAATAATGCTAATGTTTTAACTTTGCGTGCGCGTGAGTTTGATCATACAAAGTATAGGGAAATTTTAAATGCTTTTTTTGAAAATGAGTTTTCAGGATTAGATAGACATCAAAAAAGAATTGATAAAGTTATGAGTTTTGAGGATTTGAAATAATGAGACATTTAATAATTACAGCACATCCATCTACTAAAGGATATACACATAGAATTGCGAAAGCATTTTTACATAAGGCACATGATAAAGGTGATGAAGCAGAAATTTTAGATTTATATAATCCAAAGTATAAATTGGATTTTTTAAAATTTGAGGATATTAGAAAATTTCCAATGGATGATGTAGTTTTAGATTTACAGGATAAGATTAGGTTAGCGGATAATATTGTTTTTGTGTATCCAAAATGGTGGTATGCGATGCCAGGGATTATGAAAAATTTTATTGATAGAGTTTTCACTTCTGGATTTGCATTTAAATATGAAAAAGGTTCTATGATGGCTAAACAATTATTGAAAGGGAAGACTTGTCAAGTGTTTTCAACTTGTGATGGACCAATGTATTATTATATGTTTGTTGGGGATGCTGGAAAGAATATTTTAAAGTTAACTTGTTCTTTATGTGGAATTAAATTAAAAAATTTTGAAGTTTTGTATAGTAAGAGGTCTAGAGATGAGGAGTTTTTGGAAAATTGGCTTAGGAAAGTTGAGAAAAAGGTTTAAATACCTACTAATTTTTATTTAATTATGGCACAAAAAATTACAGCTAGATTTATGTTACAAATTGCTGGAAAACCAGTTGAGAATGTAGAAAATGCTTTGGATTTAGTTTTTAAAAAAATTAAGGATTCAAAGGATTGGAAGTTTTTAGATGGTGAAATTATTACTCCTGAGTTGGATGAGGAATCAACTATGTATTCAGGTTTAATTGAAGTTACTTTAAAGTTTGAAAAAGTTGAAAAATTGATGGGATTTATTGTAGATTATACACCAAATTCTGTTGAAATTGAAGATCCTGAAACACTTAAATTTGATATTTCTGAATTTAATGGTGTTTTAAATGATATGAGTTCAAAGTTTTTACATATGGCTCAACAATTAAGACAAGCAAATGCGAGTTTACATTATTTACATAATGAGAATCAAAAGTTGAAAGGAAAATCTGAGTAGATTTTCATTTATTATTTTTTAATAATTTTATTTTTAGTTTAAATTATATATTTTGAGAATTATATTATGTTTTATTTTTTGTAGTTAATTAATTTTAATTTATTTTTTTAAGTAGAAATAAAATTGATTTTTGATTTTGGAGTTTTCCAAAACCAATTTAATCAAAAAATGATGTAATTATTAATTTATAATTAATAAGGAAGATTAATTCTTCATATCTCTCCAAGCAATTTCAAATAATTGTTGTAATGCTTGGGAAAAGAATGGTGTGTTTACCCAAACTCCGATATCGTAAGCTGGATAAATGTCTTTGTCATGTAAAGTCATGAATAAAACTTCTTCACCATCGATAATACAGAATCTAGCTTCGATTTCATCAGTAAATCTAACTTCTGCAATATCTTTTAATCTTTGAGCTAATCCATCAGTCTTTTCAGTCTTTGGACAAGCAATTTTAATTGAGACTCCTCTTTCTTGTAAGTCTTCAAATACTCCTCTTAATGCTTCAACTTTTCTTAAAAATCCAGTTGAAGTTGTCATAATAATTACTTCTGACTCAGCACCTTTAACCATTGCTTCTAAGTGGTTATACAAGTTGTATCTACCTTTTAAGGCTCCACTTAAATCTGATGGTTCAACTAATTGAATACCTTGTTCGTGTAATTGTTCTAAATCTTTTAAAACGTCAGAATCTCTTAAAGTTTCAAGCTTATCTAATCTCTCCTCAGATTTTTCAGCAATTCTCTTTTTAACTCTGTCAATTACATCCGCTGGGGAAATTGCAATATATTTGATTGGCTTACCAAGTTTTACCATTACGAATCCTTTCTTTTCTAAAGATTCTAAAACGTCATATGTTCTGGATCTAGGAACAACTGCTAAATCTGATAATTCACCGGCTGTTGCAACTTTTCTAGATAATAAAGCTGTCCAGATTTTTACTTCGTATAGGTTAAGACTGAAGTATTGTCTTAACATGTTTAAAAACTCTTCTTTTACAATCATTTTTTTAATATAATAGTAACAATAATGTATTTTTTATAAATGTTACTTAGTTTTTTGACTTGAAGATTACACTAATTAGTTAGCATTGTAATCTAAATACACCAATTAACTACTTAATTGATACTAAAATCTGATTAACTACCTTTATAAAACTTTGCTTTATTATTGCTAAGTGATAGCATTTTCCTTGGATTTTGTTTGTTTTTTAAGAATTTTAAAGTAATTTATGATATTTTATATAAAATAATATATGTTTTTATTTTAGAATTTATTTAATTTATTTAGTAATAATTTGTATTGTAAGTTCTTTGATTTGGTGGGAATTTATATTTTCTTGTTTGTATATAATTGGATATTTTGTTTCTGAGCAAAAAATTGTACTTGTGATTGAACATTTACTTGCAAGTTCTGTGAATAATTCTTTGTTAGTATATAATTTAGTTTTGTTAAAAATAATTTTCATGGTTGTAATGTTATTTTTTCCATAACATGATTGTAGTGTATCTTGGTTGAATTTTGATTCTTCAATTGTTCCATATTCATTTGAGAAACAGTTTGAGTCAATTATTTTTTTGATTGCTAGTTGGGAGTTAATTTTTTGTTCATTAACAGCAATACTTATATTAAGGATTAAAACCCATGAAATTAAAAATATAGCTACTGTGAATATAATAGCTATTACTTTAATTACTGGGATTGCTCCTTTTTTATAATTCATTTACTTTATTTTATTTATTTTAGTTTATATAGGTTTATTCTTATTGTGTGGTTAGTAATTATTTGGATAAACTTAGTTTTAAGGGATGTTTAATTATCTTTTAATTTATTTTTAGTTTTTTATTTTAGTTAATAATGGTTGAATCTATTGTTTGTTTATTTATATTAATTTTGACTTTAGAAACATTTAAAAAGCAAGTTGGATTTAATTTACTTAGGATTTATTAATTATGATAGTTAATTTCAAAAATTAATTACAAAAAAATCTGAGAGGTTTATATAATAAAAATGAAGAGAAGTTCAAGAAGATGGAAGAAGAAGGGTCAAATGAGATGGAAGTGGCAAAAGAAAATCATGAGACTAAGAAAGAGAAAGTTAAGAAATAATAGATAATTTTAAAATTATGATTATTTCTAATTCTTTTCGCGATAGGATTTTATCCAAAATCGCATTTTTACAAAAACAAAAAATTAATTCTACAAGTAACTATTGGAACATATCTTACGAACAAGGGATATTTTTATCAAATTTAGTTGATTTTAAAAAACCAAAATCTGTTTTAGAGATTGGAACGTCAAATGGGTTTTCTGGATTGTGGCTTAATTTAAATTTGGATGAAAGTTCTAAGTATACGACAGTTGAAGTTGATAAAACTCGTTATGAATTGGCAAAAGTTAATTTTGAGCAAGTTGGTTTGAAAAATTTTATTTGTGTAAATTCTGATGCTTTAAAGTTTTTAGAGGGAATTTCTGAGAAGTTTGATTTTGTTTTTGTGGATGCTGGGCATTGTTTGTATCAAAATATTTTAGATTTATTGGTTGATGGAAAGTTATTGACTAAAAATAGTGTTGTTATTTTTGATAATGTAACTTCTCATTCACAATTAGAGGATTTTGTTAAAAATATCTTAAAAAAATATGATTCTGAACTAATCAAAATTGGTGGTGGGATGTTAGTTGTTTATTTTTAGATATATTATTTTTAAATTTATTTTTGTATTTTTTATTTATTTGTTTTTATTTTTCTTTTAGTAAAATAAAATATTCATTTTCACAAATACTTTTATATTTAGTATATATTTTACAAATATTACAAAATTCTTTTTTTAAATTTGTTTGAGTTGAACCAATTGTTATTTTTGGATTTATTATTCCTGGTGTAATTAATAGTATTTGTTTTGCAATTTCTTTGTATTTATATTTAAATTGACTTTTTAATATTTTATAGTTTGGTTTAATGTGTATTTTGAATTCTGGTTCAGTTTCTAAAAATTTAATTTCTTTATTTAATAATTGTTTGTCAAATTCTTTTTTTTCTAATAATATTATTTTGTTTTTTGTTTTATTTTTTTTAATTAATTTATTTGCTAAAAATATTTGTTTAATAAATTTGTATTCTTTTGAATGGTTTATAATTTCCTTTTTATTTTCTGTTTCAATTTTAAATAGTTCTAAATTAAAATATTGTTTAAATCTATTTTTTAATTCATTTGTTTTTTCATCGTCAAAAATTTTTAATGTGTTTAGTGATTGTGAAATTATTTGACATAAATAAAAAATTTCTTGTTGCTTAATAGTTGATTTTTTAATGTATTTATTTAATGTTTTTAGTTCATTATTTAATTTATGGATTAGGTGTGTTTTTTTTGGATGTTTTAAAAATTTATTAAAATCATTTTCTAATTTTATTGAGAGAGATGAAAAATATTTTTCATTTAAATTAAAATTATTATTTTGTGTTTTTTGAGGTAGTTTATTGAATTTAATTGTTTCAATTATTGTAATTTCAATTAGTGTTTTAATGTATTCATAAATTTTATTTATTTGTTTATCAGAAACTTTTTGATATTTAATTAATATTGATATATTGTCACAAATGGATGCTTTTATTGCTAAATCTAGTGGTTTTCTATAAACTATTATTTCATTTTCTGGCAAGGTTTCTAATGTTTTTTGAAATCTTTTTTTTAAAAATTGATGTTTTAAAAAACCAATTTCTCCAGTTTGGTCTTGAATATAGATTTCTTCAATTTTATCATTTGTTTTTGGAAAATTTATTCCAGTTATTTCTCTAAATTCTTTATAGTCTTTAATTTTAATAAATTGTTGATTTTTATGAATTTTCCATAGTGGAATTTCGTATTCTCCAAAGTTTTGAGAAATTTCAGTTTGAGTTAAATTTTTGATTGTTTTAATTATTTTATTTTTTGGTTCAGATGTAATTTGTGCTAAGTTTATTTTTTCAATTAATTTATCAGTGTCAATTTTTAAGTGGTATGTTGTTGATACGTCTAAGTATGTTCTTTTTAACGTGTATTTTTCCACTGGAACTTTATGCTTTGAATCAATTATTTTTAGTGGGTTTAATATTTCAATTATTTTATTTATGTCGAATACATTAATGTTTTCATTAATTATAAATTCATTTTTAATTTGTGGGATGATTGGTATATTTAATTTTTCTGCAAGTTTAAAATGTGTATTTTTTAGTGTTGGTGTAAAATTTTGAATTTGGTCAAAATTTTCAGGTGCTTTATTAATTGTGTCAGGTATAAATTCTTTAGTTGATAATATATATTCTTGAATTTCTTGAATTTTTTTTGGTTGCTTAAAATTAACTTGGAATTTTTGACCAATTATTTCTTGTGGAGAAATATTTTCTATTGTAATTTCTTCAATTAATTTTTCTTTTTGAAATATTTCTTTTATTTGTTCTGTTCCAATATAAGTTTCTAAATCACCTTTTATTCTAAATGAAAAAAGTTGTGTGTTTTCATTTAATAGTATTGTATATGATAGTAATTGATTAATTGGGTAGTCTAAAACTAGTAAGTTTTTTTTATTTTCTAATTTTAATTTTGAGATAATTTGTTTTGTGTTTAGGTTAATTTTTTTAGTATTTTTTTGTAAAACTCTTTTTCCATCTTTAAAATGTTTTATTGAAGTTTTTTCATATAAATTATTATCTTTAATTGAATTGTATAAAAGTTTTAATACTAATTCTTGGTTTTGATAATTTATTGACATTTTTATTTTATTTTGTTTTAATTTTTATTTTGTTTTAATTTTTATTTTATTTTCAAGTTTTTTATGAAATTAAAATTTGATTATTTTCTTTTTTAATATTAATGTCTGTTCCAATGTATTGTTTTGTTGTTGATTTTTCTCCAACTGTTAATTTTATAGAACTTAAATCTTTATTATTTTCAAGTTTTATTTCTTCTGCATTTTCTAGATTTAAAACAATTTGGAAATCTTTGTCTCCTTTGATACTTGCAATATATGATAATTCATTATTTAAAGTTTTAGCTTGGATTAGGTCTGGATTGTATACAAAAATAATTCCTGTACTAATTACTAATAAAAGTAAAACTGCTAATACAGTTTCCCAAATTTCAAATAATGATGTAATCATTGCTATTGCCATTATATTAATTAATTATTAATTAAATTATTTTATAAATATTTATCATTTTAGATTAATATTATTTTTATTTTGGACTTGAAATTTACTATTTTTTTAGGTTAATTAAAGTAATATTTATATACTAAAAAGATTTAATTTTATCTATGACTGATTTAAAGAAAATTATTTATTCTCTTCATCCTTTGGAGAGAAAAGTTTTACCTTTAATTTCGATTGGAGATATTTCTCAAATCTGTGAAAAAATAGGGTTAAATATTGCAGAAGTTACAACTGGAGTTCAATTACTTGAACAAAAAGGATATGTTTCTATTTCTAAGTTTGAAGAAAAAAAGATTGTTTTAGATAAATTTGGTGAGGAATTTTTAAAATCTGAATTACCTGAAATTACATTTTTAAATGAATTGTTGGATGGTGAAAAAAAGATGTCTGAGTTAAAATTAGATAAATCTTTAGTTGGTTCAGCTCTTGGTATTTTAAAGAAAAATAATTTAATTTCAATTAGAAAAGAAGATGAACAAATTTTTACTGCTAATGAAAATGCTAAACAATTTGTTGATGATTTTGTAAATCCTTTATCTGCTTTTAAAGATGGTATTTTAGTTAAGGATTTATCTGAAGATTTACAAGTTAGTTTTAATGAATTAAAAAGGCGTCCTAAATTTTTAAAAGAAATTTCCATTAAGGGTTTTACTTTTTCTTTAACTGATCTTGGTCAAAGTGTATGTTCTGAGATTGATGGGAAGTATTCTGATTTAGAATTGGCGGAAGCTTTAGAACCTGAGATGTTAAAATCTGATAATTTGAAAAATATTGAGTTTAGACATTATGATGTTGATGTTTCAGCAGGGTATGATAATATTGGAAGATTTCACCCTATGCTTGAAGCAAATTCAATTTTAAAGAATGTTTTTGTTGAGATGGGATTTTCTGAGATGGAGGGGCCAATGGTTGAGTCTGCTTTTTGGAATATGGATTCAATGTGGATTCCACAAGATCATCCTGCTAGAGATGAACAAGATACTTTTTATTTGGATGGGTCAGCGAAAGTTCCTGCTCAATTAGTTGAGAAAGTTAAAATTATGCATGAATCAGGATTAAAGAAAGCACATACTCCTAAGGGGGAATGGTCAAAAGATATTACTTCAAAGAGATTGCTTAGAACTCATTCAACTGCTACAACTTTTAGAACTCTTGCTGAATTAGGTGAGAAATTAAAGGGAGGTCAGAATGTTGATGGGAAGTATTTTTATGTTGCTCATAATTTTCGTAATGAAGCAATTGATGCAACTCATTTAGCTGAGTTTTTTCAAGCAGAAGGTTTTATTATTGGAGATAATTTAAGTTTAGCACATTTGATGGGATTTGTTCGTGATTATTATAATAAATTAGGTATTGATAAAATTAGATTTAAACCAACTTTTAATCCTTATACTGAACCTTCAATGGAAGCACATTATTATGATGAAAAAATGGATAAGTGGTATGCTTTAATTAATTCTGGAATTTTTAGACAAGAAACTTTAGAACCATTAGGTTTAGGAGGGAAAACTGTAATTGCTTGGGGTATGGGTGCAAGTAGAGTTGCAACATTACTTGCTGGGAAAGCTTCAATGAGGGATATTACTGGGACAACTTGTGATTTTGATTGGTTAAAGAATAGGCCAATGATGACAAGAAAAATTGTAAAAAGAACTGGAGGTAATGAGTAAAAATTCGTTGTGATGACAATGTCATCAAAACGAGGCACAGATTTTCCAATGGAAAATGGTGCCATTTTTTAACAAGTGAAAAAATGGTTTATGTATATGCAAAACAATCAAAAATTAATGAATATGCTCTTGAAGAATTATCAGTTGAACAAATTGATACAACTTTAAAGGAGATGGGTATGGATATGAAGGGAATTTCAGATGAAAAAGATCCTGAGATGAAAGTAGAAATTACTGCTGAAAAAATGGATATGGTATCAACTGTTGGTATCGGTAGGGCTATTAGATATTATAGGGGAATTTCTAAAAATTTGCCTAATTATAAATTAGCTCCTGCTACAAATAAAGTTATTGTTAAGTCTTCTGTTGATTCAGTTCGTCCAAAAACTGTTTGTGTTATTTTACGAGATGTAAATATGACTCAAGAGTTATTAGATGAGATGATTGAAATTCAGGAAAAAATTCATGATAGTTTTGGACGTCATAGAAAAAAAGCTTCAATTGGAATTTATCCTATGGATGAATTTAAGTTTCCAGTAACATTTTCTGGTGAGAAACCTGAGGATATTGTATTTGCTCCTCTTGAGGGTGAGGGTGAAATGAATGCAAATGAAATTTTAGAGTCTCATGAGACTGGGAAAAAGTTTGCTCATTTATTATCTGGACACAAAGTTTTTCCAGTATTTCGTGATTTAAATAATGAAGTTTTAAGTTTACCTCCTGTTATTAATTCAAATAAAACTGGTAGGGTTGATTTACATCATAAAGATTTATTTGTTGAGATTTCAGGTTTTAATTTAACTTATTTAGATAATTTATTGAAAGTTTTAACTACTACATTTTTAGAATTGGGGTGTAGTGCTGAAGCTGTATCTGTTGAGTATTCAGATGGGGAAGTTTATGAATTAAATTTGGATAATTCAAAGGATACTGTTTCTTTAGATTATATTAACAAATTAATTGGGATTAATGTGGATAGTGATGAAATTAAAGATTTAGCGTTAAAAGTTATGCTTGAAGTTGAATCTGTTTCAGGAGATGAAATTACCTTTTTAATTCCACCTTTTAGAGCTGATATTTGGCATGATTCTGATATTGCTGATGATATTGCGAGAGCTTATGGGTATAATAATATTGTTCCAGCTTTACCAGAAATTGCAACAGTTGGTTCAACATTAGAAGTTTGTGATTTTACTCAAAGATTGTCTCAAACTATGGTTAATTTTGGGTTTTTAGAATTATATTCTTATATGTTAAGTTCAACTAAAACTCAATTTAATAAAATGAATTTTGATGAACCTGATAAGGAATTTGAAAAATTAATTGATTCGGAGGATCAAGGTTTAAATATGTTGAGAGTTAGAATTTTACCTGAGATTTTGGAATCTTTGTTAATTAATAGAAAAAATAAATATCCGCAAAAAGTTTTTGAAAATGGGTTTACTATTCAAAAGGATTCATCTTGTGAAACTGGGGCTAAAAATACAAGACATATTTGTTCTGCAATTGCTGATCCAAAAACAAATTATACACAAATTAAAGGAGTTTTAGATACATTTATGAAATTAAATAATATTGATTTTGAAATTAAAGTTAATGATGAAATTCCGTTTTTAATTGCTGGTCGTTCAGCTGAAATTTTAGTTGGTGGTAAATCGGTTGGATTTATTGGGGAGGTATCACCAGTTGTTTTGAATAATTTTGGTTTATTAGTTCCAGTAGTTGCTTTTGAGTTAATTGTTGAAGATATTGTCGATATTATTTAATTTAAATTATTTATTGTATAAATAAATATAATTTCCTTTATTTTTTTGTTACTTATAAGAGATAACTTTATATATGCTAAAAAACTTAAGTATTTATGAAATTATATGATAGGTCTGGGAATTTAGTTGAATTGTCTTTAGGTTTTAAAGGTGGTTCTGAATTTTTTGATTTAATTGATTTTTTGAAAACGCCTAATGATTTAGATAAAAATCGAACTTCTAGATCTAGCCAATTAAATGATTTTTTTAAAAATTTTATGATTTATGGATTTGCTCCTAGTTATAATAAACATATTGCTGATGGTGATTTTGATTTAGCTGCCAATTTATTAAATGAGATTAATAAATTATCTGTTGATGAATTAACTTGTTTAAGAAAGCGTGATTTTTTAGAAAGAAAATTGGATTCTTTGTCAGTTGATTTTCAGAATTGTTCTTCATCTGATTTTAGTTATATTATGTGTGATTTAGATAATTTTAAGGCTGTTAATGATACTTATGGTCATTCTGTTGGTGATGATACTTTAACTCTTTTTGGGAAGATTATTTTGGATAATTTACGGCCAAGGGATGTAGCTTTTAGGTATGGTGGTGAGGAATTTTCAATTTTACTTCCTGAAACAAATTTAGCATCTGCTGGTATTGTAGCTAATAGAATTCGTGAGAGTATTGAAGATAGATTAGTTATTGGGCACTATGGGTTAAATCATACTACTGCTCATGATTTATCAAGTTCACATAGACAAGATTTATTGATAGTTGGTGAGACTTCTGGTGATGAATTAGATTCTTTTTTTGTTGATAGGAATATTACTTGTAGTTTTGGAGTATCAAGTTATACTAATAGTTATAGGGATACTAGTGTTTTAAAAGAACTTGCTGATTCAGCTTTATATCAAGCAAAAGATGAAGGTAGAAATAAGGTGGTTTGTAAAAAACGTTAAGTAATTTATTTTTATTTAAATTATTTTTATTTTCAATAATTTTAATTATTTTAGTTTAATAATTCAATTTACTTTAAAGTAGTAGTTTAAATATTTAACAACTTGAAATAATATTTATTTATGTTTTCAAAAAAATTCGTAGGTTTTTCAAGTTTAGTTATATTTTTTTTAACTTTAACTTTTATAAGTTTTAATTTACTATTTGATTTTTTGTATGATAAAGTTTTTGGTCTTTTTAGTTCATTTGAAATTTTATTTTTGGGGATTTTGTCCTTTACTTTTTTATCGATAGATTTTGTTTTATATTTTATTTTTAAAAATTATTTTTCAAAATTAGTTGGGGTTATTTTTGTGATAATTTCTTTATTTATTTCAACTATTTTAACTTTTTCTTTAGGGTATTTGTCTTTAAGTAGTTTTTATTTAATTTTTGTTGTTATAAGTTTGTTTATTTTTTATCATTTTTCTAAGCAAGATAGATATTTTAATTTGGATAAATTAATTATTTTAAATTCTTATGTTTTAATTATTTTGGGAGTTTTATTTTCAACAATTTTTTTTATTGCTTATGATGATTCTGGGTTTGTTGATGAATATTTAATAATTATTGATAAAATGAATGAGCAGTCTGGTTCTATTATTGTTCCTTATAAATTAGATGCTTATGAGCAAGGTTTTATCACTGGATATATTGAATCTTGTCAGAAAAATGAAATTGTAAATTGTAAAGATTTTGATGAGTTTTTTGATGATTTTAATAGGTATTTAAAAGATACTGAGGATGATAAATTGTTTGATGTTAAGGCATATAAGGCAGTTTTGGCAAAGAGTTTTCAAGAAGATTATTCTTTTAAAATTTTAAAATTAATTTATTCAGTTGTGATTAGTTTTATTATTTTATTTTGCTCTATTGTAAGTTCAATTTTTGTAGTAATTCATTATTATATTTTAGAATATTTAATTAAATTATTATCATGGATTTTAGATCCTTTAAATTTAGAAAAATATTAATATTTTTTAAATCATTTTTATTTTAATATATATTTATCTTAGATTATTTGATTTTCATTTTAATTTTACTTTCGAGTTGTTATTTTAAAATAAATTTTAGTTTACTTTTATTTAGTTCCACTCGCAATATTTGGTAGGAAAAATTCTAGTGGATAGTTTGATTTTCAAATAGTTATTTTTTTAATTTAAAATTCTTGATTCTATCTTAAATTCTGCTTTTTAGTTTAAAATTTGGACTTTTGGTTTGTCACTAACTAGAGTTAATGTTGATGTTTTTAAATAGAAAATGATATTAATTTGTATATGGAAAAATTACTTCACAAAATTATTTATTTCATAACATTTTTAATGTTTATTTCAAATGTTTACAGTTTCCAGTTTGGAGATGTTTTCATATCAGAAAATTCTAGTGAGGTTACAATTTATTTTGAAACTTTAGATTATGATGATATGGGATTGAGTTTTGAATTTATAAATTTAAATTCACAAGTTCTTTCTATAAGTTCAACAAAAGATCTAAGTTCTAATGATCCAATTTGGAGTTTAGAAAATTTAGCTGTTTTAGGACAAACTTATACAGTTGCAGATGATTATTATAAAAAAAGGTGGAAAGTTATTTTAGAAAATAAAAATTTAAATTTATTTGAAAATACATCTATTAATTTTTTTGATTCATCAAATACTTTAATTCAAACTGTTAGTTTGAAATATATTGATTACAAATTAGCCGGAGATTTTGATTTAGCTGGTTCAATTTTAATTGAGAGTTGTAGTCTTTATGGACTGGGTGTTGTTGGTTGTGAAAATAATGAGTCTTATTTGTTAGTTAATAATTCTGGAGAATATTTATTTAGAGTTCCAGCTTTTGTTAATGGAAGTAAAGTAGTTTTAAATTCTGAGTCTGTTTTATCTTTTGAGAAAAATTCAATTGAGTCAGAAAAATATTCAATTAATGTTGATAATTTATTATTTTTAAATTCTGGAATTTATCAAAATAATTTTGCAGTTTTTTCAAATAATAAATTGAAAGTTTTAAGTTCAGATAATTTGAGTAATGTTTTGTGGAGTTCTGAGTTTATCAATGAAATTAATTTTTTAAGTTTTGGAGAGTTTGGAGGTAGGAGTAATGTTTTAATTTATGGGGATTCTTTAGGTGTTTGGACTAATGATTTTTCAAGTGTTAGTAAAATTTCAAATGATGAGTTAATTTTGTATGATGTTTTTGATAGTTTTAGTTCTTATACAAGATATTCAAATGTTTTAAAATCAGATTTAACTGATTTAGTTTTAAGTTTAAATACTAGTTCAGAAATTTTTGTAAATTTATCTTCTTTAGGTATTGGTGTTGGGAATAGTTGTAATGTGTTTTTTAAATCAACAAAATTAGGAAATCCTGATGTTAATGTTTCAATTGATGGTAATAACTATCAAATTGATTCTTCAATTATTTTTGATTCAAATTATGATATTGAGTCTGGAGTAACTCCTGATAGTTTTTTATCTTTAAAAAATAAATTATTATCAACTGATTTAACTTATAAAAATTTAAATGGGGAAACTTGCGATTTAAGTTTTAAGGCGGGAGTTAATAATTTAGGAGTTTTAGGGAATGATATTACATTTAAATTAAAGGATAATTCAACAGTTTCAATGGATTTATCTAATTTAAAATTAATTACTAATTTTGATGAGAAAACTTTTGCAAATGAAGTTCCTAAGTCTGTTTTAGATATTACTTCAAGTTCTCAATTAACAATTGATGTTCCTTTTAGTGTGTCCGGGGATGCTTGTTATGTTGATTTTGGAGTTTCATCTGTTGGAGTTAAAAATGATTTATTTTTAGATGTTGGATCAAGTTCAGTTAAATTAGATACTAATTCAATTTTAAGTTCTGGATACCAAAGCTATAAAAATTTTGATGTTTTAAATGTTATAAATTATTTTGATTTAGATTCTGCTACTCAAGTAATTTCAAATAATCTATCTAATACTAATGCTGAAATTTGTGAAGTTTCAGTTGGAGTTGTAGGAGTTGGAGATATGTCTGGATTAGATTTAAGTTTTGATGTAGTTACTGATTCAGATTTAGTTTCATTAGCAACTGTTAGTAAAAAGAATTTTATTGAGTATACAGCTCAAGATAGTTTTGATAAATCTGATTCAGTTTTAATTGGTAAAAATAATGAAGTTAGTTTATCAGATAATTTTGTTTTTGATACAAATTTATTTATTGGTGATGTTTCTAAGTTTAAAACTTGTAAAGTTAAATTGGATACTTGTTATAATGGAGTTGGTTCAAATAATTTAGAAGTATTTTTTAGTTCAAATACTTTTAATATTGATTCAAATACTGTTTCAGCTTGTAGTCCAACTGCTAGTCCAGTTGAGTTTGATGTTCCTTGTTCATTGTTGGAAACTAAACCTCAAGTTTCAATTTCTTGTTCAGGTTGTGATAATAGTAATTATTTTGAGTTAGGTTTACAAAATCAATCTAAGTATGATTTAAATTCATTTATTGAATATGGAAATTCAACTAAAGAGTATTATTCAACAAATAATTTAAATCCTTTATTTGAAGTTTATACTAAAGAATCTTTAGATTATCAAGTTGTAACTGGAAAAGTTAGTTGTAATGCTTTAGAGAATAATGATTTAACTTTAAGTTGCGCTAGTTGTGATACTCAAAATAGTGTAAGAGTTGTTGGAAATATTACAGCGGAAGTTTCTTATGAAACTTATACAAGTTATAATTTTGATAAAGTTTCAGTTCCTGTTTCTTGTGAGGATTTATCTTCTAAGAGTTATAATTTTAATTGTCCAAATTGTGATGGAAATAATTATTATACTGTTCCAGTTTTTAATGTTTCACAAGGAGTAATTAATTATAATTCAAATTCAATTTCTTCGAGTCCGTATTTTAATGTATTAGGAACTAATCTTGAAGATAATAGTAGTTTAGATGTGAGTGTTAGTTGTAATCAAATTCCTGATAAGTTAAATATTAAATGTGATTTATGTTCTGAGAATGCAAATATATTTTTTGCTAAAACTTTAACAAGTTCAGATAATTTAGCTTTAGGAAATTTAACAACAAATGGTGGTTTAATTTTAGATGTAAAGGTTACAAATAGTTATGATTTTAGTGAGGTGTCAGTTCCTATTTCTTGTAATCAAGCTAAGAATGTTTCTTTTAGTTGTTTTAATTGTGATCAAGATAATCAGTTTAATTTAGGTTTAGTTAGTTCAAAGTCTGGAAATAGTTTTTCAGATACTGCTGGAGTTTTAAGTTTATTGTCAGGAGAAGTTGATTTTTCATATTATAATTTTGAACAATTAGTTGGTGATGAGTATGTTGGAATTTCAAGTTTAGGAAATTTAGTAGCTTATGATTCTTTAGGAAATGAATTATTTGAGAAATCAATTAGTGGGTTTTCATATAGATATTTAGTTTCAAATGATTTAACAACAGATATTGGGAAAGAAATTTTTGTTTCAAATGAAAATGAGTTATTTGTATATTCAAGTGAAGGGAATTTAATTGATTCTTTTACAGGATTTAATAAACCTAAATTTGAAGTTACTGATAAATTATTTGTGATTAATTCTAATTTAAATTATGTAGTTTATGATTATAATTTGAATGTTTTTAAGACTGGAAATTTATTAAACGCGGATGGTGTTTTAGTTGATGTTTTAAAACTTGATGTTTTAGGAGATTTAAGAGATGAAATTATTGTGGTTACAAAAGATTCTGGAGTTTCTAAGTTTGTAATTTTTGATAATACTTTTTCACAAAAAAGAGTTTTAACAATTGATAAATATTTTAATAATTTTGAAGTTGATAAGACAACTACTGGAGTTATTTTAGCAAGTTCAGGTTATGATGTAACTAAATTATCTTTATCTGCAATTGATGGAATTGAAATATTAGTTGATGGAGTATCAAGTTATAATTATGTAGATGATTTTGTGAATAAAATAACTTTACCGAATTTAAATGGTAGTGTTAATAGTTTTATGAGTTCTGAAGTCTTTTCTGGAATTATGGATATTTTTGTTCCATTAAAATTTGTAACTTCAAATTTTAATCCAGAATTTTTAGCTGATTTAACAATGATTTTTAGTTTAGATTCAGATGAATTAGTTAGTGAAGTTTTAGTTGATAACTTTAATTTTAAATCAAATTTATTTGCTGGGCAAAGTTATTTTGCTGATGGGGTTCAGATTAATTATAATAATGATTTTGCTCCTTTAAAAATTAAAAAGTTTTCAAATTTACCAGGTTATGTTGTTGGAGGAATTGAAGTTTATGATAAAAATAGTTTAATTGTAAATTCTTGTGATAGTTCAAGTTTTCAAGATTTAGATAAAGAAGGGTTTTCAAATGGATGTGATTTTGGATTATTTTATTCTATTAATCGTGATAAGGATTATTTTTTATATAATGATAAAGTAGTTCCAGTGATTGAGAGTTCAAGCACTTTAGATTCAAATTTACTTGGAAATTATTTAAATAAAAAAATTAGTTTAAATTCAAGTTATTCAACTTCAAGTATTAATTATGTTGTGAGTAAAATTAATTCAATTGATTTATCTGATAATTCTTATTCAAGCATTAATTTTTTAGTTAAGGATGAAAATAATTTGTCTATCTCAAATGTTAGTTTAAGTCCAATTAATAATTGTTATTTAGATGATTTTGTGAAAGGATCTGAAAAAGTATTAACTGATTTTTATACAAAGTTTAATTTAAATGGTAAAAATTATTATGCGTGTTCACAAATTGTTAATGAAAATGTAAGTGAAATTAATTTTGTTATTGAACAATTAGATAATGGGGAAGAAATTTCTTATGGAACTTTTGGTTTAATTAATGATAGACCTAGTGTTTCAAATGTAACTTTTGATTCATATTCTTTTGAGAGAAATAGAAATCAAAAATTAAATTATTCAGTTTTAGATTTAGAGGGTGATGATGTTCAAGTAATTTTTCAAGTTTATAGTTTAAAACAAAGTAAGTGGGTAAATTTATCAGTTGAAAATATTTCAACAACTCCTGGTGTTGGAGTTAATAGAGAAGTTAATTTTCAATTAGGAAATAATTATGTTGGAATTGTTAATTATAAAATTATTGTTAAAGATTTTGAGAGAGTTTCTAAAAATTATTTAGGAGATAAAATTATTGAACAAGGAACTTTTGAAGTTTTAAATAGACAATTAGATATTGTGAAAGTTGATACTGGTTTATCTAGAGATTTAGTAATTAATGTTTATGAAAATGGGACTTTAGATGCTCCAAATTTAGGAGATATTATTTGTAATTATTATCAAACTGATTCAGTTGGAAATAATCCTAGTTTGTTAGGAAATACTTTATCAAATGTTGGAAATTCAACATGTAGTTTACAATTACCTAGTTTTTATAATCCAGATACTTATTATTATTATGTTGTTGTTTCATCAAAAGGGTTTGATGATTTTCAGTCTGAAGTTTTAAATCAAACTTTTAAATCTGATTTACTTGCAAGTGCTAATTTAGGTGCTACAATTTTTAGAACTTCAAATGAGGATTTAGTTGTAAGTTTAACAAATAGTGAGAATAATATTATTACTGAACAAGGAGTTTATTGTAATTTGGAAATTTTAGGTGAAACTAAAACAGTTACTTCTGATTCAAATGGGAAGTGTACTTTTACAAGTTTTATCAAAAATATTCCAAATTTAAATGTGTGTTCAATTGCTTTAGGTCAAATTAATTATGAAATTTATTTAACTAATTATAATACTAATAAGTATTTTGTAGATACTAATTTAACTGATTCAGTATTCTTAAAAGATAATATTACTTTATCTATTGATTCACCAGTTAATTCAATTGCTTATGATACAGGAGATAATTTAGTTTTTGATTTAGGAATTTTAGATTCTTGTGGAAATTCTGTAAATGTTAATAATGGTGATGTTTTCTGGAAATATTTAGAAACGGATACTGGAGATTTTTCAGTTATTTCAACTAAACAAAATGATAATTGGATTATTCCAGCTGACGTATTTGGTTCAATTGATTTACAAGCTAGTGTTGATTCTTTAATGTATGCGGTTGTTAATACTTCTGTTTTATTAAGTGTTGATGATGTATTAAATATTCAAATTACAACAGAGGATGAGTATTCTAGACATAATAATTCTTTAGAAAGTATTTCAGCTCAAATTACCACTGGAAATGGTTTAGCTATTGCATCTTCAGAATATACTGGAACTTGGTCTGGGTATAGGTGTGATTGGTTTGTTGAAAATAGTTTAGGGCAAAGAACGATTTATGAGGATTCTTTAACAAATTCAAATGGTCAATGTTTTAGTGCTTTAAAACCTACATGTGATTATAATGTTGGTGAGTTTAAAGTGGGAGTTATTTTATCAGGAAATTTAAATCCAACTTTACCAGTATTTGAAAATGTTTCACAAAATGATGTGGTTTTTTATGATGATTTTAGTAATGCTCAAATTAGTCCAAGAATTAGTCCATTGTATACAACAGGTCAAGCAGATGATGTATTTTATGGAAATGAAAACCAATTAAGTTTAGAGTTTAGTGATTCTTGTAATAATTTTGAATCTTCTATTGCAAATCCAATTTGGAGTTATGTTGATTCTTCAAGAGGGGTTGATTTAATATTTGGAGACGGGTTTAATGTATCATATATTCCAAGTTCAATTATGAGGGGTTCATCAAGTGTTGTAGTTAATTTAAATGATTCTACTTATTATAGATTTGGAAATGTTATTGAAAATATTACAATTGTAAATACTGCAAAGATTACAGATTTAATTGTTCCAAGTTATTTAACTCCTAATGCTGTGAATCAAATTAGTTGTAGAGTTTCAGTTAGCGGAGTTTCTGATTTATCTTTTTATCAAACTGAGTTTGATGTTGGAGGAAATAGGTTTAATGTTTCAACTGATTCAAATGGTTTAGCAGTTTTAAATATTAATTCAAATACTTTAAATACTGGAGCTCAAGAAGTTTATTGTAGAATTTATGATTTTGAAAATCCAAATTATAAAATTGAAGCTGATAATTCAACTTATCAATTTAAAGAATTAAATTTACCTGATGATTTATCAATTATTGGAAATGTTATTTTTGGAAACCGGGAATATGATTTAACTAAATCTTCAATTGGAAATATTATTTACCCACATAATATGAATAATTATACAGTTTATAGAAAATCAATTTATCCATTATATGGACCTGAAAAATTATATGCGGGAGTTGAGTTTGCAACAATTGGTGCTGTTGGAACTTCAAAGGAAGGTCAACAAATTTTAGTTGATGGAGCTAATGTTTCAATGAGTATTTATAGAACTTCAAATGGGAATTTAATTGATACAGTTTCTTGTATTCAAGATCCTAATAAAAGTAATTTAGGTTTAACAAATCCAAGAGATTCAATCGATAATTATCATTTAAAGAATTGTAATTTAGAATGGAATCCAGACAATTTACCTGTTGGAGAATATAATGTTGTAATTAGCGCAGCAGTTCCAGGTCAAACTGGTTGGACTTCTGAAGTTTATAATGCTGATTTTGAAATTTGGGGAATTTTAAATTCCACTTTAACAATTCCAGCTGAAAATGCAAGATTAGTTGTTAATCAAAATAATAATTTTAATACTCATGTCTATGATGAGTTTGGAACTAGATTAGATAGTTCAAGTGTATCTGTAGATTATTTAATTAGAGATGCTTCAGAAAATTGTTATGGTGTTTATTTGGGGACAGTTTCAGGAGGTTCAGATAATACTTTTGCAAAAACAATGAATATTTATTCAATTAATAATTATGTTGTAAATGATTATAGAATTAATGATAATTGGAAAATTTTTACAAAATCATATGGGGATTTTTATGAAACTTTAGATACTTATTCAAGTTATGAGTTAGGACCAGTTCATACTTGTAATTATTTTTGGAAGGAGAGAACATTTATTGATGAAAATAATATTTATTTTGATTACCCAGTTAATGTTGATATGATTACACCTGAAGCAGCAATTATTGCTCCAATTGATATTGGTGAGAACTCAGGTAAAATGAAATTTGTTTGTAGAGTTAGAACTTTCCATGGGACAGCTGTTCCTTATGCTCCAACAAAATTAAGTTGTGATGGGTGTAATACAATTAATCCAACAATTACTCAAAATGGGGATTCAACAGGAATTATTGAAAAATATATAACTCCAGTTGTATCTGATTATGGAAATAGTTATGATTTTACTTGTGATGTTGATAATTTATTAAATATTGGAAATGGTAATAGATTAGTTGTTTCTGGTCCTGCTACTAGAAATGTTTTAATGTCTGAAACTTTAGGAACTGGGTGGGGAGATTTACCTGAAAATTATACTTTTCCAACTTTAAGTGTTGGGGCCTATTCTGATTCAAGTTGTTCTCAACCAGTAACTTGGGTTAAGAGTGCGAATGCCGGAGATGTATATATTGGATTTTCAACTTCAAAGGGAAGTGATGATTTACAAAGTTATAGAATTGAACAAAGTCCAATTACAGGGAGTTTTCCAGGACCTACTCCTTCTGAAGGTAGTTTAATTGCAGCTGCTGATAGTAAGTGTGTTAGATTTTCAGCAATGACTAAATCAAATGGTGTTAATGCTTATACTTTTAAAGTTAAAATTCAAGATGAGAGTTTAGTTTCTCAAGGATCATTTTTTGAAAAATCTGTTACAGTTTATATTGATGATGTTGGACCAAAAGTTCAAACAATTACAGTTGAAAAACCATATTATAAACCTGGAGCTAATGCTAATGTATTTGTTAATTTAAATCCTTTAACTATTGGAGTTGATGGATTAAATGATATGAAAGATATAAGGTATTCTGAAGATACAGCTTATGATAAATCTTTTTCAAAAGATAGTGAGGGTAATTGGTCAGCTAGTGTTGTAGTTCCAGGAAGTTCTGGAACAAATACTTTTAATTTAAGAATTCGTGATCAATCTTTATATAAAGATGATAAAACATTTAGTATTTTTGTAGATGATACAGAACCTACAATTAATACTGCTACTGTTGATTCAGGTTGTGCAGGTTTACCTTTAACTTATGGAACTGCTTGTAGTCCAAATACAAATTTTCAAATTGATGTATCTGATGATAATCAAATTGATAGAGTTCGTGTTACAGGTTCAGGATTAGGTAATATTTATGATTCTGGGACTAATGGAGTAAATGCTGGAACTTTTTCAAAATTAGATATGGTGAAAAATACAAATTCATTAGGTGATGGAACTTATGCTATTACTTTTGAAGCTTGGGATGAAGCTGGAAATCGTGGATTTACAACAGTTAATTTAAAGGTTATTAAAACTGGGGTTGTGTTAAATAGTTTAACACAAAGTAAAACTTATTTAAGTGGGACTGGAGATACAGCAGATATTACTGGGACTGTGAGTTCAAATGTTGATTTAACTATAAAGGAAGTTATTTCCCAATCTGTAAATCAGTGTGTTGCATCTGGACAAAGTTGTGGAGTTTCAGCTGCAATTGATGCGAGTGGTTTTGTTGAAGGAAAAAATACAGTAACTATTACAGCTAAGGATAGTTTAGATAATCCAACTTCAAAGAATTTTGATTTTTATTTGGATACAACTTTACCAGTTGTAACTATTACAACTTTAGTAAATGATCAATATGTTAAAGGTTCAATTTCAGTTAAAGCTAATGTTGTTGATGTAAATAGAGATAATAGTTTAGTTAGTTTTACTATTGGAAGTTGTACTGAAACTATGACATATATTTCAGCAAATCAATTTTCAAAGTCTTTTGATACAACAAAACCTTGTGTTGGTGGAGATGGAACTAAAACTTTAACAGTTTCAGCTACTGATAAGTCTGGTAAAGTTGGAAGTCAGTCTATTGATTTAAAAATTGATAATACATTACCTGTTGTTGTAATTAGTGATCCTGCTGATGGATTAGTTACGGAGAATACTCATAAAGTTTTAGCAACTATTACTGAAGCAAATTTTGCAAATGCAAAAGCTAAAGTTGATTCTGAAGTTGAAACTTTGATGATTTGTTCTGGTTCAGGTTTAACTAGAAATTGTGAATTTGATGTAATTACAACTGGATATTCAGATGGGGATCATTCTGTAACTGTTAAAGCAACTGATAATTCAGGAAATCAAAAATCTTTAGTTAGAAATTTTAAAATTGATAATAATGCTCCTACTATTAATATTTATAAAGTTTCAAATAGTGATGGGAGAGCTTATACTTCAGGGATTGATGGAAATTATATCTCAGGGAATATGAAATTATTTGCAACTATTAATGATGCTGCTGATGAGGGAGTTGATACAACTTATGATTGTATTGTTGATGGAACTACTTATGATATGGTTAGTGAGGGTGCTGATGCTTATTCATGTACAATTGATACAACTGGAATTTCTGATGGGACTTATATTTTTACAGTTCAAGCTAAAGATACTTTAGATAATTTAAATAGTAAGACTGTAAGTTTAAATGTTGATAATTTAAATCCTGTAATTACTGGAGAATCTTTTTCTGGTTCTTTAATTAAATCAGGGGATTCACAAACATTTTCATTAACTGCTGGAGAACCTTTATATGATATTTGTAAAGTTTTTTATAGTGATAATGGTGTATTAGATGGTGGAGATGATGAAATTGTATCTGTTGCAGTTTCTGGAAATACTTGTGGAACTACTTATTCAATGAGTGAGGGGGCTGGAGTTTCAGGTAATAAATTTATTTTAGTTGAGTTAACTGATAGAGCAGGGAATAAGGCTGTAAAGAGTTATGATTTTGTTTTAGATAATGCTGCTCCAATTATTAGAAGTTTTGGAATTACTAATGCTGAACCCTCTTCACCAGTTACTGGAGGATTTCCAGGAGTTAGTCCATTAAAGAATATGAGTTGGTCATCTTGGGTTGATGAGAATAACGGAGTTAATAATTTATCTAGAGTATATATTAGACCAGTTTCAGGAATTGGAGTTGATACTAATTTAAGAGAAGATTTAGTATATAATGGTGGAATTAATAGATTTGAATTAACTGATAAATTACCTACTTATTTTGGAGGGACTGAGGGAACTACTGTTTTTGAAGTTGTTGCTCAAGATTTAGTTGGAAATGTTGGAACAGATGATTTCACATTTTTTATTTCAAATTCACCTCCAGTTATTAATTCAGTTACATCAGATGTTGCTTTATTGGAAGTTGCTGAACAATCAGTTGTAATTACTTCAAATATTACAGCAACTCCTGTTACTTTAAGAGATTTAACTTTTAATATTGCTGAACCTGATGGAAATACTTTTGTTTATAATTTCCCTCAAGGAGGTTTTACTTCACCAGATAGTTTTGATAGTTATACTTTTACTCCTAGAGTTGCTGGATTTCATTCAGTTGAAGTTGTTGCTACAAATATTGGAAATAAAAATCAAACTCAAACATTTACAAATGTATTTAATGCGGTTGGAACAACTAGTGGAAGTTTAACTTTAAGTCCTCAAGTATCTAATGCTGATCCGATTTATGTTGGAGAGGATTATAGTTTTGATTTACAAGTTAAATTGGATAATGATGGTTTAGCTAGAATGAAAAATTCACAATTAATTTTTAGTGGTGATGGTTTAAAGGTTGATGCTACAAATTCAATTGTTAATTGTGGAACTATTTTAACTGGGAATTTTTGTTTAACTACAGTTAGAGTTACATTAGATGAAAATGTTGGAAATGGAAATAAGTTATTTTTTGTTTTAAGTAATTGGAAGAATGTGGATTCAAGTAATGGATTTGTGTCAGATACTTTTACAGTTAATATTGATCCAACTAATAGAGTTAGAATTATTTCAAATGAATTAGAAAAATTTGATTTAAATGTTGGTTTTAATCCTCAAAATATTGGTTTAGTTAATATTCAAAATTATGGTAATGATAAGTTAGATAATGTTGATATTTCAATTTATAATGGAACTTTAAAGCAAGGTTTAGATAATAGTGATTTTACAATTTCTTTTACTCCTGCTAGTTATTCATCTTTAGCAGTTTCTGAGTCTAAGACATTTTCAATGGATATGTTTTCAGCTACAGCTAGAGGAAATTATAATGGATATCTAAAAGTTGATTCAACTGAATGTTTAGATGATACTTGTAGAAGTTTTGTATTTACAAATATTTCAATTTTTGGAAAAGCAGATTCAGATTTTGTTCAAACTGTTCCATTAAATAATGTGATTGATAAATCTTCTAATGTTGTAACTTCATTATTAGCAACTCAAGGGGCTATTGATTTTCATTGTAAATATTTTGATTCTTTAAATGTTAATAGTTTAATTCAAAATTACCCAGCTGAATTAGTTTTAGATTCAAATTTAGGTGAGAGTATTTTATTATCTAATAATACTTATAATTTATCTGGACCTAATGTTCCAGGGAGTTTACAATATATTTGGAATTTTACAACTTATAGTCCAGGAGATTATAGTTTAATTTGTCGTCCAAAAGATGATGATTCAAATTTTGTAAAAGCTGGAGCTCAAGCTGTTAGAAATGTAACTTTAATTGGAAATATTATTCCAACTATTAGTTATGATTATCCTGCTACTTGTTTAGGTAGTTTGTATTTATATGATTCAATTGCTTGTAATAATGTAAATGTTACAGTAAATTTAAAGGATTTTTATGGGTATCCTGTAATTAATTCACAAGTGAATTTTACAACTAATGCAACTGAGTTTAATACTTTAGATCAAATTGGAAGTTGTTATACTGATAATTTAGGAACTTGTGAGATTAATTGGAATCCTGATGTTTTAACTGCTGGAATTTATAATGTTTCAGTTTTAGCAGGTAAGAGTTATTATAATAGTGGAAATACTTCAAGTGAAATTCAAATTTTAGGTGGATATGGTTTAAAGATTTTAAGTCCATTAGATAATATTTTAATTTATCAAGATAATTATAATTTTGATTTTGAAGTAACTGATATTGATGGGTCTGATATTACTAATTCATTATCTTATAATACAACTTGGTCTTTAGAGAGTTCAGCTGGTTCAAAGGTTTTAAGTTCAAGTAGAGCTTTTAATTGGAATATTGATAATACTGTTTTAGGTAATTATAATTTAACAGCTAAGATTCAAATTGGTCCTGATGAAGTTATTGCTCAAAGAAATGTTGTTGTTGTTAGAGATACTTTAATTGGGAGTTTAACAGTTGAGAATGATATTTTATTTAGAGAGTCTTTAGATATATTAGATATTACACAAAGTAATGTTAGTGTTTTAGTTACTGATAGTGCGACTGGTTTAAATGTTAATAATTCAAATGTGATGTTTAAATTAAATGGAGTTACTGATTTAGGAACTTGTCAAACTGATGTTTTAGGAACTTGTAAGATTTTATGGAATCCAAGTATTAATTTAGAAGCGGGAGTTCATAATGTATCTGCGTTTGTTTCAAAGCAAAATTATTATAATAAGAGTTTTAGTGATTTAGCAACTGTTAAAGTATATGTTGAACCTAAGTGGAATACACCTTCAACAATTTCAGGTGAATTGTCTAATCAATTTAATATGCCTTTAGTTTGTGAAGTTTATGAATCTTATAAAACTGTAGCAAATCCAACTGAAAAGTTTGATACTAAATTTTATATGCATAAACCAGCAGTTTTACCTAAGTATGTTTTAGGGTCTGTTGTGAATGTTGATGGAGTTATTTATAGTTGGAATAGTGAAGATGCAACTAATGTTACTGCTCAATTTAGTGAGTTATTTGTAGGGTTTGATACTAAAACAAATATTTCAGTTTATGAAACAAGTTCTCCAGTTGAGGATTTAGGTTTTAATAATTTAGATACTGTAAGTGTTGAGTTTAATGAGTTATCTGGTGGAACTACTTGGGATTTATTAATTCAAACTCCTAGTGGATTTGAGACAGTATTTTCTGGAGAAAGTTCTTTATCAAATTCAGCATTTATTGGTTCAAATAAACAAATTAAAAATGTTTATATTGTATTTAATGGTGGGGCTGGAGCTAGTATAAAATTATCAAAAGTTGTTTTAGAACAAACAATTACCGAGGAAACTTTAGAGATTGGGGAAGCTATTATTTTAGGTAGTCAATTTTCAAGTAATCCTGAAGTGTTTGGTAATTTAGAAAATTTTGTTGGAGAGGATTCAATTGGATTTAGATCTAGTGCTAATGTTAATAGTTTATCTTCAAGTGAATTTAATGAGGATGGTGATAGAAGTTTAGGATTAAATGTTTCTGGTGTTGCAACTAATGGTGTTATGGATTTAGAGTGGAATAGTCCAAATTTAAATGATGTTTCAAGTTTTGCTAGTTTAGGGTTTGTTGTTAATAATCCAAATAATTTAACTTTGAATTTGACTGTAAGTATTTTAGATGAAACTAATTGTTTAGTTAATTTTGATTTAGGAGAAGTAAAAGGTAAGTTATCTTATCCAGATATTAATTTAAGTCAGTTTAATTCAATTTGTAATTCAAATTTAGATAAGTTAGTTTTAAGTTTTGAAAATGTTGGACAAGATCCAGTTGAGGGTGCTTTTTATGTTGATAGATTTGAGTTATTTAAATCTGTTTTAACTGAAAATGCTTTGGCTAGTTTAAATTTCCATCCTTATGAATATGGAGATTTTAGATTTAGTTGTGAAATTTCAGATGTTGCTAATTATGTAGTTAAAAATAGTTCAAAGGAGAAAATAATTAAATTAATTAATTCAGGTTCTTCTGCTGATGCAGGTGAGAGTGCTGGAGGGGCTTCTGATGCTGCTGGAGCTGCTGCTAGTGCTGGTTCAGTTTTAAGTTTTGAATTGGATTTAATTGAGGGTGATTATGTTTCAGCTAATGGTGCTAAGGGTGAATTGGAAACTGTTAAGTTATATAACTTAATTTCTTCAAGTAGAACATTTAATATTAGTAGTTCAAATAATAATTTAATTAATTTTGAGGGTAAAAATTCAACAATTGTTGAAATGGATGAGGATACAAAAGTATCTGAGTTTATTGTATCTTTTGATACTACAAACATTGTTAAAGCTCAATTAGAAGAATTTTTATTAGTGACTGATATTGTGTCTGGTGAATCAATTAGTGTTCCAATTAAGTTAACTTTAGTGGATGTTAATATTAATGTTATTAATCCAACAAGTTCAAGTAAATTGGTTGATGTTTTAGGAGCGAATGTTTATGAAATAAATTCAAATGTTGAGTTTAATTCAAGTGCGAGTTATGATGGTGAGTTTGATAAGTTTGGTTATGAGTTTAAAGTAGCTAATGAGGTTTGTGAAACTGATTATTATGGGAGAGTTGGAGATGGATTAAACATTGGTTGTATGATGCCTTTTGTGAAGTCAAATATGTTAGAGGATTTAATAATGAGAGTAAATTTAGGAGGTAGTCAAAATGAATAAGTCAAGTATTGGAGGAAAATTTAATTTAATTTTTATTTTATTTATTTTATTTATTGGGATAGGAAATTGTGTTGAGTATAGAGGTTATGTGGAAGTTGAGTCAAATGATTCAATTAGTTTTAAGGATGTTTATTCTCCTAATTTTAAGAATTTTTCAAAGGTTAGAATTAATAATGATTCTTATAATGTAGAATTTATGGTTGATGACTTATCATCAATTGATTCTGTTTATGGATTAGTTTATGATTTTGATAAAGTTTTAAATTCTAATATTTTAGGTGGTGGAGAAAATTTTTCTTTAACTTTACCAGCTAATACTAATGTTAGTATTGTTGATGCGGTTCCAAGTAATTCTTATTTAATTGATGGAAGTTTAGATGTAATTTTTTCTGGGGAGAGTAGTTCTGCTGATGTTTTATTAAATGATAGAGTAATTTTTTCTAGAGATAATTTAGGTTTGGTTAATACTTTTAATTATAATAATAAAAATTTAAATTCTTTTGATTTTAATAAAAATGGGTTAAGTTCTGATGTTTTTTATATTGAGTTACCTAAAAATTCAGTTGTGTCAGATTTAAGTTTTGATTTAGTTCCAAAAATAGGTTCTCAAAAGTTTAGTTCTATTTTAGATGTAGTTTATTTAAATGGTTCAATTTATTTTTATGAGAGTTTAGATAAAAGGTTGTATAGAGTTGATGTTTCTGATTTAAGTAATTTAGATTTGAAAACATTTTCTATCGGGAGTTTTCCAAATGAGTTTGAGTTAGTTTCAGGTTTATTTAGTTATGAT
This sequence comes from archaeon UBA583, assembly GCA_002506365.1. GTDB lineage: Archaea > Nanobdellota > Nanobdellia > Woesearchaeales > UBA583 > UBA583. The sequence goes on along the minus strand of DAXK01000024.1, from coordinate 35,779 downwards.
AATAAAGTTGTTGCAACTGATGTTTCAAGTAATAAAACTTTTAGGTTTTCTCAAGATTTAGCAACTTTTAATTTGGATTCTTTTAATTATAAATTATCAGATATTAAAAAGTTTAATGATAATTATTTTGTTATTGATTTAGATTCATCTTCTATTAAAGTTTTAGATTTAAATTTTACTGAGGTTTATGAAATAACTGGAAAGGCAGAGGATTTAAGTTTTACTTATTTAACTTCTTTAGAGGTTTTTGATTATAATGGTAATATTAATTTAGTTGCTATTGATTCTGGGAATTCGGAGGTTGTATCTTTTTTAATGTCAAATTCTGAGACGAATTTTTCTAGTTTAGCTTTTTCACAATCAATTTTTGCGATTGGGTCTGAGGATTTTATAAAGTCTCCAATTGATGTTGAGTTTAATTTTGGAAAGTTATTTATTTCAGATTATTTGAATAATAGAGTTTTAGTTTTTGATGCTGGGAATTTTAATAATTTAGATTCAATTTCTGGTTTAAGACCTAAAGGAGTTGAGACTTATACAGATAGTTTAAATAGGGATATTGTTGTAGTTACTTTAGCTGGTGGGGAAATTGTTTTTTATCAAGATTTAGTTACTTCTTTTTTGGAATTGAAAAGGTTTAGTGAACTTGGAAGTTATTTACCTAAAAATTTTAGAGTTGATGTTTTAGATGAGTATCAAAAGTCAAAGAAAACTTTAACTAGTAATTATTTAGAAATTATTGATTTTGATGAAAATATTAATTATAATATTAGTGTTGGTTTAAATACTTCAGTTTTAATTGATAATGTTTCAAATTTAACTGTTGGTAAAACTTTTTCAAATGTTAAGTTTATTTCAAAGTTAAATAAAGGATTTAAAACTTGTGAGGTTGATAAGTGGAGGTTTAATTATATTTTTGACATTTATAGTTTAGATTATTCAATGCTTTATGGTTTAGGAATTTTAAGTGAGCATTCAATTATTGAGGATACTTGTAGAGTTCCAGTTAGAGTAATTACTAATAGTCCAGGACAATTTGAATTTAAAAATATTGTTGTTGATTATGATTATAAGTTAAGTTTGGATAATTTTAGAAATTATTATAATTATGAATCTTTAAATGGGAAAGATGTATCTTTTGTTATTAAAAATAATGATTTAAATAAGAGTTTATCTTTTAGGTCAAGTTTTAATGCGAAGTATGTTTCTGAATTTTCAAGTTTAGTTTCATCTGATTTAGGGTTAAATAAGTATAGTTTTGATTTAAATAATTTTAATTTAAATAAGGAATATATTTTAGTTGCTTTTGCAAATGATAGTAGTTCTAATAGGGGTTTAAAGTCAAATTATTTAGATACTTTTCCAGAGATTGTTTTAAAAATTAATAATACTAATCCTTATGTGAAATTAAATTTAACTTCATTTTCTCCAGATTCAAATGAGGTAATTTTTGATAGTGTGACTGTGGATTATAATAATAATTCTCAAAATATTAAAAGTTCAAATAGAAAAATTAATTTAAATGTTGATTTTGAGATTACTGATAGAGAAGATGTTTCAAATGTTAATCAAGTTAATATTTTATTTAAGGATTCAACTTTTGATTTAATTAATAATACAAATACGGTTTCAAATCCAGTTGTTGTTACAGATTTTAATGATGTTTTAGTTGATTTACCTGTAAATACAAGTTTACTTACTTTTTCAGTTGATGCTAATAAAACAAGTTTTAGTGAAGCTGAAATTAAAATTAATTATAAAAAGTTTTTAGATAAATCTTTAGAAAATTCACAGGTTTTTAATCCAGGTGAGTTATTATTTAAAAAGTGTAGTGAGTTTAATCCTAATGATTGTAATGCTAGTGATTGGGTTGATTTAAGACCGGTTAAGATTGATGAAGAAAATTTTTTAGCATATTTTTCAACTAAAAATATGAGTTCATATATTTTAACAACTCAAAAGTTAGCTAGTGATAGTGATACTGGAAATTCTGGTCAAGGAAATGAGAATGAAGATAATTCTGGAGGTTCTAATGGGGGAAGTTCAGGAGGTTCTTCTTCAGGAGGAGGAAGTTCTGGTGGAAGTTCAGGAGGTTCATCTGGTGGAAGTTCAAGTTCAGGAAGTAGTTCTTCAAGTAGTTCATCATCTGGGGCTGGAGGTTCAGGTGCTACAGCTTCTGGTGCTGGTGGTGCTGGTGGAGTTATTGAAGATTTATTTGATATTAAGGGAAGTTGTGGAGATAATATTTGTGATGTTAATACTGGGGAGAATCCTCAAAGTTGTTCAGAGGATTGTAGTCCTCAAGCTTTTTTATATTTAACTTGTGGAAATTTTATTTGTGATAATGGTGAGGATTTAAGAAACTGTGCTGAGGATTGTTTAGAGTTTCCTTTTGGTCATTATACAAATTATTTAAGTCCAAATATTAAAGTTGGAACTAGTAAGGATGTTATTTATTATTTAATTTCAAAATTAGAGGAGGAGAAAACTTTTAGATTTGGTGTTACAAATAATTTACAAGAATATATTACTTTTGAGGAAACAGAATTAACTTTGGTTCCTGGAACTCAAAATCAATTAAATTTTAAAGTTGAGATTCCAGCTGATTCTGATTTAGGTTTAGTTTCTGGAAATGTTTTAGTGTATTCAGAGAAAGGAGGGTTAAAGCAATTACCTTTAGCAATTAATATTATTAATAGGTCAACTATTGATATTAATTTAGAGCTTGAGGATAGTGTTTTTACTTCAGATTATTTTGAGTTTAATTTTGATGTGGATAATAAGGATTCAGATAAATTTAATGCTGAGGTTATGTATGTAATTTCAAGTATTGGGGATAGTGCAAATTTAAATGATTCAATTTATTTAGAAAAAAAGGAAAGTTTATTAGTTGAGAATGGAAAAAATTATGAAAAGATTTTAGGGTTTAGTAATTTTGCAAATTCAAGTTTACCTATTGGTGAGTATAAGTTTTCAGTTTTTATGACTGTTGGGTCTGAGACAATTGAAATTTCAGAAAATTTTAAGTATGCTGTAAGTTTTTGGACAACAGATAGAAAAATTTTATTATTATTAATTATTATTGTTCCTATTGTTGTATATGTTGGATATAGATTTTATAAAAATTATAGAGATAATTTATTTAAAAAATCCAAATATATTATTCCTGATTTGAAAAAGTTACCTGTTAATGGAGATTCAACTGTTTTAATTGGAAAGATTGGTGGGACTAATAAACCAGCTTATTTTGATGTTAATGATTTTTTAACTCATGGTTTGGTTGCAGGTTCTACTGGTTCAGGTAAGTCTGTTACTTCTTCAGTATTTGTTGAGGGAGTTTTAGATAAAAATATTCCTGTAGTAATTTTTGATCCAACTGCGCAGTGGACTGGATTTTTAGGTAGTAATAAGGATGAAAATATTTTAAAGTATTTTAAAAAGTTTGGAATGTCTGAGGATGATGTTAAATCATATAAGGGAATTATTTATAATGTTGATACTCCTAAGTTTGATTTAGATTTTAAGGATTATATGAATCCAGGTGAAGTTACAATTTTTAATTTAAATAATTTGAAAGCTGGTGAGTATGATATTGCTGTTTCAAATATTGTTGATACAATTTTCCAAATGAAGTGGGGAGAAGCTAATAGGTTAAAGATGCTTTTAGTGTTTGATGAAATCCATAGGATGTTAGAAAAGTATGGAGGTTCAGGGGGATATTTAGCTTTAGAGAAAGCAGCGAGAGAATTTAGAAAGTGGGGAATTGGAGTATTGATGGTTTCACAAGTAAGTGCGGATTTTAAGGAAGCTTTACAAGGAAATGTTTTAACTGAGATTCAATTAAATACTAAGAGTATGTCTGATATTGCAAAGGCTAAATCTAAATATGGAGAAATTTATGCTGAGAGAATTACTAGGATGAGTATTGGGACTGGGTTATTTCAAAATCCTCATTATAATGAGGGAAGACCTTGGTTTGTAGATATTAAACCACCTGTTCATAATCCTCATAAGTTATCTGATGAGTTATTGGTTAAGTATATGAATTATTCAAATTATTTAAAACAAGTTTCAGGGTTTATTGATGCTTTAGAGGCTAGAGGGACTAATGTTGAAGATGTTAGAATGGATTTAAAGTTAGCTAAGAATAAATTAAAGGAAGGAAGATTTAGAATGGTTGAAGTGTATATTGAGAATTTAAAGGATTTTATGAATAAACATGGAGGGAAAAATTAAAATGAATTTTAATTTTTTAAATAAATTTATTTTATTTTTTGTATTAGTTTTAAGTTTTACATTTGTTGGTTTTTCAGCACAAGATGGTTTTAAGGAAAATCTTTTTTGTGGAGATAATTTTTGTTCAAGTGGAGAGAATTCTTTAAATTGTTATATTGATTGTGGGAATTCTTCTTTAGTGTATAAAATTAATTTTGATGGGTCAAATAGTTATGTTGGAATTTATAATAATTCAAATACTATGTTTAGTTTGGTAGTTGAAAATGTTGGATTAGATGAGATGACTATTAATGTTTCTTATGATGAAATTTTTTCTTTTTTTAGTGAGTTTAATTCTAGTTCTGTTGAGAAGTATAGAATTTTACCTGGGGAGAAACTTAAGATTTCAAAGAGTTTATATTTATCTGATTCAGTAGATTCTAATAATTTATTTAATAAAAAATTTTCTTCAGATATTATTGTTTATGATTCAAATGGTTTAGTTGAATTTTTTCCAGTTGAGTTTAGAGTTTTACCAGTTTATGATGTTAAAAAGATTGATGCACAATTTTTAGATTTAACTGAACCTTCTTTTAGAAATTTAATTTTAAGTTTAGATTTTTCAACTTTTAAAAAAGATTATAGTTTGGGTGAGGGGAGTATTGATATTAAAGTTTATACTTTAGATGATGAGTTAGTTGCTAATGGGACTTATGATTTAGGTGAAAATTTAATTGATGATATTGCTTTAATTTTTTTTCATGAAATGACTTTAGTTTATAATGCTTCAAGAGGTGTTGGAAATTATTATGCTAAGTTAGATTTTAATGTAAATTCTATGTCTTTTTCAAAGGAAGAGTATTTTAATTATAATCCAATTTTTTGGACTGAGGATAGAATTTTAGCTTTAGTTGGAGCATTGTTTGGGTTTGCTTTTATTGGGTATTCAATTTATACTTATATTAAAATTAGGATTGCGAAAATGAAGGCTTCAAAGTATGTTTTACCTAATATGAAACAAGTTCCTCAACCAGGTCCTAGGTCTGTTTTAGTTGGAAAGATTGGAGGGTCTGATAAACCTGCTTATTTTAATGTTGATGATTTTTTAACTCATGGGTTAGTTGCTGGTTCTACTGGTGCTGGTAAGTCTGTTACTTCTTCAATTTTTGTTGAGGGAGTTTTAGATAAAAATATTCCAGTTGTAATTTTTGATCCAACAGCTCAGTGGACTGGGTTTTTAGGAACTAATAAGGATGAAAAGATTATGCAATTTTATAAAAAGTTTGGAATGACTGAGAATGATGTAAAATCGTATAAGGGAATTATTTATAATGTTGAGAGTCCAAAGATTGATTTAGATTTTAAGGATTATATGAATCCAGGTGAAGTTACAATTTTTAATTTAAATGCTTTAAAGGCTGGTGAGTATGATGTTGCTGTTTCAAATATTGTTGATACAATTTTTCAAATGAAGTGGAGTGAAACATCTCAGTTAAGGATGCTTTTAGTGTTTGATGAGATTCATAGAATGCTTGAAAAGTATGGAGGGTCTGGAGGATATTTAGCTTTAGAGAAAGCAGCGAGAGAATTTAGAAAGTGGGGAATTGGAGTATTAATGGTTTCACAAGTAAGTGCGGATTTTAAGGAAGCTTTACAAGGAAATGTTTTAACTGAAATTCAATTAAATACTAAGAGTATGGGTGATATTGATAAAGTTAAATCTAAGTATGGTGAAGATTTTGCAATGAGAATTACACGTATGAATGTTGGAACTGGTTTATTTCAAAATCCTAGATATAATGAAGGTAAGCCTTGGTTTATTAATATTAAACCTCCTGTTCATGATCCTCATAAGTTAGATGATGCTTTATTAAATAAGTATATGGAGTCAGCTGAGTATTTGAAAGTTGTGTCAAATAAGATTGATGAACTTGAGGCTGCTGGTGAGGATGTTGAGGATGTTAGAATGGATTTAAAACTTGCTAAGAATAAATTAAAAGAGGGTAGGTTTAAAATGGTTGATATCTATATTGATAATTTAAAAGAGTTTATGGATAAACATAAATAATCTTTTTATTTTCATTTTTTATTTTATTTTCATTTATAATTTCTTTTTCTTTTTCTTTTGATTTTCAAACTATTTTGTTTTATTTTTTGATGTATTTATTTTTATTTTTTAAGTAAACTTAACTTTACTCCTATATACTAGTTATAAGTCTTTAAAAGTAACTAAAATGGAATTTTAAGTATGGTATCTTTTCCTCAAGATAATAATATTGTTAAAATTTTTGATATAGAAATTTCAAGAAATGATTATGATGGATTGTTAGAATTTATTGAAAAATCTATTAGTTCTGGAACTAGTTTTTCTCAAATTAGTTTAAGTTTGGTTTCAAATGGTTGGCCTGAAAATGTAGTTGAGTATATTATTCAGAATGAATTTGCTGGGCATTTGTTAAATGATGAGTCTGATAATTTTGCGTTACAAAATTTAAGTCAAAATAATGCTAGTAATAATCAACCAAATCAAATTACTCAAACTGATTTGGGTAATTATGTTTCTAAAAAGGAAGCTTTGGTTTTAGTAAATAAAATTAAAGAGTTAGAAGATAAAATTAATTCTATGAGTTCTGCTAATTTGGTTAGTTCTGTAAATCAACCAGTTAATGGTGAAGTTTCAGATGTTAATGAAAATGAGAATTTAGAAAATCCAAATTCAATTGAAAATTTAGGTGAAGATGTTAAGCGGTTTGATGAGGATTTAAAAACTGCTGTTAAGGATTTTAATATTTTTTCAGGTAAGTTAGAGTCTAATGATTCTAAGTTAGTTGGGTTTGATGAGAAGATTAGTATTCAAAAAGATTTAGTTGGTGAACTTAGAGGGATGGTTATGTCAACTGATAAGAGAATGGCTGAGTTTGAAGGTAAGTTTGAGAAAGCAAATTTAATTATTGGTGATTTTGATCCACAAGTTTTAGAGAAAAGATTTTCTTTAATGGAGAAAAAGATTGATATTAATGAATCTAATACTACAAAGGCTTTAGATAAGTTAGGTTTAGTTGAGGAGAGTTTGAAAAATTATAAAGATTTAATGAAGAAAATAAAATCTTTTGATTCAATGTTTGAAGTTTTAAATAATTTAAAGCAAAAAGTTTCAGATTTAAAAGATATTGAAAAAGTTGTTGAGAGAAAAACTGGAAAAGTTGAAATTATTTTTGGAGAGTTTTCTGATAAGTTAGAAACTTTAAATAAGGTTAAGAATAAAACTGATGCGTATGATGAAATGATTAAGGATTTAATTAAGGATATGGATTCTATGACAACTAAGATTAAGGGTGTTATTACAAAGGATGATTTTGCTAAAAAGGTTGAAACTGTAAATTCTGATTTAGAGTATGTAAAGTCTGTTGTTTATGATTTAAATAAAATTGTTGGAGGAGATATTAAGGTTTCAGGTGTAAATTTTTTAACTAAGATGACTAATAAAAATTCTGATAGATCAATTGAAGATTTAAAACCTAAAAAAACTGAGGAAGAATTAGAACAAGAGGAATTGGATAAAGTAAATTCTGAAAAATCTCCAAAGGAAGTTAGTGAACCAGAAAATTCAGATGAGGGTGTTAAAGTTCCAGAGGAAGTTTCTGGTATTGATTCTTTGCCAGAAATTCCAAAGGAGAATTCTGAAGATAAATTGGAGGAAAAATCTATTAAAGGAAGACCTAAAAAAGTTAGAGAAGATCCAGAAGTTTTTGATAAGGAGGAAGTTATTGAAGAAATTAAGGAAGCTAATTTAGAGGAAGATGTTTTAGAAAAAATTGTTAAGAAAAAGAGAGGAAGACCTAAAAAAAAAGAAGTTGAAACTAAAGTTGAGAATGATTTAGTTGAGAAAAAGTCAAGTTCTGAAGAATCTTTAGATTTACCTTCAATTCCAAGTTTAGATTTTGATAAAAGTTTAGAGGAATTAAATAATGATATTTCAAAAGTTGATAAAACTGTTTTAAGTGAGTCTGAAGCTGATGATAAGGGGGATACTTTAGGTGTTACAAGTTTAGATAAAAATTTAAATGATGTTGCTGATAAGAAAAATGATGATAAAATTAATGTTGCTGAAGTGAAAACTAAAGAGGATGTTGGGGAAAAGAAATCTTTAAGTTTAGGGAATAAATTAAAAGGTATTTTTTCTAAAAAATAATTTTTAAGATGAGAAATATTAAATTTTTAGGATTTTGGATTTTAACTTTTTTATTAAGTTTGAGTGTTGCTTTTTCTTATGATAATTTTATGTATGATTTAGATGAAGATAATTTAAATGTTACATTAATTGGTGATGGTTTAATTGATCCTATTTTTTATTATAAGGAGGATTATAAGTTAGTTGATAAAAATTGTAGTTTTGTTGAAACTTCTAGTGGAGTTTGGAATTGTAATTTTAATTTAGATAGAACTTATGAGTCTGAATTATCAACTGCTTTAAAGTATAATATTGAGATTGATGGAGTTAAAGTTTTTAAAAATTATTTTTTAATGCCAATTAAATTAGTTAATGATAATTTTTCTAAAAATTTGTTTTTAAATTTATCAAATAATGTAAGTAGTCAAGTTTCTAATAAGTGTAGTGTTTTAGCAAATGATTCAGATTGTAAATATATGTATGATTGGGCTTATATGGTTAAAAATTTAGTTGATTTATATAATATTGATACAGATAATCAAAGTTATTATTTAACTAAAATTAATGAGAGTTTTTCAATGAATTTGTTAGGTTCTTGTGATTTTAGAAGTAATGATTTTGTTTGTGATAATTCAAATCCAATTTCCGATAATTTTAATGTTTCGGGAAGTTTTAAACAAGCAATTTTAGCTGATGCATTTTTAGAGTTATATTCAACTTTTGGAAATCAAAGTTATTATGATTATGCTTTAAGTTATATTAAGTCAAGTAATTTTGATTGTGATATATTTACTGGAGATTTAAGTTGTGAGAATAATTTAATTTCACATCAAGGAAATAATTTTGGTCAAACAATTTCTAGTTTAGTTAAATTTTATGTTTTAACAGGAAATAATACGTTTTTAAGTTTAGCTGAAAATTTATCTAGTTATGTAGTTGTGAATAATTATGAAAATTCTGCTTTAATTTTGAATTCTTTTGTTGATTTATATTTAGTTAATGGTGATGAGAGTTTGATTAATTTAGTTTTAGATAAAAGTAAATTTTTAGATTCAATTTGTATTAGTTCAAATTGTAATGTTGTTGATTTAAAGTATTCAGGTGAGTTGTATAAAAAGTTATCTTATGTTACAAATGATTTTTATTTAAAATCTTTTTTTTCTCAAAATTCAGTGTATAAATTATTTTTAGAAAATGGTGTTTCTTGTAGTTTTTTAACTGAGGATTATTCTTGTGATTTTAGTTATGAACAATATTTAATTTTGGATTTATTAGGTGATTTTACAAGTTTTCATAAAAATTTAGATATGCCATATTTTTATTTTCCACATTCTAAAAATAGTTTGAATGTTATTGATACTAATTTTACTTATGGGAGTTATGTTCGTGGTTTTGTTAAAAATGTTAGTTTAAATTTTAAGGAGTATAATGTATCTTATAGTGAGTTACCTATTAATAGAAGTAATTATTTTTTTGAGACTTTAAATTTTATTGATCAATTTGCTCATAAGGGTCAATTTAATTTTGATTTAGTTAATGGGAGTAGGTTAAAGTTTCCGAGTGGGAATTTAACAATTGTAGTTACGGAGAATGAAAGTTTAGATAGACAATCTTTTAAGGATGTTTCAAATTTATCAGTTAGTTCTTCAAGATATTTTTGTGATCCTGAGGGAAAATATGTTTGGGATGATTTTTCTTGTTATTATGATAATTTTCAAGGTTCAGTTTTATCAATGTTTTTTAGTTCTGAAAGTTTAGGAAATAATTTATTTTCGAGTGTTTATAATTTATTTGATGAAGTTGAGAAAACTAATGAGAGTAGATTTTCAAGTTGTGATTTTAAAAATTTAGATTTTGATTGTGAAAATGAAGTTTCAACTTATAATCCAAGTTTACAAATTTTTAAACAATCTGGTTCAAATCGTCAGTCTAGTATGATTGGTGGGTTTTATGATTCAATAATTTATGAGAGTAGAGTGGATAATTTTTCAAATAATAGTTTAAATTATTTTGTTGAGTATAGTTATGGAAAAGCTGAGGATTGTGATGTTTTTTCTGCTGATTATAGTTGTTTTGATAATATTTCACAGGCTAAAAGATTAAATTCTTTATTTTATTCATATAAATTATTGGGAGATGAAAAATTTTTTGATAAAGCAAAACAAATTATTTCATATTCTTTAGCAAATTCAAATTATGGGGTTGATAGTGAGTTTTTAACTGCTGTTTGGAATTTTGCTGATTATACTGGAGATTATTCAATTTTTACTTCAAGAGTTAATTTGGAATCTTTTACAAATTTAAATTCAAATAATTGTTTTGGAACTAATTGTTCTGTTTTTGAAAAGTCAAATGAAGTTAATTTATTGTTAAGTGCTTTAAAGGCAAGTAATGATGTTAGTTATCAGGCAGTTATTGATGAACAATTATTTGCGAGAACAACTAATTTTGATTGTGATAGTTTTGCGTATTTTTCTTTAATTAGGTATTCAAATGTAACTCCTTCTGATTCAATTTTAGATTGTGATTTTATTGATCAAACTAGTTCAGGTTCAAAGGTATTTTCAAATTTGTATTCGGATTATTATAGTCCAGTTCAAAAGTTTTTTGAAGTAAATATTTCTTCATCATTTCCAAGTAATTTAAATTATGGGGATAATTTTAATGTTTCTTGTAGTGTTAAAAATTATCAAAATTCTACTTTAAATAATGTTTTAGTAAATGTTTTTTCACCTTTTGGAGTTGTTAACGGGAGTAGTCCATCAGGTAAAGTTACTAAGACAACTGCTAGTTCATTTAAGATAACTTCAATTGATACAAATGAAACTATTAATTTTAATTTTGCTTTAAATGCTGATGTAGGAGGTTTACAACCAGTTTCTTGTATTGCTGGTAAAAATTCATCATCAATTAATTTTGTATCAGATAATATTGGTTTAATTGGAAATTTAAGTGCTGAGTCAATTAAGTCAATTTCAGTTTCTAAGTTTAATGATGAATTTTTTATGGTAAATTTTTCAAGTGTTCCTTTTATGCTGGAGAATTTAGATTTTAAGTTTACAGGGAATAATTTTGTTGTAACTGGAGTTAATGTTTATGATAGTTTTGATGAAAATTTAAGAAGTTTAGTTTCAAGTAGTTTTGTTTCAGCAACTCAAACTTTAAGTTTGGGTTCTGATGTTTTAAAGGGTCAGGAAAGATATTTATTTGTTTCAGGTTATTCTAATACTTTTGGAAATGCTGATATTAAGGTTGATTTAACAACTGGGTATAATGGTTTTAATAATGCGACTTCAAATGCGACTGCGTTTATTTCAAATGAAGAGTTTGATGTTGTAATTCCTACAATTCCTACAACTTTAGATTCAAGTAATATTTTAAATGTAACTTTTGTGATTAATAATTCAGCTTTGTATAATGGTGTAAATTTTAGTTTAGATAATTTTAAGGTTAAAGTTATTCCGTCTGATTCAGTAATTTCAAGTTTGAATGTTGTTAGTGGTATTTATTATTTAAAAACTTCAGATACTGTTGGATTTAATAAAATTGATTATCAAGATAGTGTAGTTATCAATTTTGTTTTAGATGCAACAAGTTTCCCAGGTAGAAATGCAAATTTTATTTTAGAGTTTACATCTGATAATGGATTTTTTAAAAATGTAACTAGAAGTTTTACAACTTATTCTGAGTCTGGTTCTGGAGGGAATTCTGGAGGGAGTAATACTGGAGGAGGGGGTTCAGGTGGAGGAAGTTCTGGAGGAGGAAGTTCTGGTGGAAGTTCCGGAGCTATTGATAATTCTGCTCAGGAGATTTTTGATGATGATAAAACTTCTTCTAGTAAAGGTGGTTCAGGGTCTGGTGATGATGGAGATGAAGGAGGAAAGGGTAGCACTTATTCAAATTGTGATACTAGTTTAGTTAAGAATTTTAGTGTTGCTGAAATTAATGAGTCTTTTAATATTGATAGAGAATTTGTTTATGAATTTTTAGAACAAAAGAGAAAAAATTATTATTCAAATTATTTGGGTATTGGTAATGAATTTTTAAATAATGGTTCTGGTTCAAGGCTTAAAATTGATGAGTATTTTAAACAAGCTTATGGTGATTTAGGATTTAATTTGGATGAGTTTTATAAAAATAGTTATGATTTGATGACTAATAATTTACAATGTTATAGTTTGTCTGTTTATTATGGTGAGTATAGAATTAATTATGATGGTTTGAGTAGTTGTGGTAATGTTGATGATGCTTTATTATTAGTTAAGGCAGATTCTAATGTTGATTTAACTTTTGATAAAAAAGATTATTATGTGGATTATTTTAATCATTTTGTATATTTAGAATCTGATACTTCAAGTTCTTTTAATGCTGAGAGAAATGCTTTTTCTAAAGCTTGTTTGTATGATGATAATTTTTTAGGATTAGTTGTATATAATGAAGAATTTATTAAATCATTTTTTGAAAAAGTTTTAGTTGATGCAGTTAATTTATTAAATGATGATTTAAAAATTGAATTAAATATTGAGGATTTTATGAATTCTAGAAATATTGGAGTTGGTGTTGCTGAATTTTCAGATGATTCTAAAAATTTAACTTATGGATTTAGTTTACTTAATGATATTTCTGATAAGTTTAATTTTTCAAACATTTTAGTTTGGTTTGGTTTATTGTTTTTATTTTTAATTTTGTTAGCAATTTTTTCTAAATTTTATTATGGTATTCGTAAGTTAAAGGAGAATTTATTTTTTAATTTAAATTATTTGGAAAAACATATTGATAATAAAATTTTATTAAGAAAGGAATTAATTAGATTTTATGATAGATTTGGAAAGTATTTTGAGAAAAGAACTTTTTATTCTTTATTTATTGATTTTGAAAAATATGAACAAGATTATAGGAGATTAGTTTTACTTTTACATGATGATAAATAATTCATTATTTATGAATTTATTATATTTTTATCCCAAATTGTTTTTTTTTATCCGAAAATAGTTTTTTTTTAATTATATGGGAGTATACATTTATATATTTAATTAGTTTGTAATGTGTATGGTTAGTTCAGAAGCGTTATTGAATCAAGATGAAATTGATTATTTAACTGAGATGAATTTGGATAATTCTATTGATTATACAGGTAATTTACCAAAAGAGTTTCCTTGGAGTTTGTTAAATTTTATAGATATTTCTAGTCATAATTTAAATTTAAATAATTCTTCTGATTTTAGGAATCCACAAAAACAATTAAATGAGTTAATTTGTGATGTTATGATTCCTGAACAAAGAAGAGTTTATGATGATTTATTGGAAAATAAATTATTTTCTAGTTTAGCAGATCATTTAAATTCAGTTGATTTTTTATCTAGGGATAAACTTTTGAAATTTAGAAGGAGAGATTATTTGGATAGTCATTTATCTTCTTTGGTAAGTTCTAATTCTAATTTTAGTTTTTTAATGCTTGATTTGGATAAATTTTCACAAGTTAATAATTGTTATGGGCATCAAGTTGGGGATGAGGTTTTAAGTGATTTGGGAGATTTAATTAGGGATGAATTAAGACAATCTGATGTAGCATATCGTTATGGTGGGGAAGAAATTGGAATTGTTTTACCTGACACATGTATCGATGGGGCTTATGTAGTTGCTGAGAAATTGAGAAAGTCTATTGAGGATAATTTAGTTATTGGATTTACGGAAAATATAAAAGAAAGAAATTCTTATAATTTAAAAAATTTTGATGATTTATCTGTGTGTGTAGATAGTAGTATTACAACTTCAATAGGTGTTAGTGAATTTTTAGTAGGGGAAGATTTAGTTAGTTATGTGATTGGTAGGGCTGATAAGGCTTTATATGAATCTAAAAACTCTGGGAGAAATAAAGTTAGTGTTTCTAGAATATAATGTTTGTTTGGAAAGATTTATAAATGCTTAATTATCATTTATATTATTGAAGTGATGAGGACTTAGCTCAGTTGGTAGAGCACTGCCCTGAAGAGGCAGGGGTCCGGGGTTCAAGTCCCTGAGTTCTCACTTTTTTAAAATTCTAATTTATAAAATTTTCTTTAAGAAAATTTTACTATTTAGTTTTATTCTATATTAAAAATTAATTTACTTTAAAATTTAGATTATTTTTAATTGTATAATATTTTTTTTTCTTTTTCTAGAATTATTTTATCTTTATTTCTGTTAATGTCAATTTTTTTAATTTTTTCTTTGATTTGTTTCATGTCGTGTTCTTTTATATTTATTTCACTTTTTAATACTTCAATTTTATTATTTATTAATTGGATTTCTAATTCTAGTTTGTCAAAATTTAAGTTTAGTTCTGTTTTTGTTTCTTTCATTTTTATTTATTTATTTTTTAAAAAAATTAATTTAATAATTTATTTAATATGATTTGTGCATCTTTACTTTGGATTGGCGCTGGGTTTGAATTAAAGTTTAATTCCATTTTATCATTTTCAAATCTTGGAATAATGTGCATATGGTAGTGCGATACTTCTTGTCCTGAAGCTTTTCCATTATTTTGTAAAATGTTTACTCCTGGGCAATCTAATTTATTTTTTAATCTTGTTGCTAACATTTTGGAGAGTTTTGTGATTTGAATTAAACTTTCTTCATCAATCTGATAAATATTTTCATGATGTTCTTTTGGAACAATTATTATGTGTCCTAAATTCACAGGAAATATATCTAAAAATGCTAAAATATTTTCATTTTCAAAAACTTTAAAACAAGGAAATTCTTCGGAAATGATTTTACAGAATATACAGTCTGGGTCGTGTTTTTTTTCTTGTGTCATAGAATTATTTTATGTTATTTTTATTTAAATATTATGTTTAATGGTTAGTAGTTTTTATTTTTATTTTTGTAATTTTTGAGTTTGGTTTATTTATTGATAGTAAGTTTTACTACTTTTTAAAACGCATAAACTTATAATTACTTTTACCTTTTTTTTTTATCTATATGATTTCTACAAAGATTATTGCAACAATTGGACCTGCGAGTGATTCTGTAAAGACTATTTCGCAAATGTATGAAGCTGGGATGAGAGTAGCCAGATTAAATTTTTCACATGGTGATTATGATTATTTTACAAAATTAGTAGCTAATATTAGAAAAGTTTCACCTGAAATTGCTATTTTATTAGATACAAAAGGACCTGAAATTCGTTCAGGAGAAGTTGAGGGAGGAATGGTTGAACTTTCTGATGAGGATAAATTAGTTTTAACAAATAAAGTTGTTATGGGAAATAATAAAATTTTAACAATTAATTATGCTGATTTAGATAAGTTAAAAAAGGGAGATATTATTTTAATTGATGATGGTTTAATTGAGACTCAAGTTGTTTCAGTTAAGAAGGGAGATTTACATGTTAAAGTTTTAAATGGTGGAAAGTTAGGTTCTAAGAAGACTTGTTCTTTAAAGGGTCATAGTCCTAAGTTAACTTTTTTATCTAAAAAGGATAAGGATGATATTATTTTTGCAATTAAAAATGATTTTGATTTTGTTGCAGCATCTTTTGTTAGAACTGCGGACGATGTTAATTCAATTAAAAAGTTATTAGAAAAAAATAATTCTAAAATGAAGATTATTTCTAAGATTGAACATTGGGAGGCTATTGATAATTTATCTGATATTTGTAATGTTTCAAATGGTATTATGGTTGCTCGTGGAGATTTAGGAGTCGAGATTCCAATGGAACAAGTTCCAGGGGTTCAAAAGGATTTAATTAGAATTTGTAATGAGTTAGGGAAACCTGTAATTGTTGCAACTCAAATGCTTGAGAGTATGAAGGATAATCCTAGACCTACTAGGGCTGAGATTTCAGATGTTGCGCAAGCAATTTTAGATGGAACAGATGCTGTTATGTTATCAGGGGAGACTGCGGGTGGAAAGTATCCAGTTAAGTCTGTTGCTATGATGGCATCAATTGCTAAGGAGTATGAACATAAAAATACAGTGGCTATTATGGATTCTTTACATACTGAACATGAATTAGTTAATAATTCTATTAGTTTGTTTATTACAAAGGCTGCTGCTCAAGCATCAGTTGATTTACCTAAGTCTGTAATTATTACTCCAACTGAATCAGGATATTCAGCTAGAAAGGTTTCAAGATTTAAACCTAAGGTTCCAATTTTTGCTATGACTAGAGATATGACAACTTTAAGACAATTAAATTTATCTTGGGGTGTTAAGCCTTTTATGGTTTTAAAGAAATATAAAAATTTAGATGAGATGATGTATGATGTTGTTAAGTTTTGTGATAAAAATAAGTTATTAAAAGGTTATGAGAAAGCAATTATTACTTCAGGACATGCTTTAATTAAGGGGCATACTAATAAGTTAGAAATTTATAAAATTGATAAAGTTTTAAAAATTTTAAAGAGTAAAAAATAATTTTTAATTATTTTTTAGATTATTTTGTGTGAGTCTTTATTTCTTTTTATGACAAAGTTTTTAAGTTTAGTTTTTATAATTTTATTATGTTTAATTTATTTGGAGTAGGTATTTTTAGAAAATGAATTTTGAAGATACAGTTATTAGGATTTTAGAAAAGAATGGTTTTGTGTCAGGAGATGATTTGTATGGATTAATTTTAGGTGATAAGATGGATTCAAAAAATGTTTTGTATTTAAGAAAAATTTTAGATAATATGGTTGATAAAAAATTAATTGTTGCTTATGATTTACGTGGTGCGGATAGTTTGAAGAATCCAAATATTATTTATCATAAAATTTTAGATTAATTTTTAATTTTAATTTATTTTGGAGTTAATTATTTTATTTATATTTTTCGTGTTCAAGTGTTTTTTCTTCGTTTTCAAATAATTCTACAATTGCTCTAAGGTGTTTCATATCGTAAACTAGTGGTTTAATAATTGCAATTATTGATAGTCTGAATATTTCTAAGTATGTGTAGAATAAAAAGTAGAAACTTAAAAATACTACTAAAAATAAGTCTAGGCCGTGGTGAGCGTAGAATTCTCTTTTTGATTTTGCTTTAACATAGTGTCTCATTAAGTCAGCTGCGAAAATTAATAAAATTGCTTTTGAAATTATTGATAAAATTCCTAAAATTGGGTCATTAATTTCAAAGAAATATTTTACAACTAGATTTGATAGCGTAAATACAATTGCGAAAAAAACTAAATTGTCTAAAATTTTATCAAATGGTGTTTGGTGAAGATACATATTATATAATCTTTCAAGGTGTGTGTGGTTAATGTAGTATTCTCGGTGAATACTTTTATTTGATTTGAAAATTTTGGAAAGTTTCATTATATTTATTTTTATGGTTTAATGTATTAAAATTATATGTTTAACTGGGTGGTTGTTATTTGTTTTTTAGTAGTTTATATAGTTAGAATCCATTTTATTTATATATGGTTTAATCTCTTTTTTATTATGGATTTATTTAAGAAAGTTTTGAATTTTAAGTTTGTGATTCCTTTTAGTTTGGGAGTTGTTATGTTTGTTTCGTTATTAATTAATGTAGTTAATAATGTTTTTACAAATTCAAGTTGGGTTATGTATGAGAGAATTATTGTAATTATTTTAAATTTAGGTTTAGTTGGTTTAATTGTTTATTTGTCAAATTATCATTTAAGGTCTAATTATTTATTTGAAAAAATTGCTTTTAGTTTATTTTTTATTTTACTTGCTGTTTTTTATAATTTGTTAAGTTTTTCAAATGATGCAGCAATTCCGACAATTTTTGCAATGTTAATTACAGTTATTTTTTATTGTTTTCCAACTTATTTGTTTATGGTTGGAATTAATTATTTAGTTAAAAAGAAAATTAATTAACTAATTGGATTTATTTTTATATTTTTAAAGTCAAGATAAATTAAAATTTTTATAATCTTTTATTTAAAATTTGATTTATTATTTTTTCTCAAGGTCTCCATCAAAATATTCCTTTTGGGCAAATACAGGTCCTTTATTTTTTTCTTCTAATTGTTTTCCTGATAATTGTCCACAAGCACCTGAGATGTCATCTCCCATAGATTTTCTAATTGTTACTTCAATCCCTCTAGTTTGTAAGTAATTTCTAAATGCGATTACATCTTTTTCTAATGGCATTTTGTAGTCAGCAAATTCGTGTGGGTTATATACTAATAAGTTTACATGGGATTTTCTATCAATTAGTAAATCAACTAGTTCTTTTGCTTGCTCAATTTGGTCATTAATTCCACCAATTAAAACATATTCGTAACTAATTCTTTTTCCAGTTTTTTCTACAAAGTAATCGCAGGCTTTCATTAAATCTGCTAGTGGGTATCTATCATTAATTGGCATTAATTCACTTCTTAGTTTTTGATTTGGTGCGTGGAGGGAAATTGCTAATTTAGCTTGAATTCCAATTTCAGCGTAATCATAAATTCTTGGAACAATTCCTGAAGTTGATACAACAATATGTCTTGCTCCGATATTGAAATAGTCTGGTGAGTTTAGAAGTTTAACTGATTCTTCAACTGGTTTATATGTTAAAAATGGTTCTCCCATCCCCATATATACAATATTAGTTACTCTTGCATCTTGGTGTTTTAAATATCTTGATACAAATAATACTTGTTCTGTAATTTCATCAGTTGTTAAGTTTCTTTTATAGGAATTTGCTCCAGTTGCGCAGAATTTACATCCAACAGCACAGAATACTTGACAAGATACGCATACAGTTTTTCTTTCATCTTTGTGTTCGATTAGAACTGATTCAATAAAGTGTCCATCGTGTGTTTTTAAAACGAATTTTACTGTATTTCCACTTCTGTGGGATTCAATTAATTCCATTGTTGTTAATGGGATATTAGCTGCTTTAATTTTATCTTTTAACCATTTTGGAAATGTTGTAATTTGTTCAAAATCAGTAATTAAATCTTTATAAATTGCGTGTTGTAGTTGTTTTAGTCTAAATTTAGGAACATTATTTTCCTTAAATAAATTTTCGATTTGCTCGTTCATAGTATTATTATTATCTTTTTATTTATAAAGTTGGGTGATTTAAATATTTTATATTATAACTTTAATTTAAACTGGGGAAATACTAATTGTCGATATAATTATTTTCAATTTTTCTAAAACATAAACAATAATTTATTGATAAACTTAGGAATATACTTGCGAATAAAACTAAATGTCCAAAGTTCATACAAAATAGTATGAATAATCCTAAATTTGATGAGATGTGATTAATTTTATTGTTTATTTTTATCTTTTTATTTTTTAGTAATATTTGAAGTATTTGATTTAGTCCTAAAAATAGTGGATAAAGTGCTAAAACTAATATTAAATTTATTAAAAAATAGTTTACTCCAAAACTTTGATTTGTGATAAATTGTTTTACAAATATTCTAATTGGTAATTGAATATTATAATAATTTGATAATTCTTGAGTTCCAATATTATCTTTGTATTGCATTATTCCATTTTTTTCAATTGGGTTATGTAGGTATCCAAACAGGTGAAATATTTCGTGTTGCGCGATACTTGGTAATATTTTTTTATCATTTCCAAAATAAATTGTTGTCATTAGTACGGTTTCTGTTACAGTGTCAGCTTGTCCCCAGATTCCAAATCCTCCTTTATTAAAATCTTTAATTTGTTTGTCTGTTGTGATTATTAAAAAATCCAAATCGTATTTCTGTTTTATATGAGTTATATTTTTATATTTGAAAAAATCATCATTTAATAAGAATCCATTTTCTTGTTTTATGTAAGAACTATTTAATGTTTCATTTAGAATTTGACTTTGAAAGTATTTATTGTAGGTTTTAAAACTTGAATTAATTGTTATTAATTCTTTTTGAGATATATTATCTACTGGCAGTATTCCAATCTGGTATGTTGGTGCTAAAATTTGAGGTAATGCGTATAGAATTATTGAAATTAAAATTAGTATAATTGGTTTTAAAAATTGACAGGATTTAAGTTTATTTTTTTTCATCTAAATTGTGACATTTTTTCATCAATGTTTACTTTCATTTTTGTTTCAGTTGAAACTTCTGCTTGAATTAATTTTAAAATTAAGTCTAATTTATTATCTATGTTTGATACTCTATGTTCTAAAACTTCCATTTTTGAACTTATTGTATCTAATTTTGCTTTTGAGATTTCATTGTGTAAATCTTGACTTTGGTTTGTTTGAGTAGATGTATTTGACACAGAACTTTCATTAGCAAATGGATTATTTGGGTTAGAATTTATTTCTGGTTGGTTTTGTGGTGTTTGAAAACTTGGAGTTGAATTCATTTCTTGCATTCCACTTAGTCCAGGTGTATTTTCAATATCTTGTTCGAAATTATTTGATTGTGGATTTGATAAATTTGTTGAGTCATATTCATTTCCAGAATCTAAATTTGGTAATTGTGGCATATCGCCCATAGAATTATTTTCAGTAAATTGGTTGGAATTATCTCCTAGACTTGGAAGTTCCATATCATTCATGGAAAATCCGTCTTCATCTTTTTTCTTAAAAGGATTAAACATAAATATTTAATAATGATTATTTAATAAAAAAAAATGTCCTAATTTTAAAGTTAGGAATTTAGATTTGGGATTTAGTTATTTGAAAATTATTAATTAGCGAAATCACAATCTACTTCGACATCGAATCCGATTTTACTTCCTCTAACTTCAAAGTCTTCAATAGTAATATTGTTTAATTTATATCCATCACTTAATTCAATTCTTTTTTTCATTAAATTAGGTAAATGTTCTTCAAATTCATCAACTTCATAAAAATAATTGTTATAATGAATTCTTCCACAAATATTACAGTATTTTAAATTCATTTGTTTTACTTCCTTAATTGGTGGGTTTTGTTCTTTGTAACAGTCAAGACATAAACTTTCTTTTACAACATCAACTTTTTTACCACATTCAAAACAGGATTTTTTAAATACACTCATAATATTATAGAATTAGTTTTTATTTATATAATCTATTGTTTTTATTTTTTATTTTTAAATATGTTTTATTTTTTTAATTTTAATTTTATTTTATCATCTTGTGTTTATTTTATTTTATTTTTTTATATTTTATTTTTATAATATTTCATTCTATTTTTATTTTTTATACTTATTTGGAGTAAGATATATTTATAATATTGAAATTTGTTTTTTCATTATGATGTATTGATTTATTTCAATATTTAGAAATTATATTTTATAAAATGGGAGATAAGGAATTATTTTTAAAAAAATTTGAGGAAAAATTACGAACTCAACTTGATGAAAAATCTCTTTCAAGTTTAAGTGGTGATGTTTCTGGAAATTTAGATGGGGATTATGGGTCTTCTGATTATCAAACTTTTCGTTCTGAAAAATCTCCTAAAACTAGTTCATGGTATGAAAAAACTTGTTCTTTTTGTGAAAAATATTTTAAGTTAGAGCCTGATAAAGCAACTGCTGAAAAATTTCAAAAATCAATTTTTGGTGCACATTTAAATTGTACGCCCGCAGGAGTTATGAGTTTTTCAGTAATTATTTCAATGTCTATTGTTGTTTTTGGTTTGTTATTGTTTATTATTGGTCAAGGGACAATTGGGATTGGATTATTACTTTTAGGGATGGGTTCTTATTTTGCTTTACAAACAATACCTAGTTTATTTGAAAAAAGGTTTAGAGCTAAAGCAAATGATGAAGTAATTATTGGAGTATTTTATATTGTTGCATTTATGCGTTTTAATTCTAATCTTGAACTTGCAATTGCTTTTGCAGCTAATTATTTATCAGGTCCATTAGGATTAGATTTTAAAAGAATTTTGTGGCAAGTTGAAAATGCTGAGTATCCAGATATTAAACAAGCGTTAGATCATTACTTGGAGAGTTGGCGTGATGAGAATTTAGAATTTTTAGAAGCATTATATTTAATTGAGAGTAGTTTATTTGAAAGTGAAGATGTTCGTCGTATTATTTTATTAGATAAATCACTTGATACAATTTTACAAGGTAGTTATGAGAGAATGATTCATTTTGCACAAGAACTTTCTGGTAAGGTTTCAACTTTTAATATGATTGGAGTTGTTTTACCAATTTTAGGTTTAATTATTTTACCACTTGCGGCTTCTTTTGGAGATCCTAAATCTGTTTGGCAAGTTGTATTTTTATTATATAATATTTTATTTCCTATTGGAGTTTCTTATTTTGGGTTTATGATTATTTTTAATAGGCCTGGTGGAGTTAATTCAGTTAAAAAGCCAAATATTAAAAATATTGAACAAGTTCAAAAATATCCTTTAAAACTTGGTTCTAAAACTTATTATTTAAATCCAATTGTTCCTGCTATTTTTACTGGGGGGTTATTTTTATTAATTGGGGCAAGTCCAATTATTTTTCATTTAACAGGTTTGGATTTAACTTTAAATGCTGCTCTTGGTGGAGTTTTTGAAGATGGGGCTTTTTCTTATTTTCAATCTTATGAAACAATTGATTCAACTGATGGGGGTTATGAATATGGACCTTATGGAGTTTATCCTGGATTATTGAGTTTATTTATTCCTTTAGGGATTGCTTATATGTTTGGAACTTATTTGAGGACTAAGTATGGTGGTTTGATTGGGTTACGTGATAAAACTAAAAAACTTGAGAAAGAATTTGCTTCAGCAACTTTTCAGTTAGGAAATAGAATTAATGAGGGGATTGCATCAGAATTAGCATTTGGTGCGGTTGCAGATACGATGCGTGGAACTGAGACTGGAAAATTTTTTTCGGAGATTGATTCAAATATTAAATTTAATGGGTTGTCTGTTGAGGGAGCAATTTTTGATTCAGAAAAAGGTGCTATTAATGAGTATCAATCTGAATTGATTATTTCTAGTATGAAAATTTTTATTAAAGCTAATGAGAAGGGTCCAGAGATTTCTGCTAAAACTTTAATTGATTTAAGTCGTTATTTATCTGAGATTCATATGAGTGCTGAAAGATTAAAAGATTTATTGTCTGAGAGTTTAGGGTCTATGAAAGGACAAGCAAATTATTTAGCACCTCTAATTACGGGAGTTGTTGTATCTATTGTATCTTTAGTTACTATGATTATGGGAACTTTATCGGATGCAACTGCAGAATTATCTGGGACAGGAGCATCAAGTGATAGTTTAGGAGGATTTTTGGGTCAAAGTATTCCGACTTATTTATTTCAGGGTGTAGTTGGATTATATATTACAGCTTTAATTGCAATTTTAATTTATATGGTTACAAATTTAGAAGGGGGGAATGATCCAATTTTTACAAAGTATTCAATTGGTAATACGATGATTAAATCAATTACAAAGTATTCAATTATTGTTTGTTGTGGAATTTTATTGTTTACATATGTTGGAGCTCAAGTTTTGAGTAGTATGTAATTTAAATAATATTTTTAATTCTAATTTTTTTTGTTTATCACAATATTTATAAATAAAATTATGTTATTATTATGTATACTATATTAATTAAATTGTAATCAATTTTGTTTATATTTTAGTTATATGAGTAAATATTTTAAAAAATGGCAAATTATTCAGGAACAAAACCACACTTTAATGTGGTGTTTATTGGACACGTAGACCACGGAAAATCAACTACAGTTGGTAGATTATTATTCGATGGTGGAGCTGTATCTGAGCAAGATATGAGAAAGTTAAAAGACTTAGCTGCTGAAAATGGAAAAGCTGGATTTGAATTCGCTTATACTATGGACAACTTAGCTGAAGAGAGAGAGAGAGGAGTAACTATTGATCTTTCACACAAGAAATTCGAATCAGATGTTTACGAATTTACAATTATTGATGCTCCAGGGCACGCAGACTTTATTAAAAACATGATTACAGGTGTATCACAAGCTGATGCTGCTGTTTTAGTTGTTGCTGCTACTGATGGTATTAATGAACAATCAAAAGAACACGCTTACTTATCAAAGACATTTGGAATTAACCAATTAATTATTGCTGTTAACAAGATGGATATGAGAGAATATTCTGAAGCTAGATTCAACGAAGTTAAGACTGAAGTTGCTGCTTTAGTTACACCTTTAGGATTTAAATCTGTAAGATATGTTCCTATTGCTGCTTTAATGGGAGATAATGTTTTCCAAAAATCAGAAAATATGCCTTGGTTTACTGAAGGAACTTTAGTTGAAATGCTTAATGAATTTGAAACTGAAGAAAAGCCTACAACATTACCTTTAAGAGTTCCAATTCAAGATTGTTACGCTATTAAGGGAATTGGTTTAGTGCCTGTTGGAAGAGTTGAGACTGGAATTTTAAGAGGTAATACTAAGTGTGTTGCTGTTCCTTCAAAGACTGGAACTGGTATGGCTGGAGAAATTAAGGATGTAGAAATGCACCACGAAAAAGTTCCTGAAGCATTACCTGGATATAATGTAGGATTCTCAGTTAAAGGATTTAACAAGGGAGATATTGCAAAAGGAGATGTTATTGGAACACCTGACGCACCACCTGCTTTAGTTACAGAATTTACAGGACAAATTTTTGTTATGAACCACCCATCAGTTATTACTGTAGGTTATTCACCTGTATTCCACATCCACACTGCTCAAGTTTCATGTAGAATTACTGAAATGGTTGAAAAGTTAAATGGAGATATGGCTAAAAACCCAGACTTCATTAGAAATGGAGATGCTGCTATTGTTAAATTCACACCTTTAAAGGCTGTTGTAATTGAATCAAATAAGGAAATTCCTCAATTAGCAAGATTCGCTATTAGAGACTCTGGTAAAACAGTTGCTGCTGGTCAATGTATTGATTCAGTTAAGAAAGAATTAAAATTCTAATCTTTCTTTTTTAGATATTTACAAAATGAGCAAAGCAAGAATTAAATTAATGTGTGATGATATTACTAAAATCAACAAGTTTGTTGAAGAAGTAAAATCAATTACAGAAAAATTAGGAGTTGGAATGGCTGGTCCTATCCCAATGCCTACTAAAAAGTTAAAGGTTACTACTAGAAAATCACCTGATGGTGAAGGTAAGGCATCATTTGAAAGATATCAAATGAGAATTCACAAGAGAGTGCTTGATGTTGAAATTAATGACAGAGTTATTAGAATGATTACAAAAGTACATATTCCTGGTGGATTAAATATTGAAATTAAGTTAATTTAATTAACTTTTTTTTAATTTATTATATTAGTTGCAAGAGTTTTTTCATGTAACTTACTAAAACTTAGGCTTCATTGTTTGAGGTTTATGATTTTGACAAATACGTTTTTATTCTTAAGTTCATTTCACTTGCTTTGGTTATATTATTTTAGAGAATAAATTCGTAGTTGTAACTTTTTCTTATATATTTATAAATTCTTAATACTTATTTTATTTTATGTTAGACCAAAAAACTACTGAAATTTTATTTTCGGAATTAATTAGTGATATTTTGAATTCGTCAGCTATGTCTGATAAACAGTTAAATAATTTAAAAATTAGTTATGCTAAAAAGTATAATTTTGGAAAAATTATTAAAAATCCTGAGATTATTGCGTATTGTGATGATAGTAATCGTGATGAGGTTATTAAAAAATTAAATATTAAACCTGTTAGGGAGTTATCGGGAGTTACGGTTGTTGCTTTGTTTGCAAAACCGCATGCTTGTCCTCATGGTAAGTGTATGTATTGTCCTGGAGGGATTGATTCACCTTTTGGAGATACTCCTCAGAGTTATACTGGGAAAGAACCTGCTGCTATGCGTGCAATTAGAAATAATTATGACCCTTATTTTCAAATTTTTAATAGGCTTGAGCATTATGTGATTAATGGACATATGCCTGACAAATTAGAATTAATTTTTATGGGTGGAACTTTTCCTAGTTTGGAGGTTGAGTATCGTGATGAGTTTGTAAATTCAGTGTATAAGGCGATTAATGATTTTGGGGATATGTTTATTTTAATAGATTCTGATGGTCGAAAGTCTATTGATTATGTTAAGTTTAATGAGTTTTTTGAAACTAAGGTTGATTTTAAGTCTGAGGAGAGAAGATTAAGAGTTCATGAGAAAATGCTTAATTTAAAGCTTAAGAATGAGAAAACTTTAGAGTATGAAATTACGAGAAATGAAACTTCTAATGTGAGATCTATTGGTTTGACTGTTGAGACTAAACCTGATTGGGCATTAGAGAAACAAGTTAATGATATGTTAAGGTATGGAGTTACAAGATTTGAGGTTGGAGTTCAAACTTTAAATGAGAAATGTTTGAAAATGACTAATCGAGGACATACTTTAGAGGAAACTAAGAGAAGTTTTCAAGTTATGAAGGATAGTTGTTTAAAGATTAATGCTCATATGATGCTTGGGCTTCCTGCGAGTGATTTAAATATTGATGAAGATTCAATGTTAGATTTATTTAGATTGCCTGAATATCGTCCTGATATGCTTAAAATTTATCCTTGTTTGGTTGTTGAAGGGACTCCATTATATAAGATGTGGGAGATGGGTAAATTTGTTCCAATTGATACTCCGAAGGCTGCAGAAATTATTGCTAGAACTTATGCCGAGATTCCAAGATATGTTAGAGTTATGAGAGTTCAAAGAGATATTCCTACTACTGAGGTTCAAGAGGGAGTTCGTAATTCTAATTTAAGGCAGTATGTTGATAAGGAAATGGAGAAACATAATATTGTTTCAAAGGACATTAGAGCTCGTGAAATTGGATTTAGACAAAAAGAGGGAGTTGAAATGGGAACTTTTGATATTAAGGTTGAATCTTATGATTCTTCAGGTGGGAAGGACTATTTTTTAGATGTTGCTGATGAGAATGATACTATGATTGGTTTTATTAGATTAAGATTTCCATTTCAAACTGATTTAAGACCTGAAATTGATGCGAAAACTTCATTAATTAGGGAATTACATATTTATGGTCAAACTATTCCTGTTGGTGATGATGCTAGTGATAATTTAGTTCAACATAAGGGTTGGGGGAGAAAATTATTAGCTAGGGCTGAAGAAATTGCAAAGGAAAATGGATTTGAAAAAATGGCTATTATTTCTGGTGTTGGAGTTCGAGAATATTACCGAAAATTTGGTTATGAATTAGAAGGCCCTTATATGGTAAAATCACTTAAGTGATTTTAGCGATTTATTTTTTATTTTATTTTAATTTTTTTATGTATTTGTATATTTTTAATTTTTAGTATGTCATCATTAATAGTTATTTTTTTGAGTTTTTGTAGTTTTTTGAAATTTTTGAATTTTAGTTTATAAATCTGGTGTTGTGTTAGTGTATCCACATAAAAACATTTATAAGGGGATGGCAACTTATTTAGTTTACTTGTGAGTGAATCACCATTAAAGGGGTTTATGATAGACGATGACAAATGGTAGACACGTATCGTAAGATACCGTAGTACAAACTATAAACACAGAGACAATAATCTCTGGCAAGAAGTAAATTCTCGTTGATCCTGCGAGAGAATTCTGCTAGAGGGGTTGGATTAAGCCATGAAAGTATGTTAGACTTGTTCTGACTGCAGAAGGCTGAGTAACACGTCATTAATCTGCCTTGTAGTCCTTAATAATCTCGGGAAACTGAGTGTAAAGTGGATATTTATCTATAACTGGAATGTTTTGATATTGAATACAAGATGAGATGGCGGCCTATTAGGTAGTTGGTGAGGTAATGGCTCACCAAGCCTCAGATGGGTAGGGGTCGTGAGAGCGATGACCTCCAGAAGGACACTGAGATAAGGGTCCTAGCCCTAAGGGGTGCAGCAGGCGCGAAAACTCTACAATGCACGCAAGTGTGATAGGGCAACCCCTCGTGCTTATCTAACGATAGGCTTTTATTATGTGTAATGTGCATAATGAATAAGTGGTGGGCAAGACCGGTGCCAGCAGCCGCGGTAATACCGGCGCCACGAGTGGAGTTCACTATTATTGGGTCTAAAGTGTTCGTAGCTGGTTTGTTAAGTCTCTTGTGAAATTTCTGTTGCTTAACTCAGAAATTGCAAGAGATACTGGCAAACTTGAGACCGGAAGAGGTTGCAAGTATTGTTTGGGTAGCGGTAAAATGCTATAATCCTTACAAGACTAACTAAGGCGAAGGCATGCAACTTGGACGGATCTGACAGTGAGGAACGAGAGCTGGGGGAGCGAACCGGATTAGATACCCGGGTAGTCCCAGCCGTAAACGCTGCGGGTTAGGCTTTGCTAAATCTACGAGATTTAGCAGGGTCGTAGCGAAGGCGTTAAACCCGCCACCTGGGGAGTACAGCCGCAAGGCCGAAACTTAAAGGAATTGCCGGGGGAGTACTACAAGCGGTGCGACGTGCGGTTTAATTGGATTTTACACCGAGAAACTTACCAGGGGCGACAGCACTATGAAGGTCAGATTAAAGGTTTTACCTAAGACGCTGAGAGGTGCTGCATGGCCGCCGTCAGCTCGTGCTGTAAGGTGTCCTCTTAAGTGAGGAAACGAGCAAGACCTATGCCTACAATTACTAATCCAGTCGATGGATGTACTTTGTAGGGACTGCAGTGGAAACACTGAGGAAGGTGTAGGCGACGGTAGGTCTGTATAGCCCGAATCTCCTGGGCTACACGCGCGTAACAATGGTTATGACAATGTGTTGCAACTCCGAAAGGGGAAGCTAATCACCAAACGTAATCTTAGTTTAGATCGAGGCTTGTAACTCAGCCTCGTGACATCGGAATCGCTAGTAACCGGGTTTTATCAGAGCCCGGTGAATATGTCCATTCTCCTTGGACACACTGCCCGTCAAACCAATCAAGTAGGTCCTAGAAGAGCATCTGTTATTTTGGCAGTTGCAATTCTTAGATCTGTGAGAGGGGTTAAGTCGTCACAAGGTATCCGTAGGGGAACCTGCGGATGGATCACCTCCTTTTTTTATTAGAGAGAGTTGATGTCATCTATTCAAGTATTTTTATTCTATAACAACAAATTAATTAACACAAACTGAAAATTTTATTATCTTTAAATAAATTAAATTATATTCTAATAAGACTTATTAACTTTAAAGAATTTTATTATTTATGGAAAATTTTACAGATAAATTTGAGTGTTCTGCAAAATATGGATTTTATGTTTTTTCTTCACCAATTTATTATCCTTTTAGTTTTTTGAGGCATTGTTGGATTGTAACTGTTTGTGATGGTAAAATTAATCGAATTGAGGTTTGGAATTTTAAAAATAAAAAAAATATTGAATTGGGTTATATTCATAAGAATTTAATTCCTTCTATTAGAGGAGTTCGTAAATTTAATTTTAAAAAATATCCTAAGTTTGAGTCTAGTTTAGTTGGATGTGTTGTTGGAGGTTCAGGTTCTTTGGCTGAGAGTATGGTAAATTTTGTTAATTTTGATAATATTGATTATATTTTTAAAAATAATTATAATTATTTCTTTAAACCAAATTGTAATACTTTTGTATCTTGGGTTTTAAATCAGTTTCCGGATTGTAATATTAATTTACCTAAAAATGCTATTGGGAAACTTAAATATTAACGATATTCCTTATTTTTCAATTAGAAAAAATAACTCATTTTCGATTTCAAAGGTTTCATATTTGAAATTATTTTCTTCTATGAATTTAATAAACCAATTTCTTTTTTCGATTTTAAATTCTTTTTTAGAAACTAGTGATTTAGTTGGGAAACTTACAACAATATTTTTACTTTGAATATTTTGAATTAATTCTTTTGTACAGTTTTTTTTAATAAATTCTAGTGAGTCTAAAGCTTTAAATAAAAATATCATATCACAATCTTGAAATTGCTTTTCTTTTAAAATATCTAATTTTGTTAAATCATAACTTTTTGCAAAACCATTTACATTAAATTTATTAAAAAATAAATTTAAAAAATCCATATCTTTAGGATTGATATCTGATGCGAAGTATTCTGGTGTTTTATTTAATTTCTCTTTAATTAAACTGATTGCCATTGGATTTAATCCACAACATAAATCTCCAATTTTATTTGGTTTTTTCCAGTTGAAAATTTTGGTGAATATTTCATCGTAAAAATCAACTCTTTCACGTGTTGATTTGTGGAGTTTAAGGATTACTTTTGTGTCTTCAAGGTTATTTGATTGTTCTAAGTATTTTTCTCTTTTGTCAAAGTCTGATGTTAAAAAACTTCCATAAATAATTCCAATTTCTTTTCTAATTATTTTAACTATTTCTTTGAAGTTTTTTGATTTAATAATTTTATTTTCTTTTTTTGAAAATTCTTTTTCTAATTTTTTTCTAATGTCTCCATTAGTTAGAAAATATTTTGTAATTTTTTCAATAATTAATTTATCTTCTAAATCTTTAATTTGATTTTTATCTTTAATTTGATTTACTAATAGATTAATTATTTGTTCCATATTTTATTTACTATAATTTTGTTTATATAATTTTGTGCCTGTGTGGTTTATATATTTAATTTTAAATTGGTATGCTTAGATTGAATTATGATTAAATTGTCAAAAAAATCTAAAGCTTATAGTAATTATTATAGGAATGATTCTTATATTGAAAAATTATATAATTTATATTTACATCAAACTGTTTTTGATAGGGTTTTGGATATTTTAGTATTTTTAGCTATTATTTTTACTATTTTTAATTTTGTTTTAGAATTTTTTTTTAATGTGTCTCATAAAATTTTAGATTTAGTTCATTTAATTTCTTTGTGGGTTTTAGTAGTTTTTGCTTTTGATTTAATTAGGCATTATGCAAAAGCAAAAACAAGAAAAGATTTTTTTAAACACCATGGTTTGGATTTATTTATTGTAGTTTTTTTAAGTTTTTATTTTTTATTTACAACTTATTTTGGAATTGCTTGGTTTAGAACTTTAACTGGGTTAAAAAATACTTTGTATGAGGTAAAGTATTTTAGGGCATTTGTTCATTTATTTAAACGTTAATTTTGGAATTTTTAAAATATTCACTTAAATAAAATACATCTTTTTTTAATTTATATTTTTATTTGTATTTTATGATTAGAAAAAATGGACAGTTTTCAGTAGAATTTTTATTAGTTTTTGTATTTATTATGTCTGTTGTATCTTTAATTATTGTAGTTTTGGGAAATATTTCTTTAGATATTAGTATTGATGAAAAAAGAAATGAGGTTGATGATTTTGCAAATTCTATTTTAAAGGAATTTGAAATATTACAATCTGTGAAAGGAGGTTATTATAGGGATTTAGTTTTACCTGAACATTTTATGGCTAGGTTTAATGTTCAAGTTGAAGGAGATTATTTGATTGTTTCAGATGATTTTACTTATGGTGATAATAATGAATTTACTAGGTATTATAAAATTCCAGGTGAATTTATTTTTTCAGGTGCTGAGGGTCCTAATGGGAGTTATGTTTTTTCTTTATGTAAAAACTTTGAAAATCCCTTACTTGAAAATAATGTGGATTTTTTTTCAAGGTCTGATTTAAATTCAAATGCTTGTTTTGATAAATTATTTGAAAATTATTTAACTTTTTCAGATGATTTGGATGATTTAATTATTAATTCTGAAGGATTATTAGAACTGAATTTAGGTTTGAGATCTAAGTCAGGATTAAATACTTTATATTTTCAAACTGTTGAAACTAGGGATTATGTGGGGATTGATTTTGATAGTTCTGGTATCACAACTGATGTTTTAGAGTTTAGTGATTTATTGGTTGGTGGGACAATTAATTTTTATTTTGAAAATGCTACTAATGTTGAATTATTAAATTTTCCGGGTAATGGGTTGTCAAATTTTAGACTTTATGGTGATTTAATTAATTTGGAAACTATTGATTTATCTTCAAATAATTTAGTGGATGTTAGAATTTCAGATGTTTTCTCAAATTTAAATAGTTTAAATTTACAAGGTAGTAATTTGTTGGGTTGTGTTGATAAAAAATCTGGGTGGGCAAGTTTTACTATTACTCAAGTTGATAATTCTTGTAATTAATATTTTGGATTTAGAATTAGTTTTAAAAAATTAAATTGTTTTAATTTTTTGTTTTTAATTTTATAATTTATTTTCACAAAAAATAAATAGTTCAGCGGATTTTCCTTGGGATGATGTAGGTTTATATTCTTTAATTTCTTTAAACATTTTTTTAGCTTTACTTCTTACCCATTCTAAATCTTCTCCACCAAATGTTTTAAATACTAGTCTTCCATGTTGTTTTAGGTGATTTTCACAAAATTCAAGTGTTTTAACATTTAATTTGTGACATCTACCTCTGTCTGCAACTGAGTCTCCACTAAATTCTGGGGCCATATCGGATAATACTAAATCGAATTTGTCAATATGGTAATCTTCAATATTGTTAAAATCGTCTTCAATGATTTCAATTTTAGATGAGAAATCAGATTGTTTTTTAATTTCTAATAAATCGATTCCAATAACTTCTCCTTTTTTACCTTCAAGTTTTCTATCAATATATTCAAGCCAACCTCCTGGGGCACAACCTAAGTCAATAATTTTCATATTTTCTTTAATTAAATTAAATTTATTGTCTAATTGTTCTAATTTGAAATAAGATCTAGCTCTAACATTAATTTCTTTTGCTTGTTTATAGAATCCTTCTTTTTTTCTTTTCATTAAAAATTCTTCTCTTGATGCTGTCATAGAAATAATAATATTTTAAGTTTTAAAAACATATTGATAAATTATTTTGTTTTAATGTTGTGAGTTTATTTATTTTGTATGTCTATCGGGTTTAATATTTTTTTTGAATAATTTTAATATTAATTTTCTTAAGTCTTTTAGGTGGAGAATTGTGATAGTTAATAATATTATATATAGGCTAGTTTGAATTATTGTAAAGTTAATTAGGTTGTTTGAATTATAATCTAATATTCTTTGGTAAATACTTAATGAAGTTAGAATTGTTAGTATAATTAAATTTAGTTTAAGAAAATTTTTTTTATATAATACTCTTTGTGTTATGTTTGATTGAATAATTAGTGTATTTAAAAAAATTAAAAGTGATATTGTGCTAATTAATTTTATCATTATGTCTGTATTTTGCAGGATTACTCCGGATTGATTGATTAGGTATATAATGATTGTGTTAATAATTAATATTAATGTTATAAATGAGTATATTATTGTTTTATGGACCATTTTATATTTATTATTTTATTGTATTATAGTTCACTATTATTAATTAACCATCTTAAAAATGATTTTGATTGTTTATTTTTTTTATCTGTTTTAATTTTTAATTTTCTTTGAATTATTTTTTTTTGAGGATTTTTAACCTTTTTGTTTCTTTTAAATTTTATATTTGTGAGGTATTCATATTCATTTATTTGGAATTGAATTTTTGATAGTGTTTTTGAAATATTGTCTTCGTTTTCTGAACTATTTTTATTATATTTGGAAAGATTTGAAATTTCTTTGTTTAGTTCTTTAATTAACGATTCACTTTTATTTTTAACATCTACGATCCTTAACATTGATTGTGTATGGTTTTATTTATTTAAATACTTATCGTAATTATTTTATATATTGAAAACCGCATAATTTATAAATGGATTTTGATTGTTTTAAGTATTGAATGGTTTTAAACTGTTGAATTTTAGAGTTTATGTCGACCTAGCTCAGTTGGTTAGAGTGCTGGATTCATACTCCAGAGGTCCGGAGTTCAAATCTCCGGGTCGACACTTTTTATTGTTAGTTTATTTTTAAGTTTATTAATTGATGTTTTGTAGAAAATTCATTTTTAGTGATTTTATTTAAATTTGAAGTTTTTATTATTTTAGAGCATATTTATTATGTAATTTGGATTTAATTTATTAGAATTTATTATTTTTTATTTTAGTTTCAATTTTAAACTTTTTAGAGTTATTTTTTTATAGGTTTTATTGAAATTTGAATATTTTTGATTAGATTTTATTTTTTAATTTTTTTATTTGTATTTAAATTGTAGGTTTTAGTTATATATTTAAGGTTTTACTTTTTTGATTTATTTTTGATTCTATTTTTTTATTTATTTTTTGAGTTGTAGTTGATTTATATAGAGGTTTTATTTTTTTTACATTTTTTGATTTTTTTTTACATTTTTTGATTTTTTTTCAACTTTTTATTATTTTTTTTACATACAAAAAATATTAAATTTTATATGGGTATTTTGGTTTATTTTTTATACTAAGGTTTAAGGTAGGAATAAATTTTAGTCATGGCATCTCTTCTGGAATTTCAAATTAAAAATGAAACTATCTAGGAACGAAAAAAAAACATTAAGATTACTTTTGGAAAATGCAAGAGTTACAGATACTGAAATAGGAAATCAGTTAAAAATAACTTCACAAGCGGTTCATAAGATCAAAGAGAAGTTATCTCATAGGAAAATTATTAAAAATTATACAACAGAAATCAATTATGCGTATTTAGGAGTACATATTTTTGCGGTAGCTATGGTTAAAATTTTACCTGCTGGTAGAAATGAGGAGTTTATAGAAAAACTTTTGTCTCATAATGTTATGGGATTATATAATATAGTAAATAATAAAAGCACACATATTTTAAAGTGCGGATTTACATCAATGGAGGAATTGTGGGCATTTTTTGATAAATTGCATATGGAGTCATCAGATTTTATTGTGGTGAATAAAGTATATACTTTTCCATATAGTGGGTTTATTAAAAATTCTTCAAAAGATCTATTTGATTTATTAGTTGATCAATCTGGGGATGAAGAAAATACCTTAGATTTTTCAGGAGTGAATTTTCATTATGATGAAAGAAAACCGCCAAGAATGGTTGATTTAAATGATAATGAGAAAGGAGTTTTGAGTTTGCTTGTTGATGATGCGAGTATGTCGTGTTGTAAAATTGCGGAGTCAATTCCTTATAGAAGTTTAACACATTCAGGTGTTAATAAGATTAAGAAAAAATTAGAGTTAAATGAAGTGGTTGATAGATATACTGTGGATTTAGATTATAAATTATTGGGGCTTGAAGTTTTTGCTTTTATTTTTTTAAAGAAGAAAAATAATTATTGGAAATTAAAGGATGGAATTTCAAAGTGGGCTTTAAATAATTCAAATGTTATTGGATGTTATAAGTTACATGAGGATTCATTACATATTTTACAGTGTGGATTTAGAAATCTTGATGAGTTAAATGAGTATGTAAGATTTTTAGAACTTGAAAACTCTGAGTTGTTTGAGGTGGAGAATGTTTTTATTTCATCACTTGGTGGTTTGATGAGAGATACTTCATCAAATTTATTTAAGGCTATTTTAAATTAATTTAAAATAGAATTTTAGTTATATTAATTTATATTTAAAATTATAAAACATTTTTATTTGGTAGGAGATTTAATGTGTTTTATAATTTGGATTTTGTAAATTAATTTAATGTATTCATTAATTTATTATAAATAATTTTTATCTAGGAGTTTTAGGAATTATTTTTTAGTGTGGTTTTCACATTATTTTTATTTTATTTTTT
>DAXK01000035.1 GCA_002506365.1 archaeon UBA583 | reverse complement strand
CCCTTATCTAAATTACAAGAAGATAAATCAATTTTATTTAAATTCTCAAATAAATCTAAACTTGGACTAGATAATAAATTAACCTCACTAATATTTAAAATCTTTTCATAAATTCTAATTTCATCAATTTCTCCTTGAAAAAATCTACTATCTCCAACAAGTCTAGCTCCAAACTTAACAGTCTCAATATTAGAAATATAACTTAAATTATACTTACTATAAAAATCAATAAACTCTCCATCATAAAACATATTCATACCAACAGATGGATCATAACTAACTACAGTATAACTATTTTTATTATCTGAAAAAACTTTTTTTTGCCCATGATATAAGTTACCATATGGTTTTAAATCATCAGAACTATACATAAAAAATCTAGGTTCACTATCTAAAATATCTAAAGCAAAAGAAGTATTTTTTAAATTTGAAACAGAATCATTAGTATAAGTTTTAGAAACTAAAGTACTAGAAGATTTCAAATTTTTATTTTTATAACTAATCATGATAGAATAATTAGAACTAAAATCCATATTTTCAGAACCGATAATCTCAACATAATCATCAACACCATCAAACTCAAGACCACTATTTGTAAACTCCACAAAACCAACTTTTCGACTATTATACATTGAGGTAATCTCACTTTGCGACAAAGCCTTAGAATACAATCCAAACTCATCAATAGAACCATTTAAAGAATTAGTGGAAGTCCCATGAGCTCCAATTCTCATAGGATAACTATCTGGAGAATAATGTGTAAAATTAGTTAAATAATTGCTATGTAAAACTCCATCAACAAAAAAAGAAAGTGTTCCATTATCAAAAGTAAAAACATAATTATTCCAAGTTCCATTAGGTAAAATATAATTAGTATCAAACTTATGATGTATTGTATCATTTCCAATCATAAATGTAAACTTTTTATTATTATTAAAGGAAATAATATATCCTGTATCAGACCACTCACGCCCATTTGAAATTATATTTCCAGTACCAAACTCATTAAATTTAACCCAATAAGAAATCGAAAATTCTCCTTTTCCAGATAAATCTAACTCATCAAAATAACCTGTGAAATCAACTGAATCATTAAACCCATCAAATGATACACAAGACCCACTAACACAATCACTACTATCAATTAAAGCATTATTAACTTGTCCATTAACTAAATAACTAGTTTTATCATTAGCAGTCCCATCATCAAAATCTAAAATTAAAAGAGAATCCCCATAAAGTTTCCCATCATTACCATTACCTGAATAATCAGAAATAATTGAAGATTCATCATCAAACTTCCAATGCCCTACAAGTCCACTATTATTAACTTCATCAGTACCAGAAAAACTACACTGAAGAGCTCCATTAGAATCAATAACAGACAATAAACTTAACTCACTATTTCCTTTAGAATTTAAATATAAAACATCATTAATAATCCCCTCAACTTTAACAGAATTAAAACTAGAACTAGAATCCTCTTCAACATCAACTAAAACTTTTGAACTAAAATCAGAAAACCAACCTTGAAAACCTACAACTGACACCACAGCCACAACAAGCAATAAAGCAGTCGCTACAACTGGAGAAATACCAGATTTCAATTTTAAATAAAACATAAATAATTTCAACAATACATATTTATAAATTTTAATAGACATTATAAGATAATATCTAAAATAAAAATATTAAACCTCATATGTTCAAAAAAAAACATTTTTTTCATAAGTTCTTTAAGTTTATAAATATTTGAATATATCTACAAATATGGTTGGATATAAAACAAACATAGAACAAGAAACATTAGATAATGAAAATTATAGAAAAGTATTATTCACAGGTGCAAAAATACAACTAGTAGTAATGAACTTAAAACCTAATGAAGAAATAGACTTAGAAACTCATGACCACATTGACCAATTCATTAGAGTTGAACATGGTGAAGCTTATGTTAAAGTTGGAAATGAAGAATATAATTTAAAAGATGATGACATTGTAATTATCCCTGGTGGAAATGAACACTTTGTAAAAAATACATCAGAAACAGAAAATTTAAAATTATACTCAATTTATGCCGACCCTGAACACAAAGACGGAACAATTCATAAAACTAAAGAAGAATCCGATTTAGATGAACATGAACACCACCACCACTAATTTTAAATAAATAATTTAAATTAAATATTTGATTTCAAAAATAATTTAAAAATTATTTATGAGAACAATTACATCCGTGTAAAATTACATTCCCATCAATAATTTCAATTTTCCCTTTCTCAGTCATAAAAGAAATAACTTCATCATAAGAAAAAGTTTTACCTGAACAATTATTAAAAACAACATCCCCCCCAAACTTCTCAAAAACTAAAGACTTCAAAGAATCCATAGATAAAACTTCATCGGACTCCTTTAAAATCATCATAATATTTCTTAAATGAACTAAATTATTTTCCATAAAAATAAATAATTAAAATAAGAATATAAACATTTCTGCAAAAATATTAATGGATTAATATTAAAAACAAAATAATAAAACCAAAAACGATGAACTTAGGAGGATTTTTGTTCAGAGTGCTTACTTTTTGAATCGCGATTAAAGTCAACGTTTACGCGATTCTAAAAAAGTGAGTGCTCTGGACAAAAAGCATCCGTTTCAAAACATGTTCGAAAACATGAAAAATAAAAATAATTAAATCAAATATTTAATTATTTTAAAAATTCTCTACCACCTAAATAAGGTTGTAAAGCCTTTGGAACTCTAACATTTCCATCACTAGTTTGATGTTGCTCTAAAATTGCAATCATACATCTAGTTAAAGCAATAGCAGTTGAATTTCCAGTATGAACTAATTCAGTAGTTCCATTCTCAGTTTGATACTTACAATTTAATCTTCTCGCACCAAAATCTCTATAATTACTAGCAGAAACCATTTCTCTATACTTATTTTGAGAAGGCAACCAAGCTTCAATATCAAACTTTCTAGTTGCCATCCCACCCATATCACCAGAACAAATATCTACAACTTGATAATGAATTTCTAATTCCTTAAAAATTTCTTCCGCATTAGCAGTAATCTCATCATGTAACTTATCTGAATCCTCAGGTTTACAAAAGAAAAATTGCTCAATCTTATTAAAATTATGAACTCTAAAAATTCCCTTACTATCCTTAGTAACTCCAGCCTCCTTTCTAAAACAATTTGAAAAACCAGCATATCTAATAGGTAAATCTTTATGATTTATTGTATCATTAATATGTAAAGCAGCTAAAGTATGTTCACTAGTTGCAATTAAATATAAATCCTCATCTTGAATTTTATAAATCGCTTCCTTAAAATCCTCTAAAGGAACACTCATATTCAAAACTTCTCTCTTTAACATTGGAGGAGTCATAATTGGTGAATAACCTTTACCATTTAACTTATTCATAACAAAATTGTATAAAGCAAATTCTAATAACACTAATTCATTCTTTGTATAATAAAATCTACTTCCAGAAACTTCTGCAGCTTTTTCCATATCATACCAATCATTTAACTCACATAAATCTTGATGATTCTTTACTTCAAAATCAAACTCAGGTTTTTCTAAATTAAATCTAATTGGTAAATTTTCTTCATCATCTTCACCAGTAGGAACTTGAGGATCTAAAATATTTGGAATTAAAAACATGATTTCATCACGAGCATTCTCTAATTGTTTTAACTCACTATCCTTTGCTGAAATAGCATCAGACACTTCCTTAACTTTTGCAATTTGAGCTTTAATATCTCCACCAGACTTCTTAACTTCCGCAATTGCCTTAGACTCTTTATTCTTTTGAGCCTTTAATCTATCTAACTCTCCCTTCGCTTCCCTCCAAACAGTATCAGCATCTAATACCTTATCAACAACACTTGTATCAAAGTTTGGTCTTCTTAATAAATCCTTTTTAACCGCTTCTGCGTTTTCTCTAATAAGTTTAATATCTAACATTTTTATATATACCTCTTGAATAATTCCAAAATAAATTGAAATAAAATGTTACAGCACTGGGTGCTAATCCGCTCCCCAAGTAGTTTGTCAGACTAATTTGGACTATATTGGAGCTTTTTAGCTGTAATAAAAATTGATAAGATTTTTAGATTTATAAACTTTTATAAAATCAAAACCATAAACTATAATATGAATAACGAAAATAACCCGCAAGTAAATTTTAGAATGATTAAAGCAACAGAAGAAAACTTTCAATTCTGTTATACATTATACGAAAATAATATGAAAGAATTAATTGAAAAAAATATGGAATATAAACCTGAAATTTTCAAAGCAAACTTTAGACTAAACGAAATTAGATTAATAGAAGAAAAAGAATCAGGAGAATTTATTGGATACTTTCAAATTCAATACAAAAAAGATTTAACATACATTAAAGAAATTCAAATTCAAAAAGCATTTCAAAATATTGGATACGAAACTCAAATTTTAAAAATTATTGAAAAAGAAGCAAACGAAAATAAATTACCTAAATTAGAAATTAATATGAAAAATGATTATTACTTATCAAATATTTTTACTCAATTTGGATTTAAAATTTCAAAAGAATTAAAAAATTCAAAAATTATGGAACTTTGAAAATATAAAATTAAAAAAATAATTCAAACTCTCTTTCTAAAAATGTAGTTCCATTAATAATTAATTCTAACTTATACTCTCCAGCATAAAGTTTTTTTGTGCTCATCGATACAAATTTATGTTTTTTAGAAAGTTTAACTTTTCCATCTTCACAACTAATCCCAAACTTTTTAATCTTAAATACTTTAAAAGATAATCTTCCAGTAGGTGTCGGATAAGTTATTTTATAATCAACAATTAAATTTTCATCACACTCAGACAATATATCAAAATCAAATTCAATATACTCTCCAAGTTTAATTGAATTATTTAATAAATTAAAATTTAAAATACAAACTCTAGGTTCAGGATTATACCCTAAAAATAACATTGTTTTTTTATTCCCAGATTTAATTAATCCTCTTAAAGAATGATTAATAATATAATCAAATTCAACATCACAACATTTCCCTAAATCACTAAACATTTTCAATTTATCCAAAACAAAATCTTCATCAAACTTTGAAATATCATTTAAATGATTAGCAACAGATCTTGTCACAATTCTTTGAGAATCATAAAATAAATTATTTAATAAACTAGCACCTTTTTTATAATCAAAATTAATCTTTTTAGCCCAAGGAAGTTTTGGACGAAGTCCCTCAGAAGCTAAACGACGACACATAAAATATTTATGTTTAGTCATCATCTCCAAAAACTCAAAACTTTCATCTGGAAACTTATTAATAAACTCCCTAATTGCAAATTCACCTGAAAAAAACTCCGAAAACATCTCTAACGCATAAAAACTCTTATCCAAATTCTCAACAACACAACCAAATTTCTCAACATACTCACAATAACTTCCAAAAATAAAATCATCATTCCCACCCTCTCCTAAAATTTCAGGCAAAGAATCAACCATAATATCAACAGCAGTATTAAATCTCTTTGGTAAAAATTCATACAAAACATTTGTAATTAAAGACATCCTCTCCTTTAACTCCAAACTTAATAAATCAACCATTACTTTTTTATCAAAATTTTCTTTATCAAAATCAGAATAAACACCTAAAATTAAACTTGATAAATATTTTACTTTTTCCTCATTAAAAAACTGATCTTTTAATGAAAAAGATTTCCCATCACTTTGAACTGACTCCATTTTCATATTAAATTGTATTAAATTATATTAAATGTGATAATTACACCAAAAAACCTAGTTTTTTATCTGTCTAAATTTGATGAAATTTTTATCACAATTAAAATGTATAAATAAAAATAAAAATAAACAATTAAAAACATTTGTAATAAAAAATTAAATTATAATAATGATAATAACAATAATAAATAAAAAATTAAAAAATTAAAAATAAATAAATAAATAAATAAATAAAAGATAAAATTATTTCAAATACTCTTTAACTTTAGATCTAAAAATATCAAAATAATTATTATTTTTTGAATAATTATAATACTTAACCTTCAAAGCCTTTTTTTTTCTCCCCTTAATTGAAGGCATAACTTTTATCAATTCAGTAATAAAAGCATAATAAAAAGGAAACAATAAAACAAATAAAATCACAGACACATAATTATACAAAATAGGAATATGAATAATTACTGTAATAAACATTAACATAAAAGTAACTACTCTAATTCTCCCATACTTTTTTGCAAATTTTCCTAAATTAAATCCTGACAAAACTATAGTTAATCCATACAAAATTACAAAAGTAGATAACAAAGCCTGTGACAAAGTAACTTCAGTTGGAAAAAATATTCCTCTTGAAGTAATTAGCTGTAACCAAGAAAACCCTGAAAAAATAATTAAAGCTCCATTTGAAATTGCATTTCCAACATTTGTTTTATACTCCTCTTGATACTTATCTGTAATAATTCCAATAAAAAAAATTGGTATAATAACCCAAATCAAATCAGAATTTTGAAACGATAATAAAAAATCGGAAATATGAACCTTCATTAAATTAAAAATTCAATTTTTAGTTTTTCAAAATTGGTTATCATTTTTAGGTAGTTTATTTAAAATAAAATAAAAATAAAATAGTTTCAATATTCAATCATACATTTATATAATTTATAATATAACTTATTATATGGAAAATCAAAGTAATTTAGATTTAAATACAAGTCAAGGATTAATAAAAGCTATAAAAGAAAGAAAAGAATTCTTAGAACATAAAAATTTTATTAAACTTTTAATTGAAAATATAAATTTTGGAAATAATGAAATTTATAGTAAAGAAAAATAATCCACCAAAATAACTCTTTATTTTTAAATACAGATTCTCTCGGGGTGGCGTTGAGAGAATCTGCAAAGATCTTGCCGGGATTCGAACCCGGGTCAGTGGGGCCGA
This sequence comes from archaeon UBA583, assembly GCA_002506365.1. GTDB lineage: Archaea > Nanobdellota > Nanobdellia > Woesearchaeales > UBA583 > UBA583. Next base: position 35,446 of record DAXK01000035.1, on the reverse strand, counting down.
AACCCACTACTCTATCCAGGCTAAGCTACAAGACCATAACTTCTAATATTCAAAATACTAATTAACCTTTGAATAAAATAATTTAATTAATTTAACTTTATAAAGTTTTGTTGTTGATAATTAATATTTATTCATTAAAATAATATATCTATAATTAACAAAGTAATTCCTAAACCAATTAAAATCTTTTGAAATGTTTGTAATTCAGATTTTATAGGTGAACTTTTAATTCCAGAATTAATAATAATAGTTTTATACACTTTAGTATCTGGAACTCCATAAACCTCAGGCAAAGAAACATCAGATTTAGAAGAATTAATTTGATAAGTCGTCTCCCACTGTGAATTTATATCCAACCTATGAATTTTCCACTCGAATCTTTGACTTAAATTATTATCATTAAAATCAGTAATCAATAAATCCTCTAAAATTTCAGTTCCAATATTTTTAACAACAATTGTTACAACAGTTGTTTCATTATTAACATAATTAATATTTTTCTCAATAAATAATTTTTTAGAAGAATCATCAACATCATTAATTAAATTTAAAGAATTTGAAAAAGAAACATCATCTAAATCATACTTTAATTTTGCATAAGGAAAATAAATAAGATCCTCATCAACTCTTGTCACAAAATCCAAATCATAATTTATCTCCTTAGTCTCATAAGGTAAAATATTCCCTAAATCAAAAATCAAATTATTCAAACTAGGATTTTGAACTAACTCAAAAAAAGTTGGAAAAGAATCAAAAACCTTAAGACCATTAACCTCAAAACTATTTGGATTTTGAATAATTAAATTAATTCCTAACTCATCCCCATAACGCACAATCCCCAAACTAGATAATTTTGAAATTAATAATGGTTGTAACAAATCAAACCTACCACCTCCATTTGAACCACCTGAATTACCATCAGGAGATTTTTCAATAAAAACAATCTCCCTCACAGAACTAAAAATTGGTTTTGTAACAACTTTAAACTCAATCCAATAAACAGTTGAATCATCTGAAAAATTATCATCATACTTAAAAATTAAATTTTGATTTGGTTTAATATTTTCTCCCTTAAAAATATCTAATAAATTATCTGAATCCTTAAAACTTAAATCAGTTGTATTTGTTTTATACAAATTAATATAATTAATATTTACATTAAACTCAGTAGGATTTGAAGTCTTAACATAAACTCTCCTATAAGACACATTAGTTGAATTTTGATTTTCTCTATCTAATTTATTTAAAGATGCATACTTTAAAGGATCAAAATAAGAATTAGACTTATACCATTCAAAAAGAGAAATATTTTTAGAAATAAAATCATTATAAGAATTTTTAGAAATAACTCCCGTTAATTTATAATTAATTTTCTTACTAGAATTTGCTAAAATATCTCGTCCAACTAATTTAGAACTTGAAGTTAAAATAGTATCATCATCAATAAAAATATTAAAAATAATATCATCTCTAAAAACAAAAGAATACTCATAAATATCACTATTTAAAGTTGGATTAAAAATATTTAATTCACCAATTGCCTCAAGGCTTATTCTTGATGAATCAATTTTAGTTACAAATACAGTTTCATCATTAGTTATTAAAATTTCAGTAGAAAAACCTAAAGATAATGATAAAATAAAAATACCAAATAAAATAAGTATTTTAAAAATTTGTTTAATCATAAATAAAATTTAAATTAATAATTTAAAAACATAATTCACTATTTTAAAATACATGTTTAATACAAAAAAATCAAAGTAAATAAAAAAATGCACACATTAAAAATAAAGATAAAAAATTAAATAAAATAAAATAAAAAATAAAGATAAAAATAAAGATAAAAAATAAAAAAATAAGAATAAAAACAACATAACATAAAATAATATAGTGAATATAAAACAAATATTTAAATATTAAAAAAATAAAACTCAAATATGAAAAAAATATTCATCTCAATTTTAATAATGTTTTCAATATCAACAATCATTTTTGCTGGAATTGAAGATACAGGAAATGAAAATCAAGTTATTTCAAAAGAAAATAATCCAGATTTTACAAGTAATACAAATACTGATAAAACTGTAACTAAAAATGATAATACTATCTGTCCGGCAATTTACGACCCAGTATGCGCTCAAATTCAAATCCAATGTATAAAAGCTCCATGTAATCCAATAAAAGAAACTTTTTCAAATTCATGTTTAGCTAAAGATAATAAAATATTATACAAAGGAGAGTGTGAAAAAAATGACGACAAAAATGATATTTTAGAAATTAACAAACTTCAAGTTGACTACTTAGAAGATGGTGGATTTAGTGTAAATACAGGTTTTAAAAATAATTTAAAATCAGATTTTAAAATTAGATATTTTAAAACAAATAATCCTAACAATATTAATGAAATGGTATTTTATAATAGAAACTTTGTAGGAACTGAAATTCACCCAACATACACAATTCCAGATTCAAAATCAAACTTAAACTTAGAATCAAATACTAAATATACAATCCAAATTACAGACATCACAAATTCAAAAATTTTTAAATCTTTAGATATCTCAACTAAAAATATTAAAAATAATCAAATAGATAAAAAGCAAAAACCACTAATCCACACAAGTTCAGATTCTTCATTTTCAGCTAAAAATGGAAAACCAGGACAAACTTGTGAACAATGGTTAAAAGAACAAAACATTCAATTTTACTTTTTAAAAACTATAATCCATGAAAATTTATTAACTAATAATTTTAAAGAAATTAAAAAAAGTTTAAACTGTATTTACAAAGACAATGGAAAAATCATTGTTGAACATTATAAAAAAAGTCCAAGTCCTACTGCTTATCCTGTAACTTCAGCAATTAATAGAAATTCAGAAGGAAAAATAACAGACCAATACTTTACAAGACTAGGATTTAATTCAAAATACTACAACTCATTAACTTGGGAAAATTTAGATAATATTCCAGATGGAAAATGGGGACAAAATTGTTATCAATGGTTAGAAGAAAAAGGATTTAAAGATTATGAGATTAGAGCATATGACATATACGGTGTTTTATCCCCAACAATCTGTGCCTACAAAATTCAAAAAGATGGAATTGAAACTTGCACATATGCTGGAGCTGCTGGAAACTTTGTTGAACTAAACCAAAACAATCAAAAAATTAAACCAGTTAGATACTGTGATACAAATGTTTTAAGAATTAATTCACAAATTGCAAAAATTGAAAAAAAACCAGACCTATCAATCGACGATGAAGAAATCATAAGCAAATGTGAAGTTGAAAAACTAAATTGGATTTCAACAAATATTAACAATGCTTTATCAGCAGAATTTGAAATTATAACAAAAAACTGTAATGGAGAAACAATAAATATTGAAATATTAGAATCTGATGGAATTCTAGACGATAAAATTGAAACAATTCCCATTAGAATATTTGATGAAAAAATGAATGCTAAATGGAATTTAAAAGATGTAAATGATGGGTGGTTTGGAGGAGAACCTGAATTTTACTTAAAATATAATAATATTAAATCTTCAATATTAGGTGAATAAAAATAAATTAAATAAATAAATTAAGTAATTAATTTTTATTTATTATTAAAAACTTTTTCTTAAAAAAATAAAAAACACATTAAAATTAGATAGCATTATAAAATACATTATTTTTATTTTATTATTAAATGGAAATTTTAAACAAATATTTAGAATTAGGTTTAGGATACGCAAAAGAATTTGCTCCTAAAATATTTATGGCAATTGTAATTTTAGTTATTGGATTAATTATTATTAGATTTGTAGTATCAGCAATTGAAAAAGCATTAAAACACAGTAAAATTGATATCTCACTAAGACACTTTTTAGAATCACTAGTAGGAATTTTACTTAAAATTTTATTATTCATTATTGTAATCTCTCACATTGGAATTCAAACTACATCATTTATTGCAATCTTCGCAGCAGCAGGATTTGCAATTGGTATGGCACTACAAGGTTCACTAGGTAACTTTGCAGGAGGAGTTATGATTTTATTCTTTAAACCATTCAGAGTTGGAGATTTTATTGAAGCTCAAGGATTTTCTGGATCAGTAAATAAAATTGAAATTTTTAATACTATTTTAAAAACTGGAGATAATAAAACAATTATTATTCCAAACGGAAAACTATCAAACGACTCAATCGTAAATTACTCAGTTGAAAAAAATAGAAGAGTTGATATGGTTTTTGGAATTGGATACGATGATGATATTAAAAAAGCTAAACAAATTTTAGAAACAATTTTAAAATCAGATAAAAGAGTTTTAGAAAATGATGGAAACTTAGTTGCCATTGGAACATTAAACGCTAGCAGTGTTGATTTCAAAGTTAGAGCTTGGGTTAAATCAGGTGATTATTGGGGAGTTTACCACGACTTAAATGAAAAAGTTAAAACTGAATTTGACAAAAATAAAATCTCAATTCCATTCCCACAAATGGATATAAACTTAAAAAAATAATTCAAATAATTATTTTTTAATAAATTATTAATATTAATATTTTTTATATTAGAAAAAAAATCTAGAATTTTTGTAATTAGACAAATATTTAAAATAATAATTAAATTTAAAATTTATTTTTCACCATGTGAAAAATTAAATCATCTTATTTAAAATATCTTTAGCATCCTTTGACTTATTCTTCCAAAAAGAATCATCCTGTAAAATTCTCTTTAAAATTAACTCTGGAGTTGACTTACCTAACTCATAAAATTGAGGTTGATGAGTTGTAACTAAATTCCCTTTATCATCTAACCCTTGAGCAGAAATTCCATCAATTCTAATTGACTTAATATTTTTTAACTCTAAATAATCTTTAATCTCAAGCCCTAAATGAGAAACAGCAATCGCATTAATATCTTTCTCATTTAACTCCATTAAAAAATTAATTAAAATTTTAGCAGCAGCCCCAGGCTCAGTCACAGCCTCAAACTCATCAATTAATAAAAACTTACTTGAATTAGAATCTAAAATTTCAACTAAATTTCTAATCGTTTGCTCAAAAGCTCCACTCCCTTGAGTTCCCGTAAACTTCTTTAAATAAATGATTTCATCATAAAACTTAACAGTTGAACTACTATCCCCATTAACAGGAAATCCCATACTCGTTAAAACCTGAGACTGTAAAACCATCTCTAACAAAGTTGTCTTCCCTCCTGAATTTGCTCCAGTTAAAACAGAAATTTTTTCACTATTTAACTTTGTTCCAAGTAATTCATCTGTTGATAAACCATAAGTAATTGGACTAGCATTATCAATATAAATATTTCTTCCTTGATGTAAAACATAATTCTCCTTTTGTAAAGTTGGATAATTTAATTGATATCTATCAATAAACTTTTTAATCCCATAAACTAAATCTGTAAAATAAGAATAATTATATAACTTTTTAATCTCAGTAATTGAAAACTTTGACAAAATCTTATACTCCTCATACTCCAACTCCTTCTCCATTCTCTCAGTCTGATTTAATAAATCCTTTTGAACATCCTCATCTAACTCAATTGGATAAGTAGAATTTGAAAAAATATAATTACATTTTAACTTAGCACCCTTAAACTTTTGAATTAAAACTTGTTCACTCTCCTTAATTAACTCATAAGTTTCCTCCTTAATTTTATCCTGAATTTGTTTTAAATTTCCTGAATTTAATAACTTAACTAACTCCTCTCCTTGTAAATTAATAGACTGACCCTCAATCTTTTCCTTTAACTTTAAATTTATTTGTTTTAAATCTTCGCCAATTCCAATAATACTTTGAGTTAACTGCTTTAACTCATCTCCTCTTTGCTCATTTAAAGTTTCCAATAACTTTTCAGAATCCAAATTAACTTTTACATCAGTTTTAAACTCACCTGCAAACTTCTCAATTAATTCTTGACTTTGAGATATTTTAGTCTTATCCAAAACTTGAACTAAATTTTCAATTCTATCCTTATTATTTTTAATAATATTACCAATAATAATTTGTTCAAACTCATCTGGTTTATAAGTTGGAAAATCAATCATTAAATCCTCATTAGTTACAAAAACTGAATCCTCATCAAACTTAGTATAATTTTCCGAAAACTCCTTTTGAGATAAAACCTGAATTTTAATTTTATACTTATTATATAATTTTTCCTCAATATCTTCCTCTAAAGTATAAAAACTTTGAAATAAAGTAACCTTCCCATTTAAATTCTCAATATCTGAAATATTTTCTTTTAAATCTGGTTGTGAACCTAAATCACTTGAAATTTGGTTAACTATCTCAATTGACTTTTTTCTTTGTTTGTATAATTTTTCACAATTATCAGCATAAAATAACTTTCTTAAATAATTATTTGTCTTCTCATTATGAAAATTTGATGTAATCATATCTTGAACTTTTGTTAAATGCTTTTTAGCATTTGTATCATATAATTTTGACTTTGGTTCAATATCAAAAATTTTTAAAAGTTGAGTAATATTTAATTGGTCTAACTTATGGATTTCATTATTTAATAATGCTTTTTTTAATGCTTTTTCGGTTTTAAAGGTTTTTTCTAAAATTGTATTGATATTTTCTGAATAGTTAAATGTCATAATAAATAACTAATAGATTTGGTTTAAAAATGTTTTGTGTAATTTTTAGTATGAATTATTAAAAAGAAAAACAACAAAGAAAAACCACATAATAAAATAAAATAAAATAAAAAATAAAAATATCAAAAATAAGAAATAAAATTATTAAAAACTTTTTCAATTTGATTATCTGGACAAAAATTTTGAGTAAACTTATTCTCACAAACATTATGATCCATCATCAACTTCTCCCTAATTTGATTATACTCACACTTTGCAAAACTATGATCAATCTCTGGATGAAACTGAATCCCAATAAAATTTTTAAAACTAAATCCCTGATTACAACAATCACTTCTAGCAATTAAATCACCACAATCAGGAATTTGCTTAATATGATCAAAATGATACTGAAAAACCTTGGCACAATTATTAATATTAGAAAATATTTTATGCTCCTTTAAAATTTCAATTTCACAAAACCCAATCTCACCACAATTTTGTTTCTCAACAACACCACCAAACTCATTAGCAATAACCTGAGCTCCAAAACAAATTCCTAAAGTTGGAATATTTTTTTCCCCAATTAAATTAATTTGTAACTTTAAATAATCAATTTGTTCCAAATCAACATCATAATCAAATCCTGACCCTGTAACAATAAAATGAGAAAACAAATCTAAACTAGATATTTTTTCCCCCTCAACAATTTTAATAATCTGTGACTTAATACCTAAATCAGAATAAATTTTTTGAATTTTTTGTGCCCTATGTCTTTGATCATCTTTAATAATACCACAATCTAAAATTCCAACATTCACTTCAAGCCCATTCATCGTATAATATTTTTATTCTAACAAGTTTAAAAACTTTTGTTTGAAAACACAAATCACTTTCTAAAACTATACTAAATAAATAATTTAAACTTTTCTTCACTAATTTGAAAAATAATAAAGAAAAGGTTTAAAAACTTTATGTATTAAATTTAATTATGGAATCTCTCACAGATGAGCAGTTGTATGAATTAAAACACGAAAAATTAACATTATACTGGACAAAATATATATTCTTAAGAAAAAGAATACACAGTGATATTTTATATTTATTTGTAGAATTTAAACAATACGAATTAATTAATTTTCTAAACAATAAAGAATTTGATGGAAAAATTATCTTTGAAAACTTATTAAAATTAATGAATACTATTAAAAATCTAGAAGAAAATATTACTGAAAAAAATGAGAGAAAAAAAATATTCTTTAAAGTAAAAAGAAAAATTTCAAATGAAACAATTCTAGCAGACATAGATAAATTATACAACAGTTTAACTTTTCAAGTTACAAGAACTCTAAAATAAAACTCCACTTTTACTAAATTTAATTTTAAACTTAATCTAATAAACTCAAAAATAAAAATTCTAAAAAAATAAAAATAATTAAATATAAATTTAATTACACTCTAACTTAAAATTAAAATCATCCGTATTCTCTGTTGGAAAATAACAAAAACTAGTTTGTAAATCAATATCAATTGATAAAGTTGAAATCACATCATTTGAAGTAACAGTTGAACCCGCTAACTTTGTATACAATAAAACAACATTATCATTTGTTGACCCAATAGCTTTAATCTCATCATAATTATTCAAAGCATTTTGAAGATCACTTGAAGTTTCATAATCATTTCCTAAAAAACAAATTGAATTAAACTTTTGATTTTTTAATTTAATATACTCAACATTCCCCTTATTTAAAGGATCCTCACAAGACTCAAACTTTTCAATTAATTGATTTTGAACCTTAACTCTCTCAGACTCCCCTAATTGATCAGACACTAAAAAAATTTGTTTAAAACCAAACACAATCAAAGCAATCATAACAATACTCATAAAAATATAAAATACTGCTTGCATAGCCATAGCTTTTTTATTTTGTTTCATACCTACCCTTAAAATATTTTATTTTTAAATATTTGTTTTTTTAAAAAATCATATGACTCGCATTAAGAAAAACTAAATAAAAAATTGACCATTTTAACAATAACCCTAAAAAACTAATTATTAAAGTTGTTGACTTATTTTCCTTAAAAAACCCATTTAACAAAGAAAATATAGGCCCAGGTAAAAATGGCGTAGATGCAGCAATAAACAATAAAATATATCCATACTTATCATACCTTTTTTTATATAAATCAAATTTTGTTTTTCCCAAATATGAAACAAAAGCTTTTTTATTTATCTTCTCCCCAATCATATAATTTATATAATAAGCCAAAGTTGCAAAAAAAGTTAATAAAAAAATAAAAACAAATGGATTTAACTTAGCATTAACTATCTGAATATAAAATAATCCCTCAAGTGGAATAATCACTAAAAAGAAAATATGTGATAAAAATGTTATTAAATAAAATGTTACAATCCCAACTGGTTTTTTAGTAATAAATAAATAAGCAATAAATAAAATACTCAAAGCTAATAAAATATACGAAAATTTTGTAATCTTTTCCTTATTCAAAATTGCCTTCATAATTTTTTTTTTCATTTTTATTAAAATATCCTTAAATATACAAACCTACTCTTACCAATCATCTTTCTAAAATATTCCCATTATGTTTAATTAAATTAAATACAATTAAATAAATCCCAATTAAACCAGCTGACACCACAATATCAAAAATATAATAAATCTCCGAATAAGAAAACTGAATAAACATAAAATTTAATCTATTAAAAATTAAAATTAATAAAAAAAAATAAACCATATACAATTTTTTATAAGACTCAAGTCTATGCCTAATAATCCACATAAAAATTGAAACTAAAATTACCAAATTATAAAATAAAACAATATAATCAAAATTATACCATAAATAAAAAAATAAAAATAAATCTAAAACAATCCCAAGTTTAACAAAATTTATAACAATCTTTTTAATTTCAGCAGTTTTATTTTTTGAAAACTTAGTAATAATTGCCAAAAATAAATAATACCTTGAAAAAAAATAAAAAGTAAACAAAGTTAAAGAAATTATAATAAATTGAAAAAATAAACCAATCTTAGAAACCAAATAAACCGAATAAAATATAGTTAAAAGTTCAAATAAACCTGATGCAAAAAAATAAAGAGCAGAAAATATAAAAAAATTCATAAGTTTTTTAGTTGACTTTTTAGGTTTAGTATACCTTTCACCAATTAAATTAAAAATTTTATATGAAATAAAAGCTAATAAAAAATTAATAAATAAATAAATAATTAACTGCATTGGGTCTGTATTAATCACAGTATCTGAGAATTCAACTTTTAAAGTATGAATTAATATTTCTAACATAAAAATAATTTGAAATTTTTTATTTATATAATTTTCTTATCATTATATAAATTATTAATTTAAAAATATCTAAAAATAAAAATAAAAAAAATAAAAAAAATAATTTTAATTATTGTAGTTGGTTTATACTATTGATTTGGACACAATTATTTTATATTTAAATATTAATTAAATTAAATATGGAATTAAAGTTCATTTTGCCATTATTATTGATTTTTATATCTAGTTTTATTTGTTTTATATTAATTTCAACTTATTTTTATTTATCTATTAATTTAAAACGAATTAGTTTTTTAATTTTATACTATTTTTGTGTATTCATCTCAACATTTATTGTATTCTCAAAACTATTTAAAGAATTTCAACTATTCTCCCCTATAATAAATACATTTATTGGATTTATCTCAATGACTTTAATTTTAATTACAATAAATAAATTATTTTTTAAAAATAAATTTAAATTAATTGAAAAATACCTAAACACACTTGATTTTATAATTCCAAATTTAATATATATGATAACAATTTACTCACTAGGGTTTTACTACTAAAAATAAAATAATTAAAAAAAACTCCCAAAAAAATCAATTATAAATATTAAAAAATCAAAACTCAAAAATATGTTTAAAAACTAAAATCCTTTTTCTTCTCTATTAAATAATAATAAAATAATATAACCTAAAAATTAATAAAAAAAGTATGGAGTCAATGAAATTACAAAGAAATATTACTTATGGAAGTATTTTACCAATTGTAGTATTTATAGCAGGACTATTAGTAATTTATTTTTTTTCTTCCCAACTATTTGGTGAAGGTATGATTACAATGTTATTCTCATCATTTTTTTATATAATTATGATATTAATTAGAAGTTCAGACGTAAACCCCCCAACACAATTTAACCTAATTTTAGAAAACCTATCAAGTTTTATGACATTTGGAATTTCATCAATATTATTTGGAGTTATGTTTTATAGTCCAAATGTAGAATTACTATTTATTCTTTTTATTTATTTTTTCGCAATTGCTTGTATTCTCTCAATCGCAAGAAACTGGGAATACGACGTAAGAGATGCTTTAGGATTCCCTATCGCATTCAACGGAATATTTTTCCCTTTATTTTATTATATGTATAAATTTTACTTTCACCAACTAGGAGACTCAATTTTTATTTTATACTACTTAATTGCCGGAGTTTTAATTGTATCAAATTATAAATTTTTATGGTTTGATGAAAAATATATTAAACACAAAGCAAAATACGAATCAATATATAAAAGAGATTTATTAAAATCAGAAATTGAAGATAAAATTGTTCAAGATAGATTAAAACAAAGAGAAAATAAAGAATTTGACAAAGAAAAAGATAAAAAATCTCAAAAAGAATTTGAAAAAAAAGTTGAAGAAAAATATGGAGAAAAAATTCAAAAAAAATATGAATATAAACCTGAATTACTAGAAGATTCAATCTTAGAAAAAATTCAAAAGAAAATTAAAAATACAATCAATAAAACTGACAGTTTTAATAAAATTCCAAATATGCCAACAATAAAAGAATTAGATGAAACATTACCACATACTAACACAAGTAATAACAATTCAAATGATGACAATAAGGATAATATAAATTTAAATAATAAAAAATACAAAACTGTAAACAAAGCATTTAACATTAAACCTAAACCAAAAAGAAAAAAGAAATTATTTCAAAAAATTATTGGATACCTATACAGTAAATTTGGAAATACAGAAGTTCACTGGTCAGACATTTCAGGAATGCCTAAAGAAAAAGAATTAAAAGAAACTTTAACTTCAACTCAAAACCTAACTGAAAATCCAAAACAAACTACTAACACTCCACAAAAAAATCAATCAAAACAAACTCAAAATACTAAACCACAACAAACACATGATTTAGTAAGTGGAGATAACTCAATTAAAGTTTCAGAAAAAGAAGTTAGAGAAGTATTCTCGAACCAAAAAACTACTGATAGTGATAATGATGAAGATTACGATTTTAACCAAGAAATTGAAATTCCTCAAACAAATAAACCTCAACCAACTCAACAAATTGAAGATAACGAAGAATTTGATTTAGGTGAATATGAAAACGATTACAAATAAAATAATAATAAATAATATAAATAAAAATAAAATAAAAAAATAATTTTCTCAAAAGAGAAAATTAACACAAATATCCTTTTCCAAACTCAAAAACTTTTTCACCATCAATTAAAATTTCTGAAACTCCAACAAACACATCAATATGATATCGTTGAAAAAACTTTTTCCCATATTTTGCAATTAACTTTTTCCTATAAATACCATGTTTCATACCAAGTGAAAAATGAACTCCTTCATGTCTCTCATAACTAGAAATATCTCCAAGACGAGTATCTCTTTTAATTCCTCTATTCATACCTAAACCAAGTTCACGAATATAACAAACTCCTTCAGGATTTTCAGCCTGTAACAACTGAAATAATTCATCAAATTTCTCTGGACCATTATGAGATACAATAAAACCACCTTCAACCTTACACGTGAAATTTTCACATAATTCAGTTTTATGATCTAACTTTGGAAAAGCATAAATTTCAAACTCACCATTTAAAGTTGATAAATCTAAACTCTCAGTAAAAACTTCTCCAACTGGAAACCTACTTCCCCAATCCTTTTTTCCTTCAAAATTAGCAGCATTCTCATAAACCTTATCCATTTTCCCAGAAAACTCTAAAACCTTTCCAGAATCAGAAATTAACTTAATAGAATTTGCTTTCTCAATTTTTTCAGATAAAAATGCGGCAGTTTTCTTATAATGTGGTAAATCATAATTTAAACTTTGAATATAAGTATTATATTCAGTTTCCTCATTCATTCTCATATGTGCATGCTCAGCAACCTTTAAATCTAAATCATGTAAAAGATTTCTCCACCTATACTTACTCATTCTAAAAGAAGAACTTTGAGATAAAACAACTAAATCTCCTTTATTTAATTCCTCAACTTTCAATTTTACTTTTTCATCATCAAAATTAGACAATTTTTCCTCATCTAAAGAATCTGGATTATCTAAACCTCCAAACTCATAAAAATTAATTAACTCACAATTAATCTTTAAAACCTCACAAGCCTTAACATATCCTTTAGCAATAATAAAACTTAAAGGACACACATTATCAAAAAAAATTAAAACTTTATTATCATGTGTAATTTTAAAATTCTCTGTCACAATTTTACTACAATTTTCAACTAATTTTACTGTATTAATATCAATACTTTCCATATAAAATAATGAAGAAATATAAATTTATAAAGTAACCCTATAAAATTCATGTAAACTAAAAAAACACATAAATTATATAAACATAAAAATACAAATATAATTTATGAAATGCCCATATTGCGAACACGACGACACAAAAGTATCTGACTCTAGAGACTCTAAAGATGGAACCTCAATTAAAAGAAGAAGACAATGTCAAAACTGTGAAAAAAGATTTTCAACATATGAAAAAGTTTTAAAACTTGATTTAGAAGTTAAAAAATCAAACGGGAAAGTTGAAGAATTTAACATTCAAAAAATTAAAAGAAGTTTACTAAAATCCTGTGAAAAAAGACCAATTACACTTGAACAAATTGAAAATGTATTAGACTCAGTTTTAATTGACTTAAAAAAAGTTAAAGAAGAACATATTCCAACTCAAGCAATTGGTAAATTTGTATTAAAAAACATTAAAGATTTAGACGAAATTGCCTTTTTAAAATATGCAATTGTTCACAACAATTATGCTTCAATGAATGAATTTATGAAAGAAATTGACAAAATTAAAGACTTTAAAGGTATAACTTATAGAAATAAACCTCAAAAAAAATAAAATCATAATTAATTATTATTTAACGATTAAATTTATGAAATATTTTTACTTTGTAAAAATGGATTAAAAATCTCCGATTTTTAAACAAAATTGACAAAATTGACAAAATTAAACTTTGTGAAAACATTGTTTTCACAACGGCTTAGAAATTTCCCAAATTTCTTGAGACTTTAAAGGTATTACTTATAGAAATAAACCTCAAAAAAAATAAAATTAAAATAATAAATAAATGAAATTTGATAAAATTTGTATCCTCGGAGCACCTTGTGTTGGAAAATCTACACTAATTGGAGAATTAAGAACTAAATTCAACACATACTCAATTCATCCACAATTTAACCAAACTAAAAAAGAATTATTTCCAAATTTAGAATTTAAAGATTTAAATTCAAACCAAATATTAGAATTATCAATTAAAACAATTCAAAATAGAATACAATTAGAAAAAAAACAAAAAATATTATTATCTGAAGGAGGAATAATCTATGATTTTGCATGGATAATTTACTTTACTAAATACTTACTAAAAAAAGAATTAGACTATTCAAAAATTCAAAAATTAATATTAGAAAATATCAAAAACTATAACTTAATTATATACATACCAATTGAATTTGAATTTATTCAAAGAAACAAACAATTTGAATCAAAACAATCTCAAAAAGATATAAATAAAATCATTCAAGAATTATTAAAACAATATAAAATTAACTTTATAACTCTTACAGGTTCACAAATCCAAAGAATTGAATCAACAATAAAAATAATTAAATAAACAATTAACTAAATTAGAATAATTAAAACTAAAGTTTTAATTATTCTAATCCTCTTTCTTTTCTTGATACAACAAACTGCTCAGGATACTTTTCCTTAAAATACTCAATCTTTGGATAATACCCAACATCCATAAATACCTTATCAATTGTTGCACACATACCAAACTTTGCATCCATAATCATATCAGAATCCATAATCGCTGTCCCCATAGCAATTAACTCCCCCTTACTAGATAAAATTGCAACAACTTCATCCTTTACAATATTCTCTGATAACTTTGAAACTCCTGGAACAGCTAAATCATAACCATGAGACAAAGAATCAATACTTGAATCATGAACATAAATTTTCTTAAACTCACACAATAAATCTTCCATTGGTCGAACATACTTTCTAAGTTCTTGCTCAAATCTACTCATACTATCTAAATTTTGCAAACCATCATCATGTTTTAAATATAAATTATATAAATTTCTTAACTTATCCACACCAATACTAAAATCATCCTCAGTAAAAGGTCCAGCCTTCACACGCCTAAGTTCAGCCATCTGAGCTCCAACTCCAAAAAACTCCCCTAAATCAGAACATAACTTTCTAATATAAGTTCCATGTTGACAACTAACCTTAAATAAAATATTTTGTCCATTATCCTCATAATCTAATAAATCAATAGAATAAATAGTTCTAGGTCTTAACTGACGCTTAACAGCAGATACAATCGGAGGCATTTGCATAATCTCCCCAGTAAATTTTTTTAACCCCTCTAAAACTTTCTCCTTTGAAACAGGTTTATGAACATACATTAAACAAATATAAACCTTATCTGATTTTAACATATACTCCATTAATCTTGTAGCTCTACCTAACCCCATAACCAAAGTCCCAGTAACTTTTGGATCTAAAGTTCCTGAATGCCCAGATTTAGAAACTCCTAAAACATGTTTCACATTATCAGCAGTCGTATGAGAAGTAGGACCACAATCCTTATCAATATTTACAAACCCTTTCTCCAATAATTCATCAATATTTCTCTCCTCTGGATAAGTCCCTAACTCATCACAAGAAAATTGAGTTGATTTTAAAATTAAATTTCCTTCACAATTTTTATTCATAATATAAATTAAGACATAATTATTTAAAAACATAACCTAAAAATAAAATATGGATGACAAATTTTTTATAGTAAGTTTTCTAAAAAAACTATTTATACAAGACAACGATGAGAAATGGACAAGAAAAATTGAAGAATTTTCAAAAAAAGTAAAATTTGACAATTCCGAAAAAATCAAAAATAACCTAACACTAAACCAACTAAATTATGAAGGTGACATATTTTACCTTTTATTCAACCAAGAAACATTTATTGGATTTACACAAATTAGATTTAATAACGATGAAATCTGGATTGACATTACAAAAATAAACAATAACTTTAGAGGACAAGGATTTGGAACAATTTTATCAGATATTGTAATAAACATTGGTAAACAAAATAAACAATTTAAAAAGATAATTTCCCAACCTGACGGTATTGAAAACGGAAAACAATTTAGACTAAAACAAGGATTTGAAAATAAAGGGGAATTAATGGTATTAAACATCAACCAATAATATCTGTGAAAATTAATTATTTTAAAATTAAAAAATGAATGAACAAATAAAACAAAAATTAAAATTTCAATTAAAAAAATACATTGAAAATGACAGTAATAAAGCAGAAAATAAAATTTCAGAAATCGCATTAGAAAATAAATTTGAAAATGAAACAAAATTTAATGAAAATTTATTAAAATACTTAGAAAACATTGGAATCACAAACCAACCAATTGCTGAAAACTTAACTATTAAACAATTTAACTATGAAAATTTAAATTATTTTTTACTATTCTCAAACCAACAATTTATAGGATTTATATCAACACTAATTAGAGGAGCCAAAATAGACATCGAAAACATTCAAATCCAATACTCAACATTCTACACTGGACTAGCACTAATTAAAGAACTAAAAAATATACTTAATCAAAATTCAAACATTCACTTTATTAACTTTGAACACAAATTAGAAATCTTTGAATTAAAACAACTATTTGAAATTGAAAACTTCAAAATAATGGGAGAATTTATGCAATACCAAAAATAAAAATCAATACAATAAAAATAAAAATAAATTTAACCAAAACTTTTCTAAAAATCTAATTATATTCAAATAATTAAACTTCAAATTTATATATTTAAAACAATATAAAAATAATAATATAAATGGAAAACAATAATAAAATTGAAAAAAAATATAACCACATTAAATTTTTTCTACAATTCTGGGCAACAATTACAATAGGAACAGTTATGATATATTGGACATTAATCAGTCTAGAAAAAGGATTTTTAATTAGTTTTCTCCCACCAGCAATCTCATTTTCACTCGTAATATTTTACTTTATTAAATTTACTCAAATTTCAAATAAATACTTAAAACTAGAATAAAATAAATTAAATTAAAAATTATAAAAACATAATCAAAATCTACCTTTGAAAGATTTCAATTATATCACCAGGTTCAACTCTATGCTCAAGACCTACTTGTTGCCAATCAAACTTTACAGAATCACCCTTAATCTTTGCAAACCTAAACTTCTCAAACATACTTCTATGAATTTTCTCACAAACTCTCTTAACATTATCAAATCTCTCAACAACTAAAGGTTTCTCAAAATCAGGTTCAGATTTTCTCTCTTTTAAATAAACATGCATAAACCCTAACTGAGTCCAAACAAATTCTTTAAACCCATCTAAATTTAACTTTTTATCAGCAGAAACCCCAGTTATAGCATAATCTGGATATTTCTCCTTCAATAAAGCAATTTTTTCTCTAATCTCATCATGAGAAAATAAATCCAACTTATTAATACAAATAACTCCATGAGAATACTGTAAATTTCCATAACAAGCATCAACAAAATCCTCAACATTTAAATTTCTCTCATGAATAATTACTTCAACATTTGTAAACTTCAAATCAGACATTACTTGCTCAATTAATTCATAAGGAACAGTCTCCTTTGAATTATTTAAAGGAACAGAAACACCTCCTTTGTGAGTTTTATTAATCTCTAAATTTGGTCTCATAGAATTAAACCTCAATCCCGCCTTATGAGTTTCAGTTAATAACATCTCCATCTCCTCTAAAACAAATCTAGAATCTAAAACAAAAACAACTAAATCACAAGCACGCACAACACTCAAAACTTTCTTACCAAACCCACGATTATCCGCAGCCTTATCAATAATACCTGGTAAATCCAATAACTGCAAATTTGTATGTTTATAATGTAAAAGTCCAGGAATTACATCCAAAGTTGTAAACTCATAAGCTCCAATTTTAGACTCCTTATTAGTACAAGCTCCAAGTAAAGTAGACTTACCAACAGAAGGTTTACCTAAAAATCCAACAGTTGCATCTCCTTCCTTTTTAACAGCAAAACCTTCTCCACCCTTACCTCCTGAAGATAACTTAACCTCTAATTCTTCCTTTAACTTTGAAATTTTAGCCTTAAGTTGCCCAACGGCCATCTCAGTTTTCTTATTAACCTTAGTCCCTTTAAGTTCAGCCTCAAGCTCTTCAATTCTTTCTTTAAGTTCCTCATGTGCCATTTTTACATTAATTAAAATTTAATAAAATAAGTAAAATACTCTTATTTGTATATATCTAGTAAAAATAAATAAAATACTCTTTAAAAACATTATGTGTTATAAAAATAAAAAATATATATAGTAAAAATACTTTGAGAAAACATTGTTTTCACAAAGACCTATAAAAATTACTCAACTCTTACAATAATAGAAGTTTTCTCACTAAAACTAGGATCAGCATCCTTAGTTAAAGTAGCTGTTGAAATAAAACTACAAGGAGTCTTAGAAACTCTTGTAGCCTTTACAATAAAAGGCATACTAGCAGAAAACCCTGACTTCACATTTACACTTTGACCTTGTAAATAATTAACAATCACAGCCCCACAAGTCCCAGACTTATCAATACCTAATTTTCCATCAATATTATCTAAATCTAAACTAATAGTAAACCTATCAGAACTACCTCCATGATTTGAAATAAACATCTCAAAAGTAGTTGTAGCTCCATTTTTTAACTTATAACTTGGAACACAAATCCACTCATCACCATCACACTCTAAATTTGCAATATCTGATTTAATTTTATTATTTAAATCATCAATTTCACCCTCTGCATCTCCTGAAATCTTACCAAACAATCCCATACCCAAACCAAAAACCGTAAGTCCAATAATCATCATAACAACAGTATTAACTGCAAGTTCAGCAGCTTTTTTATTTAAAAAATTCTTCATAACTAAAAAATAAAAATCCCAATATATAAAATAATTGTATCTAAAACAATAATAACAGAATAATAACACAACAATAAATCAAAAATAAACACACACAAAATAAAAATTTAAAATTAATTTAAATTCTCAAAATAAAAAAATATAGAAATAAATAAATAATTAAATTATTTTTTTCTATTTCTAAGAGTCATAAACCCAAATAAAGTTGAACAAATTAAAATAATTGCAATAATAATTTTACCTGTGCTTCCTGTTGAACTTTTCTTTCCCTCAGTCACAGATAAAGTAACTGTATCTTCACTTGAATATCTAGAATCTCCAACAACTGACTCTAAATTAGCAGTAACTCCATAATCTCTAGCATCAGCAGTATTTAAAACTTCAACCTTAAATTCAACAACTGAAGTTTCACCAACATCAATATTTGAAGTAACATACTGAGTTAATTCATTATAAACAAAAGGATATGAAATATCTGGAGACAATCTAACTCTTACATCTCTAGCATCCTCTGTCCCAATATTTTTAATACTCAATCTAACCTTATTATCAATTGACCCAATCTTAAAATTATCAACTAATTCAACATTTGAAATCTCTAATCTAGGAGCCGCAGTAATTCTAATATCCAAAGGTAAATCCATTGAAACAACCTCAAAATTATTTCCTACAGCAGACTCATATCTATAATTTAAAATAACTTTAGCAGGAACAATCCCAGTTACCTCTTTTTCTAAATCAATAGTAAATTCTAAAACTGCTTCCTTTCCACCAGCAATAGATGAAACTGAATCAGTTAAAGAATAACTATACCCTTCAGTTACAAATTCTGAATCAATAACTAACTTAGCTGAAACTAACTCAGCATCTCTATCTCCTAAATTTTGTAAAGTAACACTTAACTTATTATTCTCAGTATCAGGCAATAACTCATTTGGAGTAGACTTTACTGACCCAACATATAAGCTAGGTTTCACATCAACACCTGAAATCATAACAGGTAAATTAAAAGTTTGTTTAGCACCATTTGACATAACATAAAAAGGTAAATCAATAAATCCAGCCTCTAAATCCTCAGAGAAAAAAACTCTAAAAGTCTTAGTAAAATACTCTCCCTCATATACTTTTGAAATTAAATCACGAGGACCATCAATTAACTTATAATAATCACTATCATCAATCCCAAAAGAAACATATTCTTTTACACTATCAGACTTATCATTAGAAAATCTAACAGTAATATCTGCATACTCTCCAGCAACAATTGGAGCTGGATCCGTATTAAGTAAATCTGCTGAAAAGGAAAAAACATTCCCAATCAACATAAATCCTAACATCACACTTAATAATAATTTATTTAATTTAATCATTTTTTTTTAATAGATTTAGTACTTTTTTTAGCACTAACTTTTTTACCTTTATTCAAAGTATTTTTATTTAATAAAGCCATAATAGCTGGAACCATTGTAAAACTTACAATTAGAACACTAAAAATGGAAATTGACAAACTCATACCCATCCTTTGAGTTCCTAATAACTTTGCTAAAAGCAAAGCTGAAAACCCAATAATAGTTGTAATCGCGGACAAAATTAAAGCTCTTCCAGAAATTGTAAAAGTTCTATCAATTGCAACTTTAATATCAAATCCTTTCTTTAAATATTTCTTAATACTATCCACTAAATGAATAGAAAAATCAACTCCAATCCCTAAAACTAAAGATACAATCCCAGTTGACAAAGTCGTAAAAGGAACATTCAATAAAGACATTAAACCAACAGCCCAAATTACAGCAACTAAAATTGGAAATAAAGCTAAAAATCCTACACTAACTGAAGCATAAATTAAACTTGCAACTAAAAACACTAAAGAAAATCCTGTCAAAGTTGTAACTGTCGCATCCTTTTCTAAACTATCTCCCAACTCATCAAATCTAACTGCATCCCCATAAAAAGATACATCAGTATAATAAATTGAATTTACTTTCACCGCTTGTTTAATCTCGGCTAACAAAGTAGACTTACCTGCTTGATCTTGAACCATACTTTGAGAATTAATTATAATTCTTGCCATAGTATAATCATCATTAAAAAAGACATCTCCAATAGGAGTTCCAGTAACTCCACTATAAATTTCATTTGTATCCATTCCAAAATAAGAATATGGACTATTAACAGATTCCACATAAGAAATCCCATCTAAAACTGAAACTAACTTATCAACATCCCTTTTAACTTGAGCATTTCTCAAATCTCCTTTTTCAGCTACTAAAACTAAAGTAATTGACTCACTTTGCCCATAAGCAAAATTAATCTCTGAAAAAGACCTTGAAACTTCATCATCTGAAGGAATCCAATTTGAATTACTATTTGAAAACTCAACATTTGCTGCATTATACAACATAAACAAAGTTAAAATACCTAAAACCCATAAAGTTTTTTTAGCATAATTAACTTGATAGGATGCAAGTTTTCCAATTTGAACCATTAATTTATCAAATATTTTATTTGGTTTAAATGATACTTTATCTGCAAACACAGTTATCAAAATAGGGAATAAAGCAAAACTTGATGCATAAATAATTGCAATTGCTAAACTTAAAACAATCCCTTGAGATTGTGATGATGGAGAAATTCCTAAAGTTAAAGCAACAAACCCAGCAAGAGTTGTTACAAAAGAAGCAGTAATTGGTAAAAATAAATCTTTAATAGATTCAATTAATGCTTTCTCATGATTACCTAACTCTTGTCTAGCACTCGCATAATGAGTTGCAATATGAATACCATACTCTGCTCCAAGACCTAAAACCAAAACTCCAATCGCAGCTAAAGTAATAGTTACATTAATATTTAATAAAACCATAGCAGCAGCTAAAAAGATTAAACTAGCCACAGGCGTTGTTACAGTAATAAATGTATACACAATATCTTTAGAATACCAATATAAAATAATAATAATGAAAATAATTGTAATCAAAATCGTATTTAAACTATCACCAATTAAATAACCAGAAATTCTATCCATCATAACCGGCATTCCAGTAACAGCCACATCAACTCCTGGAGGAGCTCCAGCCTCATCAATTAAATAATCCAAACTATCTAAAACAGTTTGGAAAGAACCTAATTCATTAGGAGTATTTAATTGAATTGCAAATCTTAACAATTCCTTATTTTCAGATAACTCAGATTGAGTAAAAGATACAAAATAAGGATTTTGAGATAAAGTTTCCTTTAATACTCCTACATATTGTGTAACCTCAGAAATACTCAAATCAGTTATTCTATTATCAACAATAGAATTACTATCAACAGAAACCAAAACAAGTAAAGCATCATTAACTCCAAAAGCATTTGTTAAAATTCTATCATTAGTATTAAACTCTGAATCCTTAGAAACTAAAGCAGCTAAATCAGGATCAATTTTCAAATCCATTGCAATATAACTACTAATTCCTAATAATATCAACATAAAGAACAATAAAATTTTACTATACTTAATTTGATAATGTAATATTTTTTCTATCATTTTTAATTTATTTAAATTGAAAAAATATACCAACATTCATTTGATTTTTAGATATTTTTTCGACTATTTTATTATATTTAATAAAAATACTTAAAATTTATTCAAGTATAATAAGTAAAAACTAGTTTGATATTTAAATGTTTTGATTTTCAAAGTAAATTATAAATTAAATTAGATAAAACAATAATAAAAATAGCATAAAAAATAAAAAATAAAAATAAAAAAAAATAAAAAATTATAAAATTAACTTTTCAGTTAATTTTACATAAGTCTCCTGTTCTTGTGAATTTAATTTTTTTAATAAATCTCCCGCCATATCTAAATGACTTTGTAAAATAACATTATAAACAGATTCCCCCTTATTAGTTAATTGAATATATACCTTTCTTCTATCCTCAGTATCAAAAGCTCTTTCAACAAATTTTTTTTTAATTAAATTGTCTACTTTTGTAGTCATTGTCCCAGGAGTTAAACTTAATTCAACTGCAAGTTCTGACATCATCATAGGTTGTTCACCCAATAAAGTTAAAACTGAAACATCTTTAATAGAGAAATCTTTAGGGAAATCACTACATCCACATGCCCCTTTTTTAAATTCTTTTCCAATTGCATTAAAACAAAAAGCTAATCTTTCTTTTCTTGAAGCCATTTTAAATTTTTAAACATATATTAATGTGATTTAAGAAATAATCACACTATTCTAAGTATACACAATAAGTTCACACTTATAAATCTTTTTAACTATAAAACTATTTGAAAATCAAACTATCTAAACACATAATTTAAAAATTATCAAATAATCATCAAATGAACCAAATTTAAGTCAAATATATAAATAAATAAAGATAATTCCTAATTATGACTATAAATACTGAAAAATTAGAACAATTATCTAAAATTGTAACAAAATATAAATCTCAATTAGAACAAATTAATCAAGAATTAACACAATTCCCATACGAAACAATTTTTAATAATCAATTAGAAAAACCATCTAACAATCTTAAAGGAATAATTGTAATGGACAATCCAGGTGATGAAGAAAAAGTTCAAGGACAATACTTAGTAGGACAAGCAGGAAAAGTATTTAATAAAGAATTAACTTCAATTGGTGTAAAAAGAGAAGATGTTTTAGTATTTAATAAATCTGCAATCACAACACACGGAACAAATGATTTATGTTCAATTTACAAAAATGAACAATTAAAAGAAATTTTTTTAAAAGAGCAACATATAACATTTGATACAATTAAAGAAATTTCCTTACTCCTAAACATCCCAGTAATGGTACACGGTTACGCAGCATACCTAAAGAAAGGAAAACATTTTACTCAAAATGAAAAAGGAAATAGACCATTATTTACCTTTTTTAAAAAATTACAAGAGAACCAAAAAGAAATGAAAAATATGACACACTTTTACAAACATTCAAGTTATGGTAATCTATCAAAACAAATTAAAGCTCACTGTACTTTATTAGAAAAAGAATCTTTAAACTTTGAAGAATATTTAGAATTAGGAAAAGCAAACTGTGAAGGATTTTTTACAGAGTAAAAAATTAAAATAAATAATTTAAAATCACTAATTTTTAATAGCCTAACTTTAAAAACTCCAAAATACTAAATTTAATATGACTTCTAAAAATAATCAAAAACAATTATCTAAAAAAGAGATTTTTGATTTAATTAATTCTATAAAAAAAGATGAAATATTAAAAAGTAAAAAATACTATTCTTCACAAAACTCAGAAATAATTCTAAATCAAAAAAAAATATTAAAAGAACTAATTTTCTCAAATCTAACATTTACTGAAGACTTTGAACTAAAAAACCTTGAAAATGAAAAATTAATTTTAACATTTAAAAATTGCACATTTCAAAAAAGTTTCATAATTGAGAAATCTAAACTAAAAAGAATCCACATAACAGAAAACAATACAATTAAAGAAGAATTTAAAATTTGGAATAAATGTATAATTGACAAAATTAGAATAAATAAAGGTCTAAAAGTTAAATCATTTCAAATCATTAAAAAAAATGAAATTAACATTTTCTCAATTCAAGGAATTGAGAAACAAAAAATTAAAATTAATCATTTATTTATTAGCAAAAATAAATTTATATCAAAATTTGAAATTAATGCCTGCAACATTAAAGACTTAAACATACTAGAAAATAAATACACATGTAAAGTAAGAATCTCAAGTAACGATAAAGATAGCAAAAAACCACAATTTAACATATTTGATAAATTTTTATTTTCAGGAAATATACTTCACACATACACAAGAATTGCATACATCAAATCAAATGACTTCACAATAAGTAACATAAGAGTATTAGAAAAAAGAGAAATGTCAATAGGAAATATTTGTATTAACGAAAATGGAAAACTATTAATTAAAGCACTAAGAAATCAAGGATACATCAAAATCTACAAAGTAAACGAATCAGAATTATTTAAAACAAATAACTGTGAAAATATTCAAATTGATAACTCAAGTCTAGGAGAATTTGAAATGCAAAACTTTGACTTTAAATCATTTAAAACAGTTACAATGTATGATAACACATTTAAACAACTAAACACAATCAATGTTCGTTGGATGAGTTACATTAACATGAATGGAAAATATAATTCACCAGATGATGAATACAAAAGACACTACGACTTAAAAGAAACATACAGACAACTAAAAATCCAACTTGAAAACCAAAAAGATATGGTTCAATCCCAATTTTTCCTTTCAAAAGAAATGGTAGAATATAAAAAATATATTTATGAACAAAGAAAATTTATATTTAAACATAGAAATATATTTTATAGAATTTGGATGTTTTTTAGATTTAAAACAGTAGATAGATTAATTTTATTATATAACGAGAACACAAACAAATTCGGTTCAAACTGGATAAGACCAATTATACTACTATCACTTGTAAACTTAATATTCTACTCAGCATTTGCATACTATAATTTTGACTTAACAGGATCAATGCTCGATAAACTAAAAATACATATGGGATACTATGCTGATTTTTTAATCCCTACAAACACACTAAAAAGAATATTTATTGACACAAGTAATATTAATCCTGTATGGAGTTTTTGGAATATTACAAAAACAATTATTATATCTGCTCTTGCTTATCAAGCAGTTTACGCATTTAGAAAATTCACAAGAAGATAAAATTAGTAGAGTTAATAAACAGTAAATAGAAATAATAAATAAAACAAAATAATTAAATTATTTTGAAAACATCTTTTTCAATAAAGGAATAGAAAAAATAATTGCTACAACAGCAAAAATCCAAGGATTAATACTTAAAACTAAACTTCTAAACCAATCCCAAACACCAACTAGAAACAAAGTTGCAAACATAACTGATAATTTTAAATATGAAAAATCACAAACTGTCATCTTCTTACCTAAACTATTGACTTTCTTAAATAAATCCATAATAAAATTATAATAATTTCAAAGTATATAAATATTTAGAATTAGAAATAAAAAATAAATTATAAATTAATTTATTTCTTTTTAGATGTTTTCTTAGCAGCCTTTTTCTTAGGTGCTGCTTTCTTTACAACTTTTTTAGTTGGTGCTTTTTTAGCAACTACTTTTTTCGCAGGAGCTTTTTTAACTACTTTTTTTACAGGAGTAGATTTTTTAGCAACTACTTTTTTAGCTGGTGCTTTCTTAGCAACAACCTTTTTCTTTTTAGCTGGAGAAGATTTCTTCTTCACATAAGAAACTTTCTTTTCAGGTTCAGAATGTGAAACATTCTTAATATTAAAACCAGCATTAAATCTTCTAGTCTTACCAGCCATCTTAGCCTCTAACTCTCCAACCATAATCTTAGTCTTAACTAAACTATCTGGAGTTAAAGACATAGTTTGAATTCCTTGCTCAACAACAAATTGTGCAAACTCAGGATAATCTGAAGGAGCTTGTCCACAAATTCCAATATACTTTCCTCTCTCATTACACTTATTAATCACATGAGCAACTAAATCCTTAACAGCATCATTTCTCTCATCATAAACATGAGCTACTAATTCACTATCCCTATCAAGTCCTAAAGTTAATTGAGTTAAATCATTAGTTCCTAAAGAATACCCATCAACTAAATCTAAAAATTGATCAGCTAAAATAACATTAGATGGAATCTCACACATTAAATAAATTTCTAAACCTTCTTGACCTCTCTCAATTCCAGCTTCCTTCATAGTTTGTAACACTAATTTTGCTTCAGTAGTTGTTCTACAAAATGGAATCATTAAAGTTAAATTCTTTAAACCAAATTCTTCACGAACTTTCTTTACAGCAATACACTCTAACTGGAAAGCTTCCTTAAACGCATCTGCATAATATCTTGAAGAACCTCTAAATCCAATCATAGGATTATCCTCAACTGGTTCAAAATGACTTCCACCAATTAAATTAGCATACTCATTAGACTTAAAATCAGACATTCTAATAATAACCTTCTTAGGATAAAAAGCAGCAGAAATAGTTCCAATACCCTCAGCTAACTTATCAACATAATACTTAACCTTATCATCATAACCTTCAGTTAACTCTTCAATCTTTCTAACATCTTCCTTTGCCTGAGCAGAATGCATCTTCTTTAACTCATCAAAATGTAATAATGCATTAGGATGAATTTGAATTCCTGAATTAATAATAAATTCTTCTCTTGCTAAACCTACTCCATCACAAGGTAAAAATGATTGTTGGAAAGCTAAATGAGGATTACCAATATTTAACATAATCTTAGTATGTGTCTCTGGAACATGCTCAACATCAATTTCTGAAACCTTATACTTTAACATACCATCATACACAAATCCTTGTTCTCCCTCAGCACATGAAACAGTAACTTTTTGTTTATTCTTTAAAATAATTGTAGCATTACCACATCCAACAACAGCTGGAACTCCCATTTCTCTTGAAATAATAGCAGCGTGACAAGTTCTTCCACCTCTATTTGTAATAATTGCTGAAGCAAGTTTCATAATAGGTTCCCAATCAGGATCAGTCATATCTGTAACTAAAATATTTCCTTCCTTAAAATCATGAGCCTCAGAAATATGATTAATAACCTTAACTTCACCATGCGCAATCTTTGCACCAACAGATACACCCTCAACAATTGGAGTTGAAGATTCAGCCATTTCATACGTTGTCATCTTTGACTTATCCCTTCTAGATTGAACTGTTTCAGGTCTAGCTTGAACAATAAATAACTCACCAGTCTCACCATCTTTAGCCCACTCCATATCCATTGGTTGATAATGTCCTCTCTTAGCAGAATAATGATCCTCAATAATAATTGCCCATCTAGCTAAATCTAAAACTTCATCATCATCTAAAACAAACTTTGCTCTCATCTCAGGAGAAACTGGAATATTTTTAGTTAACTTATTTCCAGAATGATCATAAACCATCTTAATATGTTTCTCACCTAAACTTCTTGAAATAATTGGTCTATACCCTTCCTCAAGTGTTGGTTTATGAACAATAAATTCATCAGGATTAACAGCCCCTTGAACAACATTTTCACCTAAACCATAAGCACCAGTAATCATTGCAACCTTATCAAATCCAGTCTCAGTATCAATAGAAAACATAACTCCTGAACAACTTAAATCAGAACGAACCATCTTTTGAACTCCAATTGATAATGCAATATCAAAATGAGAAAACTTTTTATCTTCACGATAACTAATTGCTCTATCTGTAAATAAAGAAGCAAAACATTGTTTACAAGTATGTAAAATTTGAGCTTCATTATGAACATTTAAATAAGTCTCTTGTTGACCTGCAAAACTTGCATCAGGTAAATCCTCAGCAGTAGCAGAACTTCTTACAGCTACATCAACATGTTTCCCATATTTTTCTTCTAACTTATTATACGCTTTAGTAATTTGAACTTTTAAAATTTCTGGAAACTCAGCATTCATAATAGCAGCTCTAACTTTCTTTCCACGAACTTGTAAATTCTTTAAACTTGAAGTATCTAAATCCTTTAAAATTCTACTAATCTCCTCCTTTAAACCAGTTGAATCAACAAATAAATTATAAGCACTCGCAGTAACCGCATAACCATAAGGAACTTTCACCCCTAACTTTGTCAAATTTGAATACATCTCACCTAATGAAGCATTCTTTCCACCAACTAATGGCACATCTTCAATACCTAATTCATCAAACCATAAGATATTTTTATCTTCCTTTAATCCAGAGGTCAAATTTCCCTCTTTTAGATTTTTAACTAGTCTATCTAATTCCATACACATTTTCTAAAATAAACCAATAAAAAATTTTATCATCACTTAAAATAAATGAAACTACAAAACTACAAAAATAAACATAAATCATAAAATTAAAATATTTGAAAATCAAACAATTAAATAAAATAAAACTAAAATATAATAAGTAAAAATAAACCTAAAATAGATATTTAAAATAAAATTAAATAAAAATAAATATTTATTTTTCAGGTTGATAAGGAACTAAAACTAAAGAATTATTCGCATCCGCACTAATTTGAACAAAGCCCTTCTCATTAACAGAATTAAAAATATCATTAACTAAATACTTACTCTCTAAACCTTTAGGAACTAAAGTCACACTTTGATTATTACCTAAATTAATTTCAATAAATCCTTTTTCATTAACTTCATTTAAAATAATATTAACAGCATTTTCCTGTCCAACCATAACTCCCTCACTTAAAGTATTATCTAAAATTTTAATTGCTCCAAAAGCTAAAACAACTAATAAAATTAAAGAAATTAAAATAAATGTAATTAACTTATAAACATTAAATTTTTTTTTATGATATTTTTCTGAATTTCCAGATTTCATTTTTTTATCCATACAATTTTCAAAAAAAATAACTTTAAAAAGTTTATTTATCTCTAATAGTTAAAAATGTGAAATTGAAATAAAAATTAAATGAATGAATAATTTAAAATCAAATTAAAAAATATATAACATAATTTCAATTTAATCATAACAATTCCTATCATCATAATAATCCATAACCCAAGTATCACCATCACAAAAATAAACTTCAATACAACCTTGACCTCCACCATCATCAGCATAATCTCCATCATTTCCCCACTGATTATAAATATTATTAGGAGCACAGTCACCAGGGGCACATCCAGATAACGTAACACAACTAGGTTTATTAGTTCTAAAACTAGTCCATTCTGCAGAAGTTTTAGTCGGTACAAAAATTCCAGCACCTTCACAATTATTATTTTTAACTTTTTGACAAATTCCATGAGCATCAACAGAAGTTTCAAGATTATCATTAACTCTATATCCCGTAGCAACAGTATTAATTGCATACCCTACAACAATAAAAAAAATAAAAAACCCAAAATAATTTAAAACTTTTTTATTATTCATTCTTTAACTCCAAAATAATTTTCCTTAACTCATCAATTTGATTTTGTTGTGAATCAATCATATTTTGTTGTTCCTTAACTGATTCAATTAAAGGGGCAACTAAATTTACATACTTCACAGATTTTAATCCAGTTTCATTATCAGTCTTAACCAAATTAGGATAAACTTTTTCAACCTCCTGAGCAATTAATCCAATTTCACTATCTCCTGACTCAATCCAATTAAAATCAACACCCCTCAAAGAACTAATTTTATCCAAAGAATTTTTTAAAGTTGAAATATTAGTTTTCAAACTCTCATCAGAATAATAAAAATAACCTCCGGCAGTAATTGAACCATCAACTCCAATATCATTATAAAAATGAGCATCACCTCCGTCAACTGCTAAACCATCATTAATAAATACATCATCAAAAGTAGCTCTTCCATTCCCAGGAATATTCCACCCAGTCCCTGAAATAGTATTTCCTCGAACTAAAATATTATCTCCACTAGTCCCACCTAAATAAGTATTAGTTGAATACAAATAAGTATTTCCAGAACTAGATTGAACATAAAAATCCCCCGGAGTTGCAATTCTATTAGCTGAATCGCTATAAAAATAAGCAGTAGATCCAACATACGTTCTTCCATCAACTCTCAAATTATTTTCAACATAAGTTCCTGCACTATGGGTCGCACCAGGATTTAATCTAAGCCACTCATCAGTACTTCTAATCATAGTTCCATAATCACCAAAAATTTCATTAATTCCTCTCACATAATTAACCGAAATATCATCAACTAACTCAGAATTAGTTACAGAATTAACAGCCAAATCGGCAGCAGTTAAACTATCAGCTTGAATTTCTGAACCATCAATTGTATTATCCGCAATACTATCTCCAGACTCTCCAACATTAATAAATCTTCCATCATAAGCTGAACCGGTCTCAAACGGAGCAGTTAATTCACTACCTGCAACACTATCAGCAGCCAAATCAGCAGCAGTTAAACTATCATCTTGTATCTCTGAACCATCAATAGTATTATCTGCAATTCCATCTCCAGGAATTGAAGTTGTAGAAGTATAAATTTGCCTCCAACCTGGAGAATAACTTGAACCTTGATCATTATAAACTAAAATTATTCCTCCACCAGCCCCAGTATTAGGTCTAGTAACCCTAACAGTTTTAGTTGAACCATCAGTAAAAGTCTCAACAACTGAACCAGCCAACTCAATAGTTCCATAGCCTGTATCTCCTATATCATCATTTCCAGCATAAGACCAACTAGCCTTCATAGTTGAATGTTTACTATTAAAAGCTCCTAAAGCAGTTAACCTAGCAATAAATCCTGCAGTTGTTGTACTACCAGTAAAACTTACAGTTCCCAAATCTCTTGTAAATCTTGAATCATAAGCTGAACCACTCTCAAAACCTGCTTGTAATTCACTTGCACCAACACTATCAGCAGCTAAATCAGTAGCAGTTAAAGTATTATCTTGAATCTCTGAACTATCAATAGTATTATCTGCAATACTATCTCCAGACTCTCCAACATTAATATATCTACTATCTCCGGCAGCTTGAGTTAAATATCCTTGAGTTCCAACCCAACTTTGAGTTGCAACTAAATCATCATTACTATAAATATTAGCAGCCTTTAAAACTTCAAAACCAGTCCCTGGATTATTTCTAATTTGAATACTAGCATCAGTACCAATAGCAATCTGAGAAGCAACTCTACCACCCCAATGAAAAGCAAGCCTAGGTGCCTCAGATAATGCTCCAGTTTGAGCACTCCCAAAATTTAATTCTCTTAACTCTAAGGCAGCAGAACCGTAAGCCGCACTATTTGAATTTGAACCCATTTCCCAATTACCAGCAACACCATCTCTAATAAATCCAGATGAATCAATACCATCAAGTAAATTACTATCCGCAGCCTTAGAACCTACGGCCAAATAATGTCCATCAGTAACAGCAGCACGAAACTGGACAGGAGTTGAAGGTCTAACATAATTATTTGAAGCTGTATCAATCTGAGTCATAATATAATTAATAGTTGGATTAGTTGAATCATATTCTGAACGAATTAATCTAACATTAATATCTCCAGAGCCATCCCTTTTAGCAATTGTATTAGCAGATGACCCAGTTGTTGAACCAACACCATCTAACAAATCAGCATCAAGTCCAGAACCTGAACCATCATTACCTGAAGTCCAAATTTTATCCCAACCTCCCCAAGCACCATTATTTTGTTCACGAACATACCAATTATTAGTTCTCCAATCTCCAGCCATTTGTGTTGACCAAGCATTACTAAAAGACATAGTCAATAAAGAATGATCAGTTCCACTCGGCTTATTTGTAGCACCACTAGTTAAATACTTTACTGAAACTCCTTGAGAATCTCCACTATTTGCATTAGCCAAAGTTCTAGTAGATAAATAATTTGTTCTCAAAAACCCAGAAGAAGCAATCCCATCCAATAAATTTGAATTAGAAGCAGTTGAAGTTTTTCCTAAATATTTTCCATCCCCAACAGCAGATGTCAAATATCCATTATTATTAACATAACCATCAACTTGAGCCTCAGTTAATTTTGTATCAGTATCTACTTCACAAGTAACAGTCCCAGTAACACTAATTACTCTAATACTTTGCCCAGCAGGACAAGTCCCAGTAACTCTTTTTTGAAAAGCAGTAGAATCAATCCCATCCAACAAATTAGAATCAGAAGACTTACTACTAATTCCTAAAAATTTAGCACTTAACTCAACTCCATTATCATAAATATTATTTCCATAAATATTTGTAAAAGGCCAACTTGAAGTTCCTAAACTTGAAGCACCTCCAGAAGTTGCCGGAATAATTCCATTAGTAGTAGTCCTAACCCAATTAGTAGTTCCAGCATTAGGACCAGTAATTCCATCATAACCATTTGTAAAAGTTGATTTAAAATATCCATTATTATTAACATAATTATCAACTTGAGCTTCACTTAATTGAGTATTTGTATCAACTGTATGAGCTCCCATAGCATAACCATTATTTGCTATCGCAGCATCAACTTCAGCCTCTGTATCAAATGGAGAATTACCATTATGATAAATAATATTTCCAGCCCCACTCAAATCTTGACTACTTCCAACTCTAAAATCTCCTGATGAATCCATCCCAAAATATCTAGTAGCTCCAGTATGCTTAAATTCTAAATTCAAATTAGCATTACTTCCACTTCTTTCAAGTCTAAATGGAGTAGGGCCTGATGTGGACAAGTATAAAGTTCCACTCATTGAATCACCTGTATTTTTAACATAATTATCAGCAACATTCAAAGTAACTGTGCCACTAGCCCCACCACCAGTCAAACCAACACCAGCTGTAACACCAGTAATATCTCCTCCGGAGTTAGTATCAGATACAACATTTACATCACAAATAATTTTACTACCATCATTTCGACACCATTTACCATTTGTCAAAGTTCCAACTTGTGGATCAACTTCAGTAAAACTTGTTAAATAACCATTATTATTAACATAAGCATCAACTTGTGCCTCATTTAATTGAGTATTAGTATCAACAATTACAGTATCACAACTACCATCACCATTTAAAAACTCTCCAGATGAACAAATAGTTCCAGCATTAGTATCAGCAACAGTTGTATCGGTTACAACATTTACATCACAAATAATTTTACTACCATCATTTCGACACCATTTACCATTTGTCAAAGTTCCAACTTGTGGATCAACTTCAGTAAAACTTGTTAAATAACCATTATTATTAACATAAGCATCAACCTGAGCTTCACTTAATTGTGTATCAGTATCAACATCTCCACTATCAGACTCACATAAAACTGAACCATCTAAATTAATTACTCTAATACTTGAACCAGATGGACAACTCCCTCCAATTTTTTTTTGATAATTAGATAAATTAATATCATTCTCCGCAACAAATAAATTATCTAAATAGCTAAAATCTAATTTTAAATTTATATCTCCAGAATTAGCACCACCAATCAAACCAACACCCGTCGTAACAGCAGTAATATCTGCTAAACTTCCAGCTGGCCAAGAATTTCTACAATCCCCAGATAAACATAAATTTCCATCAACAGACAAATCATCAGGAAATATATATTCACCTGAACCAAAAGTTCCATTCCAAATTTCATAAGGATAATGAAATCCATAAGAAAATCCAGAAACAAAACTAAATAATAAAATCAAAACATTCAAACTAATCCTTATATTCATATAATTATACCAAAAGGTTTTTACTTTATATATTAAAACCATAAAATTTTATACACTTAATATTACAATATAAAATCTGATATATACATTTGTAACTAAATTTAAAATTAATTTTTAGTTTCAAAATTCAACTTATTAAATCAAGATAAAAAATAAAAAATAAAAATAAAAAAAATTAATTAATTAATATCAAGCCAAATTTTTGTTTCATAAGCAGAACACCCACCAATAGCTGCACCATTAAAATCATCTTGATTAAAACTTCCAACACAAATATAATTTCTATCACTCGGTCTAATTTTTGAATAAACTAAATCCATAATTCCACCACTAGAAGATATACACACATCCTGCCAATTATAATAATTAGCAACTGGTTCAGGAGCAGCATTATTTTTATTTATATAAATTGGAGAATTAGAAATTCCTGCCAAAGAAAATAATTTTACATAATTACCAAAACAATTATTTTCAATGACATAATCATCATGAGAAACACAAGCCCCATAATAATATTCACTTGAAGACCCAACCTCAGCATGAGAATTATTTGTATAATTCATACCATAAACTCTTGTAGAATTTATACAAGTTTCCCCAAAATCAAAAGAAACTTTCAAAGGAATTTTATAATCAACATTTAAATCCTCTTCCCAAACAGTTGTAACTTTTGAATAAATTCCCTTATCTGAAACAATATCAATACTATAAGTATCTAATCGCTTAACATTACAATTCAATTCCAAATTTTGAATATTTCCAACTAATTTAGAATTTAAAACTCTACATTTTTCATCACCAATATTAACAAAAGAAATATTATGAGCAACTGAACCAGTATTACGAACTCCTAAAACACTAGTATAATCTCCAGTATCTTTTAATCCTAATATCTCCAAATCACCTACATTACCAGCTGCCTCATTTTCAATTAGATATTCACTAAAATTAGATTTTGTCCAATCTTGAACTAATAAAAAAGCACCAATCCCAACCAGTAATAATAAAGTTATAGTAATAATTGGAGTAATAGCTGATTTATACATTTTAAATAACATAAATAAAAAATAAAAATTAAACATTTATAACTATATGTTATAAATAAATAAAATAAAATAAAGATTAAAAAATACAACCAAGATTTATAAAAAATAAAATATCAAAAATATTATGAAACCAAATTATGATGAAAAAATATTATTTTTTAGATACATAACATTATCTATTTTAATTTTATTTTTTTTATCAGAAATATTTTATAATAATATGGCAAATTTATTAACAAATATATCATA
>DAXK01000007.1 GCA_002506365.1 archaeon UBA583 | reverse complement strand
TAAAAATAATAAAAATAATAAAAAAAACTAAACAAATTTCTTTTTAAATAAATTCACTAAAAACAATCAATATTAGACTATATCTACTAAAATTCACACTTTTAACCTAAAAAACAACATTTCTCAAACAATCAAACATTGATTAAAAGTATTTAGCACAATGTCCATACTTTCGTAAAGTTATTGAAAACATTTATATAGTAGAAATCTAAGGTCATATTTACAAATTGCTTAAAACCTCAAAATTTACCCCTTAGGTGGCATCTTTTGACTTGAGCATATTTTATGGTATTAAAAAATGACAGAAATGATCGTTGTAAAATCAAAAATTAAAGAATTAGCTGGAGACTGTAACGTTGCAGGAGATTTCGCAGAAGCATTAAATGCTGTTGCTGTAGAATTAGTAACTAAAGCTGCTGCTAGAGCAGAAGCAAATAACAGAAAGACTGTTCAAGCAAAAGATGTTTATGTTGGAGAAATTACAGCTGAAACTATGGTTGTAGTAAAGTCTAAAGTTAAGAACGTAGTTGAAGGAGCAAATGTTGCTGGAAACTTCGGAGAAGCTTTAAATGAAATGTTAGCATGGTGTATTATGCAAGCAGCTGCAAGAGCAGAAGCTAACGGTAGAAAGACTATCGGAGCAAGAGATCTTTAATTAGATATCTTTTCTTTTTCGGGATTTTTGTGTAAAAATTCCACTCAAACATAACTTACAACAACTTTGAATAAATTCAAAGAATTTATGTTTTTCAATTCTAAAAATCAACTAATTCTAAAAATAAAATAAAATTATTATAATTATTCTATATAAAAATTCTACTCAAACATAACTAATAATCATTTATGATTATTCGCCAATAATTATATTTACATAAATTCAAAAAATTTCTTGAAATATCTTATTTACACTTTCATTTGAAATATTCTCAAATCTTTCAGACAAAACACTCTCACCTAACTCAAGACTAGAAACCTTAACTTTTGCTTCTTTTTTAGTTAAACCAAAACTATCAACCAAACTAAAAATTAAACAATTTTTAGTATTTCTATCCTTTTTACTCCAAACACTTTGATAAAATTTATCTTCACCTGTTAAATCTTCAATTTGTTTTCTAAACAATCTAACAATACCAGATACAACCTTTGTTGGAGGAGTAAACTCCTCTCCAGCAACTTCATCAATTAACTCAATATCATAAAAAGCATTAACAAAATAATTCCACCTAGTTTGCCTATCAGTCATATTTTTATAAAAATCAATTCCATGTAACATTAACGCAAATTCAACATCAGAATCTAATAACTTTTTATATAATGGTTCAGTAATAGAATAAGGAATATTAGCAACCAACTTTGTAAAATTAAAATTATCAAACTCAACTAAACCATTCCCCATAACAAATTCAAAGTTTTTTTTATTTTTTTTAGCAAGTCTTTCTAAATGAGGTAATAATTTAGTATCTAACTCACAAGAAATAACTTTCTGAGGATTTAACTCTAATAATTTTTTAGTCAAATCTCCATGCCCTGGTCCAATCTCAAAAATAATATCTTCAGACTTCACATTAGCAGATTCAGTAATTAAATCAAGATAAAAATTATCTTTCATAAAATGTTGATCAAATTTCACTTGTGTCATACATTATATAAATTTAAATCCATATATAAATTAAACTAATTTACAATAATATTATAAATCTCAAAATCTAATAACTAATATGAATTATTTCACAAACCCTAAACAAATTCACTGTTTTCAAGTAAGTTTAGCAAACTTATTTATTGAATTAGGAGATAAAAATACAGCCAATCAAATTTATTCTAGATTTTTAAATCATCCATTATCAAATCCACCCGAAAATATTTTATTATCTCCACAATTTGTCGAAGACTTAACAAATAACAAATATACAGCAATATTAGAAATATTACCACCAAAATTTAACATCGAACAAGCAATGAAAAAATCCGCTCCAAAAACTAAAATCCTAAACTATATCAACGCATACCAAAACCAATTAGATAAAGGAAATATTCGTTTTGATGAAATATTTGAATTAAATAATACTCCTTGTTTAGCCCTTTTACAAAATCCAGTTGGAGTTTTAGACCACTGGGTTACAATAAAAGATGATTTAACAATAATTAATGACGGAATAATAAAATATGACTCAAACCTTGAAGATAGATTATTAGGGATATTACAAGTTTATAAAGAATAAATAATTAATTAAATTATGAAATATTTCTCTAATGAATCTGGATTTGACTGTTTTCGTTCATCATTATGTAACTTATTACTTGAATTTAACGATTTAAAAACTGCAAATTTAGTATTCTCAAATTTTCAAAATCATAGATTTACTCAAGATTCAGAAACTCTTGGAATAAATATTGCTTTAACTACAAAACTTGTAAGAGACTTAACAAATCAAAAATATAATGCAGTTTTACAAACTCCTGGTTTTAATTACGATGTATTTAATCAACCATACCAAGTTTACGACTCAAAACTTGCAAAAAAAATGTCAAAATGTATTTTAAAAGAATTTGATAGAGAAAATATAATCTTAACTCAAACTTCTGAAATATTTTCAGATAATTACATTTTATCAACTAATTCAAAAAAATTAAATATTGGACACTTTTTAGTTCAAAGAAATGATGGTTATCAAATTAATGATGGAATAATTCAAAAAGTTCCAAAACATCAAGATATATCAGCAATTCTACAACTTTATAAAACAAAATAACTTAACTATTAAATATAATAATAAAATGGAAAATAATAATCAAACTAATAATCAAACTAATAATCAAAATGAAAATAATTTTGAAAATGAAAAAGTAAATAAAACTACATTAACAAAAAAACAAACTAAATATTTAATGTATATTATAGATCCTTATTGTGGTTGGTGTTATGGGAATTCAAAAAATATTGTTGAACTATCTAAAGAATATAAAATTGAAATTATTCCAGCAGGGATGTGGTCTGGAGCAAATTCAAGAACAGGATTAGAAGTAAAAGAATTCATAACAAAAGGAAGTAGAATTGTAACTGCAAAAACTGGAGTTCAATTTACAAATAGATATTTTGATCTTTTAGAAAAAGATACAAAATTCGATTCAGAAATTCCAAGTAGAGCAATTAATGTAGTTAAAAAAATTGATGAAAATAAACAAGTTCAATTTACAAATGAAATTCATTATGCTCATTATTTTGGAGGATTAGATTTAAATATTTTACAAACTTATCACGACATTTGTATTAAATTAGAAATAGACTTTGATAAATTTCACACTGAACTAGAAAATCAAGATAATATTGATAACACTCAATACGAATTTAATAGAGCATATCAATTAGCCAGAAAATACCCTACAATGATTGCAGTATCTGTAAATGGAGATATTGAATTAGTAGAAGGTCAATTTAATTTAGATAAATATAAACAAGAAATTGAGCATATTATGTCCGAAGATTAATTTTAATTATCTCATTTTTCTTTATATCTCTCCTATATTTTCTTATATTTTTATTAAATAATTTTTATTATTTATTAAATAATTAATCATTTTCCCACAACTTAATATTAATACCTTTTTTCAACTTTTTTCTAAAATTTGTTTTAACTATTCTTTTTTAAAGAGTAATTACAAAATAGTCAAACAATTAATTAAACCTCTCTAGCCCTTAATTAGCATTTATGATAGATGGAATAAATGTAAGAAGTGAGATTGGAAAATTAAAATCTGTTTTACTTCATAGGCCTGGAGAAGAGATTGAAAATATCACTCCAAATATTATGGAAAGATTACTTTTTGACGATATACCTTTTTTAAAAGTTGCTCAAAAAGAACATGATGCTTTTGCAAAAACATTAACTAAAGCAGGAGTTAAAGTTTTTTATGTAACAGACTTAATGACTGAAACTATAAAAAATAAAGAGGTTCGTGAAAAATTTACAAACCAATTTATTGATGAAGCAGGAATAAATGAAGGTGGTTTAAAAAATGAATTAATTAGATATTTAAACACATTTACTCCAAAACAATTTGTAAATAAAATTATTGCTGGAGTTCGTAAAAAAGATATTAAAAAAATTAAAAAAACTTCATTAAAAGATTACATTATTGACGATTATCCTTTTATTTTAGATCCAATGCCAAATCTCTATTTCACAAGAGATACTTTTTCAAGTATTGGGAATGGAATCACATTAAATCATATGAGAACAGATGTAAGAAGAAGAGAAACTATTTTTACTCAATATATAATTAAATATCATCCAAAAGTAAAACTAAAGAAAATTCATTTATGGTTTAACAGAGATTATGATACTTGTGTTGAAGGAGGAGATGAATTAATTCTAAATAAAAAAACTTTAGCTATTGGAATTTCTCAAAGAACTGATGCTGAATCAATTGAAAAAATTGCTAGGAATTTATTTAATTCTAAAGAAGAATTTGAAACTATTTTAGCATTTGACATTCCAAATTCAAGAGCATTTATGCACTTAGATACAGTTTTCACAATGGTTGATTATGATAAATTCACAATCCATCCAGGAATTGAAGGACCATTAACAGTTTATAAAATTACTAAAGTTAAAGGTAAAACAAAAAATACAATTAAAATTAAAAAAGAAACTAAAGAGTTAGATAAAATTTTATCAGAAACATTAGGTAGAAAAATCACACTGATTAGATGTGGTGGTGGAGATAAAGTTGATGCTGGTCGTGAACAATGGAATGATGGAAGTAATACTTTAGCTATTGCCCCAGGAGAAGTTGTTGTTTATGAAAGAAACCATGTAACAAATAAAATATTACGAGAACACGGATTAAAATTACACATAATTCCTAGTTCTGAATTATCAAGGGGTAGGGGTGGACCTAGATGTATGTCTATGCCATTATACAGAGAGGAATTAAAAAAATAAAAATGATTAACGAAAATATAGATTTAAAAGGAAGAAATTTTTTAAAATTACAAGATTTTTCAAGTGAAGAAATTAGATATTTACTTGATTTATCACATTACTTAAAAAAAGCAAAATATGAAAAAACTGAAGTTAGACATTTAGAGAAAAAAAATATCGCATTAATTTTTGAAAAAGCATCAACAAGAACTCGTTGCGCTTTTGAAATTGGAGCAGCTGATCAGGGAGCAAACACAACTTATCTTGGACCAACTGGTTCACACTTAGGAAAAAAGGAAACTGTTAGAGATACAGCAAGAGTTTTAGGAGCAATGTATGATGGAATTGAATATAGAGGTTTTGGACAAAAAATTGTTGAAGAATTAGGAAAATATTCAGGAGTTCCAGTTTGGAATGGATTAACAGATGAATTTCATCCAACTCAAATATTAGCTGATTTTTTAACAGTTGAAGAACAATTTGGAAAATTATCTGGAATTAAATTTGTATTTATTGGTGATGGTCGTGGAAATATGGCAAATTCATTATTAATTGGAGCAGCTAAAATGGGGTTAGATTTTAGATTAATTTGTCCAAACGAACTAAGACCAAAAAATACTTTAATTAAACTTACAGAAAAATTAGCTAAACAATCTGGAGCAAAAATTCAAATAACAGATAATGTAAATAAAGGAGCTAAAGGTGCTGAAGTTATTTATACTGATGTTTGGGTGTCTATGGGTGAAGATGAATCAGTATGGCAATCAAGAGTTGATTTATTAAAACCATTTCAAGTTAATACAAAGGTAATGAAATTAGCAAGTAAAAAAGCAATTTTTATGCACTGTCTTCCAGCATTTCACAATTGTGAAACTATTGTTGGTAAAAAAATCAAAGAAACTTTTAAATTAAATAGTATGGAAGTAACTGAAGAAGTTTTTGAAAGTTCTCAAAGTATTGTATTTGAGCAAGCTGAGAATAGAGTTCATACAATTAAAGCAGTTATGGTTGCAACATTAGGGGATTAAAAAATGAAAAAAGATATTATTAAAACTCAAACAATTGAAGGAACAAAGCATTTTATTTCAGCTTATACAATTTTATTTTTATTAATAATTTTAGTAGCCGGATTAACTTGGATTTTACCAGCTGGTAAATATGATTATAAAACTGAATCGGGAGATATTATTAAAGCATCAGTTGTAAATAGTTACACTGGCGGGGAAACATTAACACCAATAGCTGGAACTTATACAAAATTAAATAAAAATCCACAAGGAGTTTTAGATGTTTTAACAGCACCAATAAAAGGATTTTACAATGGTGTTGATATTATTTTATTTGTTTTAGTAATTGGAGGTTTTCTAAAATTAGTAACAATTACTGGTGCAATTGACGCTGGAATTGCAAGAGTTACAAGAAAATTAAAAGGAAAAGAAATTTATTTAATTCCAATTCTAATGATTTTATTTGCTTTAGGTGGAACAACTTATGGGATGGGAGAAGAATTAGTTCCATTTTATTTATTAATAATTCCAGTATTAATTGCCGCAGGATTTGACGCTTTAGTTGGAGCTGCAATCTTATTACTTGGGGCTGGAATTGGTGTTGTAGCATCAACAGTAAATCCTTTTGCAACAGGTATTGCGAGTGGTTTTGCCGAAGTTCCTTTAGGGGATGGAATTGGTTTAAGATTAATTTTATTAGTTTTAGGATTATTTTTATGTATTCATTATGTTATGAAATACGCAAAATCAGTAAAAGAAGATCCTAAAAATTCATTAATTTATAATATGAGACTTTCAAATAGAGAATACTTTTTAAAAAAAGATTCAACATCTAACTTTCCAGAATTAACAGGAAAAAGAAAATTTGTATTATGGTTATTTGGATTAACATTTTTAATTATGGTTTATGGAGTTATTCCATTTTCAGACTTAGGAATTACAATGATTCCAACACTTGGTTGGTGGTTTACTGAACTTACAGTTTTATTTTTAACTTCATCAATTTTAATTGGTTTATTTTATAAAATGCCTGAGGAAAGTTTCACAAATAATTTTGTAATTGGTGCAAAAGATTTACTTGGTGTTGCTTTAATTATTGGAATTGCTAGAGGAATTACCGTAATTATGAATCAAGGATTAATCACAGACACAATTTTAAGTTATTCAGAAACAGCAGTTACAGGATTATCAAGTGTAGTTTTTATTAATGTAGCATACTGGTTACATATAGCTTTATCATTTTTCATTCCTTCATCTTCTGGACTTGCAACTTTTTCAATGCCAATTATGGCACCATTAGCAGGATTTGCTGGAGTCTCAAAAGCATTAATTGTAACAGCTTTTCAAACAGCATCAGGAATGGTAAATTTAATTACTCCAACTTCTGTAATCTTAATGGGAGGTTTAGCAATTTCAAGAATTTCTTATAATATTTGGTTTAAATTTGTAATGCCATTATTAATTCAATTAACAATTCTAATTATGATTATTTTAAGTATTGGGGTTTTTATTTAAACTCTTTTTTTTAAAAATGAATAAAAAAATAGTAATAGCTTTAGGTGGAAACGCACTTGAAACAAAAGGAAAATTACCAACTTCAGAGCTAGAAGTTAAAACAATAAAAAAAGCAGTTAAAAAAATTGTAGATATTATTGAATGTGGTAATAAAGTAATTTTAGTTCATGGGAATGGTCCACAAGTTGGAAGAATTATTATTCAAAATGAACTAGCAAGTTCAATAACTCCAGCAATGCCCTTTGATGTTTGTGATGCTATGAGTCAAGGAATGATTGGGTATCATCTAGCTCAAAGTTTAAGATTTGAATTATTAAAAAGAGATTTAAAAAATGATGTATCAACAATTATTACTCAAATTAAAGTTGATAAAAATGATAGTGGATTTAAAAATCCAAGTAAACCGGTTGGACCTTTTTTCACAAAATCTGAGTCAAATAAATTAAAAAAAACTCATCCTGATTATGTAATTAAACAAGATTCAAATAGGGGATTTAGAAGAGTTGTAGCATCTCCAAAACCTCTTGAAATAATTGAATTAAATACAATTAAAACTTTATTTTCAAAAAATAATATTATTATTACAGCAGGAGGTGGAGGAATTCCAGTAATTGAAAAAAAATCAAAAGAATTAGTTGGAATGCCAGCTGTAATTGATAAAGACTTTGCAGCATCTTTAGTTGCTAAAAGTTTAAATTGTGATATTCTATTAATTCTTACAGCAGTTGATTTTGTATCCACAAATTTTGGAACAACTAAACAAAAAAATATTCAAAATATTACAGTATCAGAATTAAAATTATTAATTGAGGAAAATCATTTTGCAAGCGGTTCAATGCTTCCAAAAATTAAAGCAGCAATTGAATTTGTTGAAAGTAAAAAAGGAAGAACTTGTATTATTGGTGGTTTAAATAAAGCAAAATTATGTATTGATGGTAGGAGTGGAACTACTATTACTCAATAATTTTTTAATTAAATATTAAAAATTATTAATTAACAATTAATATATTAGAAATTTAATATAGAATAGAATATTTTCTATTCTCTAAATCTGCACCTAAACATGCAATATATGTCCTATCTATTGCTCTCATTGTTTCATAGTTTTGAAAAATTTGATTTTCTAAATCTATAATTTTTTTTTGTTTAGAATTTGATGTTTTATTTAATTTTGTTAAAAGTCCTCTGTTTTCTTCCCTTAATTTATTTAAATCTCTACTTAAAATTAAATTTAGTTTTTTTCTATAATTACATTTATGTTCCATAACCAATTATATATTATTTTAAGTATTTAAATAAATTCTATACATAAATATATTATTGATTAGAATTATTACTTTTAATTTTTATAATTATTAATAATTGAAAAATCTCTCTTTTCAAAAAATGATGATTTTGCTTCATATAAATTTGTTTGTAATAAATTAATTAAATATCTATTTTTTATTTCTTGTAAAGAAAGTCTTTGACTTTGATAAAAATCAAACTTTTCACATTCATCAATTCTTTTTCTAAGTTCTTTATTTTTTTTTCCTAATTCAAAAATATCATTTAAGATTATATTTTCTAATTCAAAATATTTTTTCATTGAACTTCTACTCATAAATATTAATGTATTTATCAATTTATAAATTTATCAAAATAATATATTCACAAAGTTAAAGGTTAATTTTAAATAACAAACTAACAAATTTTAATTATGAATGTAATAAATATGAAAACTTTAG
Organism: archaeon UBA583; assembly: GCA_002506365.1. Lineage (GTDB taxonomy): Archaea > Nanobdellota > Nanobdellia > Woesearchaeales > UBA583 > UBA583. The sequence continues at coordinate 34,951 of DAXK01000007.1, read as the reverse complement.
AATTTCAAAAGGACTTTTTAATTGAAGAAATCAAACAAGGGAAAATATTTATTTATCCAACTGATACAGTTTATGGTATTGGGTGTGATGCTACTAATGATAATGCTGTTAAAAAAATCTTTGAAATTAAACAAAGAGAAAATAAACCTCTTTTAATTATTGCTCCAAGCAAACAATGGATTTATAATAACTGTGAAGTAAATCAAACTCAGAAAACAGAAATAGAATCAAAATTACCTGGTCCATTTTCTTTCATTTTACAGTTAAAAGAAAGTTCAATTGAAAATAATTTAATTTCAAAAGAATTATTATGTGATAAAAATACAATCGGAGTAAGAATTCCTGATGCAAAATTTACATATTTAATTTCAGAAAGTCAAATTCCATTTGTAACAACTTCTGTAAATATTTCAGGAGAACCTTCCGCACTAAAATTTGAAGATATTCCAAAAGAAATTTTAAATCAAGTGGATTATCTAATTGAAACAAATGAAAAACTCTTAGGTAAATCTTCATCAATTTTTGATTTAACAACTGATGAAATTAAACAATTAAGATAAAATAATTTAAACAAAAAATAAAATGACAAACATTGAAGAATTAAAATTAAAAGTATTAAAAAAATATTATGGTTACGATAATTTTAGACCTCAACAATCTCAAATTATTAATTCAGTTTTAGCAAAAAAAGATAATTTAGTTTTAATGCCAACAGGAGGAGGGAAATCATTATGTTTTCAAATTCCAGCTTTAATGTTTAAAGGTTTAACAGTTGTAATTTCTCCATTAATTTCTTTAATGCAAGATCAAGTTGATTCTCTAAAAGCAAATGGAGTAAAAGCTGATTATATTAATTCTTCCCAAACTCCAAAACAAATTGATGAAATCTTAGAAAAAATAAAAAATAATAACCTTAAATTATTATACATCGCTCCAGAAAGACTAGCAGCATACGGATTTAAAGATTTTTTACAATCAATTAAAATAAGTTTAATCGCAATTGATGAAGCACATTGTATTTCAGAATGGGGTCACGATTTTAGAACTGAATATAGAAATCTTAAATATCTTAAAAAAAATTTCCCAGATACTCCAATAATTGCATTAACAGCGACAGCTACAAGCAAAGTAAAACAAGATATATTAAATCAATTAAATTTAAATAATCCAAAAACATTTATTACAGGATTTAATCGGGAAAATTTAAATTTAAAAATTTTAAAAAAAGAAAATTCATTTGATAAAATTTTAAATCTCCTTGATAATTATAAAAATGAATCAGCTATAATATATTGCTTTTCAAGAAAAGATACAGAATCAATGGCCAAAAAATTAAAACAATTTGGTCACAAAGCACTTCCATATCACGGAGGACTTACAACAAAAATAAGAGAAAAAAATCAAGATTATTTTATTAAAGATAAAGTTGATATAATAGTTGCAACAATTGCATTTGGTATGGGAATTGATAAACCAGATGTAAGATTAGTTATTCATCATACATTTTCAAAATCTGTTGAAGGATACTATCAAGAAATTGGAAGAGCTGGTAGAGATGGATTGGAAAGTGAATGTATTTTATTTTATTCATATGGGGATAAAAGAAAACAAGAATTTTTAATTAACAGAAGTTCAGATTCTCAAACAAAACAAGCAGGATTAAATAAATTACATGAAATGATAAATTATTGTCAAATTAAACAATGTAGAAAAAAATATTTATTAAGTTACTTTGGAGAACAATCTTTATTTACAAATTGTAACTCTTGTGATGTATGTTTAGGAATTGATGAAGATGTTATATCAAATACAATATCAGCTTCAACAAAATTAAAAGTAAATAAAAAAGATAAAATTAAACAAGGAAATTATAATCATGAATTATTTGACGAATTAAGAATAATTAGAACTCAATTAGCTGAAGAAAAAGGAGTTCCACCATATGTAATTTTTTCAGATGTAACTCTAAAAGATATGGCAACTCAATTTCCAACAACTGATACTAATTTTATGAATATTCATGGAGTTGGAGAAAAAAAATTAATTGATTATGGACAAGACTTTCTAAAAACAATAAATGATTTTATTATGGTAAATAATATTGAAGTTTCAATAGGAGATAATTCAAATCAAATAATTTCAGCAGAATCAATGTTTGATTCAGAACAAGCAACAACATATAAAAATTATGAAGTTTATATGACTCCTGAAAAAGAAGATGAAGAAACAATTAAAACTTTTAGTAATAGAAATAAACCTAAAACATATAAAACTAAAACAAAAAAAAGAACAAAAAAACCAAAACAATTATGGGGAGTAAAAGATACTCAATTATTTGAAAATTTAAGAGTTTTAAGAAAAAATATAGCAGATTCAAAAGGAGTTAAACCATATATGGTTTTTCCAGATTCTGCTTTAAAAGAAATGTCAAATAAGAAACCGAAAAACCACGCACACTTTTTAGATATTAAAGGGGTTGGAGAAAAAAAATTAAAAGATTATGGTAAAGATTTTTTAAGAGAAATTAATAAATAAAATAATATTTAATTAAATTATTTTATTATTTTGTGATTCTAGAATAAATTGGTAACATTGAAAAAGAGTTATTTTCTCTAATAGCATAATGAAATGCATCAGACATTTGTTCAATTTGATTAAGTTCATCACCATAAGTATTAATATTTTCAATAGAATTAATTTGTAAATTACTTACTAAAGATAATTTTTGTTCTTCTTCCATTTGAATCATACTATACATACAATTAAAATATTCACCAAATTGTGTATTTTTATCAGATATTTCTAACAGTAATTTCGGATTAGTTTTAATACTAAATAATATTTTACTTAAAGTTTTCCGATTTTGTTTATTACTAATACTTCTAACAATATTTTGATTAAGCATAATCTATATAGATAAATATAGTTTATAAACTTTCTGAAAATTATCACTGACTAGTAAAAATAATATAACTCTAATAAATATTATAATTATCTGAAAAGAAACCAAAATTACAAGAAAATACAAGAATTAAAACAAATTAAAGGATTAAGTTTAAATATATTTGAATATTTGTAGTTTTATGACTGATAATATAATATATAAATTCTTAAGCTTCAATTATAGATTGAAAAGTATAAAATTATTTTTATTTTTATATATTATATATTTAATTTCTGCTTTGTTAATTATATTTTCAGACTTAAATAAAGCAGATAGTTTATTGACTAATATTTTTATTTTATTTATTTTACCTTTTATATTTAACATTTTAGAAGTTTTTATTTGGAACTCAAAAAAATTTAAGTCTAATCCTAGCTTTGTCGACGGATTGAATAAATTGAATAATTCATTTGAATATTTTTTTCAGAAGGATAGTGATATTTTTAAAAAATATGATTGGAGAACTATTATTCTCTTTATTCAGTATCCATGTATTTTATTATTATTCACCTTTACTTCAAATTATGAATATGGAACTTTTTTAAAATATTTAACAATATTAATTTCCTTATATTTATTTAATTGGACAGTATATAACTCCATTAAAATTAATTTTTTTAAGATTCAAGCAGGTAGAGTTATAATCAATACATTGATATTTTCAAATTTAATTATTTTAATTATTTATCATATTAGAAACAATTTAGATTTAATTAATAATTTGATTAATTTTGAATTATTGATGAGTAATTTATTATATTTTTTCAAATTATCTGCTCCTTATTCATTCATTTTTATTATAATGTTAATGTTTTATATTTTAGGAAAATCTGACTTTTTTAGAAATAGGCACATAATTCCAAATAATTCTATTTTTTCTAAAAAAATTGTTTTTTTTCTAACCTTAATTATTCAATTTTTATTTTTGATTTTATTAACTGAAGTAAATAACTTACAACTTTTTTTTTACATTGAAATTTATTTTATAATAATTATTTATATTTTTAGTATTTTCAATTTCATTTTAGATTTTTATGAATTGAATGAAAATATAAAAAATGACCATTTTAAAAAAATATCGGGAGTTATTTTGGGAAAATATTTACTTTATGATGAAAGGGTTTTTTTCAAAATATTTAATTTTGAAAAAGTTAACACTTTTCATATTATTAAAGATGAAGGTAATGAGTATATTGTCAAATTAATAAATTCTATAAATATTTTAGATAATTATGAGAGTAGAGTTATAAAAGTTAAAACTGGCGATTATATAACTTGTTATTGTAAATATGAAAAAATTTATATTGATTCATTTAACCACGATGAGAAAAAAAAGTATGAATTTTATATTTCATATTTTAATAAAGTGGATAAACAAAAAAGATTATAATTTCATAAAATAGAAAATTCCTAAAAATTCTTAACGCGAATAAATTCGCTAAATTTTTAAGAATTTAAATCTACCTTTTTCGCTCGATTTCCGCGAAAAAACGTTCACTTCGCTCTGCTTCGTTCTCTAAAAAATTGTGTAAATTATTTTACACAATTCTTCCGCACTTCGTTTGTCGAATTCAGTAAAACAATTTACCTATTTAAATTCCGTCTCAAGCTTTTTATCTCTCTTCTTTCGATTATGCGAAATAACAAAATTATGAACAGAATCCCTAACTTTTCGTAAATACAACATAAACTTTAAATCATTATCAAATACCAAAGGCTCCAAACTCTTTAAAGTATAAATATCATTTTTCTTTCTTTCAGCTCCTTTTCCGATACTAATTAAATCAGGAATTTTCCTGTCACCATTCCTCATAGAGGAATCTGTGTCTAAATTCGTATTCATAGAATTCGCATTTACTTTATTTAAAATTCCTAAATCCTTTAAAACTTTTCTAGCTGCACCAAATTGACCAAGTCCCCCATCAATTAAAATAAGGTCAGGAAGTTCTTTATTCTCGTTTATCAAACGAGAATAACGCCTATAAACACATTCACCCATTGCAGCAAAATCATCATTTTTCCCAGAAAAACTTTTAATATCAAACTTTCTATAACCCGACTTATCCTCTTTCTCATCAACCCAACGAGTCATTCCACCAACTAAAAAATCATAACTTAAATTACTCATATCAAAAACTTCAATAACTCTAGGCAACCTATTTAAACCAAGTTTCTCCTGAACCTCAAATAAAACATTCTTCTTTCCAATATTTAATTTAGCATTACTAATCCCGAGCTCAACTAAACTTTTCTTCTCTCCTCTTTGTGGACAATTAATCACAACTTTATGACCAGCTAGTCCAGCTAAATATTCCTCAATTAAATTATGTTCATTATCCTCACTCCAAAACTCATGAGAAACCAAAATCTCCTTTGGAATATACGCCTGTGAATAAAACATCTTAACAAAACTTGTAAAAATATCCTCCACATTATCTAAATCAAACTTAAACTCCTTTTTCCCCGAAATTACACCCTTAGAAATATTAAGTAAAACAAATACACACTTAGAATTAACCTCATCAATAACCATAGAAATCACATCCTGATCATAATTTTTAACTAAATCAATTTTTTGCTTCTCAAGTAAAATCTCAATAGACTCAAGTTGTTTTTTTTTAATTAAAGCTTCCTCAAACTTCATATCCTTAGAACACTCAACCATTTCCTTTTTCAAATTTTTCTTAATAACACTAACATTTTTACCTTTCAAAAAATCACGCGCAAGAGCAACAGACTCCATATATTTATCCACATCAATCTCAGAAAGACTTTTAGCAGGCGCAAGCCCAATATCATAGTTTAAACTAGACTTCGTCGAATAAGTTTTAGCTGTAATTAAACCAAATAAACTAACAGTCAAATTAAATATATCATTACGAACAGAACTATCAACAAAAGGTCCAAATAATTCCCCTTTCCCAGAAGTTCTACGAGTAAGCATTAACTTAGGAATTTTATCAGCTGACAATTTAATATAAGGATAAGTCTTAGAATCTTTTAATAATATATTATATTTAGGTTTATTTTTTTTAATTAATTTATTTTCAAGTATTAGTGATTCAACCTCAGAATCCACAATAAAAAATTCCACATCATAAATATTTGAAACAAGTATCCGAGTTTTAGGAGAATGTAGATGGTCATTAGTAAAATAAGAAGAAACTCGACTTCGCAAGTTTTTAGCTTTTCCAATATAAATAATCTTTCCAAATCTATCTTTATACATATATACTCCAGGATTTGTAGGAATTGAACTTCGTTCAAATTTATATTTATTAACTAAATCTTCTGACATATTTTATTTAATCTAAAAGATTATATAAATTTGATTAATTTAATTAATAAACTATAAACAAATAATTTTAATACAATATATACAATTAAATAAATAAAAATAAATAAAAATAAATAAAAATAAATAAAAATAAATAAAAATATATATCTCAACTATTTAATATTTACAATACAATATTTGTAATAAAGTTTAAATTTTAAACCAACCAAATATAAACTTAAAATCACCATTCTATAACTATGGAAAATAAACAAGAAATATTAAATCAAAGAAAAGAAAAAAATCATAATGAAAACATTAAACACCAAAAAGAACTAATTGATTTAGAAGATGTCTCACACAAGCACGAAGGTGGCTTTGATAAAAATAAATTAAATCCTTCAGATATGCGAAACGAAAAAAACCAAAACAATTAGTTACAGAATATATTTATATATTATTAAATAACTACAATTTTTATGAAAAATAAAAATAAATTAATTATATATTTATCAATACCAATTATTTTATTTTTAATATATATATTTCTACCTGGAATTTGGTTTGGAATATATGTTCAATCAAATCAATTAACTGAAGATGATTACGAAAATTTTCATAGAACATTACATAAAAATTTAAAAGAAAATATTTATAATTATGATTACTTATTAGTATCAGAAGGTTACTTTGTATTTGCTAAAAATAATTTCACTCAAATAAAAAAATTAGATTCAGGAATATTTAATTTCAACTATTTTGAAAAAACAAAAGATAATACTTTTTTTATGAAATTTTTAAATTCAAATAGTGGTAAAATCATTTCAGGAAATGACGCTATCCAATATTTCAACCCTTATCGCCCAGATGGTTTTTCAACTTCACACTTTAAAGAAATTACAAATCATATTGGATATTGTAAAGATAAAAATAATAACTATTATTTCATAAAATCTGGAAATAATTTTTACAACTTTGTAAAATTAGATAAAAACTTTAATAGACAAATTGAAAAGCAATTTGAAAATATTTCTCAAATAAATGGTTATATCTATACCAAAATGGTTTGCCTAAATAATAAAATTTATGCAAATGTTGATAGAGAACTAATTATATTCGATACTATCTCAGGAAATTTTAAAAAAACAAACATTTCAAAAAACTTTGAAATAATGAATATAGAAACAAACGGTAAAAATATATTTTTCACAGGAAGAGATTTTGAAGAAATTGGTGACTACGGTTATGATAAACCAATACTTGGATTATATAATTTAACTTCAAATGAAACAAAAATAAAATATACTTCAAAACCATATCAAAAAATAATTTTTAATGATTTTAATAATAAACTTTACACAATCCACAAAGAAAACGACTTTAATACTTCCCTAATTGAAATAAATCAAAATAATTTAAACTTAAATTTCACTCAAATACCAATAAATTTTGTAGGAAATCCAGATTTTTCAATTAACAAAGACCTAGTTTTAATAAGTAATGTAATTTATAATATTTCATCAAACAGAGCAATTAAAATGAAAGATTTATACTACAATTCACATTGGATAAATTTAATTGATTTAGATTTTGTAAAAAATATTGATTATAATTATAATTAAAAATTAATTTTTTTAAAAACAAACAATAACATATATAAATCAAAACCACCAAAATAATATATGGACTTAACATCATTTACAAATCAAAAACCAAAAGAGGAAATAAAATCCGAAATTATTGTAGATAATAAAGATGTTACAATCACTAAAATAGGTGATGAAGTAGAATTTAATTTTAAAAATAAACAAGCAATTAAAAAATATCAAGACTTTGTATTTTTTTCTCCAACTAATTGTGAAGTAATTGACAATAAAGATGATGCTCATAAATTCTTTAGAAAATCTTTAGACGATGGAGTTGAAGGATTAATGTTTAAATCTTTAAAAAGTGGATATAAACCAGGACTTAGAACTGGAAATATGGCTAAATTAAAAGAAACAAAAGAAGATATTGATGTTGTAATTTTAGGAGCTGAGCACGGAAAAGGAAAAAGAGCAGGTTATTATTCATCTTTTTTAGTTGCTGTTAAAAATGATGATGAAATGTGTGATGAGCAAGATAGATTTTTAGCTATTGGAAAAGTAAGTTCTGGAATTAAAGAACTAGCTGATGATGGACAAGGTGCGACAATGCAAAATCTTACAAGATTACTTGAACCATTAAAAACTCACGAAGATAAAGAATTAACTTACTTTGAACCAAAAATTATTATTCAAGTAAGATACCAAGAAATTCAAAAATCTCCAACTTACTCATCAGGATACGCTTTAAGATTCCCAAGAATTATTGACTTAAGAGAAGATAAATTATTAGACGAAATTAATAGTGTTGACGATGTTGGAAGATTCATTTCCTAATTTTTGATTATTTAATAATTTTAAAACGCTACGCATTTTCATATTATTTTTTAATTTTCTTCAATTAAGTTTCATTTTTAAACCTCTAATTTATATTACTATAAATTATTATTTTTCTAAAATAAAATAACAAATATTATTTCTTCAAAAATTCAAACTAAAATATTTAATATTCGAGGAATTCAAGTTATGCTTGATTCAGATTTGGCAGATTTATATGAAGTTGAAACTAAAAATCTTAAAAGATTAGTTAAAAGAAATATTGATAGATTTCCAGAAGATTTCATGTTTGAATTAACAGATTTAGAGGTTAAAGCTTTAAGGTGCCAAACTGGCACCTTAAACAATGGTGGTCGAGGAGAACACTCAAAATATTCACCTTTTGTTTTTTCAGAGCAAGGAGTCGCATGTTTATCAGGAATTCTAAAAAGTAATAAAGCAGTCGAAATAAATTTACAAATAATTAGAGCATTTATTAATTTAAGAAAATTAGTTTCAACAAATAATTTTGTTTTAGATAAATTTAACAATATTGATAAAAAACATTTAGAATATGAAACAAAATTTGATAAAATATTTAATTTAATTGAATCTGAACACATAAAACCAAAACAAGGAATATTTTTTAATGGTGAAGTTTTTGATTCTTACAAATTTATTAATAGTTTAATTAAAAAAGCAAAAACTGAAATTATTCTAATAGATAATTATATTGATGAAACAACATTAACTTTATTTTCAACTTTAAATTCTAATATTAAAATTATCATTTTAACTAAAAATATTTCAAATAAATTAAAATTAGATTTTAAAAAATTTAAATCACAATATTTTAACTTAGATATTGAATTAAAATATTTTAATTTAAGCCATGATAGATTTTTAATAATTGATAGTTTAGAAATTTATCACATTGGAGCAAGTTTAAAAGATTTAGGTAAGAAATGGTTCGCTTTTTCAAAACTTGATATTAATAATACTAATGTATTAAAAAAGATAAATCTTGAAACATGAATAAAATAATTACAAATTAAATTTATCAATTAATTGTTCTAATTTTGAAATTTGATAATCAAAACCTAAATTAAAACCTCTATCGACATGAATTGAATGCATTCCAGCCCTTTCTGCTCCAACATAATCACTAGTAAAACTATCCCCAACCATTAAACATTTTATAGGTTCACTATTTAATCTATCACAAGCAATTTTATATATTTCAAATTCAGGTTTAATAACTCCTTCATCACAAGAAAAAATACAATCATCAACTAACTTATCTAATCCTAATTTTTCAACAGCTACTTTATATGGACTTGCAAGATTAGAAATAATTCCAACTTTATACCCATTTCCCTTCAATTGTGTTAAAACATCCTCAACCCCTGAATACAAACTTAAAGATTCAATCTCACAATTAAACTCATCAACTAACCTTTTATTTAACACTCTTCCAAATCTTTTAAAAAAATAATCCTCAACAGAATCAAAATTATGTTTTAATACAAATTCTTTTTCCTCATTTAAATTTTTTAAAATTCCCATCTCTGATAACATTAAACCATAAAAATTATGAGACTTTTTTATATTAATTAAAGTTCCAAATAAATCAAAAAAAATAGTATCTAAATGTTCATTTTTTTTACCCATTAGAGTCTTATGATTTTTATAATATATAAACTTTTCCTTAAAACTTCTAGTCGGTAGTAATTAAGATTTAAAACCTAAAATTTTATATTTTAAGTATGTTTAAAGTAAAACAGTTATTCATTTATTTTCTAACAATTTTATTCTCCTTAAATTGTGCATTCGCAATTGATTGGACAGAAAATTATAACTGTAATTATATTGGAGTTGAAAATCTTGCAAGTAATTTTCAATGTGATTTCACAGGCGATAATTTTAGATTAAATATTGCACTAAGTTCCCCAATTGATTTAACAACAATGGATTTTCAATCAATTAAATTTCAAGATAACAAAATTCATTTTAACCACACAAACTTTAATGGAAAATCAGTAGTATTTTCATACTCAAATTTAAATACATATTCTTTCTCTCCAATTTATTTTAGAAATGATATTGTTTTTTCGCCTTCAGCACCAGTTTTTAATAATACTCTAAGAACTGCAACATACACTCAAACAATTAATAATTTAGAAAACTACGCAATTTCAGAAAATTCAAAATTAATTATTACTCCAACTCAAACTCCATACTTTAACACAACTGTTGATTTCACAATTCAATATCTAAATACTTTAACAAGTGCTCCAATTTCACCAAAAACTTGTTCATATAATTTAAACTCAGTTGTAACCTCAATCCCCGCAAATACATTTCAAATTACATTTGATAATACACAAAAAATATTTTCAGTTCAATGTTCAGCATCAGGACTTGAAACAATAACTCTACCACAAAATATTTTAGCAGTAAACCAACCAATCGATAATTTTTCAGTTGATGTATCATTTATTCCATATCAAGGTTCAATTACAACATTTGAAGATAAAAACTTATCAATTACAATTAACTCAGATGGAACAAACAATTTATTAACTAAATGGAACACAAAATATTCAATCGGATTAAGTTGGGATCAAATCACAACAAACACAAATGAATTATTATATGGGACTTGGTTTGAAATTGGTAAAAATGAAATATTTTCTATTTATGCTAACTCCTCAGAACAAATTACAAAAACAACAATTATCCCTCAACTAAATTTATCACATTATTTATTTAGAAACGAAAAAGATGGACAAGAACAAGATAAAAGTTTATATTTAAATGTTAAAGCATGTTCTACAAATTTTATTGGAACTCAAACTTGTATTTATAATCATTCAAACTATTTTATTTTCAAAGACTTAACTCCACCACAAATTACAAAATCAATTAATAATGGATTTTTAAAAAATAATCAAAATATTGAATTTTCATATACAGTTTTTGATTATGAATCTGGAGTTGACTCACTAAAATATTCAATTATTGAAAACGGTTCAATTCCAACTGAGCCAATTATTAATATTAATAATTTTAATGTAAATACTCCAAGTCAATTTACAACAAGTAACGCAAATTTAGAAAATGGTAAATTTTACCAATTTGTATTTAAAGCAGAAAATGGAGTTTCAGTTCAAAGTTCAAAAATTTTATCTGATTCATTTTTAATTGATACTAAAGCTCCAATTAATTCAAGTTTCAAATTTAATTTAAATCAATTTGATTATGCTTTCTCAAATCAAACAACAATTCAACTAGATCCTGGATTTGACTATAATCTAAATTATTCAAGTTTAAACCTAACTGACTCAGGATTAAATCATACAAAACTTCAAATTATTAAACATCCTCTAGCAAGTAATAATTGTTTAACACCGGTTGAAAATATCAGCACATACTTTTATGATACAACTCAAAGAACTGAAAACTTTGAATTTGAAACAGGATTTTGTTATGAAATAAAATACTCAATTTTTGATAAAGCAGGAAATGAAAGATTAATTTATTCAAATCAAGATATTAAAATTGATACAACAATTCCTACAATTATTGGACAAGTTGATGATGGTTCAAACTCCAAAAATTTCGGATTTGACCAAACAAACACAATCTTTCAAACAACCTGGAATTTTGAAGACACAGAAAGTGGAATTAGAAATTATGATGCTTATTTATACAAATTAAATAGTTCAAATGTAACTCAAAGATACATAGTAAAATCATTTGAAAACATTTCAAACAATTATGTTGACATTAAATATAATAGTTCATACATTGAAGATGGTGGTGTATATTATGTATATGTGAAAGCTACAAATAGAGCAAATTTAACTACTTCAACATATCAAACTAATGGAATTACATTATTTGAAAAAGTAGCTCCAGAATTAATAATCACAAATGATGTTATTTTAAATGGAAATGGAGATATTTTTGATTTTATTAATAATGGATATACAGAGGTTAAATTTAAAGATAAAAATAAATTAAATGTTACATGTAGATATTACGCAAATGATGTTGGATATGATGTGAATTTTGGAACTGCTTGTTCAAAAAATGTTGACCAAATTACTTGTAATTTACCAGTTGATGAAAATGTTAAATTATACAACTTTCACATATCATGTTTAAACTTAGATCAAATTGATAGTTCAAGAAATAAAAATACTCCTGACGATAATTTAGATTTAAATATTTATCATGAATATAATGTAAAACCAAACATTACTCAAATTAATTATAATTCAAATTATTCAACTAACTCAAATCTTACAAATTATAATTTATTAGAAAATGAATCAACAGTTTTTTCAATCACAGCTCTTGATGATAATGTTCAAAATATTTTTCATACTCAATATACTTTTGATAACAATGAATCAAACTTAAGTAAAAAAATTGAAGTTTCTCTAAACTTATCAACAAGTTTTAATCCTAAAAATTTTAGATTTATATTTAATAATAACTCACCTTATCCAACACCAATCTTACAAAAAAATATGTTTTACTTTGAATTTTATTTTCAAAATAATATGACAAAAACTCAAATTGAAAATCTTTTACAAAGTTCAGGGGTAACTCAATTTAAAGTTACAGGAAATAATTCTTCAATCTTTAAACAAGGTTACACAATCAATTCATCTAATTATACAACTCAAAACATTTTAGGAATTTCAAATAAAATAGAAATATTAACAAATAGTAGTTTTAATATTACAAAAAAAGAAATTGGAACAAATACTTACCAATTCACATATACTCCAAATCAAAATCAAAGATTAGGATCTTTTAAAACAAATATTACATATTCAGATAGTTTATTAAATTCCCCAATTGAATTTGAGTTTAATATCTCACCAATTTATTATATGCCTAAAATAAATCAAACATATTTAAATCAAAATAATGGTTCAAATAATATTTTAAACTTAGAATTAAATGAAGAAACAATGATTGATTTATCAAATTATATTTTTGAAGAAAATTCAGTTGTAGGATTAGATGGAACTTTAAAATATGAAATTACAAATTTAAATTCTACATCACAAAACATTACAACACAAAATATTAAATTAAATAATTATAATCCAACTTCACCAATTTTAAATTTAACAATATTAAATAATATTACTTTATTAAATGTAAAAGTTACAAATGTAAATAACCAATCAAATTATTTAAACTTAAATTTAAATTTATCAAACTACATAATTCCACAAATTAATATAACTGATGAACTAGATTCTAATTTATTTAATTATACAAATAGACAAAATTCAAATTTAGAATTTAATATTAATTCAACAAAAACATTATACAATGCAACATTAAAAATAAATTCAGAATATTTTTCAATTTGTAATATTTGTAAAAATAAAACTTTAATTGTTGATTCTAATGATTTATTAATTGGACAAAATGAATTTGAAATTATTTTTATTGGAAAAGATAATAATCCATACATTCAAACTGGATTTTTTAATTTCAGTTTTGTAAATCAATCAACAATTACAAATATTGAAGATTCATTTTTATCAAATGTTCCATTAGAAGTTAAAATCAATAACTCAAACAATTTAACTAATTTAATTAATAATGATTTAAACTCAACACAAAATATTCAAATTATTGATAATTCAACAAATAAAACTTTAGTTGAATTTAATTATGATTTTTCTTTAGATAATTTAAGTATTGTTGGAACAAAAGTATTATATAATAAACAAGCAAATATTTCAACAATTTTAATATCAAATCTAAACTTAGAAACAAGTTCTCAATCAAGAAGAAAAACAGTATCAATTAAAGCCCCTCAAGATATTTTAACATATAATTCAGTATGTATTAAAGATGAACAATTAAATTCAATTTCACAAATTTCACAAAATTGTAATAGTAATAATGAATACTTTTTAAAATGTGATGGGTCAACTACTAGCGCATATTCTTGTAATTATAATAATGTATCATCCGAATATATTATTTCAGGATTAAGACACTCAGGGATTAAAATTTTTAACAGTAATGACTTTGTAGATCCAAACTCTGGAGGAAATTCTGGCGGAGGTTCTGGAGGAGGTTCATCAGGTAGTGGAGGATCATCTGGAGGTAGAGGGAGCTCAGGGGGAAGTTTTAATATAGATAAAAAAAATGATACAACAACTATCCCAATTGTAAAAACTCCAACTAAAATTAGTATAACTAAATTTACAAACAAACAAGAAAAAATTAACTTTTCACAAAATTATACAATTTCAATTAATAATTTAGATGTAGTTGGAACTTTTCTAAAATTATCAGGAGAATTAATTTTTATTGAAACTTCAACAAACATTAAAGTATTTCAAATAACAACTAATAAAGAAAGTTTTGATTTAGATAAAGATGGATTTAAAGAATCACAAATTTATTACTCAACATTAGGTGTATCATTTTATTTAAACTATGAACTATTACAAAAACCAAAAGAAAATATTACAATTACTCCAAAGCCAGATGTAACGCCTGAACCTGAACCAAAACCAGATGTAACACCAGAGCCTAAACCAGATGTGCCAGTTGAAAAATCAAACTTACCATTACTAATTGGACTTTTAGTTTTAATTTGTATAACATTTGGAGCTGCTTTTTATTTTTATAAAAAAAAGCAAGATAAAAAACAAACATCAAACGTAGAAAATATTTATAACAATATTACTCCAAAACAAGATTTAAATAATTTACAACCAATTACACAAACAAATTACTTAATTGATAAATTAAAATCAGACCACAACATTGTATTACTAAAATTAGAATTAGAAAAATTAAACAAACAAGGTTTAAGTTGGACAGAATTATATTTATATTTAAAATCAGAAGGATTAAATAAAACACAATTAAATTATTTATTCACATTTGATACTTTAATTAAAAATATTAAAGAGTTTTGTGATTTAAATAAAGCAGATTCAAATATTCAAAATAAGATTAAAAATGAATTTTGGATTAAAGATTGTTTTTTCTATGAAAAACCAATTGAACAAATTATAAAAGATATTTCTTTTATGCTAACAGGAGTAAATATTTATGGATTTGATGAAACTAGATTTAAAAATTTCTTCTTTTCAGAAATGGTAGTTGGAGTTAAATATACAAAACTCTCAAATAATCAAAAACAATACCTAGATACAGAAATTAAAGAAAAATTATTCCAATTTGAATAATTTATATATTTATATTTAATATGCATTATTTTTATTTTATTTATATTTAATTTATATTCAATTTTTATTTTATTTATATTAATTATAGATTATAAGTAGCAAAAATTTAAATATAACAATATTCTAAATTTGTTATGGAAATACAAAATATTTTTTATGGAATTGGAATTTTTTTCCTTTTTTTATCAATAATTTATTTTCTAAGCACATATTTAGAAGATGTTCCAACAACAATTAAATCAGCTTTATCCTTTTTATTAGCTGTAATTTTATTTGTATTAGGAGATTATTTAAGGAGGTTAGATAAATAAAATGGCATTAACAATTGATGCGCAAAATAAATTCAATTTGAATTTTAATGGCGACCAAAAATTCACTGGAGGTGATTTTTGAGTATGGCAAGTTCAGCAGATTGGTCTATTGGAGTTGGAGTATTAATTTTTATCATTGCAATTTGTTTTGCAGTATATTTTTATTTAAAATATAAAAAAGTTAATCAAACAGTTTTTATCGCAAGTATCGCAACATATATTTTTGCAGTATTTTACGCAATGGACGTATTTGAATTAAGTAAAAATGGTATTTTAGGATTATTAGTTATATCTACAATCTTAATGATGGGAGTTGGAAAATATTTTTCCAAACCAAGTAACTCAAAAATTAAAAAATAAAATGACTAAAGAAAAAATCAAAAATCATATTGGAAATCTTCATTTATATGTATTAACAGGTTTAATCTTAATTTTTTTCGGAATTTTATTTTTATCCACAGCATTTAAAGATGTAAAAATGGATTATACTTTTGATCAAGAAATTACAACTTCAGACATTGATGATACTATTATAGGACAAATATTATTAACTAATAATGGTCCAATCACTGCAAAAGTTAAATTAAAAAATTTAATTGGATGTGATGGTAAAAATAATGTAAATATTCAATACACTGGAACAGACATTAGTAATTATAATTATTATGGTGGAAAATCATTAGAACTTGGTTCAAAAGAAACTAAAGAAATCAAAATGTTATTAAATTATTATGATTATAAATATGATAATAATGGGAATAGAATAAATTTAACTGATTTAGACTTATATGTTTATCAATTAGAAGAAAATGCATACACCTACGGTTACTGTAACTCTGCTGATAAAGTAAATGCTTTTGCAAATGTTAAAGTAAAAATTGAATAATGAATATATTAACAAAAATTAAACAAAATAAAGCCCAAGTAAGTAATATTACTATTTGGATAGTTTTAGCTTTATTATTAATGTTTATATCATTTTATTTATTTTCAGATAAAGTAAACTTATTCCAATCATTAATTGGTGTTTCGGAATAATTTATTTTTTATTTAATTATAATTTTTAATTTATTCACAATTTAATTTTTAAATAATTATTTTTTTTTAATAATATACAAATATTCATCTAATTTTTTATTTAAATCTGAAAAATTATTATATTCTAAATTACTATTTTCTAAATTTTGAGTAACTTGACTATTTTCAGACTCAAGTTTTTTATCAAACCAATCTACAACATCATTAATCGGAGTAAAATAACCTGAAGTTTTATTCATAGGATAATAAATATATCTTCTAATATCTAATGGATTTAAATTTGAAAATCCAGCAACTGAATGAAAAACTCCTAAAACATTTTCTCCAGACTTATCATATAAAGTTGAACCAGAAACTCCTGGAAAATTATTTAAAAAATAATTATTATATGGATTTAAAGAATCATTTTCATAAATTAAACTATATCTATTATACTCTCGATTTAATGCATCAATATCCTTTTGTATAACTCCTGTCGATTGATATAAATCTCTTCCCCAACCAACAAAAGAATACTCTTTACCTAAAATCTCACCAGTTTTTTTTAATTTAACACAATCTTCTAAATTTGATATAGTATGAGATTTTAATTCTGAAAATGGAATTAAAGAAATATCTAACTTCACATCACTAAATAGTTTTTTCTCTCTATCTTTACTTAAACCATTAACAACATGTTCATTTGTTAAAATATAATTTTCTCCTTTATAATTAACACAACTTCCAGTTCCTCTACCATTAGTTAAATCAGGAGTTGAATCATTTTGTTCTGTTATTCTTTTTTCTTGTTTTTTACTAACCTTAACTTGTTTTTCTAAAATATCTAAATTATTTTCTAATAAATCTTCAAAAGTTCTAAAATAAATCTCATTATTATTAATATATACAGCCCCGGAAGTATTATTTTCATCAACTTTTCTAATTGATTCCAATCTTGAAGTATTTTCTAAAATAAATGTATTATATAAATATTGTGCAGAAATTATTGAACCAAAAACAATAATATTTGCAAATAATAAATTTTTACTATTAACATAAAATTTATTCACCATACTAGATTAACTTTAAAGTAGTATATAAATATGTTGGGAATAAACTGTAAATAAAATAACTTTATATATTTCAAAAAATTATTTTTACTATGTCAACCCAAACTCTAAAAACTATTCGAGTAACAGATTTTAATTTAGAACATACAATTGATTGTGGTCAATTTTTTTTATACGAATTTAACAAAGAAGATCAATTTTATTACATTATAGAAAACGATAAAGTTTTCAAAATAAAACAAATAGATAATACCTTATTTTACAATGGAACAAAAAATGTTACAGAGCAATTTATTACACACTTTTTCTCTCTTGATGAGGATTTACAACAAAGAACAAAAAACTTCACAGATAAAACACTTACACAAGCTTTAGAGATGTATTGGGGACTTAGAAACATAAGACAAGATTTATTTCAATGTATGATTGGATTTGTATGTTCATCAGCATCAAACATTCCAAAAATAAAAAATAATCTTAGATTAATTTGTAAAAACTTTGGAGATGAAATAGATTTTGAAGGAAATAAATATCACACTTTCCCAACCCCACAGCAAATAAATAATTTAGAGATGATAAAGGAATGTAAAACTGGGTATAGAGCTAAATTTATATACTCAATTTGCCAACAACTCCAAAAAGATAATAATTTAGAACAAATTAAAACTCAAAATTACTTAGATAGTAAAAAGAGTTTAATGGAATTTATGGGAATTGGAACAAAAGTTGCTGATTGCATTTGTTTATTTGCTCTATGTCATAAAGAATCCTTTCCAATTGATACTTGGATAATTCAAATAATTGAGCAAATGTATTTGGATGGAGAAAAACACACAATAAAACAAATTGACCAATTTATTCAAAAACAATTCAAAGAAAATAAAGGTTTAGCTCAACAATATCTATTTCATTGGGCAAGATTTAATTTGAAAAATTAAATCTTGCCTTAAATAAACCATTGGTTTATTTTTAGGTGAAATCATTTTAAATTGTAAAATTATTCAAAGTTTCAACCTAAAAGGCTGAAACTGCCCACCATTCTCTATAGGAGAAATTGTAAACTTAATCTAGAAAAATAATAATTATTTTAAAAATCACATTTAATGATTAAAATAATTTTTTTAGTTAATATTTTAAAATAAAAGTAATGAATTTATTTAAATTCAACTACTTGTTCAACAGGAAATCTAGTTTTAGGATATCCAGGCTTATCAGCAAACCCAAAAGGAATAACCATAGCAACTCCAAACTCTTTTGAATCAACATCTAAAACTTCTAAAACTTTATCTTCTACAAATCCTTCCATAGGACAAGAATCAATTCCTAAACTCTTAGCTCCAGTCATCATATTCGCCGCAGCAATAAAACATTGTCTCTTACTCCAATCATCTTTTTGAGAAACATCCATATTATCTAAAAATCCTTGATATGTTGGAATCATTTTTTTAGCAATGTCTTCAGGTAATCTAGCATTAAAAGTATCAGCTAAAAAAGTTGAACCCTCAGCAAAATTTTTTCTATTATTTAAAATAATAACAACTTCGCTTGCTTGTCCAACTTGAGTTTGACCAAAACATGCTGGAACTAATTTATCTTTTAACTCTTGATTTGAAACTACAACAAACTTCCAAGGCTCAAGCCCTAAACTTGATGGAGATAATCTTCCAAACTCAATAACTTTATCTAAATTTTCTTTAGAAATCTTTTCATCTGAAAAGCTCTTAGCTGCAAATCTTTCATTCATTACATTCATAAAATCCATAACTATAAAAAGTATAGTTTTGTTTATAAACTCTTTTTAGTAAAAGTAAAACTTCCACAATCATTCACACTTTATTTTGTATAGTATTAGAATAAATACAAATAAAATTATTTATTCAGATTCCTCAACTAATTCTTCACCAGCAAAGTTCCAAGCTAAAACTCCTCCGACAAGATTATATGCAACCTTAAATCCATTAGCTTTCATAAACTCAACAGCATTACTACTCCTTTGTCCTGATCTACAATAAACTAAATAAATTCTATCTCTATCAAGCTTTAAAATTTCATCCCGAAAAGAAATGTCAAAAATATCATAATTAATAGCTCCAAAAATAAATCCATTTTCAAATTCATCTAAAGTTCTACAATCAAGTATAACTACATTCTCATCTTTTATTAACTCTTTAAATCTTTTAACATCAATATCCATTTTATTTACTATTATTCTTCCTCCTCAACAACTTCAATACTTCTCCTATTACTTAAATCAATCTCACAAGCCATTAAATTACTTAATAAAGAATAATTAGCCCAACCCATTAAAGGAATTGTTAAAATTTTCAACTCTAAACCATAAAATGGAAATGTTGAAAAAAATCCAGCAAGCCCAACATAACTAGCTAAAGTAATAGAACACGCCGGACAACCAGCAACAATAATTGCAACAGCCCCACCAAAAACACCTGACGCATTTTCTTTAGCAGAAAAATCAGAAAACAAAACAATTTTATAAACAGAAATAGGCACAAAAATCATAAATAAAATTCCGATCATAAATTGAACAATACTTTGAACAATAAAATAATTTAAACCTAAATTCCCAATAGTTAAATTAATATTTGAAAATACAATCACAACTAAAAAATAAAAAAATCCAACAACAAATCCTAATAAAGAATATCTCCAGTCCTTAAATACAGATTTTAAATTTTGTAATATCTGATTACTCATAAAATTACATAGTTTATTTTTATTTATAAACATAATTAAACATTAGTTAAAATCACATAAAAAATATTTAAAAATCTATAAAAATTCATAAAAATAATAATATATATAAATAAAACCAAATAAAATATAATTATAATATAAAAAATGACACAAAACAACCAAGACCTAATTCTAAGAGTAAGAGATTTTGAAAAAACTTATGGAACAAAAGACCTTTTAGACAAAGCAGAACTAACTATTCACAAAGGAGACAAAGTAACATTACTTGGACAAAACGGATGTGGAAAAACAACTTTTATTAAATGTGTAGCTGGAGATGATGACTACTACGGAGAAATTGAACTAAATCCAGAATACAAATTAGCATTAATGGAACAAGAAAAATCTTTTGAAAATACTCCAAAAACTTTTTCAGATTATTTAGAAGAAAAAAAACAAGTTTTACTAGAAAAACAATCAGAACTAGAAGAAAAATTTACTGACCCAGAAATTTATGAAGATACTCTAAAATATGAAAAATTATTAGCAGATTGCACAAAAATTCAAATTAGGGCAGAAACAAATATCGACGAAGTCAAAATTAAACAAATTCTTTCAGAACTCGGATTTGAAATGAATGATTATAACAAACCAGTAATCTCACTCTCAGGAGGACAAAAAATTAAACTAAGATTAGCTGAAATTTTAAGCCGTGACGCAGACTTTTTTATCTTAGATGAACCAACAAACCACTTAGACTTTAAATCAATTAAATGGTTAGAACAAAGAATTAGAACTACAGATAAAACATTTTTACTAATATCTCACGATAGACACTTTGTATCTGTTGTTTCAAATAAAATTATTGAAATTGAAAACTTAAAATTCATTGAATACAACTGTGGATTTAATAATTTCCTTTTAAGAAAAAAGAAAAGACACGAGGAAATTAAAAATAAATTTACAAGTATTGAAAGAGAAAAAGCAAGATTAAAAAAATCCGAAGATGAAAAAAGAAAATGGGCACATTTAGTAGGAAGTAAAAAACTAAAAGCTCAAGCTGATAACATTAAAAGAAGAAGCGACAATTTAGGAGAATCAATTAATCCAGACGAATTTAACGAAACTTATGACTTAAAATTCTACAACGGAAACTTCACAGCAACACAAGTCTTCAAAGGTCAAAACTTATCAAAATCTTTTGGTCAACTAAAAATTTTAGACGATGTTGATTTTTTAATTGAAAAACAAGAAAGAATTGTTCTTTTAGGAAAAAACGGAATTGGAAAATCCACACTTCTAAAAATGTTCGCGGGATTAGATGAAGACTATCAAGGTAAACTTCAAATCAACCCAGACTTACACATTGGATACTTAGACCAAGAATTCAAAGATATGGACCCAAAACAAACTGTAATGCAATACTTATGGGAAGCTGACCAATCTTTAATGGAACATCATGTAATTTCCTATCTTGTCCAATTTGGATTTGATTTAACAAGAATTGATAACAAAATTGAAAAACTAAGTGGTGGAGAAAAAACAAGAATTTCATTAGTAAAATTAATGTTATCAAGATTTGATGTTTTATTACTAGATGAACCAACAAATAACTTAGATGTAGAATTAATCGAAAGTTTAGAAAAAGCATTAAAAAATTATAAGGGAACCATTGTATTTGTATCTCACGATAGAAGATTTATCGACAGAGTAGCCGAAAAGATTTTCATTATAAAAAATCAAAAAATCGAAATATTATCTGGCGACTATCAAAAGTTTTCAATTAATAGTTAACCTAAATGATTCTATTAATAATTTATATTTAGAATTAATAGAAAGTTTATCACACTAGAAGATTTATCAACAGAATAGCTGAAAAGATTTTCATTATTAAACTATGTGAAAACATTGTTTTCACATCGGCTTAGAAATCTTTGATTTCTTGAAATCAAAAAATCGAAATATTATCTGGCGACTATCAAAAGTTTTCAATTAATTCATAATCTTTTCTCATTTTTTTTAATATAATTTAAAAACTTAAAATTTAAATAAAAAGATTTAATTAATTAAACCATAACTATACAAATTTGAATTAGTTCCATTATTAGCTATAAAATACATTTTATTATTATAGTTTATAAAACCTTGAGGACCAGAACCCCCATTTCCTGGATTAATATCAAATGCTAAACTAAGATTATTTCCATCATAAACATATAACTCAGATGAAAATGGTGGCGCTTGTGTTCCTCTAAAAAATAATTTATTATTATACTCAAATAAATCCGAAGGATTAAAATTTCCACTTCCCAACATTTGATCTTTTACTAAACTAATATTATTATTAATGCTATTATAAGAATATAACTCACTACCTGTGGACCCATCATTTGCACTAAAATATATTTTATTTCTATATGTAGAAAGACTACCAATACTTGAACCACCACTCCCTGAATTAATATCATAAACTAAACTAACCTTATCACTAATACTATCATACGAATATAATTCCACTCCAGTAGACCCATTATCTGCTTTAAAATATAACTTATTATTATAAATTTCTGGATAACCTAAATATGACCCACCACTTCCTGAATTAATATCATAAACTAAACTAACATTATTACTAACACTATCATAAGAATATAATTCTGAACCAGTAGACCCATTATTACCAATAAAATAAAATTTATCATTATATACAATTCTAAAATCAATATTAATTATACCTGCCCCTCCTAATTGATTAATATCTTTAATTAAACTAACATTTTTACTAACATCATCATATGAATATAATTCTGGTCCAGTAACTCCGTCATTTGCATCAAAATATAATTTATTATTATAAAACGTAAAAAATCCTATACTAGAATGTTCACTTCCTGGCTTAATATCTTTTACTAAACTAACATTTTTACTAATATCATCATAAGAATAAAATTCAGAACCAGTAGACCCATTATTTGCAACAAAATATAATTTATTATTATATTCAATAAATTTAGAAGGATATGAACTTCCACTTCCAGGATTAATATCATACACTAAACTAACCTTATTACTACTACTATCATAATAATATAACTCAGCACCAGTTGTTCCATTATTTGCTTGAAAATATAATTTATTATTATATACAACCATATTTGAAATAGAATAATCATTTGGTAAAACTAAACTAAAATTATAAATTAATTTTTTACTTTTTTCAAAATAAATTTTTTTATTTAATATTTTATTTTCAGTTATAACTAAAATTTCTGGAGTAACTGAAGAAATTTTATCTAAACAATTACCAACATCAATTTTATTTATACCATAAGATAAATTTTCATTAATTAAACAATCAACACCTTCAATTTGAATTTTATTAACTTCAATATTTTTTTTATCACCACTATTTACATATAAAAAATTACCATTAATAGTTTCTATTCTTAGATTTCCATAATTTTGACTCTGAATTTCAACATCCGAAAACATATTACTTGAAAAACTTTGAAACCATCCTTGAAATCCAACAACAGCTAAAACTGCAACAACTAATAATAACGCTGTTGCAACTACTGGACTTATTGCCTTTTTATTTAACATAATTGCCATTTAGATTATCTCTAATATAAGTTTTACATACTATTTGTATGTAGTTAACTAAAATTATATATTAAACATAATCTATTCACAAACATTAATTAAAAAACTCATAAAATAACTAAAAAATTGAAATATTATCTGGGGACTATAAAAAATTCAATATTAATTCTTAATTTTAAAACTCTATTCTATTTTATTTTGACTTAAATTATACTCTCTCATAACAAGTCCCATTGTTGTAACACAAATAACCGTAAAACCAAAAATTAACATAAAAATTAAATAATTATGACTTGTATCATAAATAGTTGTAACACTAATATCATTTTGAACTTCATAATTACTTAAATCATACTCATTAGACTCAGAAAACCCAATTAACACAAATTGAATCAAAAATAAACCTAAAAATATTTTTTTTAATAAATTCATACCCTATAATGTTTTTATCATTATATAAATATATTTAATTTTTTCTCAATAACAAAATTAAATAATTAAAATTTATTCATAAACAAACATAATATTAGAATAAGAATTAAAAACAGTTCTCAGAACATATAAAAAAATAAAAGTTAATCAAAGATTAACTAAATAAAACTTATGCGTAAAAAAATAACAAATAAATCCCAATTAAAACCATAATTACTCCACCAAATAATTTAGAATAACCAGAATACTTATTCATCCAATCTGAATTAGCAGCCCATAAAGCTAAACCAAACACAATAAAATCATCTAACATAAAAAAGAAATCATACACAAAAATGTAAAAATATTTCATTCCTAAACTTACATCAGCAACAGCAATTAACTGTGTAAAAATTGCAGGTAAACCAGCTGAACAAACAAACTCAATAGCATTAATAGCAATCGCTAAAGCAATCACTGAAAACAAACTTAAAATTGTAATTGGTGAATCAACAATATTTTGAATTTTATTCATTGTCTTCTTTTTAGATCCAGCATCTCCAACCTCACAAGAAACCTCTCCACCATTATCATAATAATTCTTAACAGACATAATTCCTGTATAAATTGCAAAAGCCCCAACAGCGTATAAAATCCAAGTTGAAATTCCTACAAACATAAAAAAATTCATCCATCCAGCTAAAACAATAAAATACATAATTGCTTCAGTTGCAACAAAAGTTCCAACAATTAAATACATCTTCTTTCTATCTCCAATCGTTGAAGCTAAAGAAATTAAATAAATCAAAACCCACATAGCACACGGATTAAATCCATCAAGCAAACCAATAATTGCTGATGCTGAAAATAATCCAAAAGTCTTAAAATCTATTGTAAATCCTAAAATATCAATAGTCATATCATTTTCAGTAATTGTTGACTCAGTAGTATCAATATTTCCCATATAAAAATAAGAAATAATAACTAAACCAACAACAAAAATACCAGTTAATAAATGAAACCAATTAATCTTTACATTTTTCATTTTACTAACAGCTTTTTTAACATATTTTCTCATCTTAAATTTATTCTCCTCTTAACTCTACTGTTCTCTTCATTGTTGAAACATCCCAACTAGCATCAATTCTAGCTTGTTCAGCTTCAATCATTTCAATTAATTTTTTACCAGTTGTCTCATCACTTCCATATCCAATATTAAATTCACCTGATTCAAAAATAGTTAAAGGAGTCCCAGGAAACTTATCTCTATCTAAACCTTCAACTTTATCAGCAAGTTGTTGATATTTCTCTAAAGTTCCACCAGCAGATAACTCCATAGTTTCAATTTTTAAATTTGGATACTTTTCAATTAAATACTTATTAAAAGAATTTTGTTTAATACAATGTGGACAAGTTTTTAAATGAAAATAATTCATTGTAATTACATCATCTCCAAAAACTAATTCATCTTGGTTAACCTCCTTAGGTGAAGTTCCAATCATAATTCCAAAAATTAATGCTACAACTAATAAAACTCCTCCCCAAATCATCATTGATTTTTTTCTTTGAGCATTAGCTTTTGCTTCTCTATTTGCTTGCGCTTTTGACGCTTTTTTTTCTGTTCCTTTATTTGCTACCATTTTAATTTATAATTATTTAATTAATATATGTTTAAAATATGTAAATAATCTTTTATAAAAATGATTATTCACTAATACTTTTTTTAAATTTTATTTATTGATTTAAAGCTGATTCGATTTCTGCTTTAATTACTGAATAAGGTTGAGCTCCAACAATTAATTTTCCATTAATAAAAAATGAAGGTGTTCCTGATACCCCTAATTGTGATCCTTCAGCTAAATCCGCACTAATTTCATCTAAAATAGAACTATCAACAATACAACTATCATAATTATCTGAATTCATTCCTAAATCAGTTGCCCACTTTTTCAAATTAGAAACACTTAAACTTCTTTGATTAGAAAAAATAGTATCATGCATTTCAAAATATTTTTCATCTCCCAAATCTCTTAACACACAATTTGCTGCCGCAGCTGCAGGAATTGCTTTATCATGAAACCCAAGTGGAAAATCCTTAAACACAAAATTAATTTTACCTGTATCAATATACTCAGCCTTTAACTTTCCATAACTCTCTGAAAAAAACTTTGAACAAAATGGACATTCATAATCTGAATATTCAATAACTGTAACTTTAGCATCTGGATTACCTGAACTAGGTTCACCATCAAAACTAACTTTGGATACATCAACAACTTGAGCACTAGGTGCATTCCCACTAGGTGGGGCAACTGATCCTGGTTCAGACCCACTCCCATAACCTGGTGCA
Source organism: archaeon UBA583 (assembly GCA_002506365.1). GTDB lineage: Archaea > Nanobdellota > Nanobdellia > Woesearchaeales > UBA583 > UBA583. The sequence continues at coordinate 7,631 of DAXK01000007.1, read as the reverse complement.
TTACTTGCAAAAAATGTATCTAATCTAGAAACTTTTGACTCAATATCAGAAATTGAATTTTCATTATTTGAAACATTTAATAATAAACTTCCAACTACTAAAAATTGTAAAACAATTACAACTAAAACCCAAATTAATAATATTTTAGATTCTCCTATCTTCTCTTTACTTGAAGTATTTTCTTTCTTCATAAAATAATTTACAATATTTTTATATATAAACAAATTTTAAAAATAATTAAATCATAGTATAAAAATAGTTAAAATAAACTTTAGAAAGTTAAAATATACTTTAGAAAGTTAGAATATACTTTAAAAATATAAATTTTAATTAATAAATAATTATCTAAGAAATAAATGTTTATTTCTTCCTTGTTTTCTAATTCCAACCAATCCTCTTTTTTCTAAATCATTAACTTTAGATAAAACAGTTGGATGAGATAATTTTAGATGTAATTTTAAATCTTTAAAAGTTGGAAAACTTCCTTTTGAAGTTTCACTCTCAATAAACTTTAATATTTTTAAACAATCTGAATCTAAAATATTATTTTCATCAATTTCTAAATTATTATTATTATTATTATTATTATTATTATTATTATTAATTGAATTACTTTCTTTATTGTGATTGTTATATTTATTATTATATTCTATTTTTTCCAAGTTATTTTTTATATTTGATTTAAAATTATAAAAATACAAATATAAAAATAAAATACTTAGTAATATTTGAAATATAATATATTTAATCAAAATTTCTTTTTGACAATTTGATCTAAATTCAGTTATATATTTCATTTCATCTTCAACATCATTTAAAACAATTTCAACATTTTTTTCATATAAACTTAATAAATCATTAATTTGAGAAATTGATCCATCAGTATTATATAAATTAATAATTTTTTCACGAACACTTGTAATTGAATAATAGTCATCAATTGTTGTAGCTAATTTTTGAGAAGTAAATAATTCAGAGGATTTTAAATTAATTAGATTTGAAATAACTGAATTTTCATTATCATTAGAAATATCTGAACTTATTTGAGTTCCAGAAAATAATAATTTATATAATTGAGAATCTTCTTTATGAATTTGTGAAATTACATTTTGTAATGAATCAATAGAACTAATATCAGTATTAGAAAATTCATCTATTGAACTAATAAAACTAATATAGAGTCCAAATAAAGAAATTAAACTAATTATAAAATAACTAATAATTAAGTATTTTTTATTAATTGGAAATTTAATCATAATAAAGTTTAACTATTTTTTATATATAAGGATTGTGTAAAATAGTTAAAAAATAGTTAAAATTCAAATAATTTTAATATATACTTTTAATACAGACAATAATTTTAATATTATTAAAAATTTTAAATTAATTAAATATTGAAACTATCAATTCATACCTATAAATTAAAACAATAAAATAAAAACAATTATCTACAAATAAAAATATGAAAAAAGTATTAGTAATTCAAACAACTCTAAACGAGAATGGGAATACAAATAAAATCGCAAGATATGCGTATGAACAATTAATGAAAGAAAAAGAACTTCAAGTTGAATATTTAGATTTAAAAGAATCAGAAATTGAATTATGTAATGGAAATAAACTTGAAGATTATACAAAACAAACTCAAGATTTATATAAATACATTCAAGATTTTGACGCTTATATTTTAGCAAGTCCAGTATATAATCACGCAATTAGTGGAGTTTGTAAAAATTTTTTAGATATTCATTTAGAAGCAATGTCAAATAAATATTTAGGATTAATTGAAAATGCTGGAGGAATTCATTCACAAAGAAAACCTTATTTTAAATTAAAAGAATCAGTTGAATACTTTAAAGTTAAACTTTTAGAATTTTGTCCATGTTCAAACCCAAAAAGTTTCAAAGGAGATGAATTGGTTGATGATTTAGTAAAATCAGAATTTGAAAAACAAAAAGAAGAATTATTAAAGTTATTAAAAGTTCACACTTTAGAAAATCCAATTGAAGACAATTAAAAAGTAAAATAGAAAATTAATCACACACTTCGCTTAGTGAATAATTTATATTAATGAATTTCTCTGATTACGAGAAATTCCATATCTAGAATTTTAATTTTAATCAAAAATTCTCTCAACTTCTCGCTAACGCTCGAAAATCGAGAATTTATCATTAAAATTAAAATAAATATTTATAAAGGCTCTCGAACATATTTATACTATTATGAATAGCGAAAAGCCAAACGTTAAAATTAATCTAGAAGATTTAGCAACTTTCTGTAAAAAGAAAGGATTTGTATTCCAAGCCGGAGAAATTTACGGTGGACTAGCCGGATTTTTTGACTTTGGACCTTTAGGAGTAGAATTAAAAAACAACCTAAAGAACTTATACTGGAAAGAATTTGTTCAAAAAAGAGAAGATATTGTTGGACAAGATGGTGCAATTATTACAAATCCAAAAGTATGGAAAGCCTCAGGACACGTTGATACTTTCGGAGATATGCTTTTAACAACAAAAGATACAAAAACAAAATTAAGAGCAGATCATTTTATCGAAGATGAATTAAATATGCCTGGAGATGCTCTAGGGCCAAAAGAAATTGAAGATTTAATTGTAAAACACAATTTAAAATACAATGGAGAAGATTTTGAATTACCAATTCAATTTTTCAGTGGAATGTTAAACACACAAATCGGAGCAGATGTTTCAAAACAATCTAAAGCATACTTAAGACCAGAAACAGCTCAATCCATTTTTCCAAACTTTAAAATTATCGCTGAAACTTCTCGGCAACAATTACCATTTGGAATTACACAAATCGGAAAAGCATACAGAAACGAAATTTCACCAAGAGACTTTGTATTTAGATGTAGAGAATTCGAACAAATTGAAATGGAATACTTTTACCATCCAGAATCAGTTTGTGAAGAATTAACTCAAGAATTATTAGATACAAAATTAAAGATTCTAACTGCGAAAGCGCAAGATGATGAAACATTTGAAATGATTGAAACTACAATTGGAGATTTACACAAAGATGAATCTTACAAATTAAATACTTTTCACGCATACTGGTTAGCAAAATACTATAATTGGTTAACAAATGAAGTTGGACTAAAACCTGAAAATTTAAGAGTAAGACAACATGTTCAAACAGAATTATCTCACTACTCAAATGCAACATTTGATATTGACTTTAAATATCCAATGGGATTCAAAGAAATGTTAGGAATGGCAAATAGAGGAAACTTTGATTTGACACAACACCAACAACACTCAAAAACAAAAATGGAAATTTTTGATGAAAAAATGAAATCAAAAGCAATTCCAAATGTAATTGAACCTTCAATGGGAGTTGAAAGATTTATGATGGCAGTTTTATATCAAGGATACGAAGATGACAAAGAAAGAGGAAATATTGTCTTAAACTTAACTCCTAAAGTTGCTCCATACAAAGTAGCTATTTTCCCACTTGTAAACAAAGCAGGATTACCAGAAGTTGCTAGAGAAATTTTTAACGAGTTAATTGATGAAGATATTGAAGTATTATACGATAAATCTGGAAGTGTAGGAAAAAGATATGCTAGAGCTGATGAAATCGGAATTCCATTTTGTTTAACAATTGACTTTGAAACTTTAGGACAATCAAACGAAGATGATTCAGAAGAAGTAAAAGCTGAAAAATTAGCAAACAAAGATTCTGTTACAATTAGAGATAGAGTAACTGGAAAACAAACTAGAGTTGAAATTGAAAATATTTCAGCAATTATTAAAAACCTTGTAAAAGGAAAAGTAGATTTCGATTTAATTTAATTTAAAATCTCCGATTTTAAATTATCCAGTTAACCATAGGTTAACCCGGATATCAATTTTATAACCATTGGTTATAAAATGACTTACTTCTCCGATTTTAAATTATCCAGTAAATATTTTTTTATTTTTATTTACTTTCTTTTTACCTGAAATTACTCTTAAAAACATAAATTTAATTATTATAAATGTAATTAATAAAAAAATCATTCTAAAATAAAAAACTAAAGTATGTAAATCATAAAATATCTCTAAAATTACTGTAATTATTAAAATAAAATTAATTAAAATAAATATTTTTTTTAAAAAATAATCTTTATACGCATAATAAATAAACCAAATCATATAAATTCCAAATAAATCTAAAAATAATTTTAATGGACCAATACTATATATATTTAATTGATTTAAAATCGCAATAATTGTAATAAATACTAAATAAATTAATGGAATTATAAGTTTATACATCTTAATATTTAATCTTGATTGATTAACAAAAGTTAAAGCAAATAATAAAAAAAAACTAATTAATCCATAAGAAAATACGCTAATGTATATAACAGCATTTACATCAATCATTTTTAACCCTCATAATTTCAGTAAAAATAAAAAATAAACAAACTCCAATTGAAATTTCAACAAAAACCCATATTTTTTGACTTGAAATATTAAAAAATAAAAAAACAGTACTGATAAATAAAAGAACTCCAATTAAATAAAATGGAATGTAAAGGAATATTTTTTTATCTCTTATCATAGAATTCATAACAATCCAAAATAATAAAATCGTTCCAATTAAAATTGAAAACAAATATATTAAATTTAAATCAATTCCCATTTAAATTTAACCTCCGATAACCTAAAAATAAATAAATAATTCCAAAATATGAAAAATAAAGAGCAACTAACCAAATTATTTCGAATCCATAAATTCCCAAAATTATTAATTCTTGTAAAACAATTTCAATAAATCGACTCACAATAAAAAATATTGATCCAATTATCAAATATTTTCTATTTTTTCCACTTAAAAATTCATAAGAATAAAATAAAATCATAAAACAACAAATAACTCCAACCATATCAGAAAGAGTATCATAAACTGCCATATTTGTAAATCTATGAATAATAAAATTAATAATTAAATAAAATACCAATGGAACTAAAACCGATAAAAAAATACTTAAATAAATTTTATTTTTTGATTGTTTCATATATAAATATATTATTTTCATATATAAAAATAAATGGTTGAATAAAGATATAAAATCATATAATTATTTCAAATTTTAAACCATTTAAATTTCAAGATATTTTTTAAAAATATCTAATTAAGATACATATTTAAAAGAAATTACATTAATTTTAATATGAAACAAATTTCAACAGACGTAGACTTAGATAATTTAAACCTAAAATCTATTTTTTTCCACTACAAATTTTCTATATCAGCTACATTATTTTTAGTAATTTTAGAAAATGTATTATACTTATTTTTCCCTTTAGTATTAGGATTTGCAATTAATGGCTTAATTGAAGATAAAATTTCATGGCTCTGGGCTCTTTTAGCTCTTGGGCTTGGGGATATGTTCGTATCAGCATTAAGAAGATTTTACGATACAAGACTTTATGGAAAAATCTATGAAGACTTAACACCCGGGGTTGTAGAAAACGAATATACAAAAACCACAAAAGTATCTCAGGTTTCCGCAAGAGTTGATATGTTAGAAGAATTAATAGACTATTTTGAAGATACTTTACCTGAAATAATTGGAACATTAATTAGTTTAGGGGGAACTCTTTTTATTTTATATTTTTTAAACCTTGATGTTTTCACATTAGCACTTGTTGTAATGTTTTTAGTTATGGGACTATATAAACTTACAACAAATAAAACAAGAAAACTACACACCGATTTAAATAATACAAAAGAAAGTCAAGTTGATATTGTAAGACATAACTCAAGAAAAAAAACAAAAACATTTAGTAATAAATTAATGAGATGTTACATTAATATTTCAGATTTAGAAATGTATAATTACGCATTTTCATTCACACTTTTAATAATTTTAATTTGTACAAGTTTATATTTGATTGTTCAATCAGGGTTAAAAGAATATGGTGTGATTTTTTCAATAGTATTATATCTTTTCAATTTTTTAGAAGATGTAACAGATATGCCAATTTTTTATCAAAGTTATATTAGACTAACTGAAATAATGAGCAGATTAAAGTGAAACTTTAATTTTCTCATTACACAGAAAACCATTGGTTTTCTCCGTGTATTATTTTTGTGTCCATTGTATAAAAAATAATGAGCAGATTAAAGTGAAACTTTTAAATAATTAATTAATTAATTTATTTATTCATTCAACTTTTCAAATAATTCTATTTTTAATTCTTCAATTCTCATATTTATAGGATATTTACTTAAAATATCTAACTTACTCAAAGTTTTCTCATCTGGAAAAATATCTTTATTATTTAAAAACTCCTCATCTAAATATTCAAATGACTTATCATTACATGAAGCAATTTGACCATAACTAGAAATATTAGCATTAACTTTTCCATCATTAATATAATCTAAAAATAATTCAGCATTATGTTTATTTTTTAAATTTTTAGGCATAACAAAAGAATCAATCCACATTAAACTACCTTCATCTGGAATAAAAAACTCAAAATTAGTTTCATTAAAATATAACCGATAATCATTATATGTTTGATAAATCCAAATAGTTTCATTCTTCATTAATTCTACAGCCTCAATTTGGTCATAATACCCATAAATATTTTTATCAATTAACTCTAAAAAATCTTTAACTTTATAATACTCTTCTAAATTTGAAGGAAGTAATCCAATCCCCACATCTCTTGAAATTGCTGCAAAAATCTCATCAGGATCTGGAAGTAAAGCTCCTTTTCTATAATATTTAGAATCCCAAAATAAATCCCAAGACTTATCATAATCTTTAACAAAATCAGTATTAACTAAAATCCCCGTAGTCCCCCAAGTATATGGAAATCCATAATCTAAATAATTCTCATCAAACTTACATTTATCTGATAAATAAACACTATTTTGAATTTTATTAAATCTAATTTTTTCCAATTTATTATCATAATATAATTTTTCCAAAATTCTTCCACTAACTACAACTAAATCAAAATTACTTAAATTATATCCATAAATTTCATATTCTTCTTGAAAAATTGTAAGATTAACCGTAACATTAAACTGTTTCTCAAAATTTGTAATAACCTCTGGCCCACCTAAATAATCCTCCCAATTTAAAATATTTAATTCATCAGTTTTAATATTCGGTCCATTCTCAATTTGATATTTTTTATCATAAATAGAAATAAATGTGAAAACAAACAAAATTAAAATAATTAACACAAATAAATAACTAACATACTTAAACTTAATTTTATTCACTTTAAGAAGTTTTTTTCGGTTCTCAACATAATTTTTATTTTTAACTTGACCAATTAAAACTTCAACAACTAAAAATACAAATAATTGCGCTGTAAAAAACCATAAAATTAATCTAATCACAAAAATAAAATTAACATCTAGACTATATAATGAATAAATCCTAGTAATTATTAATAAAGTTAAACTTACTGAAAACAAAACCATAATAATATTATTTACATATTTTCTAAACCAATAAATAATAAAAAATATTAAAATAAAACCTGCTATTCCTGTAGCTATACTGTCCACAACAACATCTGTAAAGGTTTTAGTTTTCTTTTTTATATCCATTGGAATAGGTATGGACAATAACTCTGTAGAGGCTTTGTTTACGGACT
>DAXK01000018.1 GCA_002506365.1 archaeon UBA583 | reverse complement strand
GTTGGCAAAACTATCAATTTACCACGCGATATTCGAGATAGGAAGTAATTAGCAAAAATAATAATATTTGTGTGCTAATTTTATTGAATTAATTTTAATAATCATTATTAGTTTTAATGATTTTTATTATTTGATTTATTTTTGTTTGAGTTATTAGAACTATTATTTTTAAATTTTGAGTTGTTATTAGACGATTTGAAAGGTTTTTTAGAATAATTTGACTTCTTGCTTGAATTATTGGAAAAATCTTTTGATTTCTTATTATTTTTGTTATTTTTGTTATTTTCATTATTTCCGTATTTTTCTTTTTTAAAATCTTTTTTTACTTGTGACCCAGACTTTTTTGGTTGATTTTTATAATTTTCTTTTGATTTAAATTTATTTTCTGAATCTCTTTTTTTTTGGTCTAATCTTAGTTTACTTTTTCCTTTTGTTGGAACATAATCTTTTTTTGGTTTATTATATTCACTTTCTCTTTGTTGTTTTGTTGGTTTATTTGTTTTATTTTGAGTTGATTGTTTATTGTTATTATCTTTATTTCTTTGAAATGGAACTTTCTTTTTTGGTTTAGCATCTGCTCCTTTTGCATTCATTGCGCTTTGGCTGTGGTATTTGTGAGTTGAATTTACTGGAATTTTCATTTTAATAATCTCTTCAATTTCACTTAAGTATTTTCTTTCATCTGCCGCACAAAAACTATGGGCTGTTCCTTCAGTTCCTGCCCTTGCTGTTCTTCCGATTCTATGAACATAAGATTCTGGTTCATTTGGTAATTCGTAGTTAATTACGTGTGTAATGTTATCAATGTCAATTCCTCTAGCTGCGATTTCTGTTGCTAATAACACTTTAATCTTTCCAGACTTAAAATTCTCCATTGTACGAGTTCTTGCGTTTTGTGACTTGTTTCCATGGATTGCTTCAGCTGGAATTTTGTTTTCAGATAAAAACTTAGCTATACGGTTTGCCTTACTCTTTGTTCTTGTAAATACTATTGAACTCCCTACACCATCTTTGTTTAATAATTCTATTAATAGTTTATTTTTGTTTGGCGTATCAATAAAGTAAATATCTTGGTTAATTTTTTCAATTGTTGTAGATTGAGGTTTAACTTGGACTGTCGTCGGATTATTTAAAAATTTTTGAGTTAGTTCAACAATTGATTGAGGCATTGTAGCTGAAAAAAATAAAGATTGTCTTTTTGTTGGTAATTTAGCTAATAATTTCTTAATGTCGTGAATAAATCCCATATCTAGCATTCTATCAGCTTCATCTAAAACTAAATATTCAATTTGTGATAAGTTAACCAACTTTTGGTTTAAAAGGTCTAATAATCGTCCAGGTGTTGCAATAATAATATCAACTCCTTTGTTTAATGCTCTTACTTGAGGATCTTGTTTTACTCCACCGAAAATTACAGTTTGTTTGAAAGATGTGAATTTTGAATATTGTTCAATATTTTCTCCGATTTGTGCTGCTAGTTCTCTTGTTGGTGCTAATATTAATGCTTTTGGTTCTGTAAATGTTTTTTTTTGAGATTGTAAAAACATATTTTGTAGTAATGGAAGTGAAAATGCTGCAGTTTTTCCAGTTCCAGTTTGAGCAATTCCAATTAAATCTTTTCCTTCTAATATGTGTGGGATTGATTTTGCTTGAATTGGAGTTGCTGTAATATAATTATTTTTTTCTAAAGCCTTTTGAATAGGTTCAATTAATTTTGTTTCTTTAAATAACATCTTATATAAAATAAACGCTTGAGTGGTTATAAATAAAGGGGGTTTTTCAAATTTTTATTTCTAGTAAGTATTTTGTTGTAACTGATAGTAAAAACAGATTGTAAATGTTTATAAAGGCTTATTGATTGTTAGTTTTTATGGAAAATGAAATGTTAGAATCAAAATTGAAACTTAGTAATAATAAATTTGTTGATGATAAATATCTTGAGGAATCTCAAAGGTGGAAGGGATTATTTTTAGATGTATTAAGAAATGGAAATTATGATTCAGTTAAGGTTGGAAGATCTAAAAATATTTCAAAGTGTCAGTTATCTGCGCCTTTAGTTAGAGAGGCTAAAAATAGGGATGAAGCAGATTTTTTTTATGATTCAGAAGGAAAGGCTGTTGGTTATGGTGGTTTAGGTAATGTTGGTAGGTTTCAAATTGTGAGCACTTTAACTGGACATACTTATGAAAATGATGTAGAACCTCATGATGGAAGAGTTTTTTCATTATCTTATCCTTGTATGGATGGTTTTAAACAACCAATTATTGTAAGGGCTGGAACTGAAATTTACAAAGCATCAGGGAATACTGTGTATAAGTTAGATGATAAAATTAATGAGTTGGGAGAAGATTTTAGAAGACAATATACTTCAGATGAAAATATTAGTAAGTTTTTAAAGCAATATATTTCAATTTGTAATAATTTTGTAAATGAGATAAATAAATAATAATTTAAAATGGCATTGGTAGATTTTGATGAAAAATTAGGCGTTCATGTTGTGTCTGGGAGAATTGGTGAAATTGTTAATCAAACTCAAACTAAAATGAATGAAAGTGAAATTCCTTTTTTAGGAAAAGCTGATTTAAAACAATATATGTCCGAGATTAAGTTTGATAATAATGAAGATATTGCTGGATTTGTTGGAGATGTTCCAATTGATTGGGTTGGAGATAGAGTTAGGGTTTTAAGAAAGGATTTTGAATTTGGTTCTGAAGTTTTTGGAAGGTTAAAGATTTCAAATTTAGATAAAAAAGATTCAGTTGGAATTGTTTATTGGGTGACAGATGCTCAAAATCAAGGTTTTTTTACTAGAGATTTAAATGATTTTAAGAAAAATGATTATGTTGATATTTGTAAAAAAATTAAAGATAGTCAAGGTGAGATTGATAAAGCTAATTCTCGTTATGGAGTTGGGAAAATTAAAAGTTTGGATGATTTAATTGGGACAACTAAAGTTTCTGGTAAGGTTAAAAAAGTTGAGAATTATACAACTAGTTTTGGTCCAGAACATACTAGAACTTTAGGAATGTGTGAGATTAAACAAAATGATGCACAAATTGAACTTGAGTTAGATGATGGAAGTATTGAAACTGTTGGGTATGTTGGTTATGTTCCTGAGGATTGGGTTGGTTCACAAATAAATTATAAGAGAAAGAATTTTAAGTTTCAAGGGGAACTTTATGGAAGAATTGGGATGGAGAATCCTGAGTTTGGAGATGAACTTGGAGTTGGTTATTTAGTGGATACTAATGATAAACAAAGATATTTTACTAATACTTTAAGTGAGTATAAGAAAAAGTTGAGGTTAAATAGAAATCATGTTGGAACTTATGAATTACATCAAATTGGTGGAAATGATACAATTGATTCTGATTTAGTTTATCAAATGGAAAATAATATTTTGCCAATGTTACATGGAGAGAGTCCAAAGGATGAATCAGCTTATAGTAATGTTTCTTTTAAAAATAGTAGTTGTTTAAAGGAATCTAGATTTGGTGGATTAGTTAATAAAATTAAATCTTTTTTTGATTAATTCTTTTACTTCAAGTTATTTGTTGTTACTATCTGGTTAAAATTATTTAATTAGTTTTATAAAGATAGTTTAATTTCTCCAAATAGGGAAAACGAGAGTTTTAAATTTTAAACATGAATGGGTTAGTAAAAAGATTATTTGGGAAACCAAAAAATGAATATGTGGAAGATAAATTTTTAGAGGAATCTAAAAGGTGGAGAGATTTATTTATTGAATCTTTTAATCCTTCTGAATATTCAAATATTAAATTAAATAGAGCTAAAAATTTTAATAAGTTAAGAGTATCGCCTCCTTTAGTTAGGCAACATAAACATATTATTGAGTCTGGAAAGGCTGGAATTATTGAGGGTGGTTTAGTTGGTAATTTGGGGAGTTATGAAATTTTATCAGTGTTTAGAGGTTATGCTAGTAATAGAGCTGAAAGTGATTTTACTCTTGGTTATCCTAGTGATGGAGGATTAAGACAACCTGTTTTTGTAAAGACTGGGAAAAATATTATTAATTTTGGATCTGAAAATTTAGTTTGTAGTAATTATAATTGTTTTGAGGATAATGTTAATGATTTAGCTGAGGATTATAGAAGAACTTTAAATGATGATAGTTCTTTGAAGGAATTTTTTTTAAAGTATTTAGAACTTTGTGATAGGTTTGCTAGTGAGTTTAAAACTGGGGCGGTTGGTGGTTTGTCTGAGAGGTTATCTGGTTTAGAGTATGAAATAAATACTGGTATGAGTAATTTTGATACAGTTGTTAATAATTCAACAAAAGATGTGATTTTAAGTTCATTGTCAAGTTTGGATGTTGGAGTTTTAGGGTCTTTTAGAGATGTTGAATTAAAATCTTTGTTTGATGTTTATTCTTTGGGAGTATTTAATCCAAGTAGTATTGTGAGAAAAACTGGACCTTTTTCTAGCGAGATGTTATTTGATCCAAAGGTTGAGGAAAAGTATGCTTTGGTTGATGATATTTTAACTCATAGAAAGGAAAATCCACAAGTTTTAGGTTTACTTGGGATTGAGAAGGATTTGTATAAGGGGACTTATCCTTATTATTCTAAAAATATTAGGAATTATTTAAATAGTGAATTTGTGTGTGAGAATGAGAAGAGTGATTATAGGGAAAGGTTAAGGGATTCAATTAAGCATAATGCAGCAAATTTAATTTTGAGAAATCATTTTAGGGGTGGAACTTTTAATGAGAGTTCAATTGAGAAGAATTCTGATTTGTTAATGTTTGCTTTAAAGGAGAAAATTTTACCTATTGATAAGTTAGATAGGTTAAGGCAATTTGTATCGGATAAGGAATTAAGGGAGTTTAATTCAAAGTCAGCGTTGGATAGTTTACAAAGAGTTGTTGTTAGGGGAATTTATAATCCTACTGATTTTTTAAAGAATAGTCCTTTCCATAAACCTAGTGTGAATTTAGGGGATAGGTCTTATCAAGGTATGGAAGTTGAATCTCATAGAGATTTAGATGTTTATAATTCTATTTTTAGAGATAATTATTATTAAATTTAAATAATAAATCTTAAATTGTTTTGTTTTTAGTTTATTATGGAGAAGTTTATAAACTTGAATTTTTTTCGTTCTTGTATGATGTCATTAAGTAGTAAGAATTTAATTGCTCCATTAGTTATTGGGTCAGTTTTAGTTAGTAATATTGCATTTTCTAAGGATTTGGATAATAATGTTTCTGTTAGTTATTTGAAAACTGATAAAACAGATTATGTTTCAGAGGGTGCTGGAGTTAGTGCTAGTAGAGTTTTTTCTTTTGGGAAAGTTGAGGGAGTTTATGAAAAGGAGTGTGGGGAGACAAGAATTGATCCATTTAAGAATGTTTTTTCTTTTGCGTCAAAGAATGTTCAACCTTGGCTTGATTATTGTTCAACTACTAAGGGTTTAAAGGTTGGGACTAAGTTGCCTGTTTTTGGTGGGGATTTAGTTTTGGGTGCTGGTTATGGTGTTCAAGATTATTTAACTGAGAATAATTTAGAAAATGAGCCTGGTAAGGATATTAGTTTATCTCAAAAGGGAGTTAAGGTTGGTTTTAGTAATGATGAATTTTCAGCTAATTTTGATTTTAAAAGACAGGATGAGGATTATTCTTTAGATTTAGTTTCTGGTTTAGGTCCAATTAATAATATGACTTTTAAGAAGAGAGAGATTTTGGAGTTAGATGTTGATTTTTCTAATTTTAGTTTAAATGTTTTGAGAACTGCTGGGAGTCGTTTTGATGAGTATTCTAATCCATTATTGGGGGATGTTTCACATAGTTATAGTGGGAATAGATTTTATTTAGGAGCAAAGGTTGGAGATTTAGAGATTGGTCCAGTTTTTAGGTCAGGTTCTGTTGAGGGAAGTTATACTCGTATTGATTTGGATTCTGGTTTGGTTGGAGTTATGGGAGAGTATTGTTTGTCTGATGATTCTGGTGTTAGTTTTGAGTTTGAGAAGTATTCAGGTTCTGGGGCTCGAGAGTTATTTCCAATTTCTAATGAAATTAGTGAGAGTTTGGATAAAAAGGTTATGAGTGTTGGTTATTTTGATTCTGATTTTAAAGTTTCTTTAAGTCGTGATGAGTCTGTTAATACTGGAAGTTTAAGTGCTAATGGTATGTATGGTGTAATTTTAGGTGGAAAGGATTTTAATAATTTTAGAGAAGTTATTGAGGATAGTTTAAATATTTCAAAGGAGTTTGGTAATTTAGAAGTTTTTGCAAATGGAATTAATAGAAAAATTAGTGAAAGCCAATTTGGAAGGGTTGGAGATGTTTCTGAGAGAGAGTTAAGAGTTGGTTTAAATTATAAATTTTAATTTTATAATTTAGTTTTTATTTTATGTGTAACATATCCTGTTTAAAGAAGTTCTTGGAACGAAGTGGAAAGAATTTGGGTGGAGACTGCAAGTCGGAACCTTTAAATTGATGTTCTATTGGAGCTCTGCAAGAGCGACGAGTGGAATGAAATGAAGCGACAGTAAATTTGTGTTTTTGCGACAGCTAATTTTGAATAAAGTAAGTGAAACGAACGTTTGTAGTATTTTCTTTTATTTAATTATTTAAAATACATCTCCATCCAGGCATTGCACACTTACACTCTGCTAATGGAGGACAATTACACAAACCTGTACAATGACAAGAATAATTTAAATTATCTTTAATTAATGAAATTTCATCAATTAAACAAACACCATTATTATCAATATGTTTAGAATTAAATAAACTTTCTTCAACATCTAACCAACAATTATTTCCATTACAATTAAAAGTTGAATTTAATAAATCAGTTTTTATATTAGAAGTATCTACTGAACAACTAATAATAAAAAATACTAATACTAACATAAGTAAAATTTGTTTAATCATAAAATTATTTTAAAAAGTAAAATATTTAAAACTTTGCTATACTAAAAAGAAACTACTTCAAATTATTCAAACACTAATTTATTGAACATTCACGGCTTAGGAAAGTTCTGGAGCGTAGCGGAAGAATTTGGGAGAGCGAGGGCACGAGCGAACTCTTAAGCCGGTGTTATATTTGGGTGAGCAAAGCGAAAGTGCAACGTCCCCGACGACGATAGGAGGAGAGTTTCTAAATCTCTTTCGAGCATAGCGAGATAAATTTTAAGGGGGCTTTTTTACTATTTGAAATAAGTTTCTTTTAATTTGAGGTATTTAAAATATCTAAAAACTTTTGAGCTAATTTTTTGTAATTTTCACTCCATATATCTACATTATCTTCTTCACTTCCTTGTGCAAATGTTTTTTCAGCTCCTTTCAACTTTAATACTTTATCCCAATTCCTTTTGTCTCCTTGGATAGTTTCATTTATCTCTAATGGTACTGAATATACAGAATCAAATGTTCCAATATTAGGAATTGTTAAGCTTCCAGCTAATTCCATATTTGCATTTCTTGATTCAAATCCTTCCATCATTTTTAATAAAACTTCAACAGGTATATTCTTATCGAAAAAAGCAGTAAAAGGACCAGGGAAATATTCTAAAGCTTCTATGTATAAACTATGATCTTCTCTCAATACAGGAACATTAAATTTTTTAGATGCTTCTTTTGTAGCATGATTTGCAATTTCTAAACTATTGTTAGCTTGAATTTCAGGGAACTCTTTTTCAATTGAGCCTACTTCAATATCATATTGTTCAAATACTTTTTTAGCAGCTAACAACTTTCCTTTATTTTTTGTAAGTAAATAAATTTTTTTTTCCATTATTTAAAATGAGATGAATTGTATTTATAATTTTTACTAAAAAGAATTTATTTCATTTTTTAGCCCCCGTTTTTCTAATTTAGAGATTTAGAAATTGAATATAACAGTACACGTTTAACAAAGTTCGCGAAGCGAATTTGGGGAAATTCTGCAAGAATTTACTGTTAAATGGTTGTTCTTCCCTGCGAGCTTGCGAGAGCCTGCAAGGCGGTACCGAAGGAGTTTTACGAAGTTTCGAGCAAAGCGAGACTATCTAAAAGGAAGATTTTGCGATAGCCACTTTGAAATTTAACGACTGAAAGGAGTATTTGAGGTTATTTCATTTAAATATTGTTTTCTTTTCTAAATTTTTCTACTTTCTCAAACATTAAAGGTAAAGCAGAGTAAAAGTCCAAATCATTTTTAATATAGCTTTTCAATTCTTCAATCTCTAGCCACTTAAATTCAATTACTTCTTTATCTTTAAAATTCAATTCATTTTCAGTTGTTAAAATTAAACCTGCCCCGACCCATTCATTATTACGATTATCTTTATATAAAAATTCTTCAAAAATATAACCTATTGTTCTAGTTAATTTTTTAGCATTTTCTAAAAAATTCTCTTTTGATTCAAACATTTTTATATCTAATCCAATTTCTTCATCAGTTTCTTTAATTAAATTTTCCTCAAATAATAAAGGTCTAAAATTTCCATTTTCTTTTACATAACAATTATGTCCAGCAACTCACATATCCCACATTGGTTTTTGATTTTTATCATAATTCTTTGGAGTTTTTAACTGCAATCCATATTTTTTTAATGCAGGATTATAAACCATAGACCAAGTAGAATAATGAGTTAAATTACTCCTATTTCCTTTTTTATGAGCATAAAATTTAGAGATAGGAGAAATAATTTCTCCATTTTCAGAACAATGTATAATATATTCACTTTCTTCTAAATTATTATATGAAACTAACTCTATTTTCTCTTCTTTTAAAATTGGATTAATTAATTTAATTTTCTCAATATCTTCTTCTCTTTTTTTATTTAAACTTGATTTACAATCTTTGTCATATGTTCCAGGATGAAATAAAATTTCGTAAGTTTCTTTATTTTTAAAATTTTTAATAATTGAATTTAAATCTTCAAATGAATTATCAGTTCCATTGATGTAAGTTTGAGTTGTTGTTTTTATATCTTCATAATTAAAACCTAAATTTCTACAAGGTAATTTATTTTCTTTACAAAAATTAAGAACTGCTAAGAATTCTTCATTTGAATTATTTGGTTTGTGAACATCTAAATGTGAGGGTTTGAAATTAAATATCTTAAAAAATTGTTCAAATTGTTTTTTTATTTCTTCTTCATAATTTGAGTTAATAAAATCTAAATGTAATCCTATACTTAATTCATGATTGTTTTTTAGAAAAATTAATTTTTGAACTTGTTCTTTTTGTTCTTTACTTATGTAATTTACCATAACCGTAGTTGAGGAGATTAAATCTTTTTTAATCAAATCTAAGATTGATTTATTAAAGATTTTACTATAACCAAAATCATCGGCATTAATTATCAATTGCTTCATAATAATTTTAAATATTAAAACTTTAAATTTCTTTGCTTTTTGTTTAACAAACTTCGATAAACTTAAAATGAAAAAACCTCAAATTATTTCAAAAAAATCTTTCGCTAAATAAAATTAGAACTTCGTAAAATTGGGAAGAACAACTATTATGTCTACTTTATGTAGACTGTAATAGGGAAAAAGTTCCCTTTTGACCTAGAAATAGTTTCAAAAACGAACTTTAAATTTATATTATTTCTAAATGAGTTATACTTTATGATAAATAAAAAATTTGAAAAAATAATTATAAAAGTTAATGAATTGATGATTTTAAGAGGTTTTACAAAGGCCACAAAAAAAACTTATTTGAATTGTATTTCTAATTATTTGAAATTTGTTAAACAAAAGGATACTAAACCTGATGAAATCTCTGCTAAAGCGTATTTATTGTTATTAAATAAATTGAATAAATCAAATAATACAATAAGAATATACTCTGCTTCAATCTTATTTTTATTAAAAGATGTTTTAAAATTAAATGTTGATTTTAAGATTATTTTAAAACCAAAAAAAGAATCAACACTTCCTAAAGTTTTATCGAAAAATGAAATTAAATTAATTTTAAATAATATCTCAAATCATAAACATAAACTTATGATTGAATTTTTATATTCAACTGGTATTAGATTAAATGAATTAATTAATATGAAAAGATCTGATATTGAAAGTGAAAGAAATTTAGTTAAAGTTAGTTTAGGAAAAGGAAAAAAGGATAGATATACTTTATTATCTTCCAATATTAAAAAACATTTAATTAAATATTTGTGTGAAAATGAATTCAAATCAAAATATTTATTTGAAACAAATAGAGGTTCAAAGTATAGTTCTAAAAGTATTCAAAATATTATTACAAAAGCTAGTAAATGCTTAGATAAAAATGTGACAACTCATATGTTTAGACATAGTTTTGCAACACATTTACTTGAAAATGGGACTGATATTAGAATTATTCAAAAATTACTTGGACATTCTAAAATTGAAACTACTATGATTTATACAAAAGTTGCAACTTCTGTTTTAGAAAATATAATTAGTCCGTTTGATGAATTGTGAGTATTTTTGTATTAAAAGTGTGAAAATAATATATTTACTATTAAAGTTTAATTTTTATTTTAGAAATAAAAAAATAATTTAATAAATTAAATTATTATACATTTAAGTTTACTGTGTAAGTTTACTGTGTAAGTTTAAATGTGTCTTGCGCAATTACTAATTCTTCATTAGTTGGAATTACGTATACTTTAACTTTTGAATCTTTTGTAGAGATTAATTGTTCTTTTCCTCTACATTTGTTTGCTTCTGAATCAAATTCAACACCTAAATGGTCTAAATTTTTACAAATTGCTTCTCTTAATTCAATTGCATTTTCTCCTAATCCTGCAGTGAAAATAATTGCATCAATTCCGTTCATAATTGTCATATAAGAACCTAAATTCTTTTTAGCAACATAAACTAATCTATCTAAAGCTAATTGAGCTCTCTTGTTTCCTTCAGCAGCTGCATCTTCGATGTCTCTACAGTCAGATGAAATTCCTGAGATTCCTAATAATCCTGATTCTTTGTTTAAAATGTTTGATACTTGCTTTGCTGATAAGTTTTCTTTATCCATTAAGTATGTAATAACTGCTGGATCTACATCTCCTGATCTAGTTCCCATTGTTAATCCTTCTAAAGGTGTGAATCCCATAGTTGTATCAATTGATTTTCCACCTTCAATAGCAGACATTGAAGCACCGTTTCCTAGGTGACATGTTACAATGTTTAATTCTTCAACTGGTTTGTTTTCAATTTCAGCTAATCTTCTAGAAACAAAATAGTGAGATGTTCCGTGGAATCCATATTTTCTAATTTTATTATTCTCATAGTATTTGTATGGAATTGAATAAATGTATGATTCTTCAGGCATTGTTTGATGGAATGCTGTATCAAATACTGCAACTTGTTTAGCATTTGGCATTAATTCTTCACATGTTACAATTCCTAATAAATTAGCTGGATTGTGTAAAGGCGCAAGCTCAGATAATTCTTCAATGTTTGCTTTAACGTCTTCATCAATTAAAACTGATTTGTCGTATAATTCTCCACCGTGAACTACTCTGTGTCCAATTGCAGTAATTTGTTCTAAGGATTCAACTACTTTTAATTCTTCAAAAATAGCAAATACTTTTGATAAAGCTTGTTTATGGTCAGCAAAGTTTTCTTTAACTTCTCCTTTTTCACCATTAAATTTGTATTTAATAAAAGAACCTTCGATTCCAATCTTTTCTACAATTCCGTCAATTTTAACGTCTTCATTCTCTGGGTTTGTTAATTGAAATTTCAATGATGAACTTCCACAATTAATTACTAATACATCCATTTTGTTTATATAAAAGTAATATGAATGATTTATGGTTTAAAAGTGTTATTCTATAAATTAGTATAATATTTGTTACAAGATTTTAATGAAAAATAAGTAAATTTACTTGTTTTTGATATTTTTAACTTATTTATTCTTTTATTTGTGTATATTTTTTTGTGATTGGATTTAATTTTACAAATTGGTTATCTTCAATGTCGTTAAATGTTATGTGTGGGTTTTTAATTTGGTATTGTGGATTTTCAAGATTTTTTTTTATCATAATGTGGTATTTATCTTCTTTTTTTGGAATTTTGTATCTTTTGAATAAGTGAGTTTTTTCTAAGTCTACTAATTTATCACAATTAACTTCAAATTGGAGTCCTTGACTAAACTCAAATCCTTGTGTTTGTAGTATTTGAGAAATTTCGTCTAAAAGTAAGTAACTTAGTTCTCTTGAGTATAAAAAATTTGCTCTTGCTCCACCAAGTCTTGTGTGGTTTGTTGGAACCCATATATTTTGAACATTATCTCCAACTATGTTTGAAGTCATATAAGCTGGTCTTGATTCGTTTAATGTTTTATAGTGGATAATTTCTTTAACATTTTCTAGATTAGTTGGTTTGTTTAAATTAATTCCTAATAAATTTGTGATTGGTAGGTGTTTTGTGATATCAACTGCTTCTAGCGCTATAAATGATTCAATTTTTACGTTATTTTTGTCAAGGTGTTGAATTATTCTTTTTGCACTTTCTCCTCCACGAGAGTAACCAACTATTGATAATTTATCATCACTAGTAAGTCCAATTTGGTCTAAATAATCAAGGTTTGGGTAAACTGTTAGTTTGTCTAGTTTAGTTCCAAATGAAACTCCTAGCTTATTGTTTGGGAATGTTGCTATTCCTTGGGTGTATTTTGTTTGTTGAAAATTATTGTTTGTAATTTTTAATTCTAAATTTCCTATTGTTGTTGGAATTTGTCCAGTTATATTTTGACAAGTTCCGTCAAGTAAAAGTAGAATGTTTCGACTCATAATTAAATTTAAAACTTTTTTATTATAAATATTTCGATAATATTTCTTATTTTACCTTAATTTTGATTTATTTTAGTTATTTTAAGATTTTTTTTTAGGAAATGTATATAAACTTTGAATTTGTGTAATTATTATGAAAACAATTAAACCAAATTTAAAACCAGTAGTTAAATCTAATAAAACTAAAAAAAATGTAGATATTAAGTTAAATCTTGAAAAACTTGAAAAAGTTTGTTTAACAATTTATTCTTTTTTTAGTTTGTTTGTTTTAATTGGGTTAATTCATTTTTTGTATATTAGTTTGGGTTTTAAAAATTTTGAAATTTATTATGTTTATATTTTATTAGGGTTTTTAGTTTTTTATTTTATTGGGAAAAAGGCAATTAAGTTTGCTTTTCATTTTGGTTGTGATTAAATTTATATGTAGTGAGTATTTATTTTAAGCATTGATTATAATTAAATAAAATATTTATTTAATTATACCATTTATGTTATTTTTTATGTTATTTTTTATTTTTTTACAACTCTAAATCCAAAGTGGTCGTTTCCAACACTTGGTTTAGCCGCATGAACCCAATCAATACTCATTGTTTGTGGAAAATAGTTAAATGAACCTCCAAGTAATCCTTTTAGGTGTTCAGGGTTTTCTGGTGTGTCTGATATATAATAATTTTCAAATTCTTTATTCATTGCAAAAGTTTCTGTTCCTCTGTACCAATCTTTTGTCCATTCCCATACATTTCCACCTAAATTATAAATTCCTAATGGATTTGCTTGTTTTGATTTAGCAGGTTGGATGTGTCCAGAATATGGTGGGAATCCAGGTCCATCTTCGTTAATCCAAGCTACATCTCTATTAATTGTACCATCAGAAGTTCCATATTGGAAATTTGCTCCACCTTTTGCTGCTAAAAACCATTGGCTCGCAGTTGGTAAATCATATCCGTAGTAATCAGCGAAAGCTTGTGCTCCGTAATATCTAATGAAATTTGCTGGCCATGTTTTAATTTCTTCAATTGTTGGCATTAGTCCATCTGCATCATCTTCTGCTGCGTATCTACCATTTACATTTCCGCTAATTTCTCTCCAGTCATCAAATTTATCCACTACATTAGGATATAGTGTTGAATCAAAATATTTTTCCCAATTTACATCTTTAGGGTCTTCAATATAAAATGAATCAGTTGTTTTATCATATTCAATAAAATTAATATTTAATGGATTTTCCATATCAAGTTCATCATATGTTCCATCTTTTTGATGATCTTTTACAACTCTACTTCCTCCTAGATTTGTCATGGAGTTTCCATTTTCATCTGAAATTATTTGAGTTTGTTCATCGTATGTTATAAATCCATCTTTATATGCTGAATTTAGAAAAATTAAATATTGCTCGTATGTTGTTTCAGTTGTAGCCATTTCAAATTCAGGCGTTTGCCCGTCTGTTGGGACTAATGCGAATTCTAAATTATTATTATCAATTGAAATTTGTTTTTCAATATTTAAGTTTGATGTATCAATTTTATCATATTTTTGAGTTGTATTATTGTTTAAATTTGGTTTTTGACCTTGTGTTGGTCTATTATTTTGAGTATTTTCAGGTGTTATTTGAGGTTTTTGTCCTCCAGAATTAACCATTCCCTCTCTTAATTTTTTTCTTTCTTCCATAGATAATTCTTCTATGTTTTCAGGTAAATTATCTGGCATATTTTCTAGTTTTGGAATATTTTCTAGTTTTGGAATATTTTCAAGATTAGACATATTTTCAATGTCTGGCATATCTCTTTTTTCAAATTCTTCTTTTGATAAATTATTTTTATTTAAGGTGTCAGAGTTAGCTATGTTGTTTGAACATCCTGCTAAACCTAATCCAATACTTGCTATAATTCCCAAACTTAATGTTTTTTTGGAAATTTCTTTTATTTTTAAATTTGTAAATCTCATATATTAATTATTTTAATTTTGATTTAAATTATTTATTGTTAACTTAATAATTCGTAGATGATAAGTATATATTTTAACTACACTTAAATGTTCGAGTTTATTTATTGTACTGTAAATTGTCCCATCATCCCCATGTCTTCGTGTTCTAATATGTGGCAGTGATACATGTATGGATTTTCTTTGGTTGCTACAAAATCAAATTTAACTAGTATTTCTGCTGAGTCTTGAACTAAAACTACATCTTTCCAACCTTTATCTTCTTGTTTTGGTTTTAGTCCATCTTGAGAGATTATTTGAAATGATGCTCCGTGTAAGTGAAATGGGTGTACTCCTTCACCAGAGTTGATTATCCATTTTTCTAAGTCACCTAGTTTTACTTTTTCATTTATTACATTCATGTCCATTGAAACGCCATTGATTGTCATCATTTGACCTGTTGCCATATCCATTGTCATCATTTGGGTTATGTTTTGGTTTTGAACTTGATTTTCATTTTCATTATTTTCTTCTCCACCTTCGCCACCCATTCCTAAGTTGAATGTTCTTATTACTTTTACTTGGTTTTCATTATGGTATTTTATATTGTTTAGTTTTGTTTGTGGTTGTTTATTATTTGTAGGAAGACTTTCATCAACTGAGATTTTTAAGATTTTAACATTTTTAGTTACACTTAGTAGGTTTAATAGTTCTTGACCGTCTAATCCTTCATTATCTCCAGTTAATAGGTATACTTGTTTCCCGTCTGAGAAGTCTACTAGAATTTCGTTTCTTTCCCCTGTTGCCATAATCATTTCTGTTATTGGGAGTGAGTTATCTAGGAATCCTCCTTCTGTTGCGATTTTTGTGAATTGTCTATTATCTGAAAACTTTAAAGTTAAAATACGTGCATTCGCACCGTTTAGAAATCTTAATCTTACAAGACCTTTTGGTACTTTTAGTTCTGGGTTGATATCTCCATTTATAATTATTGTATCTCCTATAAAACTTTCTTCATCTAAACCTGCCGTATATTCCATTTTACCATTTACAAATTGTCTATCTTGGATTATTAGTGGAATATCGTTAATTCCGTACTTGTTTGGTAGGTTGTAATTTTCTGAAAGATTATCTTTTACAATTAACATTCCAGCTAGTCCTTTGTGTACTTGGGCTGCTGTTTCTCCCATTATGTGTGGGTGGTACCAGTTTGTTGATGCTTCTTGTCTTATTTCCAGAATTTCTGTTTTTGGAGTATTTGGGTAAATTTTATTTTGAGGTCCACCATCAACTGAACCTTGGATGTGTAATCCATGTTTGTGGATTGTTGTTTCAATTTCAATTTTATTATCGTAGGACATATTTAAATCATCCCCATTGTGAGTTAGGATTGTTGGACCTAGAAAGTTTTGATTGTATCCGTAAGTTTCACTTTTTATTCCATTATAAAATTCTTTTTCTCCTTTTTGAATTGTTAAATGGATTGAATTATTTTGGATTCTAGCATCAATTAGTTCTGGAATTAATAATTGAGTATTTCCAAATGGTTTTTCAGTTATTTTTTCATTAATTAAATTACTTGGTATGAAAAGTGTGAATATTAAACTTATACTAATTAATAGTAGAATTATTATAATTGGAGTTATAAATAATATTTTTTTTATTTTATCTTTGTGTTTCATTTTCTTATTTTTAATCTTATTTTTTAGTGTTTTATTTATTTTAATTAATTTCATTTTATTTTTTAGTTGGATTTCTATGTTTCAATTTTAAATTATTTTTTAATTTTTATTATAATTTAATAATAAATTACTAATGTTTTACCATCTGTTACATAGTCTTTATTTGTTGTGTCTGCTTTGTTTAATGTATTTTCGTTTAATTGTATGTATTCAAATCTTACTGATTCGATATTTTTTTCTATTTTTGATTTTAATTTTTCTCTTGATTCATCAATTAGTATTTCTATGTCGTGAGTAATTGTTGGAATTAATTGGTATAGTCTTATTGAAAGTCCATCATCTTCACTTATTGATCCATAAAAGATTTGGTGAGTTTGGTTTAGAGTTCCAATGTTCCATAGTCTTATGTGATTTCTGTGAATAAAGTTTCCATCTTTGTTTTGGTAGGCAAAGTCTGGTGTTTTGTTTTTTAGATAAAAATCTGATATTGGTAAATTTTCATCCTTTGAGGTTAATAATTTTACAAATTTTTTAATTCCAATTTCATCTTTAGAAAATAATAAGTTTTCTGTCCAATTTATTTGATTAAATATTTCGTTTGTTGATTTGTTTGTAATTATTATAATATTTATTGGGTGCTCGTAGTTTTTTAGGACTTTGTCAGCATATGTGTGGTTTTGATTAAATTGTGTTAGTGTTTGGTTCAAAGCTGTGAAATTATTTTCATAATCTTGATTATCATAATTTATAGTTTTTGGATAAAAAATAAAGTAAAATGAACTTATTGCTAAAAAATATATTATTATTATTAATGAGATTATTTTAATTATTATGTATCTTTTTTTTATTTCTTTATTTTTAATAAATAGTCTGTATCCAAGTATTAGTAGGATTATGAATATTATTATTGTGAAGAATGTGTAGATGTATAAGTTTAGTATTATTGATCCAAAGTATCCTACAATCATAAATTGTCCAATTCCTCCTAATATTCCTAAAAAGTTGTATAGGGCAAAAGTTTTGTATTTATATTTTAAGTTTCCAGCTACAAATGGAGTAATCCATGCCACTGGTCCTAAAAATTTGGAGAAAAAAATTGCTTTAGTTCCGTGTTTTTGAAATAGTTGTTTTACTTTGTTGTGATTTTTTTGGTTGAAAACTTTAGATTTTTCTTTATATTTGAATTGAAGTTTAGTTCCTAAATAGTAACTTATGTTATCTCCAATTAAGGCACCTATTATTAATGATATATATACTAAAAAAATGTTTAAATATCCTATGCTTGATAAATAAGCTCCAGATAGGAAAAAGAGTTCTCCGTGGATAAATATGTTTATTCCTATTAGTGTATCACCAATACTTCCAAGTAATAATATTATGTAGATTAGGATTGGGGATAGGGTTGTATTGATTAAGTCTGTTAGTACCATTTTATTTTTATTTAGTTTTATTTGTTGTAGTGTCCGAATTTGTATTCGATTTTACAGTCATCTTTTTTTAGTTCTTTTTTGAAAAACATTCTTGTTAAGTTTGCTTGTAAGTATTTTAGTGTTGTTTTGAAATTTCCTTCAAATTCCATTCTTCTGTTATCAAAGTAGAATGTTTGAGGAATCATTTTGAATTTTCCATATTTACTTGCTCTTTTTACATAGTCACAGTCTTCACATAAGTATATTTCTTCGTCAAATCCATTTATTTTTTGATGAATTGTTTTACTTGATAAGATACATGCGCCAACAGCTGTTGGAGAAAAGTATTGAGTTAGGAAAAATCCAATGTTTGTTAGGCCGTATCCGATTTCTTGAAGTATATTAAATTTAATTAGTTTTATGTAACATGAACCAATTTCTATTTTGTTTTTGTTTGCTTGTTTTAGTAGGTTTTCTAAAAAGTTTTCTTTTAGTTGTACATCGGAGTCTAGAAATAATATTTTTTCATATTTTGCTAGGTTTGCTCCAGTGTTTCGTCCAAGGCTTGCACCGCGAGTTCGCATTCTATGAATTGTTAGTTCAGGGATTGATGGTAAGTATGATTTTGCAGTTTGAATTGTTTTATCTTCACTGTTACTATCAACTACTATTATTTCATAGTTCTGTATTGTTTGCTTTTTTAAATTACTTAGAAGTCTTCCAATTGTTTTTTCTTCGTTAAGAGTAATTATTATTATACTTATTTTTTCTTTTATATCCATTTTTTATGTTATACAGGTAGTATTTTTATTGTTTTAAATTTCAACTTGTATGCTTGTATATATTATTAATAAAATATGGTTTTTAAGAAAAAAGATGTTAAGCACCATTTTATTTATAAAGAATTGAGTATTGGGTTTTGTATGGATTTTAGTTTTTTATTTAATGTTACATCTTTTTGGATTAGTTTAGCATTTTTTATTTTAGTTTCAATTTTATCTTTTTTGTTGATAAAGAAAACTAAGTTATATTATGAGTTGGTTGAAGTTGAGGAGTTAAAATTTTTAAATTATTCTTTGAAGGCTTTTTTTGTTTCAAATATTTTTATTTATTTTTTGAAGGTTTCAGAGATTGTAGAACGGTTTGGGTTAAGGTTTGAGTTGATTGAATCTTTTATTGAGGTTTTGTTTATTATTTGTTTAGTTATTTTTATTTATTATTCATCAATTATTATTTTATCTATGAATAAATCTAAGTTTATTAAAAAGGGTTTAATGTTTATTGAGTTTCATAGGTTTAAATTTTTATTTTTAGTTATGTTAGTTCAAGTATTTTTTGAGGGTTTTTTTATTTTATTATTAATTTTAATTACTTTATTTTATTTGTTTTTATTTATTAAAATCAATTTGTCTAAGTCTATTAAGTTAGTTAAACGGTATATTATTATTTATTTATTATTTTTGTTTAGTTATTTGTTAAATGTTTTAATTATTTTGTTACTTGATAATTCTAAGTTTAAGTCTTTGGAGATTATTTTTAATTTTATTTTTTTAATTTTGTTTTATTTTATTTTTCAAAAAATTTATTATAGTAAAAAATGAAGACTAAAAAGAGAGATAGGTTAGAGATTATTTTTGATGTTTTAAAAGTTATTAGTTTAAATCCTCGGATTAGTCCAACTCCTTTGTCTCGTAAGTGTAATTTAACTTCTGCTCAGTTTGCTAATTATTTTGAGGAATTAATTAACAAGGAGTTTATTGAGATTTTAGAGGTTAAGAAAAAGAAAAAAATAGTTTTAACTCAGAAGGGAATTAATTTTTTAAATGAGTTTAATAAAATTGTTGGAATCTTAGAAGATTTTGATATTTGGTAGTTTGGTTTAATTTTGGAAACTATTATTTCTTATTATGTTGAGTGAATAAAGTATATATACTATTTTTTATTTATTTTTTCTATGAGTAAAGAACTTGAGAATGGTTCAGTTAGGATTAAATCTTCTGATTTTAGACTTTTTAAGAAGGAAAATGAGGATTTATGGAAGGCTGTTTCTGATTTGGATTCGAGTGTTAAGGAAGTTTTAGAGATGTATTCTGATAATGATAATTTAGATTTATTAGTTGATTTACATGATGATGTGTTTTTACGTGGAAGTTTGAGTCCTGATCCTGAGAAAAAAATTTGTGGGGCGAGGATTATGGTTTTACCAAATGGTGAGAAGCTTGCTCGGGCTGGGTTTAGTTTATTTGCTAAGGATTTGAAGTTTAATTTTGATGATGAGGAGAAACTTTGGGATGTTTGTTATACAAATGCTTCTGGGCTTAAAACTTATTTGTATTCTGATAATAAAGTTCATTTAGAACAAGATAAAAAGTTAAGGCTTGTTGAGAAGTTTGAGGAGAATTATTTGAATATTTTTGAAAAGTGTGAAAAAAAAATCAAGTTAAAGTCTTGCGGTGCTCCTGATTTAGCTTTATATATTATGTTAAATACTTTTATTCGTGTTGGAAATATTGAATATTTTAAAAGATTTAATCATAAAGGGCTTACAACTTTACAGAAAAAAGATGTTAGTTTTGATAATAATATTTTATCGTTTAATTTTGTTGGTAAGGATGGAGTTCCTCAATTAATTTGTAAAAAGTTTCCAGAGTTTTTTGTTAAAAAGTTTGAAAAGTTAGTTTTAAGTTTAGAGAGTGATGATGATTTTATTTTTACTAATTCAAATGGGCATTGTATTCATTCGGATAATTTTTCTAAAATTTTATTTGATTGGACTGGAGAACATTTTTATCCTCATATTATAAGATCTCATTATGCTGATATGACTTGTAAAAATTTTTTAAAAACACATCGAAATGCTACTAAGGATGAAGTTGAGGCTGTGTTTATGGAGATTGCTGAGAATTTAGGGCATAAAAAATATAATAAGAAAAATGATAGATGGGAAGTTAGTTTTGCTGTTACTTTGAAAAATTATATTCATCCTAATTTTTCTTCAAGAATGATTAATTTGTATAAGGATTGAGGATTTTAATCTTGGTGAAGAAGTTATATTTAATGATATTTTCAAAATTAATTTTTAATTTTATACTCTTTATTTAATTTTTCTAAATCATTTAAATAAAAGTTTAAGTATGTTTGTAAATTTCCAGGTATTTCATAATATTCATTATTTAAAGCACATTCTAATGGAGTGAAGTGATTGGTTTTATCTAATGAACCTAAATTTAAAAGATTATTTTTTCTTTTGTTTAGCAAAGGATTATTATTTTTGTTAGTTAATTCTAATTTTTTATATTCTTCTGCTATTCTAACTAATAAACATTTCATTGTATGTGCTTTATGTGTTTAATGTTTAAATAGTTTTTCTTTTTAATGAATTTTTGAAAAAAAGAATTATGAATTAGAATAATTTATTTAATTTTAATTATTTATTTTTATTTCCGATTACTGAAACTCTTTTATGTTTATTCACAAATTCTAAGATGAATCTTGAAGCGAATTTGGAGATTTTATTATCAATTGATAATGTGTATCGAGAAACTGTGATTAGTAAGTTAATTTTTACTCTGTTGAATCTAATTTCTTCAATTTCTAATTCTACTGAGTCTAGTCCTGATACTTCTTTAAATTGTTCTTCTAATTCTTTTGAGATTTCTTCTTCTAGTTTGTCAATTTTTCCAAAGAATCCAAAGTCAAGGTAGAATTCGTTTCTTATTGTTTTAATTTTAGATTTTGAGTAATTAATTATTTCTTCATTTAGAATTTTTGTGTTTGGAATAAAAATTATATTTCCATCACCTGTTTTAATTTCTGTATTTAAAAAATTAATGTCAATAATTTTCCCTTTGTATTCTCCAATTTGAATAATATCTTTTAGTTGAATTTCGTTTGAGAACATAATAATTATACCATAAATTAAATTTGTTATAATTTCTTTAAAGATAATCGCAGTTCCTACAGCAAATAAAGCGAATGTTGTTAAAAATTTATTAAAGTCGATTCCTAGTTTGTATAGCGTTACTACAAATATTACAAATAGTGTTAATAGTTTGAATACTTTATCGATTCCAAGAATTAAATTATCATAATGGTCATTGTCGTATTTGTGTTTTTTTCTATATATTGAAACTACAATTGTTCTGATTATATTGAATCCCAAATATACTACAAAAAATAAGATTAAAAAATCTAACATTTGAATTGTTATTAGTTTATTAAATTCAATTGGTAATTGATCTAGTCTTGCTTTTATGAAAGTTAAAAAAAAGATTATTAATATTTTAAATAAAATTTGAAGTTTTCTTTTGTATGAAATTTTAAATGATTCAAGAATTAAAATATTTTTAAATTTTTCAAATATAGTGCTAACGTGTTTTTTCATATTGGGAGTTGTCTTTATATTAATTTTAAATAATGTGTGTAACTTAGTGATACTAATATAAAAAATAGTGTTATTTAAAAGTAAAAAATAATTCTTCAATTATTCTCTACTTCTTAATTTACTTAGTAATTTTAATACTTCTATATAAATCCAGACTAATGTTACAATTAACATAAATCCACCATACCATTCCATTTTTTTTGGCATATTTTGTTCTACTTGTTTGTCAATAAAGTGAAAGTCCATTAATAAGTTTAAAGATGCAATTACAACTACAAATAAACTAAATCCAATTCCAATTGGCCCAGATTCGTGAATTAATGGAATTCCGCTTCCAAAGAAACTCATAATCATTGAAATCATATATACTCCAAAAATACCTAAAGTTGCTCCAAAGATAACTGCTTTAAATTTTTGTGTTACTTTGATTATTTTATTTCTATATAATAAGTTCATAACAAGAGCGATTGTAAGTGTTAATAAAATTGCTTGAGTTACAATTCCAGGATACATTGTTTCAAAAAATAAACTTATCATTCCTAAAAATATTCCTTCTACGACTGCGTAGATTGGAGCTAAAATGTTTGCTAGTAATGGTTTAAACATAAGTGTGAATACAATTACTAAACTAACTATTAGTGTTGTAATAAATACTGGCATATAATATTCCATTGAAATTTTTCCAGACCAACTTAAAAATCCACCTATAAAAACAAGTAATGTTAAAATTAATGTTTTGTTTAGTGTTCCTGATAATGTCATCTTGTTTGATGAGTTTGAGTGGTGAACGTGTTTAAATCCACTCATTGCGATGTTTGAACTTTCGTTTTGTATCATAATTAATTTAGTATTTTTTTATTTATAAATAATATGGAGTTTTAGTATATATTTTAGTATATATTTTAGTATATATTTTAGTATATATTTTAGTATATTTTTTATGTAATGTTTCTATAAGTATCAACAAATTTATTTAATATAAATTTTAATTTTTTATTTTATATGTATTAAAAAATAGTTTCAGATTTATTGGAACATTTTTAAATATACAATTTATACTAAAAAATGGATAGTAATATTAAAACCTTTATTTTAAACCGAGCGTTCTTTGGGAAGATTAATTGCCTGAAGATTTTAATGAATTCTGAAAAAGAAGTATATTTTCATATTGGACTTTTGAAGATGGGAAATTGGGAGTGGAAAAAAGTTAAAATGTCTGATAATGAACTTGGGGAGATAATAAATACTTTGAGTCGATGTGATGGAGCTTGTTCTTTTTATCATAAGTATAATGATAAAAAAGCTCAAATTTGGATTAAAAAATCTGAAAAGTCTTGTAATGTTAAAGTTAATGATTTTTCTAAAAATTTAACTATTGGAGAATTTGAAGTGTTGCGGATTGTGCTTGAGCAGTGTGTTCGTATGATGAATTTTTAATATAATTTAATATAAATTCATTTTTATAATAATATTTATATATTAAAAAAATAAATTATTTTTATGGATGAAAAATTATTTACAGATTTTTTAAAAACAACAAAGTTTTATGAGTTAAAGTATGTAGCTCGTAAGTCTTCTTCTATTTATGTTGATTCTCATTTAGATAAAAAAATTGTTCGGGGAGAGACTACTGCGGAGCATGTTTATAGTTCTTTAAAACTTGCTGATTATATGATTTCTAAGTTTAGTGAGTTTAAAGATTTAGATAAATTAAAAGTTTATGAAATACTTATGTATCATGATGATTGTGAAATTGAGGTTGGAGATATTTGTGTGGCTGATGTTTTAGGAAGGGTAAATAAGGAAGTTGAGGAATTAAATGGTTTGAAAAAATTATCTGAAAATTATCCTGAGGTTTTATCTTCTAAGTTATTAAAGTTAGATAGTGAGTATAGAGATTTAATGAGTTCTGAGGCAGTATTTTGTAAGGCAATTGATAAACTTGATGCGATTGTTCATGAATTAAAATATCCTTTGGATTGGGGTGCTCATAAGAAGTTTGGGTTTGATGATGTTAATAATTATTTTAGAAAGTATTTTGAGTTTAGTCCTAGTTTTATGATGATTTTTGAAAAATTATTAAATTATTTATCTGAAAATGATTATTTTTTAGAAAAATAATGGGTATTATTTTTAATTATTATTATTTGTTTATTAATTAATTTATTTTGTTTTAAATCTATATTTAATGGTGTTCATTAATCATGGATTTTGTTTGCCATGGAAATTTGTAAAAACAGATAATACTTATAATTCCGGCTAATATTCCTGCAATTACAATTGCTGTCCAGATTCCTAATTCTTGTAAGTTTGTATGATTTGATAAGTAATATGCTAATGGTATTTGAATAATCCATAAGGCAAAGATTACAATGTAACTTGGAATGTGAGGATTTCCACTTCCTTGGAATACTCCTGTTAAGGTTTTTTCAATTCCAAAGAATACAAATGTTATTGCTAAGATTTGTAAAAGTGTGACTCCTGATGCTATAACTAAATTATCTGTTGTGAAAAATTGTAAAATTTGTTTTGTGAATAAAAATACAATAATTGTGATAATTGAGTTAATTATTATTGAAAATATGGTCGCAGTAATTCCAATGTGTTTTGCTTTTTGTTTTTGGTTTTCTCCGATTGCTTGTCCTACAAGTGTTGATACGGCAACTAAAAATCCAATTGAGATAAATATTATAATATTGAATATTTGAGTTCCAATTCCAAATGCTGCAATTGTTGCTGTTGAGTAGGCTGATACAATTGTGATTAGTGCTAGTTCTGAAAGTGAAATTGCTGATAATTCAATTGTTGAAGGAATTGCAAGTTTAAATATATTTTTTATATATTTGAAGTCTGGTTTTAGTTCTTTTGGTATAATTTTAATTTTGTGGTTTCCTCTAATTAATATAATTAGTGCGATTATAAATGCTAGCCCTTGAGTTGTAATTGTAGCAATTGCTGCTCCTTTTATTCCTAAATTAAAATAAATGATTAAAATTGGGTCTAAAAATAAATTAATTATTACTGTTAAAAGTGTGATTTTTAGTGGAATAATTAGTTCTTGAACTCCTGCCATTAAATCTTTAAATCCAGACATTCCATATAAGAAAACCATTCCGATGAAACTTATTTTTGTATATTGGATTGCTAGATTAATTACATGTTCTGAGGCTGAGCTTAGTTGAATGATTAGTGGAGATAAAAAGTATCCAAGTATTGAAACTAGTATTCCCATTGTTGTCATTACAAGCATTAGTTGGCCTGATGTGTGGTTAATTTTTTGTTGTTGTTTTTTCCCATATTGTTGGGCAACTAGTATAATTCCAGCAATTGAGGTTCCAATTCCTATTGAGAAAAATACAAATAAGATTGGCATCGATAGAGCTATTGCTGCAATTTGGTCAGTTCCAACTTTACCAAGCCAGAAAAGGTCTGTCATTTGGTATGCTATTTGTAACATATTTCCAATAATTATTGGAATTGCTATTGTTAAAATTTGTTTAATTATTTTTTTATCTAAAAAATTCATCCGAGTAATTATTAATTGATTTTAGTTTTTAAAGAAAATTGTGTGCTTGAAAATCAGCACAGGTTTTATTTTATAGTTTATTTTTATATTAATTTTTTAATTTTATTTTCTAAATTAGATCCTTTTTTAAGTGGTGTAATTGTTTCTGGGTCTACCATATAAGGTCTATCTGATCCACCAATATATCCAAATACGCATTCAAGGTTGTCAAAGTTTTCGTTTTGTGATGATTTATATTTAAATATTCTAAATTTTGGTTGATTGTTATAATACATATCAATTTTTCCAAATAAGTATCCTTGATTTTCAATTTCGTCTGGTTTTTCTAAGAGGATAAAATAATTTGAATATTGGTCTAATTCTAGTTTACATTGTTTTCCAATAAAGTTTAATGTAATTATTGGAGTTTCCCAAATTGTGTACTCTGATTCTAGTAATGAGTTGTTTGTCATTTTAATTTATATTTAAAATAGTTTAAAATGATTTATAAGAGTTAGTATTTGTTGTAACTATTGGTTAGAACAGTTTGATGTGATTATATAAAATTATAATTTGTCTAAATTATTTTGTTCTAGTAATAACTCTTTTTTTTGTTTATTTTTTATGTTTGTCCAAGAATCTCCAGCGATAAATCCGTCAATTCTTTGAGTGTATTTTTTATTTGCTCTTTGAAATATTTTTTCAATTGATTCTATTTTTCCTTCTTGTTTTAAGTTTTCAAGTAAGTTTAAGTAATCCCATAATATATCTCCTAGTTCGTCTTCTAAGTGGACTTGTTTATTTGCTTTGTATTCAATTAATGTTTCTTGAATTTCTTTTTGAAGCTCTTTAAAGTATGTTTGACTTCCATTAGTCCAAGTTTCAGTTTTGTTTAGTTGATAATTAATTTTTACTTTTTCTATTATTTTTTTTAAATCATTAAAATTTTCCATTTTATTTTATTTATTGTTTGTAGTGTTCAATTACTTGATTTGCTCCCCAATTTAAACATTGCTTTTTATTAAATCCTAATTTTTCTGCTATTTGATAAATTTCATTTTCATCAGTTCCTTCAATTTCTAAAAATTCTGGGACAAAATTATATTTGTCTAACATTTTATCGAATTCAATTTTACAGTTGTTTAGTTTGTAGCTTGTTCTTGTTTTTCTAATTCCGCCTTCTGTTAGTGTGTGTCCTAAGTTTTGTAGTAGTTTTATTGATGTGTTGAAGTTATCAGTAATAATTTCGGTTTCTTCCATTATTTTTGCACCTGTTTTTGAATTAAGTTTATTTTTGTGACAGATTACAACTTCATCGCCTTCTTGCCTTATTCTGATTACTTGATTTTCTGGGCTTTCAAAGAATACGGCATTAAATTCTTTGTTTTCAAATAGTAGTTTTCCACCTAATTTTTCAATAGTTTGAATTATTTCTTGTTTGTTAATGTCTAGAATTTTTACTTCGATTTCGTTCATAGTTAAATTATTATTTTTTAGAATTTAAATTTGGTGTGTAACTTTTTGGTTATTTTTGGTTATTTTTAGTTAAATATATACATTTTTAAATAAATTAATAATTGATTAAATAACTTTTTAAAGAACTAATTTTTATTAATTTTATGAATAGAGTATTATATTTAATTATTTTATTAATTAGTATCACAGGTTGTTCTAATATTGAAAATAGTTTGAATTCAGAACAAATAGCTTCAGTTGTTGAAGAAAATAAAAATCTCAATTTGGAAACAAATAGTTCTGTTGAAAAAAAAGATGATAAAGTAAATAAAGTTAATCTTAAACCAATTGAATTTAGGGATGATGGGATTTATATTGATGAAGGGAATGGAGAATATATTAAACCTTTAATGTATTCAGAATCACAAAAATTAAGATTTCCAGATAAACTAGATAATTATTATTTTGGAGGGTATAGAGATTTTGGAGAATATTTGGAAGTTTATTATAATTCATATAATGAAAATTATTCTGAAAGTATTAATGTATCATTTATTAATTATAATTTAAAGTTAACGAATAAATCAATTACAATTAGTTTATTTAAAGATAATTTGGATATGAGTTCAAATAAATTAATAAGATATGGAGAGAATAGAGATATGACTTATCCTGGAAAAATGTTGTATGTGAATTTTGGAGATAAATATCCTATTATTGATATTGAAGCACCATTTACAAATTTAAGATTTATTCCGAAAAATAATTATTCATTAATTACTTTTCAAACTAAGGAATTTAATATAAATAATTATTTAGATAGTAAAGTTATAAAATATTTTTATGATGAATTTGAAGTAAATTTAGATAGAATGTCAACTTTAAAAGCTAAAAAATTTGATGCACAAACTTATTATGGAAATTCTGAATCATTTATAGATAAAATAGATGTGAAATTTATTAAAATTAAAGCAAGAGGTTATGGTTTAGGTGTGATTGAAATTCCTCATGAATTTAAAGTACATTTTTATCCAATTAACAATTCAAAAATTAATTTTAATAAATTATCATTTATAATTAAAACTCCAGATAATGAATTTATTTTAAAATTAAAAAATAAATCCTTGGATAATTTTTATTTTCAACCTAAATTATCTAATGAGACTGGAAAAGGAGTTTATGGGAATTTTAATAGTCTTCAAATATTTGATTTTTATTACAATATTCCAAATGATAAACATGTAGATAGTACTTTTAGAGATAATAAATATGATGACTTTGATTTAATTATAAAGTATGGTGAACAAAAAAAAATAATTAGTTTAAAGCAAAATAGTGATAGGGAACTTAATTTTAAATCAGTGCCTAAGTTTTGGAAAGAAGATTTAATTAATGATTTCGAATTTTTAGATTTTGGTGATTTAACATATAATTATGTTTATTACGATATTGAGACTAATAAATCTCAAATGATATTAGAAATTAAACTAGATAAAAAGGAAGAATCAATGTTAATTTTAAATGATATGGATAATGACATTAATTATTGGAGAAATAGAGTAATAACAATTGAATATGTTCAAAATGGAGAAAAAATAAGAGATAGAAATGTATTTAATCCTAGATCAGATAGTGATTTTAAATATTATGATGAATCTTATTATAAAGATTATTTTAGAAATATTAGATATGATAATGATAAAAAAAATATAATCTATTTTGGAGAAGATGCTGATTTAAGAATAAACATCCCAGATAATTTTAAACCAGATATAAATACAAATATTAGTATTTATTTTTATGGAGATGATGAAATCACTTTAGAAAAAGAATTAATTTTAGAATTAAGTGATAAAAAGAAAGAAAATAGACAGTATTTTAATATTTTAAATAAAGATTAAAAGAAAAATTATCTTTTTTCTTTTTTCTTTTTAACTTCAAATTTAGCTTCAACGATATTAAATTTAGGTAATTCTTTTTCAATTACTGAAATTTTGTGATTTCTTACAATTTCTGCTAAGTTTTCAAGTTCATCTTTACAAACTAAATTAATTACTTTTCCACTTGCTCCTGCTCTTGCAGTTCTTCCAATTCTGTGGATATATTTTTCAGTGTGAGCTGGTAATTGGTAATTGTAGATGTGTGTTACATTTTCAATATCTAATCCTCTAGCTGCCATATCAGTTGTAATTAAAACATCAAATTGTTGATTTGCGAAATCTTTAATAATTCTATTTCTTTTACCTTGAGTCATATCAGCGTGAATTGTTTGAAATTCTAAACTTGTTAATTTTCTTAAATTTTTTTGTAAAAATTCAGCCATATCTTGTCTATTTACAAAAATAATTGATAAACCAGCTCTTTCGTTTTCAACTAGGTGAGTTAATAAACTTAATTTTTGGTCTTTTTCAATCATATAGTAGTTTTGTTTTAATTTTTTAGGATCAACTGTTTTTTCTACTGCGATTAATTTTGAGTCTTTAATTTGGTGTTTTAATAATTTATACATATCTTTGTCGATTGTTGCTGAGAATACTAAAGTTTGTTTCTTTTTTGGTGTTGTTTCTAAAATATATTTAATGTCTGCTTGGAATTCGTTTCTAATCATTGCATCAACTTCATCTAAAACTACACATTTAACTTTTCCTAATAAGAATAAGTCTTGTTCTAAAAAATCTGAAATTCTTCCAGGTGTTCCAACTAAAACATCAACGTTTTCTAAATCTTCTTTTTGTGATTTAACATTTGCTCCACCGTATGTAATCATAATATTTAATGGTTTATATTTTGCAAATAGTTTAAATTGTTCACCAACTTGTTTAGCTAATTCTCTTGTAGGAACCATAATAATTGCTTGCAGTCCGTATCCTGGTCTTGCAATTTGTAATACTCTTGATGCGAATACGAATGTTTTTCCTGATCCTGTTGCGGCTGTTGCAATAATATTTTTTCCTGCATATACTTCTGGAATTGCTTTATTTTGAATTTTCGTTGGAGATACAAATCCTTGTTCTTCAATTACTTGTAAAATAGATCCTTCAATTCCTAATTTTGTAAAGTCTTCAATTGTCATAGTAAAAATAGTGATTGTTTGTTTATAAAGGGAGTGTATTTTAAGAAATTTTTTTAAAAATACATTTAAATATGTCTAATTAATTTTTATATTATGTTATTAGATTTTATTATACCATTTATTTCTATTCTATTATCAGAATTTGGGGATAAAACACAGATTGCAGTATTGAGTATGACTTCAAAGACTAAATCATATTTTAAATTATTTTTAGGAGTTTTTTTTGCTTTTTTAGTAATTGATGGGTTAGCGATTTATTTTGGAGATGTTATTGTTAATTTAATTCCTTTATTTTGGGTTAAAGTTATTTCAGGACTATTATTTTTAGGTTTTGGTTTGTATGGATTATTTGGTGCTTGTGAGGAAGATGAAGATGATGTTAAATTAAGTAAAAAAATTAAATCTCCTTTTTTTACAGCTTTTAGTTTAATATTTTTTGCAGAAATTGGAGATAAAAGTCAAATTGCTTCAGCTTTATTTGGAAGTTTGTATAATTTTTGGTTTGTTTTATTTGGAGTAATGCTTGCTTTATCATTATTAACTATTATGGCAATTTATTTAGGAAAGTATTTGTTAAAGAAATTTGATAAAGATTTAATTGAGAAAATTGCGAATTGGTTATTTGTAGTTATTGGTTGTATTACTTTAAGTAGTTTATTATTTTAATAAACTACCTAATTTTTATTTTATTTTATTTTATTTTAAATGTGTGAATTAATTATTTTTTCTATGTAATTGAACTAACTCTGAATTTTCTTTACACATAGTTGATAATTGTTTTAAATTTTGGTATGTTTGTTTTCCAAATTTTTGATTATTTTTATCGTCAAATCTAATATTGTATAATCTAAAAGATTCAATTTGGTTATTTTTTGGATATTTACCTGATAATTGTTTATATCTTGAACCAGATACTGGGGAAAACATTGAAATATCAAATCCAGATTTAGTGTTAAATAAATAAACTGAAGTGTATTTACTTGCAAAATCAAGTAATGGTAAATCTACAGTTTTTATAGCTTCAAATTCTTTACCATCAAAATTTTTTTTATATTCAGCTCTTTTTGATTTATCTCTATGTTGAAATGGACTTTTCATTAAACATAGTCCAGGATTTGTGAATTTAAGTTTTCTACTATCTCTAAATCCATTTTTACCATTTCTACTTTCAAATTCAGGTTTTCCATCCCTATCGATTTCATATAAGTGATCCATTATACTATAATTTCCATAAGTATGTTCACCTAATGTAAATATACTTGAATCTTTGTAAGTTAAGTTGTTGAAAGTTTTATTGAATTGTTGATTGTAATCTTTAGTAAATTGATCAAGTTTACTTTTTAATTCAGCAGCTTTTTTTTCAGTATTTCTTTGGTTTGAAGTTTGTGTTGATGATGGATTCAATTTTTCACATAGTTCTCCAATTGCGTGTAATTTTGTTCCAAATTTAATTGCTCTATTTTTATCACTTTCGTAAAAAGTAACTGTTGTTGGTTTACCTGAATTAAAACTTGTGAATAATTCAGTTTTGTAACCTTTACCTTCATTTGAGACTCTTACATCATCAGAGATTTCAAATTCTGATCCATTTATTTGTAGTTTACAATCATCTGATTCAACTGGAGTAGTTTGAAATATATCATCTAGTGACATATTTTCTCCTAATTTAATTGATGTTTTTCTTTTAAATCCTGAATTAGGTGATTTTGGATTATATATTGAATAAAATTCATTAGAAGCTCTTTTAATATCTGATTCAAGTCCTTTTTGTTGTTGACTTTTTTTTGGTTTAGTTTGAACTTGAGTTTGTATAGCTGGGACTGAGACTTCCTCTCTTTGGATAGTTAGAGTTGAAATTTCTTTTTTTAATACTTCATTTCCTCTACTAATAGTACCTACTAATTTATATTCTCTTTGTGGTAAATTTTCAACTTCACATATTATTTTTTTAAAAAAGGTTTCATTACTAAAATTAAGTGTCCTTTCACAACTAGAATCAATTAATCTGTTGTTAGAATATATTTGTAAATTAAATTTATCAAGCTTTGGAATGTATCCTTTAAAATCACTAATTGTGTAACTTATTTTGTGTAATTGGTTTTCATTATCATAACTATTATTCAAATAATTCAAATCACCAGCTTTAACTTGATTTGCTCCGAAGGCTAAAGCCCCAGTTAATAAAATACTCGTTAAATTTCTTTTGTTTATCATAAAAATCAGAGTATTTGTTTATTTATAAACATTTGTTTTGTTGTTTCTTGTTGTGACAACAAGTTAGATTATTAATTAAAAAATAATTTTTAAATAAATTTTTGGGACCTAAAAAAGATTTTCAATCTTTTTTTGGTTTCATTGTTGGGAAATAGATAATGTCTCTAATTGAGTTTTGGTTAAGTAATAACATACATAATCTATCAATTCCGATTCCGATTCCTCCTGTTGGTGGAAGTCCTAAATCAATTGCGTCAAGGAATTCCTCATCTAGTCCATCACCCCATGTTTCATCTACTCCTTCCTCTTTAAAGTCAGCTTGCTGAGTAAATAAGTTTCTTTGTCTTTCTCCATCGTTTAATTCACTATATGCATTTGAAATTTCCATACCACATACAAAACTTTCAAATCTTTCAATTAATTCTGGATCATCTCTGTGTTGTTTACATAGCGGTGTTGATTCTTTTGGATAATCGATAAAGTGAGTTGGTTGTCTTCCTAATGGTTCTCCAAATTCTTCAAATAATGCTAAAATGGCATATCCTCTTGTTTGGGATGGAAGTGTTTCCCCGATTAATTCACATTGTTTAAATAAATCTTCATCTGACATTGAATCAACGTCCCAACCTTTTGATTGCATTAATGCATCTTTTGTTGAAATTCTTTTCCATGGTCTTTGAAAGGAAATTTGTTCACCTTGGTATTCAAATTCTAATGTTCCAAATACTTCTAAAGCTACAAATTCAACTAGTCTTTCTAGTAAATCCATACAGTAGGTATAATCTTTAAAGCTTCTATATGCTTCCAGCATTGTGAATTCTGGGTTGTGAGTTCTATCGATACTTTCGTTTCTAAAGTTTTTATTGATTTCAAATACTGCGTTCATTCCACCAGCAATTACTCTTTTTAGTGATTGTTCTGGAGATACTCTTAGGAATAAGTCCATGTCTAAGTCGTTGTGGTGTGTGATAAAAGGGTTTGCCGCTGCTCCACCGTATGATGTTTGTGTCATTGGTGTTTCAACTTCTA
>DAXK01000005.1 GCA_002506365.1 archaeon UBA583 | reverse complement strand
AAAATTAAAATTTATTTAATAATTTTTATTTTTATCATTATCTTCTAAAATAATCAAATATTTATTTAATTCAGATTTTCCCTTTGAACCATTTGTATTATCACAATCCATACATGAAATAACTCTAGATTTCAAAAATACTTCTTGGAAAGAATCATAATTATTAATAATATCATAATCTCTAATATTAACTTTTTGTAAACATTCATATTGATTTAAATTAACTTTTCCTGTGTAAATACAACCTAAATCCGATTCACAAATAAATTGATTTAACCTTTTATTAATTGATTCATTACTTAGATTTGGATTATTATTAATCTTTAAAAATAATTCAAAATATCTTTCAATTTTTTTATCCAAACAATTTTTATTATCAACACCCATTTTCAAAATGATTTAAATTAAATAATAAAATAAATTTCATTTTAAAAACCTATTCTATTATAAATTATTAATTTTTTCACAAATTATTTTTAAAACCCTTATATATATAAATAAAAAATTATTATTTAATTTTATGACAAGTCAATTAGACCAAAAATCCAAAGAAACTTTAACAAAACAAGGTTATTCCGTTGTTGGAGACCATTCTGTTGTAAAAGTTTGTGGATGGACAAAAAACACTCTAAAAGGAAAAGGTGGGTGTTATAAATTAAAATTCTACGGTATCAAATCTCATCAATGTATGCAAATGTCAACATCAGTTTCCTGCGCGAATAGATGTTCATTTTGTTGGAGAGATTATAAATCACCAGTTTCCAAAGATTGGGACTGGGGAACTGATGATCCTACATTTATTTTAGAAGAATCTTTAAAAGCCCACAATAAACAATTAGTAGGATTCAAAGGAAGAGATGCAACGCCTCAAAAACTATATGAGCAATCAACTGATGTAAAACATGTAGCCTTATCATTAACTGGAGAACCTATTGCTTATCCAAGAATGAACGAATTAGTAGAACAATTCCACGAAAAATCAATTTCAACATTTATTGTAACAAACGCACAATTTCCTGACTGTGTTCGTTCATTATATCCAATTACACAATTATATATTAGTATGGATGGACCAAATCCAAAAACTCTAAAACAATTAGATGTTCCATTATTTAAAAATTACTGGGAAAGATTTATTCAAAGTTTAGACTACATGGCAAAAAGAAACGACAGAAGTGCAATTAGAATTACTTGTGTTAAAGGAATTAACATGATTGACCCACAAGGATATGCTAAATTAATTCAACGTGCTGATGCTGATTTTATTGAAGTTAAGGCATATATGTTTGTAGGAGCTAGTCAAGATAGATTAAAATTTGAAAATATGCCAAATTGTGAAGAAGTAAAAGAATTTACACATCAAGTATTAGAATATTTACCTGATTACGAATATATCTCACACCACGATTCAAGTAGAGTATCACTTATCGCAAAAAAGAAATTCGAAAAACAAACTTGGATTGATTACCCTAAATTTATGAAGGATTTCCCTAAACAATTAGAAGAATTCAAAAAAATTGACTTTGCCTCAGTTGAAAATAAACATAAAGAAGATCCAGTTGAAGATAGAAGTTATTTAATTGATTAAAATAAAAATCCATTTTTTCACTTAATTTTTCATAAATATCTACTAAATTTATTCTTTTATAATCAAATCAAAAGCTTTATAAATTTAGTTCATCATAGTTATACAATATGAATAATTTGAATTTATCTACAAAATTAAAATCTTATGGCACTCAATTATATGGTTTAGACATATTTGCTCAACCAATTGTTCCAATTTTTAAACTTGATAAACGGCCTCATTTTGAGATATTATCTAGATTTAAAACTTATGATGGTAGTTATGCTAATCCCGAAGAAGTATTCTCTAAAAAAAATTCAGATTTACAATTAAGAGGTTTAGACTTAATTGTTTTTGAAGAAACTTTTAAATTATTACAAAACAATTCTGAGATTTTAGGTAATAATTATATCGCTAAACTTAATGCATCTCATTCAAGTATTCATAATTACGCAGATTTTTTAAAAAATGTTGGAGATTTAGTTAAAACATATAAATTAAATCCTAAAAATATTACAATTGAAATTAATGAAAATAGTGATTTTCACATAGGTAAATTTACAAGAAAAGCATTTTCAAATGGATTTGGAGTAAGTATAGACGATTTTGGAGCTAAAAATTGGGGATTTTTAAAAGTTTTAGAAAAAGTTATTCTAAATACTCGTGAAGATGAATTTAATAAACTTTCAATAAAAATTGATAAAAATTGTATTCAAAATATTGATGTAGAAAAAAAATATCATAAATTATTTGAAAAAATGATTGACATGGCCGTAGTTTTAAGAGACATTCATCCAGATTTAACAATAATTGCTGAAGGAGTTGAAGATTTAACAACTTCAAATTATTTAAAAAAATTCAAAATTGATTATGGCCAAGGTTATTACTGGGCAAAACCTATGCTATTTGAACAATATTTACAAACTCTAAAATAACTACTTTTAAACCCCACCAACCTTTATAAATGAATAAAAATTTATTTTTACTATGGTAAGTCTAACAGACAAAATTAAATTAAAAAAATTTATTAATAATTTAAAATCAACTAGAGGAAGACACACTGAACTAATTTCAGTATATCTTCCAGCTGGTTCAGATTTAACAAAAATGATTCAAACTCTTTCTGATGAACAAGGAACAGCAACAAATATTAAAGATAAAAATACTGGTAAATCAGTTCAACAAGCTCTTGAAAGAATGATTAGAACAATGAGAGTAATTGATAAAACTCCAGAAAATGGATTAGCAATTTTCTCTGGAAATGTATCTCAAAAAGATAATGTTCAAGATTTTCAAGTATTTTGGGTAGAACCACCTGAACCAGTTCCATTAAAATTATATCGATGTGAACAAAGATTTGTAACTGCTCCATTAGAAGAAATGAATGCAAACGAATCAACTTACGCACTTATTGCTGTTGATAAAGGAGAAGCAACAGTTGGAATGCTTGTAGGTTCATCAATTAAAGTTGTTAAAAATATGAACTCAACAGTCCCTGGTAAATTTAAAGCTGGAGGACAATCCGCTCAACGTTTCGCAAGAATTAGAGAAGGTGCTGCTGTTGATTTTTATAAAAGAGTAGCTGATGTTGTAATTCAAGAATTTACTTACATGAAAGATTTAAAAGGGATCATTATCGGAGGTCCAGGAACTACTAAAAACAACTTTGCTGATGGAAATTATTTAAATGAGCAAATGAAAGATAAAATCTTAGGAATTAAGGATATTACATACACTAATGCTTACGGACTAAAAGAATTAGTTGATGTTGCAGCTGATTTATTATCTGATACTGAAGTTATGGAAGAAAGAAAAGCTTTACAAAAATTCTTTAACACATTAGGTAAAAATACAAATATGGTTGTTTATGGTATGGCAAATACATTAAATGCTTTAAATATGGGAGCAATTGAAGATTTAATTGTAATTGATGGATGTTGTAGTGATGCTGAATTAGAAAAATTAGTTGAATTACAAGAAGAAACAAGAGCAAATTTAAAATTACTAACTGACAAAACTCCTGAGGGAGTCCAAATGAAAGGATTAACTGGAATTGGTGGAATTTTAAGATATCCAATTGACAATTAAATTTTTCTTTGAAAAATTTGTTTTTTACCGCGTTTTTTTGGAAAAAACGTGAGAACGGGACAAAGAGCAAATTTAAAATTACTAACTGACAAAACTCCTGAGAGAGTCCAATGAAATATTTTGAACTTGTTCAAAATGGGTTAAAAATTTCTTTCAAATTTTTAAGCGGATTAACTGGTATCGGTGGTATCTTAAGATATCCAATTGACAACTAGTTCTCAAACGATTTTTTTTTTTTTATAATTTTAATTAT
The DNA here is from genome assembly GCA_002506365.1 of archaeon UBA583. Lineage (GTDB taxonomy): Archaea > Nanobdellota > Nanobdellia > Woesearchaeales > UBA583 > UBA583. The sequence continues at coordinate 3,902 of DAXK01000005.1, read as the reverse complement.
TTTTTAATTTTTTTCTAAAATGCCAAACAACACACAGCCCAAGTGCCCAACCAAAAACCACATCACTTGTCCAATGTACATTTAAATAAATTCGACTAACTCCAACTAAAAAAGAAAATAAAATCACACTTATTAAAAATATATTTTTATTTATCTTTGACTTAATTTTATCCTTAAACAAAAAATAAACTCCACTCCCAAAAACAGTGGCCATTGTTGTATGTCCTGATGGAAACGAGTAAGTTAAATGATAAACTAAACCTTCATCTGGTCTTAATCTTTGAAAAACTAATTTTAAAATACTAAAAATACTTGTACTTAAAATAACAATAAATGAAAAAAATTTAAATTTCACAAACTCCTTTTTCTTATACAAATAAAATAAAATTAATCCAATAAATATAATCATTGTAGCAGTGTCCGCAAGATGTGTAATCATTTCTAAAATAAAATATATTATACTATTAGAATTAGAAAAAAAATAATCTGAAATTAATTTATCAAAATAATTAATTTTATCTAAAATCATTTTCTAACCTCTATTTTATTTTTAGATTTAAAAATAAAATATTTTGACACTAAAAACCCAAGCACAAAAAAACTTCCAATAACGAAAACAATTCCAAACAAATAAAATTTAATTCCAATAAAATCAACTAAATTTTTAATAACAAATGCTTGTAACAAAGTCATACTAATATGATAACTAAAAAATCTAACTAATCTTAAAATAACTTTACTCTTAACTCTAAAAACAAAACTTAAATTAAAAATAAAATTCCAAACTAAATTTAAAAAACTTCCAATAAAATAAGAATAAATATAATTCTCATTTCCTAGAACAAATTCAGTTAAAATAAAAATAGTAACTAAATTAATTAAAAATCCAATTCCAGTTATTCCAAAATAATGTATAAATCGACTATCCCATACAATATTCACTATATTTTTAATCATTTTATAATAACCTCAAATAAAATCGCTAATTCTTGTCCATTTCTATCTTTATAACTCCAAACTGGATTTAATAACTCATTAAATTTGCTATTCCAAATAAAACTAGAATTTTTATAATAATTTTCAGGTGAGACAACAATTAAATCAAACTTTGGATGATTTTCTCCTTGTAAAAAAGAATCAACATAATCATTATACACAAAATATTTAATTTCATTTTCATCCAAATACTTTCTCTTCTCAACTGAATCAAAAGCAAGCAAAGGTTCATTTTTAGAAACTATTTTATTATCTTTAAAATTAAACTCACTAGTTTTCCAATTCACATTCCAATAAAAATATTTAATATTATACTTTTTAATTAACTCTTTTCGTAAATCTTGATTATCTGAATACAAAATAATCGCTTGATCCAAATCACGCACATCCATATTCTCAAAAGGATCACCTTGGGCACGCTTTGAAGTTACAAGTTTTCTCCCTGTTAAAGAATTTAAAACAAACCCAATATTTTTAGTTGTTAAAATTACATCATTAACTTCTGAATTATTAATAATAAATTCTGCCAACTCCGTTTTATCAGAACTTATTGAATTTTTCCCAACACCATACCAAAAATCATTTGTAACACTCAAAACTGTTGAAAAATAGATACTTAATAAAATTAAAATTAAAAAACTTTTAATAATTAAATTTAAACAATCTTTAACTTTATACTTTAAACTTAAATTAGAATAAATCTTATCAAAATAAATTAAACTAACAATTAAAATAAAAATATGTCCAACCATCAAAAATAAATAATCTGGTAAAAATGAAATATTAAATAGTGGCACAGTTACAAAATAACTAAAAATTAACAAAAAGCTAACAACTAAATAAAATAAAGAAAATTTTTCAATTTTATCAAATACTTTTTTAGAATATATTTTATAACAAATATAACAAATCGAAGAAATAAATAAAATTGACTTTAAAGCTCCAAAAATATTTGTAACATTAAAAAATACAGCTTTAATAATTTCCATAAACATAAATATTTGTAAACTAAATTTAGATAAATCTCCAACACCATTCCACATAAAAAAATTCTCAGAAGTTTTTAACCCAAACTCAAAAATTGGAGAAAACCAATAAAAACTTGAAATAATCACAACAATAAAAAAACTAACTAAAATAAAATATTTTAATTCAAATAATTTCAAATAGAATTTTTTAAAACTTTTATCAAAACTTAATAATATAAATATAGTTCCTAAAAATAAATAACTAGCAGGCAACAATACACTATGGGAAATCGAACTTACCCCAACAATAATTCCCAATAAAACAGAATTTAAATAATTTTGATTATCATAAAACCTTTTTAAAATAATAATTAAAATTGGAACAATAATAAAACGACTAAATTCAGTATACTTTAAAATCGGACTAACTGTTGTAATTAAAATACTTCCAAATAAACTTGTAAAATTTGACAAATTAAAACTTCTAAACATAAAAAACATTAATAAAAAATTTAACACAACTAACAAACTAGAAAAAATAAACATAGCACTCATTCCACTCAAATCAAAAACTTTCGCAAAATTCCCAACTAAAAAAGAATAAACTGGCATATAATTAGAATTTGAACTATCTAAATTACAATTAGAAAAAACATCTCCACCAAATTTCACATGATTAACACACCCTAATTGATAATAATAATCTCCTCCATAAATCGGATTTGTAAAAGATTGTAACGAACTTGTCAAAAATATATTTGAAAATAAAAAAAATAAAAAAAATAAACCTAATACAAATTTAACCTTATGTGTTTTAAAAAACTCTATGTTTGTGATTTTTTTAATTTTACAACGGCTTAGAAATTTATAATTTCTTGACATAAAAATAAAATAAATTTATTTTATATAAATCTATTTAACTATTCCCAACTAAACTTAGGAAGTCCTGTTCCTGAAAATGTCCAATCTCCTGTCCAAGAATTCATAGGAGCATTAGATCCAACATAAAAATAAGCTTCATTATTTTGAATAGCAACTGAACCAAGATCACCATTAAAATTTGCATAATCAAAATTATTACTATGATTATTCCAATAAGAATTAGTTACTACTCCATTATATTCATATCCAATTAAAGAACCTTTATATCCATTAGAATTGGAAACAGGTCCTACTGAAAAAGATCCATTAAGAACTTCATATTTATATCCTATCAAACCTCCAATTTGATATCCTGACTCTGATGACACATTAACATTAGCATAAGAAAATTTAATTGCACTTCCAATATAACTTTGTCCAACTAATCCTCCTACATTACTATCTCCTATTACTTTCCCTAAACTATATGAATTACTAATTTCTCCATTTCCAAATTGTCCAACAAGTCCTCCAACTTTAGAACTTGAACTATTAACAACTCCTGAAACTCCAACTTGATAAATATTTCCTCCTTTAACTACTCCAGCTAATAATCCAGTAAAATATGTTGAACTTTTAATATCTGCATTAATAATTTTTAAATTTGAAATATCTCCATTAGTTCTTGAAAATAAACCTGCACCACCTAAACTAGTATCCATAACTAAATTTGAAATAGTAAAATTATTTCCATACAAATTTCCATTAAATCCTTGACCATCATCATAATAATCATCTGCAATACCACCAACTGGCACAAAATTAGCAATAATTGAACAATCAATATCTGAAACTAACTCAAAATAATTATTTAAATATGAGTTCATATTTTGTAACTGGTTACAATCGCAAATCTCCCATGGGTCAGAAATAATTCCTGTCCCTCCGTAAAAATTCTCAGCAGTATTATTAGCACAAACAACTGGCCCAGGTCCACTTCCCCCTGAACTACTTGAAGATACTGAATCTAAATACTGATAACTATCATAAATTCCTTCATCTGTAATAACTAATATG
>DAXK01000030.1 GCA_002506365.1 archaeon UBA583 | reverse complement strand
TTTATTTGGTATATTATTAATATCCAAATCTTTATAAACAAAATCCAATTTATTTTACTTATAGTTTATATTAATTTATTAATATACAATATTATCAAAATGGTAAAAGGTCAAGGAACAGCAGGTAGATTCGGGGTAAGATACGGAAATACTTTAAGGGCTAAAGTAAGTAAGATTGAAGAATTTTCAAGAGGGTCATTTAAATGTCCTTTTTGTAGTAAAGACAAAAAAGTAAGAAGAGAAGCTTACGGAATTTGGAAGTGTAGAGCTTGTGAAAAAACATTCGCTGGGAAAGCATATAAACCATATTAAAAATGGTTGATTATACTTGCGCAAACCCTAAATGTAAAAAGAAGGTTAATGGTAATTTAGTTGAAAGAAAAATTAGATGCCCGTACTGTAGTTCTAAAGTTTTAAAGAAAACTTTAAACAGAGTATTAGACAAAATTAAAGCAAGATAATGACACAAAAATCATCATTCTCTTTAGATTTTGGAGATAAAGTAGATTTATACTTTTCTTTATTATCTGATGAAAATTTTGATTTTAAAACAAAAAACATTCTAGTTGAACTAGAAAAACAAAATAATTCTATTCTAATTAATATCACTTGTGAAAATTTGTTGGATGTTAAGATTGCAAATTCAGCAATTATTCGTAGTTTGGAAATTATTGAAAAAACTTTGAAAATTTAAAAATGGTATTTGAAGAATCTCAAATTGAAGAAATCTCTGAAATTATTACAATGTTAATTGAGGAAGAAGATTTATCTTCAAAAATTGAAACTGCTCTAAAGGCTGTTTTAGTACAAGTAACTCCTGATATTTCTGTTGAAGGATTAGTAAAGGTCCAAGATGAATTAGAACATGTATCTAACATGAATAATCTAAATGAGTTTTGTAGAACTGAATTAATGAATTTAGTTGCAGAAATTGAATCAATTATAAATTCTTAAAATTTATATTGTATTTTTATTTTATTCTTAATCAATTTTTATATTATTTATTTGTGATTTTACTTCTTATGTGTTGATATCTTTATTTATCGTAAAGACAAATCTTTAAAAAGGTAGATTTTTACTATTTTTGTATGACAAGTTTTTTTTCAAACAAATTATTTAGGTTTTTTAAATTTTTTAAAAAAAATCAAAAAATTAGCTTGGGGTTATATGGGCCACCAAATGCGGGTAAAACAACCTTAGCAAATTTAGTATTAAAAGATATTTTAGGTGAGGATGCACCTGAATTTTCAACTTCTAGTGTAGAACACGAAACAAGAAATGTTCAAACTGTTGAAAAATTAGAATTAAAAAAAAATGGTAGGACTATTAATTTTAATTTAATTGATACTCCTGGTATTGCAACTAAAATTGATTTTGAAGATTTTGTTCATGATGGGATGAAGAAAAAAGAAGCAAAGGAGAGAGCAATGGAAGCTACTCAAGGAGTTATTGAAAGTATTAAATGGATTGATAGTGTTGATGCAGTTTTAATTGTATTAGATTCTACATTAAATCCTTATAATCAAGTAAATATAACTCTTGTTGCAAATTTAGTTAATAAAAATAAAAAAATTATAGTTGTTGCAAATAAAACTGATTTAAAAAAATCAAACACTGAAAAGATTAAATTAGTTTTCCCGGATTATAAAATTGTTGGTATTTCAGCAAAAACTGGTGAGGGAATTGAAGATTTATATGATACAATCTTCAAGGAGTTTTATTAATAAAAATGGGTGGAGTTCAAGTATTATCACACACATTGTTAAAAGATTTAGATCCTGTTAAAAAATTGGATAAAATCTTTGATACTGTAAAATCTGGAGATATCGTAATGATTGAGGGTCGGTTAACTGCTGATGAAGAAACAACTTTAATTTCAAAGGCATTACGAAATGTTTCAGGAAAATTTACTGGTATTGAAATTGCATTTCTGGAAGGGACGGCTAAAAAATCTATCTCTCAAAAACTAAAAGATAAAATTGTAAAATTATTGGCTGGAGATAGGTTTGGATTAACTGTCATTGGTCCAAGTAAAATTATTAAAGAAATTAAAATGAATCCTGAAAAATTAGAAATCATGCTTAAATGATTTTTATTTTATTTTATATACTTCTTATTATTTAATTAGGTATTGTCTGTATTTTTTTATAAATTCTAAATTAACTTTATATATCTTAAATTCTTTCTATTTTTTATGGTTAAAGAAAAAAAGAAACAAAAAACTCCTATTTCAATTAAATCTGATTCGGAAAAATCAGTTGAACAGGATTTAGTTAGTGAAAAAAAAGTAATTGAAAAAGTTGAAGGGGAAAAAGTTACTTCAAAAAAAGTAACTTCTGATGGGGAACCAACATTATTTCATTATTCTGTTGTTTTAATTATTATGTCTTTAGTTTTCGGATTATTTTATTTTGGATTTGAATATTATGATGATAAAACTAATGATGGTGCAATAAACAATCCAAATTTAAATATTAAATTATATAAATATCCATTCAATGTTAATGGTATTGAGTATTCAATTCAATTTTATAATCCTGTTTCAGATTTAGAAAAATCAACTCTTCAAATTGGAATATCTAAAGAAGAATTGTTATCTACTCAAGATTTTAAATTTATTTTTTCAAAAGATCCTTCTAGTAATGGTGAAGTTGTTAAGGTTTCTGGAAGATTATTTCCATTTTTAAAAAACATATATAAATTTCCATTAAATTCTCAAGAAGATATTATTAGTTCAGACAATTTATCATGTATGGATTCAACAATTGATACTAAATTGATATTTTTTAATTCAAATTCAACAACAAATGAAGTAATATATGATAACTTGACTGGGTGTATAACTTTTAAGACTACTAAACCTGAGTTGATGGGGACTTTAGGGGATAAATTCTTTTTGGAGATGATTAATCAAAAATGAATATTGAACTAATTTGTTGCCCGATTTGTCAATCAGATTTAGAAAAAAAATCTGAATTTATTTTATTTTGTGATTCATGTAACAAAGAGTATATTATTAAAAATGATATTCCTGTTTTACTAAAAGAAAGAATTTAATATTTACTATTTTTATTTTTATTTTTTCAAAAAATTCTATATTTATCTTAATTTTCACATCATTTTCTATTTTTTTTTCAATATTCTTGTTTTTCTTCTCCTTTCCGTATTTTAATTGTCTATTTTTATTATAATTTCTCGATGATTTTCCAATCACATAAAAACATTTATAAGG
>DAXK01000026.1:9567-75914 GCA_002506365.1 archaeon UBA583 | reverse complement strand
TAATTTCTACAAAATTATTACAAATTAATTTAAAAATTATATTTATTTAGACTTTATTACTCTAAATTTATTGACAAAATAATTTTAATTTTGTTTAAAGTTAACAAATTTTTTAAATGTTGAAAATACTTTTTTTTATTATGAATAAAATTTTAAAAAATTTAAAAGAAAACTGGCTTAATTATTCAATATTATTTTTATTGGTTGTTATGATTTTTGGGTCTAGTGTTGGAAATATGGGTGTTAGTTCATTTAGTTCAAAATCTTTGGCTATGAATGATGCTTACTATGGGAATAATCATTATGGGTCTGGCTTTGCTCCTAATGTTGAAGATAGAAAAATTACTAAAAATGGGAATTTAAATCTTGATTCTGACAATTATAATTTGTCAAAAGAGAATATTTTAACAGTTTCTGAGAAATATTCTGTTATTTTTTTAACAAATAATGAATATTCTGATAAATATAATTATAAAAATTTAAATTTACGTGGGAAAGTTAATGCTGAAAATCTTGAAGTTTATTTAAATGAAATAAAAGAATTTGGTGAAATTACTTCTTTTGAGATTTATTCAAGTGATGTGACTGAGTCTTATGTTAATTATGATGAAAGAATTAAAAGATACTCTAATCAATTGTTAAGATATGTTGATATGTTGAATGGTGAAATTTCAGTTGAGGATGAAATTCAAGTTCAAAAAAGAATTGATGAATTAGAAAATCAATTATTTTATTTAAAGAAAAATTTTGAAAATTTAGATGAACGTGTTGTATATTCTGATGTGAGTATTAGATTAGTTGAAGAAAAATCAATTTTCCATCAAGTTGATTTTATTGATTTTAAAAATGGGTTTAAGGCTTTTATTGAGTCACTTGGTGCTGCTTTGTGGTTTATTGTGTATGTTGCTGGATTTGTTTTACCATTTGTAGTTATTTATGGAGTTTATAGATTATTTAGAAAATTTGTGAAATAAATTAAATTTATTTTACTAATTTTATTTTTTATTTTTATTTTCTATTAGAAATCCAATATAATTATACAAATTTTCTCGAATTGAAAATGCAATTCCATCAATAAATGTTTTATGTTCTATATTTTGTTTAAATTTATTTAGGGAATTATACATTTTTTCTATGTTATTTTGAAATAGATATGTAACATATTCTTCAATTCCCATAATTATATTTTCAATTAATTTAGTTTCTTCTTTTGTAATAGTTTCTTTTTTATCTAAATATTTTGCAATTTCAGATATACTGTCTCCGACTGTTTCTAAAGTTGTTGTTAGTAAAAAATATTTATATGAATTTTCTAATTTTTCATATTTATTTATGTATCTTAGACAATAAAATATGTTTGAATCTAGTAATCTTTCTTCATCTTTCACATCTCCAAAATTAATTTTATTATTTTCTAGTTTTTTTAGAGTTCTTGCTTGCTGAATTAGTAATTGACAACTTCTTTTAAAAATTTCAATAAAATTATCTTGTGGGATTTTAATCATATCTTTCATAATTAATTCAGTTTCATCATGTTTTTCAACCATAAATCCAAAAAAACCATTACCAATTTCTTGAGATAATTTAAAATTGTTATGTTTAATTATTATTTTGTCGTATCCTTGGATATATTTTCCAGTAATTATGTGGAAAGCTAGACCTCTTGATAGATTCTTTATGTCAATTTCACAATTTTTTTCTTTTTTTCCGGAATGAGTGGAAATAATTAAATTTTCTTTTTCTTCATTTATTTGGATAGAATCATTTTGTGATAAATTAAATTTTTGAATCCATTTTGATGGTAATGTTATTGTTAATGCATTCTTCCCTTGTTTGACTAATTTTCTTTCCATTTTTATTTTTGATTTTAATTATATTTATTGAAAATCTGATTTCCCCATATTAATTTATATATTTAATATATATATTATATTATTTAAATATATATTGTTTTAAAAACATTAAATATTATGGTTAATAAAAATAATTTAAATAGTTCAAATATACAAATTTTTGTAGATTTAGATGGTGTTGTTGCTAATTGGGAAAAACGAGCAATTGAAGTTTTAGGTATGGATTTTGAATCAACTAAAAATATTTTAAAAACTGGGGTGGATTTAGAGGATATTTGTGAAGTTCATCCTTGGGAGATTCTTGATAAAAAACATAATGAGTTTTGGAATGAGTTGGAATTATTTCCTTGGGCATATCAAATGATTGAAAAATTATGTGAATTTGGGGAAGTTAGTTTTTTGAGTTCAGGGGGAAATATATATAGACGTCCAGAAGGAGTTGGTAATGCTGGATTAGGAAAGACTATGTGGGTTTCTGATAAATTTAAAAATTATCAAATTCCTTTGATTTTAACTAAACATAAATATTTTTGTGCTGGACCAAATTCAATTTTGATTGATGATACTGCTAAAAAAATTGATGAATTTACTCGATATGGTGGTCATGGTTTTTTATTCCCTCATCCGTATAAAATTTTGGATGGTGATTTAAAATTTAATGATGTTTTAGGAGAACTTGAAACAAAAATTATGTTAATTGATAAATAATTTTATAAATGTTAATTATTGTATAATTATTATGGTTATTGAAGTTTTATCTAGTGAATTAATTGATCAAATTGCTGCTGGGGAGGTTATTGAAAATCCTTCTGCAGTTATTAAAGAACTTGTGGAAAATGCTATTGATGCTGGGGCTGATGATATTGAAATTGATTTGGTTGATTCAGGTTTAACTTCTATTAAAATTATTGATAATGGTTGTGGGATAAGTTCAGATGATTTATTAAAAGCACCATTACGTCATGCTACTTCTAAAATTAAAAATTTTAATGATTTATATTCAATTAATACTATGGGGTTTAGAGGTGAAGCTTTAGCTTCTATTTTTTCTGTTGCTAAAACAAAAATTATTTCAAAACATTGTGATTCAACTGAGACTTTTGAAGTAAATTCTAATGATATTTCCGTTATAGTTCCAAGTTCTTGTTCAAAGTCTACAACTATTGTTGTTGAGGATTTATTTTATAAAACTCCTGCTCGAAGAAAATATTTGAAATCAAATACTTTGGAACTTAAATCTGTGGTTGATATTGTGAATAGATTTGAGGTTTTTTATCATAATGTTAAAATTACATTAAAAAATAATGATAAAATTTTAGTTAATAAACCAAAGTTTTCAAATAAATCTGATAATTTAATTTATGTTTTAGGGAAAGATTTGAAAGGAAATTTGATGGAATTTGATGAGAGTTCAAATGGGATTCGAGTTTATGGATTTATTGGGAAGCCTACAAGTATTTCTTATTCTTTTAGAAAAAATCAGTATTTTTTTGTAAATGGGAGATTTATTAAATCCAAATTGTTGCGGGATGCTGTTTATGAGGGTATGCGAAATACTTTGATGGTTGGACGTCATCCATTTTTTGTTTTGTGTGTAGATATTGATCCAGAAATTGTTGATGTGAATATTCATCCGACGAAAGTCGAAATTAAGTTTGAGAATGAGTTAGAGATTTTTGAGTTTATGAAATCAGCAGTAATTAAACAATTTGAAACACAAGAAAATTTTAAGGAATTTGACGAAGTTCCAAAAGAGTATGATTTAGATTTAACTTCTAAAGTTGATGTAGTTAGAGATTATTCAAGTGGTGATAAGATAACTTTAAATGATTTAGTTGAGGAAAAGAAGAGGGAACAAAAAGGTGTTTCTAAGTATTATACTTCTGAAAAACAGCAAAATTTTGAAGTTAATGAGGATGAAGTTATTTATGAAAAAATTGATAGTTCTAAGGATGAAAAAATTGAAAATCTAATTAATAGTAATGAGTTAGTTGAAGAAGAAATTGAAAAAGGTGTTTTATGGGAAGAGTTATCAGATTATAAAATAATTGGACAATTAAATAAAACATATATTATGGTTGAGACTCCAAAAGAATTATTATTGGTTGATCAACATGTTGCGGAAGAAAAATTTTATTTTGAACAATTTAAGAAACAAATAATTGATGATGAGAAATCAGCACCAACTCAAATGTTAATAAAATCTGAAATAATTCATTTAACAAATTCTGAGATGTTGGGTTTTGAAGAAAATAAGCAAAGTTTAAGTTCTGTAGGTTTTGAAGTTGAAAAATTTGGAGATAATGAGGTAATTGTTAGGGGTGTTCCAGTATCTGTTCGTCGAAATATTTTAAATGCGACTGATTTAAAGGATATGCTTTATGATGTTGTTGTAAATAAAAAAATTAAATGTGTTGAGGATGAAAAATTTTCTAAAGTTGCTTCAATGGCTTGTAGAATTGCAATTATGGCTGGAGATGAATTAACTATGTCACAGATGAGGAGAATGATTGAAAATTTAAGAACTTTAAAACAACCATTTAATTGTCCTCATGGGAGACCAACATTTTTACGATATAATTTTTATGAGTTAGAGAAAAAATTTAAGAGGGTTGTTTAAAATGTGTGAGTTATGTAATTCAATTAACGAAAAAGAAAGATTTATTTGTGAAACTGAGTTTAGTTTTTGTGTGATTTGTAAATGGCCGTTAAAAAATGGACATGTGTTAGTTATGCCGAAAAAATGTATTTCTCAAAAGAATTTCCATTTATTATCTTCTGAAGAAAGTTATGATTTGATGTGTTTAGTTCAAACTATGGAAGATATTTTAAATAAATTGGGTGATGAGGATGTTATAACTTTTAAAAATTCAAATTCTCATTCAACTCAACCCCATTTGCATTTTCATTTATTACCTTCGAAAGGAGCTTTAAGAGATTTATTTTCTAATTTTGAAAAAATTCCTAAACGGGAAAATATTTCAGAAGATGATTATTTAGATATGCGAGATTTAATTAGGGAAAAATTAATGGAATAAATTTAAAATTTATTTAATTATATTTACTAATGTAATTATAGATTCTAATTGATTCTTTATTATATAATTTGTCTTCTATTCCTTCTTTTAGTAGTTTATTTGCTTGTTGATAATAATTTATTGCCTCTTTACCTTCTTTTTGTGACATTAGGATTTGCCCATTTAAGAATATTTCATCAACTAAATTATTTAAATGGATTTTTATGTTTAAATATTTAACTATTTTTCACATTTTAAGATGGGATTTACTAGTTACTTTTTTCAGTTTCACATTATGTTTATATATATGATTTAATATTTTATAGTATGGTTAAATTAAATATTGACGCCCCAAAGTTTGAAGCTATGGCATATCATGATGCCGAGTTTAAAAAAGTAAGTTTAGATGATTACAAAGGAAAGTTTGTAGTTTTATTCTTTTATCCAGCGGATTTTACATTTGTATGTCCTACAGAATTAGAAGATATGGCGGAAAATTATGCAGAGTTACAAAAAATGAATGTTGAAGTTTTATCAGTTTCTACTGATACTCATTTTGTTCATGCAGCTTGGCATAACGATTCACCAAGAATTGGAAAGATTGAATTTCCTATGGTTGCAGATCCTGAACATAAAATGTCAACAGATTATGATGTTTTAAGAAGTGAGGGGGGTGTAGCTGATAGAGCAACTTTTGTAATTGATCCAGATCAAAAAATTAAGGCTATTGAAATTACTGATGAACCAATTGGTAGAAATGCAACTGAATTAATTAGAAAGATTAAAGCTTTAATTTTTGCAAGAGCTAATCCAAATTTAGCTTGTCCTGCTAAGTGGGAAGAAGGAAAGGAAACTTTAGCTCCAGGTTTAGATCTTGTTGGAAAACTTTAGTTTTTTTAAACTAATTTTTTTATATTTTAATTGTGTATTATTTTATTTCTAGTTGTTACATTTATTTAAGTAATAATTTTATTATGTTTATTTTATATAAAAATGGAAAATAAAATTATACCAACAATTTTTGCTTTAGATTCTGAAACATTTGAGAAAAAATTAAAAATATTAGAGTTTTGTGATGAAATTCATTTAGATTTTATGGATGGAGAATTTACTAAAAAATCAACTGTTTCTTTTTCTGATATGAAAAATATTTTAAATTATCCTGATAAAAATTTTCAAGTTCATTTAATGGCTAAAAATCCTATTCAGTATATTAATCAAATTAAATTATTGGGGATTAAGACGGTTTTAATTCAAGAAGAAGTTTTTGAAACTTGTGATGATTTAGGTAATTGTATTCATCAATTTAAGGATTTAGATATTAATGTATATATTGTTTTAAATCCTACGACTGGGTTTGATAGAGTTTGTAAATTCTTTGAAATTATTGATGGAGTTATGCTTATGTCAGTTGTGCCAGGGGCTGAGGGTCAAGCATTTATTGAAAATACTTATAATAAAGTTAAAGAACTTTCAGGTATGATTGAGGGGAGTTTTCCAATTCAAATTGATGGTGGGGTTTCAATTGAAAACTCGGAAAAATTGAAAAATTGTGGCGCTAATAATTTATGTGTTGGAAGTTATATTTCAAGTTCAGATACTCCTTTTGAAAATTATCAAAAGCTAGTTGATTCTATCAAATAATATAAAATATTTAGCATTTTTTTCACGAGTTTAGGTAAAACAAAGATTATATATATCTTTTTTTATCTATTATATTTAATGGTTGTAAAGGTTACTTTAGACTACGAATTTTATGAGGTGCTTAATGCATTTCCTATTTTATCTAAGTTTTTTGAAAACGAATTAAAGCTAAATCTCACAAGAGTTGTTGAAGGTGAGTCCGTAGATGATTTTTTTGATAAATTTGATTTATCTTTATTTGAAAAAAGAGTTGTTCTAAGACAAATTAATACTAAATTAAAGGATTTTTTTTTAAAAGAATCAAAACTTTCTGTTGCTGATGATGCTTTAGTGGAAGAAGAATATGTGGATGATATTGTGTCTGCTGATGAAGAAGAATAATTTTATAAATTTATTTTTTTAATATAAATCTTTTAACATTAAAACATCTAGGACATGTATAATTTTTAGTAAAATGTTTTGTGTCTAATCTAATTTTTTGAGTATTTTCTTTTTCAAAAAATAATGAACATTTTTGACAGAATAGTAATTTTTGTTCTCTTGTTAATCTAATATTAAATCCTTGGGAAATCTTTTTAATTTCTCTAATGTATTGGGGATCAAATTCAGGATTCTTACGACTTTTTAGTAATTCTATGAAAAATTCAAGGTTTTCTTTTCCTAAATTTGCTTGAAGTTGCTTTCGGTCTTTATTTTTCATATTTTAATTAATTTTTTTATTAGAATACTTTTCCATAATCTAATTTTCTAGATTTTGACATATATGTTAAAAATTCTTTATCTCTGTGAGACATACAACCTAAATTGTCTCCATTATATTGAACAATTTTAAATGGTGCTGAATTTGTAAATTCAATTTGTTCTACTTCGTCAACAAATAAATTTTCAGCTGTAACGTAGGATTCCATTGCTTTTTTGTCTAGTTTAATATAATTTTTAGTAGGTTTGATGAATTTAGAACCTTCTAAACTTAATCTAAATTTAGTTTCTGAATGATAAATTCCAAAATAAATTCCTAGTGAATTAATTCTTTCTAGTTTTAATTTATCTACATCTATTTTTGATAACATGATTTTATCTTTTGATGTAATGTAAAAAAAATAGTCTTCTAAAAAATTAGTGTTGTATCCGTAATCAGATTCTAGGGAGGAGATTAATTCTTTTTTTCTTTGTGAATTTAATTTGTTAAAACTCATAAATTTAGGTCCTTTGTTTGTTCTCATTTTAAAATTAGTTTTATTTAAAAATATTAATTTATTAAAAATTAGTATTTTAAAGCAAATTTACCGTTCCCAGTTGTTTTTGCTTTTTCTGCAATAATTGAGTTATCGTTATCAAACATTACTACAGTTCCTTTGTATTTTTCTACAAATTGTCTTGAGTTACAGTTTTCACAAACTTCTTCTTTAGTTAAATGTCCACATTCTTTACATGCTTTGTCTTTTACTGCCATTTTATTTGTTTACTCACTAGTTAACCAGTCTTCACATCCTAAACCTGGTTGTCTCATTGTTAATCCAACTTTTACGTTTCTAATATCTCTAAATGATACAGCAACTACAGATGCTCTTACTTTATCTCCTACTTTTAGACTTTGTCCAGTTTCAGTTCCTTGAATACTTCCAACTTTACTAAATGAAACTTGATCAATCATTGTTTGGGATAAGTGAACCATACCATCAATAATTCCTAAGTTTACAAATACTCCAAAGTTAGTTACAGAACTTACTTCACCAGCAATTACTTCATGTAATTCAGGTTTAAATGCAATTACTGAAAATTCAACAACATAATGTCTTGAAGCATCTTCAGGTAATTTAAATCCTTCACCAATTGAGTCTACACTGGCGATTGTGATGATTAATCCAAAATCTTCAGTAGTTTTATCTTTATAATTTCTAATCAATTGTTCTTTAATTGATTCGTTTAAGTCACCGTGAAATAATTCAGGGCTTAAATCTACGTAATCTTTTAATTTTATTTTATAGAACATCTTAAAAAAATAAGTTGAAACTCATTTATAAAGTTTCTTATGTACTATTTTGTTTGAATTTAGAAATTGCTTTAAAATTATGGTTAAAATATGAAATATTAAATATTTCATATTTTAATTTGTTTGTTTTTTTGTAATTATTTTGATATTAATTTATTATTTTTATTTTAATAATATTTTAATATTTTTTAATTTTATTTGTTTTTTTGGAATTCGTTTTTCACCATTTTTTCAAGATTTTTTAAAGCTTCTTGAGCCATTTTAGGAATATTCCAATTTTCTTTTTGGTGTGAGTGTAAATCTTCATCAACAATTGAGGAATGAACTTCTTTTTCAATTGTTAAAATGTGATTTCCTTTTGATAATAGGAATTTAAAATCCATTTTTCTTAAATGAGTTCCAGTTGTATTTCCAATTGTTTTAATTGTAATTTTTAAGTTATCATAGTCTGATAATTTTACAATTTTAGCCATTGTTCTTCTGGCATAAATGTCAATTAATTCGTGTTCATCTTCGTATAAATTTTTAGATCCTACAATTTCAAGAGTGTATAGATCTTTTTGATTTTCTTCTCTTATTAATCTAAATAAATCTTTATATGAAAATACTGAATAAATATCTTTATTTTCTTTTGATTGTGTTACAATTATTGATGGTAATGATTTTTCTATCATTAATTCTAACGCTTGCTTAATGTTTTCAGTTTTACAAATAGTTAGTGGTTTATGGTTATAAATATTTGAAATTGGTAAATTTAATACTGAATCTTGTTTTTCAGTGTAATATGAACTTTTTTCGTGGTTTCCACTTTTAAATAATTCATTTACTAATAAATCAATAGGTCTAAGTTCTCCTATGATTTTTAAATTTTCAATTACTGGGAGTAAGTTTGTTTTTTTCTCTTTAAATAATGATTTTGCAGATGAAATTTTATCGTTTTCATTTAAGGCAAAAACTTCATGTCTGGAATCAATTTCTTGAATTGATTTTTCTAAAAATTCAAAATTTTCAGTTTTAATTTGTGAATATGCATCATTTAAATCAAATAAACCTGTATTTGTTTTAATTACTAAATCTCCGGATTCAATTAATTGGTAAAGGCAATCGTTAGGATTAGCTGATTCGCAGTATGATAGTGGACGTTTTAGAGTTTTTAATTTCTCGTTAACATCTTTAACATTTAGAGCAATTTCTTTAAATTCAACATATGATTTTTCATCTTCAAGAATAATGTATCTTGAATTTTTTTTATCATTTATTTCTTTTAAAAAATTTCCTACTGTGCTTTCTTCGTTAATTTTATAGTAATTTGTTAACATTTTTTATCACCGATATTCTAGGGATTTTAGGATTTATAAACTTATTTTTATTTTTCAAGTTACACATTTAAAGTAAAAAATTACAACTTTTAGAAGAGTTTTTAATTATTTGATTTATTATATTGTATTGTTATTTTTATTAATTCTTTTTTAGTTTTTTAATTTAGTTTTCATAAGGTTTTTAAATAGAAAATAATTTATTTTATTTATTGGAAGTGTATACTTTCTAAAAATAATCCTCCTTTAGTGTAGCCCGGCCTATCATGCCACCCTCTCACGGTGGCGACTCGGGTTCAAATCCCGAAGGGAGGGCTTTTTATTATTCTAAATTTAAATATTATATTTGTAGTTTTATTATTTATTTTAAATTTGATTGTGATTTTAAATTTTATTTTTAGAAAAGTGTATATTGTATTTATGTAATATGTTATTATTTTATGAATTTTATTTATTTTATTTATAATATTGGAGTTTTATTTATATTTTTTATTTTTTATTTATATTTTTATTAGTAATATTTGATTTTTTAATTATTGAATTTTAATTTAGTTTATTTTTGAAACTTAAGTTTTATTATTTAATTATTGTTATGATTTTTTATATTTTATTTATGATTTATATGTTTATGGCGGGAAGTCTAGTAAATATTGAAAAAGAATTCGATAGAATGAAAAAGCATATGTCTCATGTTTTTAACGAATTGAGTTTTGATGATAATTTCGATTTATCTTTTAAACAACCAAAAGCTGATGTTTATGAGACAGATTCACAAGTTGTTTGTGATTTTGATATTCCTGGAGTTTCAAAGGAAGATATTAAATTATCAATAAAAAATGGATTTGTGACTTTAAAGGCTGAGAAAAATTATAGTGTTGAGGATGATGATAAAAATAAAAAACATCACAGAGTTGAAAGAAGGTATACTGGATATTTTAGAAAGTTTTCTTTGCCTCATACAGTAGATGAAAATTCAGTTAAAGCAAAGTTTGAAAATGGGACTTTAAATGTTAAAATTGATAAAACTGAAAAGGAATTAGAGTCTGATAAATTAGTTAAAATTGAGTAATTCAATCATTTTAGATTATATTTATTTTTTAATTTTTTTTAAATATTTGATTTTTATTTATTTTAAAAATAATAGTTTATTTTTATTTAATTTTTGAAACTAAATTGTTATTATTGAGTATGACACTTAATTTTTTTATTTATGAATTGATTATTTATATTTAATGTTAGAATATTTTTGATTTTTAATTATTTTTTAATTATTTTTTAATAATATTTTTAAACATAATATGTGTGATTTTAAGATGATGAGGAAGTTATTTTTTATTTTATTTGTAGTTTTATCGATTGGATTTGTTTATTCAGAGGATTTATCCATTAAATTAAAGACTGATAAAGTTGAATATGTGGAAGGTGAGGAAATTAAGTTAACTCTTGAAGTTAGTAATTTAAATAATTTTGATGTTTTTGGAGAGTTATCTGGAAAATCAAATATCGGGAATACTGGTTTTGATATTTCTTGTTTGGAGTTTAATTTTGTTAATGAGCAAACTACAAGTTTACAAGTTTTATCTGCGCAAGCACAAATGTCAACTTCAAATACTAAAACAATTACTTCGTTTTCTTCTTGTGGAGGTTCACAATCTCAGTCAACTCAAACTATTGTTGATTCTAGTGTAGTTAGTTCGGGTGCTAGTGAGGAAGTTGTAACTTTGAATCCTTTTAGTTTAAAGTATAATTTTAATGGTTCAGAATTTAACATTAAAAGTAATAGTTTAGATATTAAAATTAGAAAAAAAACTGATGAGGAGAAAAAGGGAGAACAAGAACAACGAGAACAGCAAGAACAACAAGAAAAGCAAGAGAAACAAGAGCAAGAACAAAATCAGCAAAATCAAAACCAACAACAAAATAACCAACAAAATACTAAAAGTAGTGGTCAACAACAAGCTCAAAATAAAAATAATCAAAATCAGGAGCAATCTGAAAATCAACAAATTGATGGTGAACAGTCTGAAAATGATATGCCTGAATTACCTAAGGGTGAGGAATTAAGTCCTCAAAAACAACAAGCTTTGAAAAATAATCAACAAAATCAACAAAGTTTATCTCAGTTAAAAAATGAAATTTCTAAAATTTCAGTTAATGAGTCTAAGTTATCTAGAAAAAATTTAAGTTTTGATAATTTAAGCTTAAACCAAAGTTTAGATGAGTTATCTGAAAATAAATTAAAGGATTTAGAGGAAGAAAAAAAAAGTTATTTGTGGAGTATTTTTGGTTTAGTAATTTTCTTTTTAGTATTATATTTAATTTATTTAAAGTATTTTAAAAAAGAAGATTTAATTGTTGAAAATTCAAAAGTTGATGATATTGATGTTCCTTATTATTTGGAATTATTGGATTTAGTTTTGGTTCAAAAAGATTATAAAAATCAAGTTAAAGTTTTAGCTCAAAGTGTTCGTGAGTTTTTATTTGTTAGTAAAAATTTAAAGTTTGTTCCGACAAATAATGTTGGTTTAAAAATTACACAAAATGAAATGTTTTTAGATATTTTAAAAAGAGCAGAACGTATTGAATTTGCAAAGGCGTCTGACGAGTTAGATATTAAAGATTTAATAAAAAAATTAAAAAAAAAGTATACAAATAAAAATATTAAAGTTATTGGAGAAAAAAATAAAAATGAGTAAGTTAAATAAAGAATTATTAGGTAAGATTAAAGAAAAGTCAGAAGTTGTTAATTTGTTAAAGAACGAATTAGGAAAAGTTATTGTTGGGCAAAAGGATGTAATTGAGAAGACAATTATTTCTATGCTTTCAAATGGAAATTTATTATTGGAGGGTGCACCAGGTTTAGCTAAAACTTTATTAGTTAATACTTTAGCTAACGCTTCAAGTTGTGATTTTTCAAGAATTCAATTCACTCCAGATTTATTACCTTCCGATATTATTGGAACTAAAATTTTTAATCAAAAAGATAGTAGTTTTGAAACTAAGTTTGGTCCAATTTTTGCAAATTTTGTGCTTGCAGATGAAATTAATCGGGCGCCACCAAAAACACAATCTGCTTTATTGGAAGCTATGGCTGAAAAGCAAGTTACAATTTTAGGTGAGACTTTTTCACTTGATAAACCATTTTTAGTTTTTGCAACTCAAAATCCAATTGAACAGGAGGGAACTTATCCGTTGCCGGAGGCTCAAATTGATAGATTTATGTTTAAATTATTAGTTGAGTATCCATCAAAGGAGGAGGAGTTAGAAATTTTAGATAGGATGACTACTAATAATTTTCCAAGTGCTAGTTCGGTTATTTCTGGAGAGGAAATTATTGATTTACAAAAGTTAGTTCGTGAGATTTATGTTGATGATTTAGTTAAGGAGTATATTGTATCTATTGTTGATGCTACTCGGAATCCTGATAGTTATGAAGTTGAGTTTGGTAAGTTTATTGAGTGGGGGGCTAGTCCGAGAGCAAATATTTTTTTAACTATTGGATCTAAGGCTTGCGCTTTATTAGATGGGAGAGATTATGTGAATTCTGATGATGTGAAAAAAATTGTGTATGATATTTTAAGACATAGAATTATTTTAAGTTATGAGGCTGATATTGAAAATGTTTCAACGCATGATGTGATTGATGAAATTTTAGAAAAAGTTAAATGTCCATAAAAATGAACTCATTAATTAATTATGGAGAAAAAGATTATAAAAATTTTAGATTTTTGTTTAAAAATTCTAAAAATTTATTTTCTGGAAAGTATTCTTCAAAACTTAAGGGACAAGGTGTTGAGTTTTGTGATTTGAAATTGTATGATTTTTCTGATGATGTGAGAAAGATTGATTGGAATGTGACAGCTAGAATGAATGTTCCTTATGTTAGGGAGTTTTTAGAGGAAAAAGATGCAACTCATTATTTTTTAGTTGATGTTTCAGGAAGTATTTTTAATAAAATTTCTGAAATTAAAAAGTTAGTTTCAACTTTATTATTTGCATGTAATGGGTTTTCTGATAATTTTTCGGTTATTTTTTCTCGCAGAGATTATTTAAAAGTTGTTCCATTATCAAAAGGGAAGAAACATTTAATTAGGTGTATTTATGAATTGTCTGAGTTAAGAGGGGAAGGATTTTCTGATTTGGATATTGGATTAAAGTATTTATTATCTAATGTTAAAAAGAATTCGATTATTTCAATTTTTTCAGATGAGTTGGATTTTGAGGATTCAACTTTAAGTTATATTAGTGCTTTAAAGAAGAGAAATAAGGTAGCTTATTTTGAGTTTTTTAATTCAAGTGAGTTAGAGTTTGATTTAGGTTTAGATGTGTTTTGTGATAGTGAGTCGGGGGAGGAAGTTATGTATGATTTAGATGATGATGAAGTTTATGAAATTATTTTAAATTTTAATAATAAGTTAAAAAATTGTGAAAAAGTGATTAGAAAAACTGGGGCGAAGTATTTTAGTTTTGATTGTAAAAATAGTGTTGTGGAAGCTATGAGAAGTGAGAGGTTTGAGATTTAAAATGACACAATATTTAAGGTTTACAGATCCATGGATTGTAGGAGTTGGAGTTGTTTTTATTATCACTTTTTTATTTGTTTATTATTTTTATTTAAAAAAGAAGAAACATTTAGCAAAGAAACTTTCTTCAAATTCTATGATTGGTTCAGTTATTAGAAAGAAATCTAAAAAGGAATTGTGGATGAATTTATTTTTAGTTTTTTCAATTTTTATGTTGTTTGTTGCTTTATCGGACCCTCATATTAGAATGACTGATGAGAAGGAGGGTATTTCTGTAGTTTTAGTTATTGATAGTTCTGGGTCTATGGTTGCTAGTGATTTTACTCCTAATAGAATGGAGGCTGCAAAAATTTCGGCTGCAAATTTTGTGGATCAGATGAATTTAAAGGATACTATTGGAGTTGTTTCTTTTTCTGATTCTACTAGAATTGTTAGTTTTTTAAGACAGGATCAAGATAAAATTATTAATTCAATTGCTACAATTACAGCTTCAGGGAGAACTGCGATTGGAGATGGTTTAGCTATGGGTGTTGATATGGTAGCTTCAATTCCAAATAAGAAAAGATTAGTTATTTTATTGTCTGATGGAGAGCAAACTGCTGGACAAATTTCTATTGATGATGGTATTAAGTATGCTCAGAGTGAGGATGTAATTGTATAT
Source organism: archaeon UBA583 (assembly GCA_002506365.1). Taxonomy (GTDB): domain Archaea; phylum Nanobdellota; class Nanobdellia; order Woesearchaeales; family UBA583; genus UBA583. The sequence goes on along the minus strand of DAXK01000026.1, from coordinate 60,907 downwards.
ACTGTCGGAGTTGGGTCTGTTGATGAATTTGTTATGGGGCATGATTGGTTTGGTCGTCCACAGATTGCTAAACTTGATGAAGCTAGTTTAAAGAAAATTGCTAGTGAGACTGGAGGGGCTTATTTTAGAGCAAAGGATAATGTTGCACTTGAGAGTATTTATGAAAATTTACCTGATCAAATTAAAAAGGAGAAAGAGTTAGTTTCAGTGAAAGAGGAAACTATAGTTTTAGTTATTTTAATGTTAATTGGGATTTTAGTTTTGAAGTATTACAAGCGTGTTAAGATTTGGTAAAAATTCCAAAGGAATTTTTATATATTCTATTATTTTAACGTATAAATAATATTATAATTGATATTATTGTTAATATTATTATTAAGTAAATCATTTGTGATTTTTTAATTTTAAATTCTTCTTTAATTTTTTTATAATATACAAATGTCGATTTTATTATTAAAAATAACATAAATAAATAACTTGGGATGCCGATTATTAGTGTGTATAAATATATTTTTTCAGAAAACTTTTTAGAGTGAAATTCTTGTTCAGCTAAAAATTTTTCATCAATTGGGACACCTCCAACTGCTCCGTTGTGAGTTGAATATTTAGCAATTCCTACATCTGAGTATAGAGAGAGATTGTATGAATTTTGATAATTATTATTCTCTATGGCAATAGGTAAAATTAATATGGATAATAAAACACCAAAAATCATTATTGGTATGGATAAATAAAAATTATATTTTAAAAATTTTTTATAATTAATTTTCTTTTTTTTTATTTTTAAAAATTTATATGATAAGTAATAAGTTAGTAATGTCGATATTGTTATTAATATTGCTGTAATAATTTCTAATTTTAAATTAAAAAATATTGGGTGGACTGTTAGATAAACTGTATATATTCCTATTGAAATTAAAATTGTTGAGATTAAAAAATAGAATATTAAATATTGTTTTATTGAGAATTTTTCAGCTAATGTTATTTTAGTTTTTGAATTTAATATAACTTTTGTTGATTCTTTTATTAAATTTATATATTTCATATATTTGGATTATTTTGTTTTTATTTAATATTATTGATAAACTTTATAATGTTTATAATTCAATTTTTTTTATGATTAAATTATCTTATCTTTTTATTATTTTTTTAGTGTTTTTTTCAGGTTGTTTTAGTAATATTGATAAAGCAATTATTATTTTAGAAAAAAATAAATCTATTGAACCTTCAAAGTTAGAATTTGAAGTTAAAAATATTTCAAATGTTTTAAAAGTTCCAGTTGAAAATTTGACTGAGGAGAATTCGAGTAGAACTTTAAATGTTTTTGATAAGTGGCAATGGCAATTATCTGGTGAATTAAATTTTGAATATGTAGATGAAGTTTCTGTTTATGATATTGATTTATTTGATTCTAAAATTTCAGATATTGAGTTTTTACATTCAAATAATATTTTTGTTATTTGTTATTTTTCTGGTGGGACGAGTGAAGATTGGCGTTCTGATTTTTCTTTTTTTGATAAAAGTGTTTTAGGAAATAAACTTGATGGTTGGAGTGGTGAGAGATGGCTTGATATTTCTGAATCTGATAAGTTTGGTGGAGTAATGGAAAAAAGATTTGATTTAGCAGTTAAAAAAGGTTGTGATGGTGTTGAAGTTGATAATGTTGATGGGTATTTTAATGAGAATGGTTTTGATTTAAATTATGATAATCAATTAAAATATAATATTTGGTTAAGTGAGCAAGCTAAATCTCGAGATTTATTAATTGGGTTAAAAAATGATTTAGAACAAGTTAATGATTTAGTAAATTATTTTGATTTTGCAGTAAATGAACAATGTTTTGAGTATAATGAATGTGATTTACTTAAACCTTTTGTTGATGCAGGAAAACCTGTTTTTGGTGTTGAGTATGAATTATCTAAAGATGAGTTTTGTGAAAAGGCTAATAAATTACAATTTAGTTTTTTATTTATGACATACAATTTATCTGGTGAGAGGGATAGTTGTAATTAATTTAAAATATTTTTAAAATGAGAAGAGATACTTTAACTGGATATTTATTTGTGCTTGTGGGAGATAGTGATGATTTATTTAGAGATGAAATTTCATCAGTTGGAGTTAATAATTTAATTTTTGAAACTGATTGTGTTCCAACACAAAAATTAGTTGATGAGAATAAATATAAATTTGTAACTAGTAATTTATTTAAGGAAAAATTGTTTACTGAGGAGTATTTATTTAATTGGAGTAATGATTTTGGTAATTTTGGAATTTTAAAAAATACTGTTTATAATGCTTTAAGAAAAGGTGAACATTTAGTTTGTAGTATTTGTTTTGATAATATTTTAGGATTTATTAATAATAGGAAAGTTCCAAAGAAAAATTATATTTTAATTAATGTGTCAAAGGATAAAATAATTCCAAAGGGTTTTGATGAGTATAGTTTTGATTTTATAACTAGTGATATTAGTGAAGTTTGTGCTATAATTAAAAGACATATTTAATTTTGAATAAGTTTAAGATTTTCTTTAAATTCTTTTATGTAGTGATTTATAAATTTTTTATCTTCAAAAAATTCAAACCCTGGAAATCCTATGTAGTCTGCTGATTTATATTTTGTTAAAGTATAAAAACATAAATCGAAATATGGATTTGTATTTTCTGTTATTTTTTGTAATTTTTGAAATTGGGGTTGATTTGTTTTATTGTAGTGGTTTTGATATATTTGTCTTGTTTGGTTTAAATCTAATCTTAGGTGAATTGGGATTATTTTATTTGTTTTAAGTGCTAGACTATATTGTAGGTCTGATAAAAATCCTACAACATTTTTAAGTTCATTTGGTTTGTTGATTAAATCTTCTAGTTTATTTCCTGAAAATGTGTAGATTCCATTTGTTTTAGTGGAATTTAATTCTAGTTTAGAATTAATTTGTTTTTGCTTTACTAATTTTTGAATGTGTGTATAGTTATCGTTTATCATAGTATATTATGTATTTAGATATAATTATATTTAAGTTATAGAAATTATATAATATAATCACTTGTAATGTCATAATTATTTTATAAACTGAAATTGATTTTTTTAATTATATTGGAAAAAATATTTTTAAAATATATTATTTATATTTGAATTTATTTTTAGTTTAGTTAAAAATGTTTAGAAAAATAGTAAAACAAGGGAATAGTGCTTATACTTTAACACTTCCAGCAAATTGGGTGAAATCTAATAATTTGGATTTTGGAGATTATGTTGAGTTAATTGAGAGTAATCAGAATATTTTAATTTCAACTTCAAAGTCAGGTCAGGTTGAGTCAGTTGAATTGGATTTAAGGGGAGTTGTAAGACCTGAAATGTTTCAAATTTTAATTTGCACATATATTAAGGGTTTTGATAAAATTAGTGTTAAACATGATGATTTAAGAACTATTTTAGATGTAAATAATGAGTTTACTGGAATGGTTTTAGAGGAGAGTTCAAATGATAATGCTATTTTTTCTTCAATTGTTTTAAAGGATAATTTAGAAGTTGACACTTTGATTAGAAAGACTGGATTTTTTTTAAAGGATTTATCAAATAAGTTAGTTTTAGTATCTGCGGGTAAATTTAATCCTATTGAATTTGAGAGATTGGAGAAAGTTATGGATAAAAATATTTTATATATTTTAAGATATTTAAATAAGTATGAAAATGTTTCAAATTCTTATACAAAGTTTTTGTATGCTTATGTTTTTGATATGATTGGAGATTTGATGTCTGAGATTTGTTCACATATTGGAAATGATGTTAAACTTGCAAAATTAGTTTCTAAGAATGTTAATTTATATGTGGATTATATCTTTAAAGAAGATACAGGAAATTTAGTTATGGATTTAAGAAAGTTTAGAAATTCAATTGAGAAGAAAACATTTACTGATGGTTTAGTTTATTCTTTAGCTGAGGTTATGTATAATTTTATTGGTGTATTAATTCATGCCAGAAAGTAATTTTTAATTATTTTTTATTTATTTATTTCTATTATTTCTATAACTTATTTATATTTTTAATTTATATTATTTATTGTAATATAAATAAGATACAATGTATCTTAATGTATTAGTTTATTTTATATTTTAGTTGGTTTATTGAGAGATAGTGATTTTTAGTTTCTTATTTTAATTAAAATACAATGTATTTTTATTTATTATATAATTTATATAACATCATATTTTTTTAGGAAAGTAACAAATTTAAAATAATCTATTTTTGATTGTGTTGTTAATTAAAAATATTGTAAATATTTATAATATTTTAATTTATTTTATTTTTATAATGAAAAAAGTTAGTAAAGCTAAACCTTCAGAGAAGGTTGAAAAAAAGAAAAAGTTTCAAATTTTTATTTGGAATTCTCAGATTCATAATACATTTTTAGGATTATTGGTAATTTGTGTTTTATTATTGTTTAGTGCTTTAATCTTACAAGGGATGTATGTTGATGTTTTAGAATATAAATTAAAGAATGAAAATCCTAGGAGTGAAGCTTTAAATTATGAAAGAGATGTAATGCTAGGGGAAGTTTATTTAGAAAAAACAGGTTTAGAGTCATTAAATATTGCTGAGATGTTAATTTATTATCAAAAACATAATTATGAAAATATTTATTATAATACTGGATATATTGAAGCTACAATGGATCAATGTGGTGATGATGGATGTAAGAGAGTAACTTACAAGTTTAATCAAAATAAAGGATTATATATTGATGTAATTCAAAAAAGATTAGAATAAGTTTTATTAGTTTATTAAATAAATATTTTTTATATTTATTTAATGTTTTTTTTATTTTTTAATTAAATTATATTTTATTTTAGGTTATATTTTATTTTTAATTTAAATCTCTTCTCTTAATCTACTTAACCAGATTGTATTTACAATTCCAATTAAAAAGAAACTTGTAAGGATTAATTTTTCAGCTCCAAAGGATATGATAATTAATAATGCGAAAATACCAAATAGTATTTTTGCTCCGTGTAAATATACTTCTCTAAATATAATGTAGTCCATTGCTGAGTTCTTTTTAGCGTTTGAATAAAATATTGACTGAAAAGTTAGATTATATGTTGAATAAACTAATTTTGCCATCATTTCTACAATGTATATGAAAAATCCTGCAAAGAATACTGCTGTAATTCTTAGTATCCAAATTAATGAAATAGATTTGGCAGATTTAATCATTGTTGAGTTTTTATTGTTTTTATCTAAGTATTTTTTTAGATAAACAATTAAAAAAATACTCAAAATTGAAATGATTGTATATAGTAATCCTAAAATTATAAAGTTATTATTTACTAATGTAAATAAAATGATTGGCCAAAATGAAACATTTAGGAAACTTTCAATTCCTTCAGCAAAAAATGGTTTTTTAGTTTTTTCTAATCTTGAGTTATTATTTAATCTATTATAATCTTTATATTTAAAATTATAATTTTTAAGTTTAATATCTTCTGATAGTAATAAAGGGATAATACCTATTAAAATAATTATAAATGAAAATATTAATAATTGAAAAAATGTTAATAATTCTAAAAAAGTTCCACCAATTAATGGGGCAATTCCTCCAAATATTGTAATTAATATTTGAAGAGTTCCTAAGTCTGAACTTGTTTTTTTTTTATTTGCATTAGTTGAGATTTCAAGATGCATTGCTGGCCAAAAAATTGCCATATGAAGTCCATAACTAAATGATGATAAATATATCATAAATGAATTTAGTTCTATATAATTTAATGTTGCAATGTGAAATAGATAAATTGGAACACTTAGTAATATAATATATTTAAATCCAATTTTATTAATAATTTTAATAGAGTGAGGGATGAAAATTAAATATGTTAATGATATTCCAATAATAAAAATAATAATTTTTTCAAAACTAAATCCAAGTGAGTATAAGTATACTGGTGCAAAAATACCAACTAAAGATTTTACAAATGTTAAAAATGCCTGAAATAAATATAATTTAGTCATTTTATCATGTAGTAATTTATGTGTTAATTGATGCTGTTCGTTGTGTAACATAATTTAAATTTTCATTTTTTCATTTATAAGAATTATTCATTATAATTATTGGATACTTTTAGTTTCCATTCAATATTAAATTAAATTTAAGATAATATTTACTTATTTTTATATTATTTAATATATTTTATTTTACTTTAATGTGTTTTATTTTTTAATACATTTCGTGTTCAACTATTGTATTTAATCCAATTGATGAAATAATTCCAAATGCTAGTATCATTGTATAATTAGCAAAATTATTTTCGACAAATAATAATATTAAAATTAAAATTGAACAAAATATTATTTTTGCGCCATGCATAAAAATAGTTCTTGTTAAAAGGGCATCAAGATAATTTTTGGAATTAGTATTATTATAAAATATTGATGCTAATGTAACTGTTACAATATTTGCTATAAGTTTTGCAAAACTTTCAAATAAATATAAAAATATACTTCCAAATAATGTTAAAATTGTTCTTCCAAACCAACTAATTGCTAGTAATTTTGAAGTAACTGTTAAAACTTTTTTTTTTGAGTGATTGTCAATATATGATTTTAACATAACTAAAGTTATAATTGTTAATATGGATAATACTGTATATAAAATACCTAATTTTGCAAAATTTCCATTAATGAATATAAAAAAAATAATTGGCCAAATTATAGTTGAAAGTATTAATTCAATCCCTTCACTCATATGAGCTACTTTACATTTTTTATTTGAATTTTTTTTTAGAAGTTTAAAATAGTCACTATGTTTAAAATTAATTTTATGAATCTTTTTGTCTTTAGACATTAAAAGTGGTAAGTTAGAGATTACTAATAAAAAACTTGAAATTAAAAATAAATTCCAATAACTAAAATATTCTAAATATATTCCTCCAATTATTGGAGCTATTGCTGTAAATAAAGTTACAATTATTTGAAGAGTTCCAATTTCGTCCCCTCTAGTTTTTGCGTGTCCATTTGATATAATTTCAGCTTTAAATGATAACCAAAATAATGACATATAAATTCCTTGAGATAACCAAAGAATATGAAAATAAATTATTGATTCATTTATGAATTGTAGAGATGCTAGATGGATTATGTATGCGGGAGCTGAGAATAAAAGAGTATATTTTAATCCAAATTTATTTATACTTGCAATTACTGTTGGAGCAAAAATAATGTATGTTAATGAAATTCCAATTGCGTAAATTAAAATCATTATTAAATTAAAACCAATAGAGTATAAATATACTGGAATGAAAATACCAATTAGTGAAGTTACAAAGGCAATAAATGCTCTATAGAAATAAATCTTACTCATTGAACTATGCATTAATGAGTGAGTTAAATATTGCATATTTGTATTGTGTAACATAATATATTTCAAATATATCTTTTATTATATAAATTTGTTATAATCTTAATAATTACGAATTGATAGTTGCAATTTACAAATTTAATTTAAGTTATATTTTAAAATAAATAGTATTATTTTTATTAAATTTATATTTAAATAAATTTAATTTTTAATATACTTCATTTTCAGAAATTGAATTTAAACCAATTGATGAAATAACTCCTACAGCTAATAATAAAGTTAAGTTTGAAAAATTATTTTCAATAAATGAAAATATAATAATTAAAACTAGTGAGAATAATACTTTAGTTCCATGAAAGTATAAAACTCTTGTTAGGAGAGCTTCAATGAATGTTTTTGGGTTTGTATTATTATAAAATATGGATGTTAATGTCATAGTTAAAACATTTGCAAATATTTTAGTTAAACTTTCAGCTACATATAAAAAAATACTTCCAACTAAAATTACAATTGTTCTAGTTAGCCAACCAATAGATAATAATTTTGAGGTTATAGATAATACTTTTTTTTTGGAGTGTCTATCGATATATGTTTTTAGATAAATTAGAACTATAATTGTAAGAATTGATAATACAGTATACATTAATCCAAGTGATGCAAAATTATTATCTAAAAATAAAAATAAAATAATTGGCCAAATAAATACAGATAATGTGATATCAATTCCTTCACACATATGGGTTAGTTTTGTTTTTTTATTTGATCTTTTTTTAATTAATCTTAAGTAATCTTTATGTTTAAAATTAATTTTGTGAATTTTGTTATCTTTAGATAAAATTAATGGGATGTTTGATCCGATTAAAAATATTGTTGCTAAAATTAATAATTTTGTATATGTTAAATATTCTAAAAAAAATCCTCCAATTACTGGACCAATTGTTGTAAGAATTGTTGCGATAATTTGAAGAGTTCCAATTTCGTTTCCTCTCGTTTTTTTAGATCCGTTGTTAATTACTTCACAACGATATGTAAACCAGAATAATGCTGTGTATATTCCTTGAGAAATCCAAAGTGTGTGAAAAAATATTGGGTGCATTGTAATGTATTGTAGAGATAATAAATGTATAAAGTAAAATGGTGAACTTAATAGTAAAGTATATTTCATTCCTATTTTATTTATTATTGATACTACAAATGGCGCACAAAGTATATACATTAATGAAATTCCAAGTGAATAAAATAATATCATTACTAAACTAAATCCTTTTGAGTAAAGGTATACTGAGGCAAAAATTCCAACCAAACTTGTAACAAATGAAACTAGTGCTTGATAAAAATAAATTTTTGACATTTTTGAATGCAAGAGAGTATGAATTAAATCTTGCATATTACTTGAGTGTAACATAAATTAAATGGATTTTCTTTAGTTATATATAAATGTTATTTTTGATAAGTTATAAATTATAGTTGAATATAATTTTAACTTATGGTTTAAATTTTAAAGTAATATTTTATGTTATTATATTTATGCAACTTTAATATTTGAGTTTGATTGTAAATTTTGATTTAGGTTATTTTTTTGCGTGATGTAATTATGGGCTGATTGAAGGATTTTTGAATTTTGTTCTAAACTTATACATCCATCAGTAATTGAGATTCCATATTCTAAATTTTCCCCATTTCCAATTGATTGGTTTCCACTATTTATGTTTGATTCAATCATAAATCCTTTGATGTGTTGTTCAAGTAATGAATTATTTTTCATTAGTTTGAGTGTTTGGTCAAAGTTTTGAGGTTGAAGATTGTAATCTTTTTTTCCATCAATTAAACAGTTGTCGTGAGATAAGTCACAAATTAAATTTGTGTTTGGAATTGTTAGTTTTAACATTTGTTTAATTCCAGTTAGCATTTCAGGTTCAGTTAAGTTACTTCCATTTGCGTGTCCTCTTAATACCATACTTGTAAATTGGTTTCCGTGTGTTTGAGTTAGTTGATTGTTTCTGTATAGTTTGTGAGGGTTGTTAATTGAGTGAACTGTTTGAGCTCCACTTGTTAAACATCCATCCCTTCTATGTTTTGCACCAACTGGCATGTGTAATCCTGATAAGTATTTTCTATTTGTTTGGGATTCTGAATTTCTAGCACCCATTGCAACCCAACTTGCGTATTGAATAAAGTTATCTGCCATGTCAGGATTTTCGATTTCAAATCCAATTGCTAAATCTAAATCTGTTATATCTTCCATTAATTTTTGAGTTAGTTTAATTCCTTTTTCAACATCGTAACTTGAATCTAAGTTTGGGTCGTAAGCTAATCCTTCCCAACCTGTGACTGTCCTTGGTTTGTCGTAGTAAGTTCGCATTACAATTTTTAATGTGTCTTTATATTTTTCTTGTTCTAATTTTAAATTTTGAGCAATTTGCATTGCTTGATTTGTATCATGAATTGAACACGGTCCTGTGATTATAAGGAGTCTATTATCTTTTCCAGATAAAATATCTTGGATTTCTTTTCTATGATTTTGTATCATCATTTTTTGTTTTTTTGTTAAATTATATTTTTGCATTTTTGTGTTCAAAATTATTTATTTTAAATTTATTATTTTTTTAATTTAAAATATTTAATATCTAATAATAATAATTTTGTTTTTGACTTTAAGAAATTAGTTACTCAAATTTCACCTCAATTTGGATTTGATTCCACCAAATTTTGATTTATAATGAGTTTTAATTATTATTATAAAAAAAATAAAAGTTAAAATAATAAAAACTAGTAAATTGTTCCCATACATATTCAAATGATGTTTTGTTAAAATTTACTAGATTTTGCATCGTATTAAGTTTATGAGTTTAGAAGTTTATAAACTTTATGTTATAAGATATCTTTTTAAAGTTTAAATTTATTTTATTAATTATGGCAGATTTTAGTAAGGTGTTACATCATTTTCATATTAGGAAAAGAGTTCATAAAAATTTAGAGAAGTTTCCAAGTGATGAACCTAGAAAAAGATTTTTAGATAAAATTATTTATTTTGTTGGGATATCCGGTCCAATTATGACAATTCCTCAAGTATGGGAGATTTGGTCAAAGCAGGATGCTAGTGGAGTTAGTTTGATTTCATGGTCTTGGTATTTATTAACGGCTTTTGTTTGGCTTGCTTATGCGATTGAACATAAGGAAAAACCTTTAATTATAACATATAGTTTATGGATTTTAATTGAATTTTTCTTAGTTTTAGGAATTATTTTATATTAAAATTAATTAATTAATTTTTTATTTTAATTTTCTTAATTGTAATATTGAAATTAATGAACCTATACAAAATAAGGTAATTAATATTGTTATGAATATTTTTAATTCTTGTCTTTTCACATTTTCATGATTTATGACATTTGTATTAATTTGTTTATGGTCATTAATAAAAGTTTGAACATTATCTTCGATGTCTAATATTCCATAAATATCATTTATTTCTGTAATATATTTTATTTTATTTTGATCATTAGAGTTATTTGTTTTTAAGTCTTGGTCAAATTTTTTAAGAATTGTATTTTCTTTTTCAATTAGTTGTTTATTTATTTCTTCTATGTTTACTAGTTCAATATTACTATGTTCATGTTCTAAAAAGGAATAACCTCTACTTTCTAATTCTTTCATTGAATTATCTTTTAATTTTAAGTTATCACTTACTTTTTTTTCTTTTTCAATAGCTAGTTGATATCTTTTATAATTAATTTCGTCAGGATTAGAAATATATTCTATAAAATCAATATTTTTTTCATTTAATGTATTAATATATATTAGAGATAATTCATTGATATTATCAGTTAATTGAACAATATTATTTGAAATTTCAATTTCGTCTTCTTGCTTTAAGGTATACATTCCAAAAATGATTGCAGAAATGGAAAGAAATAAATTTATGTATATTAAAATATTTTTTTTCATACATATTATTTATAATTCAAATTATATAAATTTAAAGTTTAAATTTTAAACAATATTTAATTAAAAATCAATTATTTTAATTAAATATTTTTAGTTAAGAAATTATTTAACAAGTTTTAATTTGTTACATAATGATTTTAAATCATTTGTTAATGGGGCTACAAATTTATGTTCTTCTCCGTTGTATTCAAATTCTAAACTTTGGGCGTGTAAGAATTGTCTTTTTAAAGAATTTTCAAATACATTATTAATGTAATTATTTCCATACATTTTATCTCCGATGATTGGGTGTCCTAATGATTTCATGTGAACTCTAATTTGGTGAGTTAAGCCAGTTTCAATTTGAACTTCAACCATTGTTACTGTTTCATCTTTAAATTCGTATTCATCAATTACTTTGTAGTGTGAAATGGATTTTTTTCCACCAGTTTGTGAAATAAACATTTTTTCTTTCATTCCTTGTTCATTTCTATCCATATTTACTTCAATTGTTCCTTCAGCTTCTTCAAATTGACCATCACATAAACATAAATATTTTTTAGTAATTTTTCTTTCTGCAAATACTTTGTTTAATTCTCGAAGTGCAATTTGGTTTTTAGCACAAACTAATACTCCTGATGTATCTTTGTCTAGTCTGTGAACATGGAAGTAATTAAATTCTGACATATCTTTATTTTTATTTTTTAAATATTGAAGGTGTAATGATAGTGATGTATCGTTATCTTGAGCTCCTTGAACTACAACTCCTGCTTCTTTGTTTAGAATTAATAAATTTTCATCTTCAAAGATAGTTTTAATTCCTAAATCTCTTTCTTGTTGATTTTCATTTAAATTAATTGTTTGGTTATCTTTTCTTAGTTTAATGTCATCTAACCAACATTTTAATACATCTCCAGTGTGTAATTTGACTTCACCTTTAATTTTTTTACCATTAATTGTTAATCTTTTTTCTTTGATTAATTTGTGAACTTTTGTAAATGGAACATCTACCATTTTTTTAATATATCCTTTTGGAGAAACTCCTTCATATTCTTTTGTAACTTTGATTTCGAATGTCATTTTAGTTTTGGTTTTTACACTTTATGTGTTATATATACTTTATATAATAACTGATTGTTTAAAAAGGAAATGTTTTTAGAAAAATAGAGATTAAAAAATAGAATGATTATAAATCAAAATTTGATTCATCTTTTAGTTGTTTTTGAATGTATTTACTTAAATCTGAAACTAATTTATTTGTTGATTTTGTGTATTTGTCAATATCTTTTCCGCTCATTTGGATTTGATTTTTTTCAACTTTTTTGAAAAGTTCATAAATTTCTTTAATTTGAACACCATATTTTTCAAGTGGAGTATTTTTAAATTCAGATTGAAATATTTTTGGAATATCTTTTGGATTATTTGGAGTTTGTTTTTTTACCATTAATGTTGCGTGAGCAATATCTACAGTTGAGTAATATAAATCTAATAAACTATTTTGCATATGTTTGTGAGTTTCTTCTAAAAGGGTTTCAGATCTTGCTTTATAGTTATAAATTGCTTCTTTACTTGGTCTAATTCTTCCAATTTCTAGTAAATATTGTAATGGATTAATTAAATCTCTATCAAATAATGGAACTCCATCTCTTAAAATGTTTGTTAATACTGGGTCACCTTTTCTACTCATGTCCCATAAGTCTGATAAGTTTAAACTCATAATGTGAATTTTATTGTTAGCGTATTTTTCGTTTAGAGAATTTGTAATAATTCTATATGCTTCTTTTAATTCGTCTGTTACAAATACAGTTACATTATTTAATACAATTAATAAGTCAATGTCTGAGTCTTTGTTAAGTGTATCATTTGTGTTTGATCCAAATAAAACAATACTTCTAACTAATTCACCCATTTCTTTGATTAATTGAGATGAAAATTCTCTTGTGATTTTTAAGTTTTCAATGTGATAGTTTTCTTCTTTTGAATTTGTTTTTATTTTTTGTTTGAAGTCCATTTTTGATTTTATTTTAGATTATTATAATTATTGTTTTTGTTACGCTTTGATTTGATGATTAATTAAGTCTAGTTCTGCTCTTGATAATTCATCAATTATATCAAACATTTTTCTTGAAATATCTTTTAATTCTTTGATTTCATCATCTTTTTGGGATAATTTTTCTTTTAGTAAAAATAATTCAAGTTCTGAACTGTGGGTTTGTTGTTTTAGTTGTTTAATGTCACTTTTCATTTGAGTTGTAACACCATTATCTTTAGCAACAGTTTTATTTTGTTTAATATTTTCAACTAATGTTGAAATTTTTAAGTGTTCTCCGTGGGAATCGTTTACAATTTGTTTTAATTGTTTAATTTCTGATTTGATTTTTTCTAGTTCGTGGTTAGAAATTTCTTCTGGAGAGTGTTGAAGGTTTGATTTGATGTGGTTAATTTGAGTTTGAAGTTCATTTGACATAGCATCAATTTGTTGTGATAATTGCTTGTGGTGAGAAATAAATTCATTATAATTTTGAGAAATTTTGTCAGATAAAAATAACATGTCATTTTTAACTTTGGAAAATCCTTCTTTAATTTTTGGAAGTTCAGTTTTAAACATAGTTAAAATTTATTTTTTTGTTTTTTTAAATAAAATTAATAATCTTTGAGTTGTGACTGGAAAGTTTTTTAATATTTTAAATATAGTTATTATTTATGTTTATTAAGGGAATTAATTTTAATTATGATTTTTATAATAATTGTAAGAATAATGTAGATAATATTTCCGAATATGATATTGATATTTGTGAAAATAAATTTCCTTTTAATTTGAATGTTTTTAATTATTTTAAGTTAGGTGATGAGTTAAATTTTAATAAATCTGTTACTTTTTTTGTTGGAGAAAATGGTTGTGGGAAAACTACTTTTGTTGAGGCTCTTTGTTTTAAATTAGGTTTAAATAAATTTGGTGGGTCTAAATCTTTTAAGTTAGATGAGAGTGAAAAACCTATTTTGTCTGATTTTTTAATTTTAGATAGGCATAAAGTTAAGGAAACTGATGCATTTTTTTTTAGGGCAGAGAATTTTTTTAATTTGCAGGATGATCTTGATAAAAAATATTCGGATCCTTTTTCAGGTAGGCTTTATCCAGCTTATACTGGGAGTGATAAAACTTTTCGTGAGATGTCACATGGACAAGGTTTTAAAGCTTTTTTTGAAAATAGAATTGGTGATCAAGGAATTTATATTTTTGATGAGCCTGAATCTGCTTTAAGTGTTCAGAGTCAAATTGAGTTTTTATTTTTGTTAAAGGAACTTTCAAAATTAGGGAATCAAATTTTTATTATTACACATTCTCCAATTATTTTAAGTTTTCCAGATGCTGATATTTTTGATATTTCAGATAATTTTGAAAAAGTTAATTATAGTGATAGTTCACAATTTAATGATTATTTGAATTTTTTTAAACATGTTAAGATGTATCGTGATGAGTTGAGGAAGAATTAAAGTTTATAATAAAAAAATAATTAAAAATAAAAATAAGTTGTAAATTAAAAATTTACAAAATGTTGATTAATGTCCAATTAAATGCCATAATTTCAGATAAGAATAAAACTAATTTAAATCCAATATTTAAAGTTCTATAAATTGAATCTTCGTCAGTTAATGATAAATAAATTGCGTATAGGTTAACAATGAATGAAAATAAAATTAAACTTCCTCCCCATTTATAGTTATCAATTAATAACATAAACATTCCTAAAATAAAGGATACAAGTGCTGCTAGTAACATACTTGGACGAATAATAGCACCTTCAATGAAATTTTCTTTTGTAAAATCTTTTTCTGTTAGTCCAAATAAATATTTGTGTTCAACAGTTTTGGATTTTTTAATTTTTTTAATGTGTTTCATATTCATTTTTAATTAATTTTCTTTATAAATTTTTATTACTTTTAATTAATTAAATATTTAAGTTTCTGTATTGTTTGGGTGTTGGTAGTATATTGATTAGATAGTTTTTAAATACATTTATAAACTTTTTAAGTTGTAATTTTTTTATGAGCGATAATAAAGTTACTGATGAACCGTTATCATTTGAAAAGGAATTGAGTAGATTACCTTTGGAGATTAAATCTATTTTAGAAAAAAAGGAAAAAAAGTTTTCTAAATTTGTTGAAGTTTTAAAAGAAAAATCAAAAGGAAAAGATATGGGTGTTTTTTTAACTCCAAATGTTGAGTTAAAAAATAATGTTCCAACACCTGATTTTGATAAGTTAACTTTAAATTTTTTATATGATGATTTTGATAAACCATTGCCTGAGTTTAATCCTAGATTATATTTTGGAGATGATTTTGATTCTGTTTTAGTTGAGGAGAAAGTTAAAGATGAACAAACTGGACAGGAGATTACAAAATTTGTTTTAAAGGAGGATAAGAATATTTCTTTTTTACCTACAACTGTTCAATATTTGCGTGAGAATTGTTTTGATGGAATTTATGATGATATGAAAAGACTTGGGTCTTCAATTGTTTATTATGATACTCGTGGTTTTATTTCTGCTTTAAAGACTATTGATATTCATAGAAATATGTTGTTACAAAAGTTTGAGAAGTATGTAGTAGTTTATGCTGGGGCTGGGTCTTGGTTACGTGGTGAGAAGTCAAATGATTTTGATGTTTTTGTTGTGATTGATGATACTGATGTGAAGCGTATGCCTAGAATGCAAGTGAAAGATCAGTTAACTAAAATTATTTGGCAAATGTCTCGTGAGATTGCTCAGGTTACAGGAATTCAAATTCATATTCAAGTATATTTGTTAACTGATTTCTGGGATGCTTTAAAGGATGCTCATCCAGTTATGTTTACGTTTTTACGTGATGGAGTTCCATTTTATGATAGAGGAATTTATGGGGCTTGGAAGGAGTTATTGAAACTTGGTAAGATTAAACCTAGTTCTGAGGCGATTGATTTACATATGAATGCGGGAACGCAATTAGTTGATAGAGCTCGTAAGATGTTTAATGAGATTGCTATGAATGATGTTTATTATGCTTTTTTGAATCCTGCGCAAGCTGTTTTAATGATGAAAGGTTTTAATCCTACAACTCCAAAGGAAACTTTAAAGATTTTTAAGGAAGTTTTAGTTGATAAGGATAAGGTTATTTCACAAAAGGAGTATGATAATTTTGAGGAGGCTGTTAAGTTGTTTAAATCTTTAGAACATGATAAGGATACTAAAGTTTTAGGTAAGGATTTGGATAGAATGCTTAAGAATGCAGATAAGTTTTTAGCAACTATTAAGAAAATGTTTGAATCTATTACTGAGGATAAAACTAAGAGTAGTTTTGATAATGCGTATTCAGAGTTTATTACTCAGTTATCTCAGTTACCTAATTTTGAAGGGTTAAAGGAGAAAGATTTAGTTAAGAATTTTGAGGCTGAGTATGTGGAGTCTGGTAAGTTACCTAATTTTACTAAGGATTCTATAAAATCTATTAAGAAAGCAAAAGTTGATTTTGATTTAGATAAGATTACATCAATTGAGGTTAATAAGGTATTAAAGGAAATTCGTAATTTGTTAAGTGAGTTAAAATCACTTAGAGATACTAATATTTTAACTGAAGCGAATTCAAAGAAGTTATCTGTTGTGTATGATGAAAAAAATTCTGCGGAAGTTTTTATGTATGATAATAAAATTTATTTAATTGATTTTTCAAAGGATTCTATTTTTGAGTTTAAGGCTAAAAAGTTTGTATCTTCTAAGATGAATAGAGAGGATTTAGTTGATAATTCTAAACTTCAAGATTTAGAGTTAACTGGGATGTTAATTGATACTATTAAAGATGTTTTAAAGGCTAAGTCTTTAAAAATTTAATTTTTTATTTTTCTTTTAGCTAAGTTTTTATTTTATTTTTACAAATGCTTATATAAATTATTTATTTCTTTTTTTTATGTTTGAGGAATTTTTTAGTTATTTTATTATTAGTTTAGTGCCTGAAGTATTTTATAACTTTTTTTCTCGTTATAAGTTTTCTAAAAAATTAAGGTTGTTTGTTTTTCAAAATGCTATTTCTGAGTTCGAGTTTCATAATTTAATTAGATATTATAATCATATTTTAAATAAAAAAACTAATTTTGATTCTGATGAGGAATTAAATTATTTTTATAAACATAATAAAGTTTTATTAAAAAAATATTCTAAAATTAATTATAAAAATTTTAATTTTATAATTAATGAATTTTCTGATTTATCAGATAATAATGATTTAATTTTTTCTAAAACTTTATTATATGAGTTATCAAATTTAAATTATTTTCCAAATGTTTTTAAAGAATCTTTAAGACATTAATTTAATATTTTTTTCATTTAAAATTCAATTTTATCTTATTTTAGTTAGTAATTTATTATATGAAACTATCTTTTACTACCTTTAATTAAAACTTAATTATAATAATTATTTTTTTATGATTTAGTTATGAAATATTTAAATATTAAATTTTTAGTATCTTTTTTTGTAAGTTGTATTTTTTTATCTAGTTTAGCTTATGCTGATGGATGTTCTTACACTTCAAGAGATAGCAGTTGTGAAATTTTCACAAGTCCATTTAATTCATTTAATTTGAATTTTATTGAGGGGATTGATGTTGATAGTTATGAGGTTTCAATTTATGAAAAATCAAATAATAAAAACAGGTTAAAACTTGATGTTAATTATCAAACAAATGTTGTAAATAATATTAATCCTTTTACTAAACCTGGTGTTTATGTTTTAGATGTAATTGCTACAAATAGGGCTGGAAAATCTTTTCCATTTTCTCAAGAATTTTTATTTGATAATTTAAAACCAAATTTACCTGTAGTTCCTGTAAATTTAAATACACAATCAAATACTATTGATGTTTTAGGAACAGCATTATTTTCTTCAGAAATAATTGTTGCTGATAAATTTGGAACAACAATTAAGAGAGTTAATGTTTTAGCTGATGATTCTTTTATTATTAATTTAAATTTAAATGATGGAATTAATTTTTTTAAGTTTGCAAGTGTTGGAAAAAATGGATTAGTTTCTGATTTTGTTGATAGAGTAATTATTTCAAGTTCTAAGTCTGTAATTAATTTTAATCCAAGTGTATCAAGTATAAATTTGGATGATAATTCAGTTGTGAATAATGTAATTGATAGTTATACTTTAAAGAGAAATCATTTTGTTTCTGGAAATATTGGTTCTTCAAATTCAAGAGTATTTATTTCTGGAAATCCGGTTGTGTCTGATGATTTTGGAAATTTTGCAGGTTTTGTTAATTTAAATCAAGGTTTAAATTCAATTGAGATTAAATCTGGCGATAAAGTTAAATCTTATGATGTAACTTTTATTTTAGATAAATTTAGATTTACAAAGTTTGATGTTACAAAGTTTACAACAAGTCCTGTAGTTAATTTAGATATTTTAACATTATATGATTTAGATTTTGATATTTATTTAAATGGTGAATTTGTATCAACTAAAAAAGCAATTAGTGGTGAGTTAAATTTAGATTTAAATGGTTTAAGATATGGTAAAAATTATATTTATTTATCCGGTCCTGATGGAGCTAAGGCTGAAAAATTAGTTTATTATGATAATAAAAAACCTGAAATTGAAGTTGTTAGTTCAAATTTAGTTAGTAATAAAAATGAGTTTATTTTTGAAATTCAAGATGATTTTGGTTTTGATATTTCTAAAACTATTTTTAAATTAAATTCAAATGTTTATTCAAATGAACATTTAGATGTTAGAGGGAATTATTTTTTATATGATATTGAAAATTTACCTGCCGGAGATTATTCTTATAGTATTTTAGTTTATGATTTAACTGGAAATTTTAAGGAGATTTTTGGAAGTTTTGTAATTTCAGATTCAGTTATTACAGTTGATGAAGTAATTGTGTCAAATGGTGGGGAGTTAGGAAATAGAATATTTTTTAATGAATTAGGTGATAATAATGTGAAGTTTATTTTTAGTGAAAATATTGCTTTTGAGAATATTTATTTAGATGGTGAGGATCAAACTAATTATAAAATTGATAAAGAAAATTTAGTTGATTTAGATATTAAATTAACTGAAACTTCTGGAGAATTTGTTTTAAATTTTATTGATAATAATAGAAATAAGTTTAGTAAAACTTTTAGTTATAAAGTAATTTCAAAACCTAAAATTGAGTTAGATTTTATTTCAAATCCAATTTTGAAAACTGGGAACACTGTTGTTGTGACTGGAAGAGTTATTAGTGATTATTTTGATTGGAGTAGTTTTAAAATAAATTCTGGTGTTGAGAGTAGGTTTGGTAATTATTTTGAAATTTATGTTGTTTTAGATAGAAATACTAATCTTGTAATTTCAGGTAGAGATTTTATGGGGAATTCATTAAGTTATGTTTTTAATGGTGTTGGAGTTGATAATTCAAATTTAATTTTACAATTTTTAAATGAAAACAATGAATTTTTTTCAGGTTCAGTTATTAATTCACAATCAAAAGTTTTAGAGTTTGTTAATAGTTATGATGGAATTTATACAACTCAAGTTTTACCTCAAAATTTTAATTTAGTTGCAGGACAAAGAAGTGGTTTGAGAAGTTTAAATTTACATGGTAAAAAGGAAAGTTTAGTTAAGTTTGATTATGATGAAATTGTATCTATTGATGGAATTAATCCTGAAATTTATTTTTTAGAAACTAAAGTTATTATTTTAGGAACTTTGTCTGAGGTGGATAGAATTTTAGTTAATGGAAATGAAATTGGGGTTGGAGATAGATGTTTAAATACAAATGGGTATTGGGATTTTTGTCGTGAGATTAATTTAGTTTCTGTTGGAGATGAAATTGAAGTTTTTGATAGTTATGAAAATAGTTTTTCAAGAATTTATACTGGAGTTTCGGATGTTTTGGATAAGTCAGATATGGATTTAAAATATTATTTTACTGGGAATGATATTTATGTAGAATCTAAGAATGCTTTTGTTCAAGGTCAAATTTTATCTAATGAAAAAGTTTCAGATGTTTCAACTCATTTTGGTGATTGTGATTTTGATGATTTTAATTTTGTGTGTGATGTTGATTTAGAAACAGGACATAATAATGTTGATGTTACAATTACAACTGTTAGTGGAGATAGTACTGATGGGAAAATTGTTGTAATTATTCCTGATAATGAGACTGGGACTGATGATGATAATTTATGTTCAGGTGGAACTGGTCAAGGAAGTGATATGGATTCAGATAATGATGGAATTTGTGATGATTTAGATTCAGATGACGATAATGATGGAATTCCTGATAAAGATGATAATGATGATGATGGTGATGGAATTCCAGATGAGGATGATAATGATTCCGGAGATGATGGTCATGAAAATTTATGTTCTGGTGGAGCTGGTCAAGGAAGTGATATGGATTCAGATAATGATGGAATTTGTGATAATGAAGATTTAGATGATGATAATGATGGAACTCCTGACGAGGATGATTCAGATGATGATGGTGATGGGATTATTGATGAAAATGATAATGATTCAGGTGGACAAGATTCAGATGGAGATAAGGATTCAGATAATGATGGAATTGCTGATAATTTAGATTCAGATGATGATAATGATGGAATTGCTGATGAAGATGATAATGATGATGATGGTGATGGAATTTTAGATGAGGATGATAATGATTCAGGTTCTAATGATGGAGATAAGGATTCAGATAATGATGGTATTGATGATGATAGTGATTTAGATGATGATAATGATGGAATTCCTGATGAGGTTGATTCAGATGATGATGGTGATGGAATTTTAGATGAGGACGATAATGATTCAGGAGATTTAAATCCACCTTATAGTTTAACTTTAAGTCAAATTTATGGAGATTCAGTTTATGAAGTTTTAGATAAATTTTATACAGATACAAATAAGGTTAGTGTTTCAGGAGATGTTTCAAAGAAAGTTCCAATTAAGTTAGTTATTAATAATGAGGAATTTTTAGTTGGAGAGTTTGATGGTAGAGTTAATATTTTTGATGTTGATTTGAAATCTTATGTTTCAGGTTCTGATGAAACAAATTTAGAATTTAAGTTAAGAGTTACAGATGATTTTGATAATAATAAAGATTCAAATGTTTTAGTTTTAGTATATAATAGAATTTTAAAAACTTTAGTTGATGTAATTGTTAATTAAGTTTTCTTTTTCTTTTTCTTTTTTAATTTCTTATTTTTATTTTATTTTATTTGGTTTCTTATTTTATATTGTGACTTTAGTAAGTTACAAGAATTTATATATTCTTTTTTTAATTTTATATTAAATGGCACTTCATGTAATAGCGGTTGGTGGAAGTTTAATTGTTCCAGAGGAGATTGACACTGATTTTTTATCAGTTTTTAAGCAATTCATTATTAAGAGAATTGAGAGAGGGGATAGATTTATTTTAATTGCTGGAGGTGGGAAAACTGCTAGAAAGTATCAAAGTTCTGCGGCTGTTGTTTCAGGTTTAGATAATGAGGAAAAGGATTGGTTAGGTATTCATGCTACTAGAATTAATGCACATTTATTAAGGACTGTTTTTAAGTTATGGGCACATCCAAAATTAGTTAAGGATTATGAGAAAGATTTAGTTAATATTGATTTTTCTGAAAAAATTTTAATTGGTGCTGGTTGGAAACCTGGTTTTTCAACTGATTATGATGCAGCAATTATTGCTAAAAAGTTTGGGGCTGAATCAATAATTAATTTATCTAATATTGAAAATGTTTATACGGCAGATCCAAGATTAGATGCTGATGCGAAAAAGTATTCCACTATTAAATGGTCTGATTATAGAGATTTAGTGCCAAAGGAATGGGATCCTGGGATGAGTTCACCAATTGATCCAATTGCTGCTAAAATGGCTGATGAGAATAATATGAAAGTTGCTATGGTTCATGGAACTAAGCTTGGAGAGTTAAATAATTTTTTAGATGGAAAACCTATTTCTGGAACAGTTATTTCAAATGAGTTAGAAACTAAGTTAATTGAATAAATTAATTTAAATCTTATTCTTTATTTTTATCTTATTTTTAAAAGAAAAATTTATATAGTAATAAATTAAAATTTTATAGTATGTATTTTAAAAAAGCTATTAGTTCTGTTGTAGCAGTTTCTTTATTGTTAGTTGTAAGTGTTTTAAGTGTAACATTATTTCAAAATTGGAATTCTAGTTTTTTGTCTTTAACAACTTTAAAAGTTTCTGAAAGTTCAAATTTTAAAGTTGAGGTTGATCAAATTTTTGGTAATATGATTTATTTGAAAAATTCAAATGATGTTGATATTTATGTTGATTCTATTCTTATTGGAAATAAGAGTTGTTTAATTGATAAAAAGATTTCACCAGGGATTTCTAAAACTTCTTTGAATCTTTGCACATTAGGTTTGGTTAAGGATGTTTATGAAGTAATTGTTTCTTCTAATGTGGGTTTGAGTTCTAAATTTTTGAATGTTGAGGGAGTTGGATATCCATCACTTAAATCAGTTGGTAGATTTCCAGTTCCTAATTCTTATGTGGTTGAAATTAATGATGGGACTGCTTATGTTTCTGATTATTCAAGAATTTATGCTTTAGATATTTCTGACCCGTATAATATTTCTAGTTATGGACAGTTTGGTTGGGGTTCAGTTAGGGGACTTACAATTAAGGATGATGTTTTGTATAGGACTGAACATTATGTTAGTGGAGATTTTGAATCTTATAATGTTTCAGATCCATCAAGTATAACTTTATTGGGGACAACTGATGTTGGTGTTAATGAACAAGATGGGGTTTTTGTTGATGATAGAGGTCTTGCTTATTTGGCTCAAACAAATGGGTTTTATATTTATATTTTTAATGTGTCTGATCCTACAAATTTATCATATATTAAGTATCATGATACTTCAAGTAGTTATGATGTATTTGTTGATAATGATGTTGTGTATAATGTTGGTCCAACAGTTTCAACTTTTTGGAATGTATCAGATATTTATAATATGAATCTATTAGGGTCTTCAATTGGGTCTTATAATGCTCAAGTTGTAGATGGTTTTTTATATTTAACAATTAATGATAAATTTAGTATTGTTGATGTGTCTGATAAGAGTAATATTGTAACTGTTAATGATTATGTTAATTCAACTTTATTTTCAAATACTTATGATGTGAAAGTAGAAGGGATTTTTGCTTTTATTTCTGATACTGGGAGTGGAAAACTTCATGTTATGGATATTTCTGATAAAACAAATATTAAACATTTGGAAAGTTTTAGTGGATATCCATTAATTAAAGATATTTCAGTTAAGTTACCATATATTTACGTTACTGGGAATCATTCATTAAGTATAATTGAATTTTCTTAATTAATTAATTAATTTTTTATTTATTTAATTTTATTTTATAAAAATATAAATGGAAGAATTCCTAAAAAAATACCTCCTAAAAGGTCTTTGTAGTCGTGTCTTTTTTTGTGAATTCTTGCATATAGTATTGTTATATAAATTATAGAAAAAAATAAAATAATTTTTATTTCAAAGTTAAAGTATTGAATTAAACATATTGTGATAAATGTGCTTCTTGATGAGTGCATACTTGGGAAACTGTTAGCATCAATTTTTTGTAAAATATTATTTCTTGGTTTTTTGTTTGGTCTTTCTTTAAAATATATTAATCTGATTATTATTCCTATAATGTATACAATTACTAGTCCGGAGAATATTTTTATTGCTAAATTTATTTGATCATTTAGGAAAAAAAAGATAGGAATTAGTAAGGTTACTTCTTTTGATCCTAGTGCTGATATGTGGTTTAGTAAGTTTTTAGTTACTTTAGAGTCTTTCATATTATATTTTGATTGAAGAAGCTTTATAAATGTTTTTTGATTAATTTTTATTAGATATTTAAAAAATTTTTATGAAAAATTAGTGATATTTTTCAATTTATGGAGACAAACAAAAAATGAGTTTTATGAGACAACCAATTATTTCAGTATTAGGGCATGTGGACCATGGAAAAACATCTTTATTAGATTTTATTAGACGAAGTAAGATTACAGATAAGGAAGCGGGTGGAATTACTCAACATATTGGAGCAACAGAGGTTCCAAAGAAGGATTTAATTAGAACTGTTAAGGATTCTATTCCTGCTAATATGATTAAGATTCCAGGACTTTTATTTATTGATACGCCAGGTCATAAGGCTTTTACATCATTAAGAAAGAGAGGTGGAAGTATTTCAGATATTGGGATTTTGATGGTAGATATTACTGAAGGTTTTAAACCTCAAACTATTGAAGCGATTGAGATTTTAAAGTCAATGAATACTCCTTTTATTGTTGCTGCTAATAAAATTGATAAGATTCCTTTATGGAAATCACAACCTGATAAAAAGTTATTGGATAATATTGCAACTCAAAGACAAGAGATTACATATAAATTTGAAGAATTTGTGTATAATGTAGTTGGGAAAATTAATGAGTTTGGTTTAGAGGCTGACAGATATGATAGAGTAAGTGACTTTACAAAGCAAGTTGCTGTTGTTCCTATTTCTGCTCATACTGGTGAGGGGATTACTGAATTAATTACAACTTTAGTTGGTTTAACTCAAAAGTATATGGAGAAAAAATTAACTATTGAGAATGAGAATATTGCTAAGGGTGTTATTTTAGAAGTTAAGGATTATCCTGGTTTAGGAAAAACAATTGATGTTATTTTGTATGATGGAGTTATTAAACAAGGAGATAGGGTTTTAGCTTTATCTATTGATGGAGTTCAAGAATCTAATTTGAAGTCTATTTTAAAACCTGGTGAGATGAAGGAGATCCGTGATAGTGGAACTAAGTTTAAGACAATTCCTGAGCAACAGGCTGCGAGTGGAGTAAAGTTAGCTTGTCCAGATTTTGGAGAAATTCAAGCTGGTATGCCAATTATTTCTGTTAGAAAGAATGCTAAACAAGAGGAAGTTGATTCTTTTATTGAAGCTTTAGAAAAGGAGATGACTGATTCTAATATTAAAACTTGTGAAGAAGGAATTTTAGTTAAGGCTGATACATTAGGGAGTTTAGAAGCTTTATCTTTTATTTTAGATGAGCATAATATTCCTTTAAGAAAGGCTGAGGTTGGGAAGGTTACTAAAATGGATGTTATGGATGCTGGTGCTGATTTAAAGCATAATCCTAAGAATGCTTTAATTTTGAATTTTTCTCAAAAGTTAGATCCTGTTTTAGAGAAGATGGCGGAAGAGGCTGGAGTTACAATTTTTTCTCATGATATTATCTATAAGTTAATTGAACAATCAAGTGATTGGTTAGAGAATAAACAAAAGGAAATTGATAGACAAATTTTAAGTGAGATGACTATGCCTTATAAGATTAAGATTTTACCTAATTGTATTTTTAGGGTATCAGGTCCTGCAGTTGTTGGAGTTGAAGTGAAATCTGGAAATTGTATTCCTGGTGTGAGTTTAATGACACAAGATGGAAAAAAGGTTGGAACTATTAAAACTATTAAGGATAAGGATGAAACTTTATCTGTTTTAGAGGTTGGTGGTCAAGCTGCTATTTCTATGGATGATGTTGTTATTGGAAAGAACGCCGAAGAAGGAACAGTTTTTATGACTTTTATGGGGGAGGAAAACTTTAGAAAATTAAAGGAGAATAAGAATTTATTAAGTCCTGATGAAAGAAGTTGTCTAGCTGATATTGCTGAAGTTATGAGACAAGAGAATACTCTTTGGGGGAAGTAGTTTTAAATTCGCTTTAGCGAATTTTCTATATTCTTTTTTTATTTTTAATATTTTTATTTTATTTTTATATTCAATTGATGAAGTATTATTACAAATGCCATAACTGATACACTTATCAAGTATGTTGAGTAAATTATTATTTTTAATTCTTGAATTGGATTGTAAGTATTTACTAATTCTTTTATAATTTCAAAAATAACTCCAAATGCTAAAATCATTGTAAAATTAGCAATGATATTATTATTTCTATTTTGAATTTTATTATCTTTAGAATTTTGTATTAATATCTTTTGTTGAAATATTTTATCTTCTTCTTTCTCAATTTCTTTTTCAAATTCTTTTATACCTAAAACATTGAAATTTGTAGTATTTTCATTAGATACTAATATATTTCCATTTTCTAATCCATAATTTAGTTCAGAATAAATCTTGTAATGTCTTTTTTTTATTTTTTCAATATTTTGATATTTAATATTATTTAATTTATCTTTAGTTTCTTTGTTTAATTCTGAAAAATATTTTTTATTTTCTTTATTAATTTCTAATTGAATTTTATTATTAGTTGAAATTAAAATTTTTAAAACCTCTTTTTTTTCTTGAAGTTTATTTTTTCTATCTTTAAGAGTTTGATTCATATTAATATTATATTTTGAATTAATATAAGTTTATGTGAATTATTTTTGTAAATTGAAACTTAAACATCTAATTTATAAACTTTAAAATAATATTTTTTATAATGAAAAAGATTGGACAAGGTTTATCTTATACTGTATATGAATTACCTAATAATAGAGTTTTGAAAAAACCGACTTTTAATTTTTATAAATTTTCTAAATTATTATTTTGGTCCATCCGATATAGATTTAATTTATCTCTAGTTGAAAAATTGAGTTCAATTATTTCTTCTGGAAAAGAGTCTATTTCAGTTCTTCGAGAAAATATTGATAAAATTGATTCTAAAATTATAGGTAATCCTATATTTTGTGATTCTTTGGAGTATACTCAAGAAGAATTAGTTATTTTGAAGGATTATTTTAATTCTCATAGTTTAGATGAAAATAAAAAAATTGTTGATAATTATATTCAAAATACTTTTCAAACTTGGAAGAATGGATTTTCTGATATTGATTTTAATTTTGCTATGAATAGTGGAGTAAATAAAACTGGTTTTGTTGTGCTTGCAGATATTAATGGACTTTGTTTTGATAAAAATGAATTAGCAGAACTAATTAAAAAGCAAGTTTGGTTAGATAAACATTCTTTTAAACATTTAATTGATGGGGATTTGAAGAAATATTTTAAGCAGGAAATGTGTTTGCATTTGACTTTGGAGAATTTAGATAAATTTTGGAAAAATTTAGAATAAAAATATTTTTTATATTTAGATTATTTCTTTTTTTTCTACTTTAACTTTATCAATCATTTTAAATACAATGTATTTAGAAATTGAACCTCACACCAAACTATGGTTGTTGGAGGTTGATAAAGTTAAATGATTTCTTTTTTTTCTACTTTAACTTTATCAACTTTGATAGTTCTAACATTTGATAAATCAATATCTTTACTATCCCAAACTAATTGATTTTCAGTATCATATACTTCTCTAACTTTAATAAATAAAATTGTGTGACGAATTCCTTGAGTGTCAAAAAGTCTAAATGAAATTGGACTAGTTCCAATTTCAATTCTATCAATAATAGCAGATTTTTCTTGATTACTTCTATCTAAAAAAATAACTTTTTTCCCTTTAATATTTCCTTCATAATTTAATGTGTAAAAAAATTTGTGAGTGTTAAAAACTTCTCCTTCCATTTTATTTAAATAAACCTTTCATTCTTTTAATGAAAGATTTATCTTGAGTTGTTTTAGCATAATCTAATAAAATTTCTTTTTGTTTAGATGATGTTTTAGTTGGAATTTCTACATTAATTTTTACAAATAAATTTCCGTGTGAACTATAATTAAAATGAGGTAAACCTTTACCTTTTAATCTTAAAATTGTTCCAGGTTGAGTTCCTTCTGGAACTTTTAATGATAATGTTTTATCAAAATGTTTAAATTCAATTTCATCTCCTAAAGTTGCTTGAACAAAATTTACATTAACTGATTTATATAAATCAGCACCATCAATTTCATAATCGTTTTGAGTTTTAACATATACTTTTAGGTATAAATCTCCAAATGATTTAGTATCTTTATCATAATCACCTTTTCCGGTAACTCTTAATGTTACTCCTGATTCAATTCCTTTAGGAATTTTAACTGATAATGTTTCAGATTTTCTTTCTGATCCTGTTCCATGACATGAATTACATGGATTTTTAACAGTTTCTCCATTTCCATTACAACTTGGACATGGAACTTGAGTTCGAACCATTCCTAAAATTGTTTGTTTTGTTTCTAAAACCATTCCTTGGCCATTACAAGATGAACAAGTTGAAATGTCACTTGGGTTTTGAGCTCCTTTTCCATCACAGCTGGAGCATTCTGAATCTCTTTGGTATTTTAATTCTTTTTCAACTCCAAAATATACATCATCTAATGAAACTTGTGTTTCAACATAAATTCTTGTATCTTTTTGTTGTCTTCGTGATCCTCCACCAAAACCTCCAAATCCAGAATCTCCACCAAATCCAAATTGTGAGAATATATCATCCATATTGAATCCTCCTCCAAATCCACCTCCGTGACCTCCAGATCCACCACCAAATCCTTGTGGACCATCAGCACTTCCGTAATTATCGTAGTTTGATTTTTTAGAATCATCAGTTAAAACATCTTTAGCTTCATTAATTTCTTTAAATTTTTCTTCAGCATTAGCTTCTGAACTTCTATCTGGATGATATTTCATAGCTAATTTTTTATATGCTTTTTTAATTTCGTCTTTTGATGCAGATTTACTAACACCTAAAATTTTATAATAATCTTTTTCAGCCATTTTTATTTATATAGAAAATATTAGGAATTAGTTTTTTATAAATCTTTTCACAAACTGGTAGATTATACATTAATTTAAGATTTTTGTATAAAATTGAACTTAGAAAAATTATTATTGATTTATTTAATTTAAGAAAAATATAGAAATTAAAAATTTCTAAATGTTATTAGTAAATTTAAAGCATCTCCAAAAATTATGAATTTTTGGGCGTTGTTAAAATCAAAGATTTTTACAACATATCGTCATCGAAATCAATTTCTTCAATATCAATGTCTAAATCTTCATCATCTGTGGCTTCTGCTTTTTTAGATTCTTCAGCTATTTCATCTTTAGCAATTTCTTCAACTGTTTTTAATTCTAAATTAATAATTTGGTTTGCCATAACTTGCATATCACCCGTCATGTTATTTGTTGTAACATTTCCACCTAATTCTACTTTAGCTCCAACAATTCTTTTACAGAAATCTCTATATTTATCAATATCTTCAGTAAATCCTAAAACTTCTTCTGTTGATACTCCAGATAATTGTTCAGCTCTATCTCTAAATCCTACAACTGCAATAGTTCCAGTTTCATCTCCAACAATTAAATTTACAATTGGGATTCTATTTGCTTGAACTTCACCGTGTTGCCCACACATTTGTTTTCCGTCATCTTGTTGAACTTTCTTAAAACATTCAGGACATCCAACATAAAATCTTGGAATATCATAAGATGATACAATTCCATTAATTTTAATGTTTTTTGCTCCTTCTTCTAAAGCATTAACTTTACTTTCAGTAAATTCAATATCTCTTGGTGTATATTCTGGCAATGTAATTTCAACTCCTTGAGGGTTTACAACAATTTCTGAGTATTGTCCGAAGTGAATTTCAATTCTTTGAGAATTATTTTCTCTTGAATATGCATTTGTAATTGCTAGAATGTCTCCTTCTTGAATATTATCTAAAACTTCAGTTTTTTCGTTCCAGAAAACAATTCTTGTAACTCCAGTTTCATCACCAACTAAAATTGATTGAACTGAACCTTCAGAACCAGATTTTGATTGGAAAGTTACTTTATCGTATTTTCTAATTACTTTACAATTTAATGAAGTAGGAACCTTAGGTTCAGTTACATCTTCAATTTTAACTAAATCAGCTTCTTTTTTAGGTCTTTCAGCATCTAATTTAACTCCAATGTCATTTGCAACAATATAAATTGCTCCTTCTTCTGATACTAAACCTGATAATTCATTAACTTTATCTGCTACTAACTTGTTAATGTCATCAATTGATTTACCAGATTTAGATACTAAATTTTCAATTAATTTTTCTTTTTCACTCATACTAAATTTTAAGAAAAAGATTTTTATAAATGTTTGCTATTATATTGGGACAAAAATATTAAAATTGGAAAATTATTTTTATTTTATAGAAAAATTTATTAGAGATTTAAATTATTTATTTAATTCTAAATCCATTTTGTTTGCTAATTCAATTTCTTGTTTTAATTGAATTAATTCTTTTGTTCTTTGTTCTAGATTTTTTTTAGTATTTTTATCTTTTTTAATTACAAATTGGGATCTATGTCTTGAATCTAAAAATTTACTAACAACATTAATTTTGTTTACTTGTTTATTATGAATGAAAAAATTTTCAAATATTTGTAAATTTTCTAAAAATTGTAACATTTCATTATTATATTCAATTAATTTATTTTCAAATGTTGAAGTTTCGATTTCTTTAATAATCTCAGTTGAATGAATTTGAATTTCACCTAATTTAACTTTTAATAATTGATACGTGTCTTTTGACTTATCTTGTGTTTTTTTAAATCCGAATAATCCCATTTTAATGATTCTCCACTTTTCCTAATAGGTCAGCTGTTCCAGCTCCCATTACTGCTAAGATTATACTAGCTCCTACTAGTTTATATAATTCTGTAAACTCTATTGGAAAATGAATCTTTCCAAATAATAAATTTACAAATATAATTGTAAAAATTGAAACTGAATATAATGTAATTGCTCTTAATGGCATAAATTTTAAAACAATTTGTTTTTCAATGTTTCTAAATCCGGTATAATATAACATAATTACAATTATCATTGCTGCTACAATATATAAGATACTTGTTTGATAAATTGATAAATGTTGAGCAATGTCTGATGCTTTTGAAAATGCAAAATGTCCCATAACTCCAACAAATGACCCAATAAAACCTTTAAAAACATCTCTTTTTGTAACTAGTTTTAGAGGTTTGGAGATTGATTTATTTAGGGATTTTGACATGTTTTCTAAAGCTTGAAGTGTTTCTTCTTCTGTTTGATTTGCTTTTTTATCTTGTGCTAAATCTTGTTTTTCTAAATCTTCAATTTCGTCTTCCTTACCCAAAATTATTTGTTCATTTTTTAAAATTTTATTTTGATTTTGAATAATTAAATCTAATTTTTCATTTAAACTATTTTTAATTGGTGATTTATGGTTTTGTTTTTTTTGATTTAAATTTGATTTATTTGTTTGATTTTTTTTAGTTTTTATTTGTTTTTTTTCTGTTTTAGTTTTATTTGAAACTAGGCCTTTTTTAGATAATTGTGGTTTTTTATATTTAGGTTTAGTATTTTTATTTATTGATTCATTTTTGACATTTTTATTTTTATTTTCCATTTTTATTTAATTTTTTTAGGTTTTTTTTCATTATTTGGATTTTGTAGATAATTTAAATCAATTACGTAAGTTCCATCTTGAACTTTGTAGACTACAGGTTTTTCTTTTTTCATTAATTGGTTGATGTCAATTTCATATTTTCCTGGGGCTAAAATCTTAATATTTTCTAATTTTAAAATAACTGGCATATCTGGATCTTCAATTCCTACAGCTGTTTCTACTTCTTTTAAAATTAAATCTTTTTGTTCTTTAGAAATTTCAATTGATTCCTTTTCTTTTGGAACTGATTTTACATATAAAAATAATTTATTTCCACAATCAGAACATCCTTTAATAATTACATCTGATGTATTATCAAAAATTTTATCACATTTCAAACATTGGTGAGGCATAATTATTTTTTAATTAAATTAGTTTTTAAATATTATTTGTCATTTCAAATTAAATCAATATTTTAGTTAAAATTTGTTTTAATTTTATATTAGAATAATCTAAATTATTTGTTTTGTTTATTAGAAAAAGGGTTTAATATATTATATAATTTATATAATATTGTAGTTAATTATTTTATTTATTTTGAAAATTTAAAATATAATTTATTCTTCACCACGAGGTGCGAGAATGAATCCTAATAATAATTTATCAACAACTTTGTATTCAATTTTTAAAGGATAATCTGATGAAAAACTTAATTCAACTGTGTTTACAATCTTTTCAGCTTTCATAAATTTCTTTAAATAATCCATTGAATATCTAGCAGTAAAGTTTTTACCTTCTTTATCTGATACATCAACATCAGTTGTAAAATCAATTTTACCTGCCATTGAGTTATTTTTTCCTTCCATTGAGAAGTTTCCATCTTCAATTGTTAATCCGACACCTTCATCTAAAAATCCTAAGTCTGTGATTGCGGATGTAAAGTTTGATGAACTTGATACAATCTTAACAGGGAAGTCTAAATTTGGAACTTTTTGTAAGTTATCATCTCTAAAATCAATTAATGATAATTCAAATTCTTTTCTATTTTTTCCTTCAGATGTAATTTTTAATTTATTTGAGTTTGTATCTACGTCTAAAATTAATTTACCTTTATCGTCACAAGTTTTTAAAACTGTGCTTAAGTGTTCTAAACTTAATGAGATTTGAGCATCTTCTTCAATATTGTATTTTTCAAAATTAGTTGATAATAGTCTAAAAATTACCATAACAACATTATTTGAGTTTAATGCTACAAGTTCTAAGTAGTCTGGTTTAAATACTATTGTTCCCTCTAAAACAATATCGGATATAATATCCATACTTTTTTTTAATAGTTGAGGAGTTTCTAAAATTAATTCCATAATTATATATTGCAATGTAATGTATATAAAGGTTTTGATTTGTTTGAATTGTTGAGTGATGAATATATTTTATTGATTTATAAATAGTTTGGAATATGTGACATAATTTGTTTATATTATCATAGTACAATATTTTTATATATAGTTATATAACTTTTTTATTATGGTTAAAATAAATGATAAGGCTCCAGATTTTAAAGGGAGTTTTTTAATTGGTGGGGAGGAGAAAGAGATGAAATTGAGTTTTTTTAAAGGGAAAAAAATTGCATTATATTTTTATCCAAAAGATTTAACTCCTGGTTGTACCATGCAAGCTGAGAATTTGCGTGACAATTTTAAAGTTTTGAGTGATGCAGGGATTTGTGTAGTAGGAGTATCAAAGGATCCAATTAAGTTACATCAAAGATTTGTAGAAAAAAAGGAATTACCTTTTGCGCTTGTGTCTGATGAGGATTTGAAATTTAATGAGTTATATGGGGTTTGGCAGTTAAAGAAATTTATGGGTAAAGAGTATATGGGGACTGTTAGAACTACTTTTTTAATTGATGAAAAATTTAATATTGTTGATGTGATCGAAAAAGTTAAAACTAAATATCATACTACTCAAATTTTAGAAGGGTTTGGATTAAATTAGAAATAAATTATAATTAATTAATAATTATATATTTCATATAACTTATGTATTATGTGTTTAATCTAAATATTTAGTCATTTGGTTTGAGATATCAATTAAGTAATTCATTTGATTTTCAATTTCTTTTTTATCTTCATTATTTAATTTAATTTCTTTTTCTAAATTAGTTTTTGGGTTATTTATCATATATCCATCAAAACAGAATGTAATTGTATTGTGAGCAAATAATATATTTGTATCATTTTTTTCTTTTGCTAATTTAATTAATTTTTCTTGCATTGCAGGACTTAAAGTTTTTACAATGTGGAGTGCTTGGTCACCTTTTTTACCATTATATGAAAATGCGAAAGTTTTGTTAAATTCAATTGATTCGGTATTTATTTCTTTTTTGGAGAAAAAATTTCCAATTTTACTTCCAATATTTTCAGGAAACATATGAAATCTTGACTTTAATTCTTTTGGAATTGCGAATATAAAATAATTTTTATGATATTTTACTGAACTTCTATTTTTTCCACTTCCTGTTTCTACTGTGTATGAAAATCTTCCTGAATTAAAATGTGTAGTTTTATTATTATTTTGGTAAGTTCCCCAAAATGTATCTTCTACATATCTATCTTTATTTCCTTTTTGAAAAATTTCTGGAAAATATCTAGCTAAATCATTCCATTTTGATTGATTTTTTTCTGGGTCGTATAACCAATTATTTTCTTTTGCAATTTGAGCTTTTACTAAATCTATTGCTAAATTTTTATAATAGGCTGTAATTGATAGATAATATGTCCAAGAGATTATTAATCCAAATATTAATACTATAAATTCTTGAGTTAATATTGCTATTGGGATTGAGATAATTGAACCTATAACTCCAATAATTACTCCATTTTTTTTTTGTTTTGAAATAATTTGAGGGTCTTGTTTTAATTTTTCATATTTTGAAAAAATATTTACTGAATTTTGTTTTACAATAGTTAAATTTAATGAGTTTGTAGCATCCCAAAATTTTTTATTTGAGTTTTGTGAAAATTCAGATTCCGCTTTTAATATATTTTCATTTGATGGTTTTAAAAACTCAAAAAATCCGATTCCTGGTAATTTCATTTTTTAAAAATTAGTTGTTGAATTAAAATTCAACTTTTACAGCTTCTCTTTCTTTAGTAGTTGCTTGGAATAAATCTGATTGTTTAAAGTTAAACATTCCTGCTATTACATTACTTGGGAACATTTCAATTTTATTGTTAAAGTATGTCGCATTTTCGTTGTAAATTCTTCTACTAGCAGCAATTTGGTCTTCAGTTTCCCCTAATTCTTCTTGTAATTTTAAAAAATTTTCATTTGCTTTTAAGTCAGGATAGTTTTCAGCAACAGCAAATACTGATTTTAGAGCTCCAGACAACATATTTTCTCCTTGCGCCATACCTTTTATATCTCCAGAATTTGATGCATCCATAATTGATGTTCTAGCTTTTGTTACATTTTCTAGTAATTCTTTTTCGTGACTTGCGTATCCTTTTACTGTGTTAATTAAGTTTGGAATTAAATCAGTTCTTCTTTTTAATTGAACGTCAATTCCTGAAAATGATTTTTTAACATCGTTTCTTAATCCAACTAGTGAGTTGTATGTTGTTGCAACCCAAATTAGTCCAACAACTCCAATTCCAATTCCTATATATGTAATTGTATTTACCATAGGAATGATTTATTTTTTTAGTTTATAAATTTATTCTGTTTTTATTTTTGATTATTTTAAAATAATATTTTAAAATTAAAATGTGTGTTTATGTGTATTTAATTGATTTTTCATCTTTTATTTTATCTTTTATTTTATATTATTTCTAAATATTTCTAAACCTTTATATATTCTTTTAGTTTCAAAAATATTATGGAAAAAAAAATTAAATTTGTTCATATGGCTGATCTTCATTTAGGGGCATTTAGGGAGAAAAAGCTTACAGATTTAAATTTTAAAACTTTTGAGCTTGCGATTTTAAAAATTTTAGAGATTAAACCTGAGTTTGTTTTGTTTTCAGGAGATATTTTTAATAATGCAATGCCACCAATTGAATTAGTTTCTAAAGTTACTTTGGAACTTATGAAGTTAAAGGAGAATAAAATTCCTTTGTTTGTGATTGGTGGGAGTCATGATTATTCTAATTCTGGTAAGTCTTTTTTAGAGTTACTTGAGATTGCTGGAGTTTTTGTTGATGTTTCTAAACCAAAATTTATTGATGAGAATAAGGTTGAGTTATATTTACATAGGTATGGGAATGTTGTAATTTCAGGGATACTTGGAAAAAAGTGTGGTTTAGATAAAAATATTTATGCTAATTTGATTGATGGGCAAAAGTTGTCTAAGGATGATTTTAATATTTTTATGTTTCATACTACTTTAAATGATTTTAAGCCTGATTTTATGAAAATGGTGAAAACTGAGGTTACTAAGTCTTATTTGCCAAGTGGTTTTGATTATTATGCTGGTGGACATGTTCATACTTTTATGGAAGGGAGTTATGGATTTGGAAAGTTATCTTATCCTGGTCCGCTTTTTCCAAATAATTTTAGTGAGTTAAAAAGGGAGAAACCTTGTTTTAATTTGTGTGAGTTTGATTTTGAAACTCGTGATACTAAAATTGATAGGATGTTTTTAGAACTTTATGAAAAAGAACATGTTAAAATTGATGTGGTTGAAAAAAATCCAGTTGATTTAAAATTAATTATTGAGGAAAAGTTATCTAATTATGATTTAGTTAATAAAATATTATTACTTGAAATTTCAGGGATTGTTGATGGAAAGGTATCAGATATTGGAATTAATAAAATTATTTCTAATTTGTATGATAATGGAGTTTTAATTGTTTTAAAGAATACTTATAAATTAACTTCTAAAGAATTAGTTGCTGTTGAAATTGATTCAACTTTAGATTCTAAAAAAATTGAAGAAGAAATTATTATGAAATCTTTTGATGATGAAGTTGATTATCAAGTTTTGAAACCTTATATTGATAATTTATTAGATTTAGATTTGAGTAAGAATGAGGAGGAGAAGAATGCTCAATACGAAGAAAGAGTTTCACTTGCGATGAAGTCGAGTTTGGAGAAATTAGAGTAAAAAGTTCTTTTGGAATTATTTATTTAAATATATAATAATATTTAATTTATGTGTATTAAAAATTAGTTTAAAATCCAAATTTGAATTTTAATTTAGAATTAAAAAATTTCACTTAACTGTGAAATGTTTTTAAGTAACGTTCTTCCATACTCAACAATCTCCAATGGAGATTCTTGGTCGAAAGAAAGTTATTTGAACTTTCAACTCTATGAGTGGAAAGTCTTCAAATATCTTTCTTCCATTTCGTGCATATCTCCAGGGATGATTAAACATAATGGTTCACGAAAGTTTTTTGCTCTATCGATTTTTGCAAGTCCTTCTAAAGTATCATAGACAATTTCTTCATCGTCAAATCCTAGTCTTGAACAAATTACAGCTGGAGTATCTTCATCAATAATTGCGGCATCTTTTTCTTCTAATTCTTCTTCTTCTACCATTAATTTTGGTATTTTTAACATAAATTCAATTGCCTCGTGAGCTTTTAAATATTTACTATGGCCTTTATACGCAACATCGTCTGATGGGTTTAAGTCAAGTAGGAATAAACTGTGTGCTCCCATTTTGTGG
Organism: archaeon UBA583; assembly: GCA_002506365.1. Taxonomy (GTDB): domain Archaea; phylum Nanobdellota; class Nanobdellia; order Woesearchaeales; family UBA583; genus UBA583. The sequence goes on along the minus strand of DAXK01000026.1, from coordinate 23,636 downwards.
TTGTCTAAGTGAACCATAAATGGACTTCTTGGCATGAATTTTTCTGAGTAAAATGGTAATGATGTAATTTTTCCAAATTTATAAAATTGTAATCCTGTTCTTGTAATAAAGTTTCCAATTGATACGTTGTTGTATACTTTTGATTTTACTTTTAAATCTGAACATCTTAAGATTAAATCTGTGTGTGTTGTTGCAATTAAAGGATCTCCAATTACTAATAATGCAATAGTTTTTTCTTTTGCAGGTAATAGAATTTTATCTTCAATATGTGATTCAATAACTTCTCTATCACATACTGTAATTTTTTTCCCTACAAATTCTTCTAAGTCTTCAAATGAGTCTTGATAAAATGATGTGTAGTATTCTAAAAATACTTCGTCAGCTGATTTGATGATTTCTAACATCTCGTGACTTAAGTTTTCTTTTTTATATCCAATTCCGATTAGGTGTAACATAATTATATTTGTATGATTACTTTTATAAATGTTTTTGGACTTTGTTACTATTATGTGTGACAAATAATATTTTGTCAAAGTTTTTTATTAAATAAAATGGATTATAAAGTTTCAAAAAGAAGTTTAAGGGCGAAAATATTAGTTGATTCGTTTAAAGATTTAGGTAGAGGTTTTAAAAATAGTAAATCTACTTTAAAACTTGCTGAATGTATTAAAACTTATGATGTTGATTTATTTAAAATTCCCGAAGGGTTTTGTGAGTTAGATATTAAAAAATTATTTTTTGAGTGTTCTGATGAAGAATTAAAGTTATCTGTTATTGGAGCATTACGAGGATTTTATGATAGTAGGCCTAAAGATTGTGAGTTTGTTCCTTTAATGGATTTAGATGAGTATAATGAAGTTCATTTTAGTAATCATACAGATATTTTACAAGAGAGTAATAAGGATTCAATTTGGTTGGATTGTGAAAAAGATTTAGTTAGAGATTTATATTCTAGGGGACATCCTCAAAAGAAAATTTATTCACATTATTTAAAATGTTGTGAGGGAGGAATTTATGAAGTTCTAGGTGAAGTTTATAGACCTAAGTCTTATGGAGCAATTCATCAATTTATTGGACGAGAAATAAAATCGGGAGTTCTTAAAAGACAAGAGTTAGATTGGACTGGGGATTTAGGTATGAGTGCATTATGGTTAAAGGGATTAGAAAAAAAGAATAAATCTTATGGGCATGTTGAGAGAGTTCGTCAAAGTTTGAATTCTTATTTTTATGATGGGGATGATGTTATTAAATATAATAAGTTAGCTGGATTTTTTGATAGTACTAAAAATAGGGGAGATTTTAAGGGTTTAGAAAAACAATTAATGGAATTATAGCTTTCTTTTAGTTTCAGTTTTAAACATTTTATTTTTATATTTAAAAAAATTTATTTATTTATGTTTGAATTTGATTCAGGATTAAAGGAAATTTTTGAATTAGTTTTAGTTATAGTTTTGATTGGAGTATTTTATTCGACTTATAAATTTTATTTGTTAATAGATATTAATACTAAAAAGAATTATATTGATTTTTGGCATAAATTATCGCTTGTTTTTTTATTTTTTTTAATTGCTTATATTTTTGAGTTGTTGGATTCTTTTGTTTCAGGTTTATTTGGGGATTTTTTAGATATTTCAGTAGTTGTATTTACTATTTTAGCATTCATATATTTATTTTTACTTTTTAATAAACATTATTTAGTTTTGAGGAATGAAATTTGATTTCTTTTAATTTATTGAGTTTTAAACATGTAAATGATTTTGATTATTTAGATATTTTTTTTGAGTCTATAATGTTATTATGTTCGTTAATAGTATTTATTTATATTTTAAAATTAAAATTTAGTATTTTTTTAAAATCGGGTTTTTTTTTAATTTTAGTTGGAATTTTATTTGAGTTGTTAGATGAATTTTTAGAAGATGTTTTATTGGGTGAGTTTGATTTAGATTTAGTTTCTAGGTTATTTTTAATTGTGGGATTTTATTTAGTTAGTGTTGGAATTAATTTTCAAATGAAAAATAAAACAGGTATGGTTTATTTGAAGTGGTAATTAAATGTAGTTTTATTTTGTTCAAGCCATTGTTATAGTCTATTACTTAGAATATTTTTAACATAGAATAATTTTAGTATTTGATTTTTTGTAATTTAGAATTTTATAAAAAGAGCGCCCACAGACGGATTCAAACACAATTTTTTTAAAAAATTGTATTAAAATATAGTTTCACTTCGTTCAAGCCATTGTTATAGTCTATTACTTAGAATATTTTTAACATAGAATAATTTTAGTATTTGATTTTTTGTAATTTAGAATTGTATAAAAAGAGCGCCCACAGACGGATTCAAACACAATTTTTTTAAAAAATTGTATTAAAATATAGTTTCACTTCGTTCAAGCCATTGCTATATTTCACCTCTTAAAATATTTTTAACATAGAATAATTTTAGTATTTGATTTTTTGTAATTTAGAATTGTATAAAAAGAGCGCCCACAGACGGATTTGAACCGCCAATTCCATGGGAACCAGATTTCAAGTCTGGCGCAATACCGGATTATGCGATATGGGCAATGAACTCTCAATAGTATTAAATACCAACCAACCATTTATATAGTTTACTATTTTAATAAGTTTATGTTTGGTTTTGAAAATTTACTTTCCAAGTATTAATTTTTATTAAATAATCATTTATCTAAATTTAAATTATTTAAGTAGTGATTAATATTTATATAATTACTTTTTTATTTTTAATTATGATTACAACTAAAAATTGGAAAATAATTAATGCGTTAATTATTGTTTTACTTTGGATTTTTTTTGGAACTTTTGTATTTTGGTATTTAGAATCTAGTTGGACTTGGATTGATAGTTTTTATTTTGCAGTATCTACTTTAACAACAGTTGGGTATGGAGATTTAACTCCTGTATCTCAGTTTGGAAGGTTAGTTGCAGCTTTATATATTTTATTTGGTGTTGGGATTGTTTTAGCAAGTTTAAGTTTTATTGGTAGTGAATTTTTGAAGAGAGAAGAGTATAAAATTCGTAAAGGGTATAATCGTCAATCAAAAGTTCAAGGTGTTGAAGTTACATCTGAGATTGAAAATGTTAAAAAGATATTGTTGAAAAATACTAAAGAATTAAAGGAGCAAGCGGAGATTTTAGAGGGTGCAGGATCTAATAATATAATTTCAAAAGTTAAGAATAAAAAAAAAGAAATTCAAAAATTAAAAGGTGAAATTAATAATTCAGCAATTTCTAAAAATAAAACTGTTTTGAAAAAATAAAAATAAATATCATAAATTCTAATATTTAGTTATTTTAATTTATTATATTTATTGTATGTTTTATATTATTTATTCTAAAAAAACTACTTAATTATTTAAACTTGAAAGTTTTTATTTATATTATGGCAAGTTGTGAAATGTGCGGAAAAGAATCTACATCTTTAAGGTCAAGTACAGTTGCAGGTTCAAGTATGAATCTTTGTGGTAACTGTTCCACTATGGGAAATATGAAATCAGGTAGTGAGAAAAAATCTCATAATTTTACTAGACATAGTAGGGAGGAAACTGATTTAGAAGTTCCAACAAATTATGCTCAAATAATTCAACAAGGTATTAATAATAAAAAGTTAACACCTCATCAAGTTGCGAGAGCTGTAAATGTTAAGGAGAGCACTTTATCTCATTATTTAAAATCACAAATTAAACCTGATGTTGTGATGGCTAGAAAGTTTGAAAGTTTTTTAGGTATTAAGTTGGTTTATGAAGTTACTAAGGCAAAAGTGAATGTTGAAGATTATAAGGTATCACAAGAAGATAATTCAACAGAGAATAAAATGGCAGATTTATTTGCTAATTTGAAGAAATAAAAAATGTTTAATATTTTTAGTTATATGTTTTTAGGAAATGAATTGTGGAGATATGGTGTGTTTTTTTTAATTATTTTTTCATCTTATTTTATTTCTTGGGTTTTAAAGTATATTATTAATAATTTTTTATTAAGTTGGGCGAAGAAAACAAGTTTTGAGTTAGATGATTGTTTAATTAAAAGTTTGAATCCTTCTGTTTCGATGTTTGTTTTAGCAATGTGTTTTTATGTTGGAGGATTATTTTTAAATCAAGAGTTGTATGGTGTTATTTTTGAAAAAATTTTGAATTTTTTAATTATTATTCCAGTAGTTTATTTTATGATTAAATTTTCAACAGAGGTTTTAGCTCATTATATGAAAAAGGGTAAAATTGGAGTGAAAAATGAGGCTGCGGTTGATTTATTAGTTTCAATTGTTAGAATTTCTTTATTTTTAGTTGGTATTTTATTAATTCTGAGTAATTTTGGGTATGATGTATCTGCTTTATTAGCAGGACTTGGGGTTGGAGGTTTAGCTTTTGCTTTAGCTGCTCAAGACATTTTAAAGAATTTTTTTTCAGGGATTGCTTTAATTTTTGATAAAACTTTTAAGAAAGGTGAAAAGGTAGTTTTTGAGGGGAATTCTGGGACTATTGAGGAATTAAAATTAAGGTCTACAAAGATTAGGACATATGATGGGACTTTGTTAACTATTCCAAATTCAATGCTTGCAGATAATATTGTTGAGAATGTAACTTCTGTTCCAGTTGTTAAAGTTAAGATGACTTTAGGTTTAGTTTATGGGACATCTTCAGCAAAAATTAAAGAGGCAAAACAAATTATTTTGGATGTTTTAACTAATCAACCTGATGTTGATGAACCTAGGACAACAGTTTATTTTGATCATTTTGGTGCTTATAGTTTAGATTTAAAAGTTTATTATTATGCTCATAAATTAACTATGGATGATTGGACTGAGAGAACTCAAATGAAAGAAGATATTAATTTAGGTATTTTGGAAGGGTTTGAGAAAGCAGGGATTGAGATGGCATTTCCAACTCAAACTATTGAACTTAAAAAATAATTTTATTTTCTATTTTTTTAATTATATTGTTGTATTTATTTCTATATTTTTATTTATTTTTTTTGGGAATGTTATTTTTATTTATGAAAATATTTATAAAGGGTTTGAGGTTTAATATTACTAGAAGGTTCATATAGCTTTGGGTTACACCTGTTCTCATCTCGAACACAGAAGTTAAGCCTAGTTAGCTCATGGGAGTACTGTTATTTAACGGAAAACCGCGAGTGGCCTTCATTTTAAATTGCTGGTATAGTATAACGGCTAGTACGGCGGCCTTCCAAGCCGTTTATCTGGGTTCGAATCCCAGTACCTGCACTCAAGATATGTCTTCAACTTTTGTTGAAGGCAGATTTATGATTATTTCAATTCTAATTTAAAATTTTAACTTGTTATAGTTTTATTATTTCCTATGTTTTATTTACTTTTATGTAATTTTTAATATATAGTTTAAAGTTTTATTTATGAAAACATTTATAAATAGTTTATGGTTTAATATTACTAGAAGGTTCATATAGCTTTGGGTTACACCTGTTCTCATCTCGAACACAGAAGTTAAGCCTAGTTAGCCATTTGGAGTACTGTTATTTAACGGAAAACGTTCGGTGGCCTTCATTTTAATCATGCTGGTATAGTATAACGGCTAGTACGGCGGCCTTCCAAGCCGTTTATCTGGGTTCGAATCCCAGTACCTGCACTCAAAGTATGCCTCCAACTTTTGTTGGAGGATGACTTATGATTATTTCAAATTCTAATTATAAAAATTAAACTTAAAATTATATTATTTTCAAAATTAATGATTTTTCAAATTCTAGACTAATTATTGATGTGATAACATTATTATTATTTTTAAAACTGATATTTAATTAAATATTTTTTTAATAATTTTTAAACTAAATTTGTTGTATGGGGGGAATCTTTTTGGTGTTTCAAATATTGTTGTATTTTTAAAAACACTTTTTTTATTTGAGAATAAATCAAATGATGCTTTTGCGTGGTATTTTCCAAATCCACTATTTCCAACCCCTCCAAATGGGAGTTCCTGATTTGATAGTTGGACGATTGTATCATTTATACAAACTCCTCCACTTGATGTTTCTGATAATACTTTTTTTTCAATATATTTATTATTACAAAATAGGTAAATTGCTAGTGGTTTAGGTTTAGAATTAATTATTTTAATTACATCGTCAATATTTGTATATTCTATAATTGGTAGTATTGGTCCGAAAATTTCTTCAGTCATAATTTTAGAATTTATATTTTTTTTATTTATATTAATTAATGTTGGTTCAATAAATAATTTATTTTTATTGTGTAGTCCTCCAAAAATTATTTTTTGGTTGTCTAAATAATTAATTAATCTATTAAAATGATTTACATTTATAATTTTTCCATAATCATTTGAATTTTCAATATTTGTTGAATAAAATTTAGTTATGTTTTCTTTGATTTTTTTAATTAATTTTATTTTGATTTTTTTATCTACTAGTAAATAGTCTGGTGCAACACAAGTTTGTCCACAGTTTAAAAATTTTCCAAATGTTATTCGCCTTGCTGTTTTATCTAAATCACAACTACTATCGACTATACATGGACTTTTTCCACCTAGTTCAAGTGTTGTTGGGGTAAGATTTTTAGCTGCTTTTTCTAAAATTATTTTACCAACATTTTCGCTTCCAGTATAAAATATATAATCAAAATTTTGCTCAAGTAATTTAGACGTTTTTTGAGGTCCGCCAAGTATTACATTAATATATTCTTTATTATATGTGGATTCAATTATTTCTTTAATTATTTTTGATGTGTGTATTGAGATTTCAGATGGTTTAATAGTAATACAGTTTCCAGATGAAATTGCTCCTATTAGGGGAGATATTGCTAAATTAAACGGGTAATTCCATGGGCTAATGATTAATATATTTCCGAGAGGTTCTGATTGAATAAAACTTTCACTTAATGGGAAAATTATTGGATTTTTTACTTTTTGATTTTTCATCCAAGATTTTAAATGTTTTATATGATATGAAATCTCTTCTAAACAAATTCCAATTTCAGTTGTGTAACTTTCAAATTCAGATTTTTTAAGATCTTTGTATAAAGCAGAAGTAATTTTTTCTTCATTATCAATAATTGTTTGTTTTAATTTTTGTAATTGATTTATTCTAAATTGATAGTCTTTAGTTTTTTGAGTATTAAAAAATTTGATTTGGTTTAATAATTGATTTTTCATAACAAAATCTTACTTTTATATCTTTTTATTTGTTTTTATTATTTTTTTAGTGATTATTAATTAGTTTTCAATTAATTCTTCAATTTGTTCTAGAATGCTAATTTTTAAGTTACCTGTTAAGATTCCTGCAAGTTTAATTACATTAGTTTTGTCTTGCTTATTTTTAGAGTTATATTTATATAATATGTTTTTTTGTTCTGTTGTGATTTTATTTTTTCCGATGGTTTCAATTCTATTAATATACGTATTTATTATGTTATTTTTATTTTGAATTAGTTGTGTTTTACAGTTCCATTTATTATTTATTGATTTGTAATTTATGTTATTTTGAGTTTTATTTTCACAGATTTTTCCAAGTTCATCTAGGTCTTTTGTTAAATTTCTATAATTTATAGAAAGTTCTCTCATTTGGTTAGTTTGGTATCTAAGTTGACCAATTTGATAAAAATAATCTCCGAATGTTTCTTTTATTTGATTAGTTGGATTTATTATTTGTTCTAATGTTTGAATCATAATATTAATTATATTTAGTTTGTTATATGTATTTATTAAATTTATTTTTATTATTTTAATATAGTTTAATTTATTTAGATATATTTAGTTTTATCTAAATATTTTAGACCTATATTTATAATATTTTTAGTATTAACTTTATTTATGATAAGATTATCAAGAGCTCAGGAAGATTATTTACATGAAATTTATGAAATTATCTTAGAAAAAAAGTTTGCAAAAGTTACTGATATTTCTGAGAGGTTGGGTGTAAAGCCTAGTTCTGTGACTTCTATGGTTAGAGTTTTGAGTGAAAAAGAATTAATTATTTATGAAAAAAGTTCACCAATTTTATTAACTGAAAATGGGGAATTGTTAGCTAAAGTTGTAAAACAACAGCATGACACTTTTACTCAGTTTTTTGAGATTATTGGTGTTCCAAAACATATTGCTGAGAAAGAAACTTTAAAAATTGAACATACATTAAATCCTATTACTTTGGAAAAATTAAATCAATTTGTTACTGGATATAATTTAAAAAATAAATAGTTTTGAAGTTATGTAGTTATTTTTATTTACTTTTTGGAGCTATTAGTTTGTTACTTTGTAGTGCTATGTTTTGGTTACTTTTATAAAGGCTTATGGACTTTTTTTATTAGTGAATTTTCTATTTATTGATGATTTGGTTTAGTTTTAAACCATTTTTGTATATTTTTAGTTGATTCATGTGTTTATGCTAGCTAGAAAAAGAGTTTTGCAACTTAGGTTGTAGGTTTTCTGGTGAATATAAAGATGTAATTTATTACATCAGTTATTGTTAAAAATGGCAAATTTAAAACGAGAATACAACGTCCCACTTAGAAGAAAAGTTAAAACTGCTCCTATGTGGAGGAGAAGTAAAAAAGCTATCTCTGTTCTAAAAGATTTTATGAAACAACACATGAAAGCAGAAAATGTTATTATTTGTGCTGAATTAAATGAATTAATTTGGGCTAGAGGAGGAAAGTGTCCACCTGGTAAGATTTCAGTTACTGCATTAAGAACTGAAGTTAACGGAGTAGATTCAACAATTGTGAACTTATCATCAGTTGGAGTTGAAGCTCAAATGGCTAAGTATGGAACATCAGCAGTTGCTGAAGAAAAGGCTGAAGCACCTGTAACTAAAGAAGTTAAGGAAGCTGAAGTTAAAGAAGTTAAAGCTGAGAAAAAGGCTGAAACAAAAAAGGAGACTAAGGAAGAATGAATACAGAAAATTTAATTGCGGAAGTTACTAAATTAAAGGAAGTTCAAGCACCTGTATGGGCTCCATTCGTTAAGACTGGTGTTTCTAAGGAAAGACCTCCTGTTAACCCAGAATGGTGGCAAGTAAGAGTTGCTTCAGTATTATGTAAAGTTAGAAAGTTTGGTCCTATTGGAACTAACAGATTAGCTAAGCAATACGGTGGTAGACAAAATAGAGGAGTTAAAACTGAGAAGAAGATGGACGGATCTAGAAACATTACTAGAAAGGCTATCCAACAATTAGAAGCTGCAGGTTTAATTAAACAAGTTGAATCACCTAAGGCTGGTAAAGTTTTAACTAAGGAAGGAACTGAGTTCTTAAAGAGGTTTAACTAAAAATGGAAGCTATTGTTGTTAATTATAGAAGAGGTCGAAAGACTCAAACTGTTAACCAAATGGTTATTATTGTTGAAGGTGTAGAGTCTAAGGAAGCTGCAACTGCATTAGTTGGTAAAACTGTTGTTTATACTTGTACTGGAAAGGCTGCAAAGACTATTTCTGGAAAAGTTACAGCAGCTCATGGTTCAAAAGGAGCAGTAAGAGTTCTATTTGAAACAGGTATGCCTGGTCAAGCTATTGGAGCTAAAGTAGAGGTTCAATAAAAATGGCAAAATTAAGAAAATGGTGTGCTTATAGAAAGGTAGAAAGACCTTATACTAGATGGTCTAAGTCTAGAAAGAAGGCTTTTGTAAAGTCAAGACCTGGTAAGAAAGTTATCAAGTATGACATGGGAGATATTAAAGGAGGTCACGACCAATTCCCTTTACATTTAACTTTAGTTACAAAAGATACTGCTCAATTAAGAACTAATTCAATTGAAGCTTCAAGAATTACTGGTTTAAAGAGATTAGAGAAAGCTTTAGGAAGATCTGGATTCTATTTTAGAATTAGAGCTGTTCCTCATCAAATGGTTAGAGAGAATCCTTTAGCTGCTGGTGCTGGTGCGGATCGTTTATCTACAGGAATGAAGCACTCTTTTGGAAAGATTATTGGAACATCATGTCAAGTGCATGAAGGAAAAGTAATTTATGATTTATTCATGAAGAAAGAACATGAATTATTAGGTAGAGATACTTTAAAGAGAATGTCTAAAAAGTTAACTATTAGAACTTGTGTTAAGGCTGAGTTTAGAAAAGCTGTTGAATTAACAGATGCTCAAATTGCATCTAAGGCAAGAAGAGAAGCTAGAATTTCAGGAAATAAGGCTGCGTCTGACGCTAAGTCTGCTGAAATTGAAGCTAAAAAAGCTGCTGAAGAATAAATTTCTTCAACAATTTTTTAAATTTAAATTCGTAAACCTTATAAAGGGTTTTTGAGTTTATTTATTATCGAGGTAACATGTGTTGCTTTGTATATTGATCACGGTCCTGTGGTCTAGTCTGGATATGATACTAGCCTTCTAAGCTGGGGATCAAGGGTTCGAATCCCTTCAGGATCGCTTAATATTTTGGGTGCTTTTTGGCATTTAAAGAAAATTATAGAAATTCTTAGAATTTCTATTTCTTTCCATATATGGAAAGTTTTATAAAGGGATTCCCTTTATTTATTACTATTGGAAGCCGGAAAGTTTCAATAGTTTATTATCCTCCTTTAGTGTAGTCCGGCCTATCATCTCGGACTTTCGATCCGATGACCTGGGTTCAAATCCCGGAAGGAGGGCTTTTTTATATTCTAATTCAAATTTATTAATTTGTGAGAATTTTTCTATTTTAGTGTATTTATTTTGACAACATAACTTTATATTATTAATTTATATTTTAATTTTGTTATGAAAGAATTAAATAAAATATTTCAAGGAGCTTTATCTTTGGGAGTTAGTTTACTTATTATTTTAGTTGTGGCAGTTGCACTTTTAGGAGTTCATATTGTTCCAGATGGATTTGTTGGTGTTAAACAAACTTTAGGAAATTATAATGATTTAGAACTTGGAACTGGTGTTCATTTAGTTGTGCCATTTTTAAGTACAGTTTATCAAGTTGATACAAGAAAAATTACTATTTCTGAGGCGGTTGATGTGCCTTCTAAGGAGGGTTTAATTATTAACTTAGAGATGAGTGTAATTTATAGAGTTAAGTCTGATAGGGCTTCAGAGATTAAACAAACGGTTAGTGGGAGTATTGAGGATACTTTATTAGTTCCATATATTAGAACTGGTATTCGTGATTTGGCTAGTGGTTATGCTGCGAGTGCATTTTATTCTCAAGATACAAGAAAACAAATTGCTGATACTTTAAAAGTTAATTTGGAAACTGATTTAAATGAAAATTTAATTGTCGAGGATGTTTTGTTAAGAAAGGTTACTTTACCTGCAAGAGTTACTCAAGCAATTGAGGATAAGTTAGATGCTGAGCAAAAATCTCAAAAGAAGGAGTTTGAGTTAGTGTCTGCACAAAAAGATGCTGAAATTGAGGTTGAGAGGGCTAAAGGTATTGCCGAGGCTAATGAGATTATTGCTGAGAGTATTACTGAGGGGTATTTACATTATAGATTTATTGAAGGTTTAAATGATGGTAATACTGAGGTTATTTATGTTCCTACTGAAACAAATTTACCTATTTTAGAGGCTAGAAATAAATAATTTTATTTCTTATTTTTTATTTTATATTATTAACTTTAAATTTATTCACTTAATTACTTAAATTATTTATTCTTATTTTTATTATGGCTGAAACTCGAATGAGCATTGTTTATGATGAAGTTAAAAAAATTGTTAATTCTCATAATCTAAAAGAAAAAAATAAAATTTCACATTATGAAATTGAAGTTATTGCAAAGTATTTGAATAAAATTGTTGTAACGTTTGAAAATAAACATTTAATTTTTTGTAAGAAATTAAAAGATGATATATTTTTTATTAAAGGGTATAAAAATGTTACACTTGCTCAACTTGATAAAAATGTTTTAAGTCAAAACTTTTTTATTAAAGGTGATTTTAAAAATATTTTTTTTAGAGATATCTTGGAAAAAGATAATTTATTTAGTTATTTAGTTATTGATAAAAAATATTTATTTAATGGAATTAATCGAGAAAGAGTAGTTGATTTTATAGGTTTATTTAGAAATGAGTTAGTTATTGAGTCTTTGGATTGGTTTTTTTTTGAATTACCTGATTATTTAATTAAAAATTATTCTTGTGATGGTTTTGATTTTAGAGAATAAGTAATTACTTACTTATATAAATAATAATTTATTATTTTTATTATGAAAGATAAATCTTTACCAGTTGTTCCTTGTCATATTAAAGAATTAAATATTAGTTGTTTTGGGTGTTGTGGAAATAATTTTAGTTCTAAAAAAGAAATTTTAAAAGATGTTTTATTAAATACTCAAGAATTAACTCAGGAAGGAACAATTACTGATTTATCGCAAGAGGATTTAATTAAATTTAGAGATAGGTTTGATGGTGATAATGCTTTATCTGAAAATGGATTATGTTACAATTTAGTTGATTTAGGTTCGAGTTGTTATGGTTGTCCTTTACATGATAAAGTAAAATTTATTTTACCTGATGATTCAAATTTAATTATTAATAATGGTGAGGATTTACGAATTAATCATTGTGATGTTAATGAGGAATGTGAAACATTTACTGCTTGGAAGTCTATGTCAGAACTTGAAAAAAAAGATTTTATTTTTTTTGTTAAAAAATTTAAATTTGATTCTTATAATTATTCAGTTGAAAATGGGGCTGAACGTTTATTTAAATTATATAAAACTTGGAAAAGTAAATTGTATTAAATAATTATAATTTTAAATTAGTTTTTTATTTGGTTGAATTATTTTACTTTATTTTTATTATTTTTAAAAGTTATTTTATTTTAAGTATTTTCTTTTATTTTTATTTTTTATGAAAAAATATGTATATGAGGAAACAGTGATTTCGCATGCTTTAGCTCCAAATATTTGGAGGGTTTTAACTAACTTTGGTGATTGGAAACTTTGGGATGATTCAATTGAATATATTAAATTGAACTCAGATTTAACTGTTGGTTCAAAAGGTGTTTTAAAACATATTTTGGCTAAAGAGAAAAAGTTTGAATTTATTTATGTTGATGAAGAAAAAAAATTGGGTTTAAGAGTTAAAATGTTTTTAGCTAATGTGGACTTTATTTTTAATATTGTTGAGATTGATGGGGATTTTTATATTACTGAAATTTTAGAGTTTAGTGGATTGTTTGGTTTTTGGTATTCAAGAGTTTATGGTAAACAGATTTATCGAACATTTTCAACTAATTTAAAACGATTGTCTGAGCGTGCAGAAAAATTATTATAATTATTATTTTCAATACAATGGTTGGTTAATAAATTATCTAACTATTGGAAGTTTTGAGTTAACATATATTTTCCTTTTCCATTATATGCTACTCCAATTCCTGTAAAAAATAATTCTTTTTCTAAAATGTTTTTTTTGTGAGGTTCAGATTTCATCCATGAGTATACCATTCCGGCAGCAATATCTTTTGTAGTTAGTAATACTCCTACGTCTTGAACAATTCCTCTTGGCATAATTCCAATGTTTTCAGATACTCCGATATATATTTTTTTTTCAGTTTCAATTCTTGTTCTGATTCCAATTATTTCTGCTCTTTTTTTAGGAGTTTGACCTAAAATGTTTGTGTGGTTAAAATAATTAAATGTTGCCATTTCCATAGAATGTTCTCTACTTAGTTTTGCTAAAAATGGATCCCATTCTAGTGTATTTAGTCCTTTTTCAAGTCTAATTTCATTAATTAAGTAAAATATTTCTTTTTCAATTTCATATGTTTCTGAATTTATTTGAGGATTAAAATCTTGATTAACTAATATTTGTAATGTTGAACCTAAAAAAACTTTTCCAATTGAAAAAATGATTGAAATTTGTTCGAGTAGAGTATTTTTATTTAGTGTGGAATATGTAATTATGAAAAAAATTAATGTCCATACTAAAATTATTCTAATTCTATTTTGGATTTTTTTTCTTTTTTTAGAAATAGTTTTTGGTTTTTTGTTCATAATAAAATTATGTCTATTTTTATTTATAAACACAACTATTATTATTTAATTTTAAAAATTATGTATTTACTTTAGAAAAAATTTGAATAAATTTTTGAAGATAATTTATACAAAGTATAAATTAATCAATCAAATTCAAATACTTGAC
>DAXK01000026.1:0-9483 GCA_002506365.1 archaeon UBA583 | reverse complement strand
TGGTAAAACCCATAAAGTCTCATCTCACTCTTTTTTGGACGCTCATTTTCGCTACGCTTCAATTCGCTAAAAAAGAGAGACCAAAAAACCTATGTGGATTAATTAGGTGTATTTAATCAAATTCAAATACTTGACCGTCTGGTAAAACCCATAAAGTCTCGTCTTGCTCGTATCCTAATTCTTCAGCTAATTCAATCATTCCTTCTTTTAGTCTTACGTGACCGTGAACTGGAACAATGTGTTTAGGGTGAACCATTCCTAAAAAGTCTCTGTGATCTTCTCTGGATGCGTGTCCTGAAACGTGAATATCTTTGAAAATTTTACATCCAAAAGTATCTAGTTTAGCATCTAAAACTTGTCTTGCTTCAATGTTAATTTGTGTTGGAATTACTTCTGATGAGAAAATTACTTTATCATTTGTTTTTAATTCAAATGGAGTTCTTCCTTCAGCAATTCTACTCATAACTGCATTATCTTCACCTTGGTGACCTGTACATACTACAACATAATCTTTTTTATTTTTATTAACTGTGTCTAACCACTTGTTAACTTCTGCTGGAGTTTCACAAATAATGATATCTTTATCGTAAAAGTCAATAATTCCTGCGTTTTTAGCAGCTTTTGTATATTTTGCAATACTTCTACCCATGAAAATTAATTTTCTACCTAATTCAGAAGTTAATTCTTGAATTGATTTTAATCTTGTAATGTGGGATGCGAAAGTTGTAATGATCATAGCATCTGAACCTACAATGTCAGTTTCAATGAAAATATCTCTAAGCATTTCTTTAACAACAATTTCTGATAAAGTTTTTCTCTTTAAGTTACTTCTAACTGAATCAACTACTAATAATTTAACACCTTTTTTATCTAATTCTCTTAATCTTTCATAATTAGTTCTTTGCCCTAAAGCTGGTCTATTATCAAATTTAAAATCGTTAGCATACATTACAACTCCATCATTTTTAGTATGCATAGCTACTAAAGCTGCTTGTGGAATTGAGTGAGTTACGTTTACAAATTCAATTTCCATACCTGATGGTGTGTGAAATGATGAATTTACATTTACTTTAATGAATTTATTCTTTAAAGGCGCTGCAACACTTCTTTGTGATTTCATTAAAACTTTTAAAACTTCAATTGTGAATGGTGTCCCATAGATTGGTGCGTTTGGAAACATTTGAGCCATATATTGAACTCCTCCAACGTGGTCTAAGTGAGCGTGTGATACAACAATTGCTTTTACTTTGTCTTTGTGTTTTAAAATTTCTGCTGGATTTGCTAAAATGTTTTTTTCAACCATTTCATTTACATCCATCTTATCAACTTCGTCATTATACATAACTAAGTTACTTAATTGAAGTCCCATGTCACAGATGATAATTTCATCATCAATTTCAAAAGCCATCATATTTCTACCGGATTCGTCAACTCCTCCAGCTGTATACATTTTTACTGTCATTTTTTAAATATAACCTCATATAAATGATAGAAATTAAACAAATTAATGTTATTTAACAATTTTAAAAACCCTAATTTTAATCAGTAATTAGTGTTTTTTGTCAAGTCAACATATATAAAAAAATAAGATTTTATGTTTAACTTCTAACCTAGTAAAAATTAGGTGTAAGTTCTTTATAAAGTTAATGTTGAACTTTTTGAAAATAACGTATATTTTTTATAAATTTACTTAATTTTGATTCAATTTATTATCATTTGATTATTATTATTTTATTATTTGAATTTGATTATTTAATGTTAAAATTTTTCTTACATAGTTATACACTTCTTTTCCTTTTTTATTTGTAGGATTGTTTATTTGCTCAGGAGTATTTTTAAAATATCCATAACCTGCGTTATAACTTGCTGAAAGCATTATTAAATTAGAATTATTTAAATTTGATTTTTTAGAAATATCTATGTTGTATCCTCTTGCAATTTTTTGAAGTTCATAAATTCCTGCTTTTAATTGAACTCCTAAATCTTTGTAAAATTCTTCATCAGTTTTGAATAATTTTCTATATTTTTGATAACAGTTTTCTTTAATTGTTGCTGGCATTACTTGAAGTGGCCCTAGTGCTCCAGAATGACTTAATCTTTCATCTCCAAAGCTTGATTCAACTGTTGTAATGTAAATTAATAATTTGAAATTTATATTTTCAGTTTTACTTAGAGATAAGTAATAATTGTATAAATTTTGATTAAAATTTGAGGGAGTTAGTGAGTTTGTTTTTGGATTGTAAATATCTAAATTGTTTAGATGTTGTAAAAAATTATTTTCAATTTGAAATGTTTCTAAAACTTTTAGAATTTCGTTTTTTTGATTATCATAAAATTTTGAATTAATATTATATTTTTTATATAATTCTTGTTTTGAAATTTTAATTGTTTGAGTAATTTTTTCTTGTGGAGTTATTTGTTTAGTATTTTTATCTTCATTATTAGAGAAATGGGTTCCAAGTCCAAGTGCTGCTAGTAAAGTTGTAGCGATTGCAATTTTTTTAAACTTTTTTTCTTTATAATTAATATTTTTAAGTATTTTATTATATTTTTTTATAATTATTTTAATGCTTTTTTGAGTTAGTTGATTAGATTCAATTGAATTGTGGATAAAGTCATTTACATTATCAAATTATATTTTTATCTGAGTTTTGATTTTCAATTTTATTTAGTAAATTTAAAATTAATTGGTTTAATCTTTGATATTTGGGGTTTAAATTTTGAGTTGGCATTTTTATTATAATCTATACTTTCTCGTATTTACAAAATTCAAATTTATCAAACTTTTGATTTTCTAATATTTTATAATTATTTTTATTAAATTTAGGAAATAATATGTCTCCATCAAATTTTCCAAATATATGTGATATGTATAAATATTTAGCTTTGTTAATTGTTTGAGAATAAATTGATGCTCCTCCAATTACAAATATTTTTTTATTTTGTTTTGATGCAAATTCAAATGCATCATCTAAATTATCGAATGTGTGAGCACCTTCATTTTTAGTTGGATTTCTGTTTAGGACTATATTAACTCTTTTTGGGAGTGGTTTAATAGGTAATGAGTCCCAAGTTAGTTGTCCCATAATAATTACTGAATCTAAAGTTTTTTCTTTAAATAGTTTGAAGTCTTCAGGAATATACCAAGGGATTTTTAGTCCGTTTCCAATTACCCAGTTATCTGGCACTCCAGCGATTAGAGAATACTCGATATTATTTTTATTTTCAAATGTCATTTTTATTAATATTTTTTAACAATTTCAGAAAGTGCTTTTATGTATAATTGTTTTAATTGTAAATCTTCAAATTTTTCGTTTTCAATTTTTGTAATCAAATTATTTACCATAGCAATTAATTGAGGTTTAAATTGAATTCCTTTCTCAAGAGATATATTTTTAATTTTTTTTAATTCATTTTCAAAAAATGGGGAATTGTTACAAATAAAATTTAATATTTCTTTAATATTAAATTCTTCATCACTTTCGATAAAAACTCCTAATGATAATTTAAAATTTGTTTCATTCATTTTTATATTTATACAGCTACTTTTGCTTTGATTGGTTTGTGAGATTCATAGTCTACAATTTCAAAGTCTTCAAATTTAAAATCAAAAATTGAATCAACTTTTCTTTTAATTTTTAATTTTGGTGGAGCAAAACTTTCGTTAGCTAATTGTTCTTTTACTTGATCCATATGATTTGTATAAATGTGAACATCTCCAAATGTATGAACAAAGTCTCCAACTTGTAAACCACATACGTGAGCTACCATTTCTAGTAAAAATGCGTAACTTGCAATATTAAATGGAACTCCTAAAAATACATCAGCACTTCTTTGATATAATTGACATGATAGTTTTCCATCGTTTGATACGTAAAATTGAAACATAGTATGGCAAGGAGGTAATCCTGATTTTTGCATTTCTTCAATTTCTGCTGCGTTCCACGCATTTACAATTAATCTTCTAGATTGTGGATTTTTTTTAATTTCATTTACTACCCATTCAATTTGGTCAAATCCATTAAAGTCTCTCCATTGTTTACCATAAACTGGGCCTAATTCTCCCCATTTTTTAGCAAAATCATCTTTATCTTCTTTAATATTTTCAACAAAAATTTCTAATTGATTATACCATTCATCAGAGTATCTTGGATAAGTTTCTTCTAAATTATTTTTTTTTTAAATAAGCTTGAAATGGCCATTCATTCCAAATTCTAACATTGTTGTCAACAAGATATTTAATGTTTGTATTCCCTGTTAAAAACCATAAAAGTTCGTGTAAAATTGCTCTACTGAATACTTTTTTAGTTGTTAATAGTGGAAATCCTTTTGATAAATCAAATCTCATTTGGTATCCAAAACTTGAAATTGTTCCAACTCCAGTCCTGTCATCTTTACCAGTTCCTTTATCTAGTAAAAATTGTAATAATTTATGATATTCGTTGTCGAATTCATTGTTTATTTTTTCCATATTTATTTTTTAGATTTTAGCTTTATAATTGTTTTGTGTAATTTTGTGTTTTGATTTTAAGTTATTTATCAAAATATTTATAAGTATTTTTTGTTTGATATTTATTATGAATATTGATAGTGAAAAGTTAACTCCTATGATGAAGCAGTTTGTTGAATTAAAAGGGCAATATAGTGATTGTGTATTACTCTTTAGAGCTGGGGATTTTTATGAAACTTTTTATGATGATGCAAAAGTTTGTTCTCAGGTTTTAAATATTACATTAACTAAACGTGGGCAAACTCCTATGGCGGGAGTTCCTTTTCATTCTATTATGCCTTATATTAAAAAATTAGTTTCACATAATTATAAGGTTGCGATGTGTGAACAATTAGAGGATCCAAAGCAAGCTAAAGGTTTGGTTAAGCGTGGTGTGACTAGAGTTATTACGCCTGGGACAATTTTAGAAGATGAGTATCTACCAGATAGTTCAAATAATTTTATTGCTTGTGTTTATGCTGATGATTCTAATAAATTTGGAATTAGTTTAGTTGATATTACAACAGGGGAATTTATTACAACTACTGTTTCAGAACTTTGTGATGTGAAAACTATTTTAAAGAAGTATTCTCCAAATGAAGTTGTTTTAAATGAGGATAGAAAGTCTAAGAAGATTTGTGATTTTTTAAAATTAAATAATATTTATTTTAATTTTTTGAGTTCAATTAGATTTAATATTAATTATTCAAAAGAAATTTTAAAAAAACAATTTTCTGATTTTTCGCAGTTAGATGATAAAGATAATTCAATGATTTCAAGTGGAGCATTATTATTTTATATTTTTAAATTACAAAAGTTAGATTTAGCTCATATTAATTCTATAAGTTATATAAATTTAAATTCTGCCATGGTTTTAGATTCAATTTGTTTACGTAATTTGGAAATTGTTGATACAATGTTTTCAAAGGATAAGTCAAAAACATTATTTGGAATTTTAAATAATACTAAAACTCCTGCTGGAAGTCGTTTGTTGAAGTCACAATTAATTTCTCCTTTATTGGATAAAGTTGAAATTGGTCGTCGGCTTGATGCGATTGAAGAATTAAATGATTTAGTTATTGAGAGAAATGAAATTCGTGATTTTTTAGGAGAGTTTTCTGATATTGAAAGAATTACTTCTAGAATTAATTCGGGGATTTGTTCTCCACGTGATTTAGTTAGCTTAAAAATTTCACTTGGAAATTTACCTCAAATTAAAGAAAGTTTATCTTTATTTAATTGTGATTTAATTAATGGTGTTAAAAGTATTGATGTGTTACCAGAAGTGTTTGATGAAATTGAGTCAGCAATTATTAGTGAGGCTCCAGCTCATACTCGTGATATTGGATATATTAAACCAATGTATAATTCTGAGTTAAAAGAATTATTTGATATTGCTTATAATTCTAAAGATTTTTTATCTGAATTAGAGGAAACTGAAAGATTAAGGACTGGAATTTCAACTTTAAAGATTAAGTATAATAGAATTTTTGGATATTTTATTGAAGTTCCAAAAGCTCAAGAAAATAAAGTTCCTGAAGATTATAAATTAAAACAAACTTTAGTTAATCAAAATAGGTATACAAAACCTGAATTAAAGGAAAAAGAAGATATGATTTTAGGGGCTGAAGATAAAATTAAATCACTTGAAAAAGAATTATTTGATAAATTAGTTTTAAAGTTAAAATCTTATACTAAAAAGTTTCAAGATATTTCTTATAAAATTTCTTTACTTGATGTTTTTTGTTCTCATAGTTTAAATTCACAGTTATATAATTTTGTTCGTCCAACTTTTAGTTCTTCAACTTCAGTGGTTGATGGTCGGAATTTTCTTGTGGAGAAATTTGTGTCTGAATATATTCCAAATGATATTGAGTTTAGTGAAACGGAGACTTTTAAGATTATTACTGGACCGAATATGAGTGGAAAATCTACTTATTTAAGGCAGGCGGCAGTAGTTTCAATTATGGGTCAAGTTGGAAGTTTTATTCCAGCAAAGTCTGGAGAATTAAAAATTTATGATAGAATTTTTACTAGAATTGGTGCACATGATGAATTGTCTGAGGGGCAATCTACTTTTATGGTTGAGATGAGTGAGACTGCAAATATTTTAAATAATGCAACAAAGGATTCACTTGTTTTATTAGATGAGATTGGTCGTGGAACTTCTACTTATGATGGTTTATCAATTGCGTGGGCTGTTGTTGAGGAGCTTGCGAATATTGGTTGTGATAGTATTTTTGCAACTCATTATCATCAATTAAATGAGTTAAGTTCGTTTTATCCTACAATTGAAAATTATAATGTTAGTGTTTTAGAGAAAGGGGATGATATTAAATTTATTCATAAAATTGTGAAAGGTGGGACTGATAAATCTTATGGAGTCTATGTTGGGAAGTTAGCTGGGATTCCTAGTCGTGTGCTTGATAGAGCTGTTGAGATTCAAGGTGGGATTGAGGAGAAAGAGGATATTGTTATTAAAAAAGAATTTAAAAAAAATATGTCAAAATTAGATAAAAAAGTTGGGTCACAAAATTCAAGTTTAGATGGTTTTATTAAATAAATTTAATTTACTGTGATTTTATAGGATAAATTTATATAGTTTGATAGTCGTTTTTTAGTATTTATGAATCTAATTAAAAATATGGACTTTAAATGTGGGCTAATTTATTGTTTTAACTCTCAAATTATCACCTTTCCAATTAATTCTTTTTTAATTGCTTATAACTTTTTTACAAATTCTAATGGATATAAGGATAGTATTAACCTTTTTAATAAAGTGTTTTATGATGATTGTTACATTTTTTATAAAAATAATTTTAATGATAAAACTATTAAAAATAAAGAGTATGTTATTTCAACTTTTTTAAATTATTTAGAAACTTTAGGTTTAGTAAGTTCTCAAATAGTTAAATTAACTGAGAATAAAATAATTATTTCTCAGAAGAATAAATATTTGTTAACTGAATATAAAAAAATATTTAATTCAAATCCAATTGTTCCATTTAGGGAATTTATAGCTTTATTTTTAAAAAGTTATTTACAAATGATTTATGGTAAAAAATTTAAATATGAAATTAATTCATCAAATCTTGCAAATTGTTATACTTTTACAAAATTAAGTGAGGATTTTAATTATTCAACTGAAAAGCATTATAGTAATTGTTGTGATGATAAAAAAACTCAGAATTGGATTAAAAGTTTAATTTTAAATAAAAAACTAAATAATGTTTCAGGAAGAATTATATTTAATGATGTTTTATCGTTTGGTTTACCGATATTTACTTATTTTAATTTATTAAATTATGGATTAAAGTCTAATTTGGTTGATTTTAGACATTTATTAAAATCTTATGGATTTCATTTTTCTAAAATCTTGGAGTTAAAAGGTTTTAAAACACCAAAACAAAAGATTGATTATATTTCTTCTTATTGGAAATTGATGGGGTTTGGGAGTTTAGAAGTTTTAGATGAGTCATATAAAAATTATTTTGTTGAAACAAATTTTTATACACATTTTTCTAAATTTTATGGGAGTGATTTTTTTAATAAGCTTAGAGAAATTCATTATCTTAATTTGTTGGGTAGTTTTGAGTATTCATTTGGTGTTAAAGCTCAATCTATAATTTCAGAAGATTTTCAAAATATTAGTTTTAAAGTTATATCTAAGTCTGATGAAGTTTCAGATAAAAGAAAAGAAGTTGTTGATTTAATTAAGAATAAAAAAGGAAGTATATTATATTAATTATATACATATTTGTTAGTTTTGTAAAATTATTGAATTTAATTTATAATTCAATTCCGTCAATTTCAAATGCTAAATCTAAACATTTTTGAGTGATTCCTTCGTAATCGTAGTCAGTAATCATTAATTCTACAAATTGGCCATTTGAGTGAATTAACACGTCAGGAGTTTGTCCAATGGTTTCAGAAACTGTTCCAATTTTTCCAACAAAGTCAAATGCTTGTTTTGGAGTTTTAAATTCAAATTCTTTTACTAATTGTCCTACATCGTTATCTTCTAAATTCCATTCATTTAGCATAATCATCTTTTCATCAATTTGATCTTGTGGTAATAATTTTGTCATAGTTAGAAGTAATTTATTTATTTATATAAATATTATTATTTTGAATTTTATTAATAATATTTATATAGTTTGAATTTTATGTTTGTTTTATGGGTAAAAATGTTAAGGAATTTTTTGCAAAGTCAGGAGATTATGTTAAAGATTTAAATGAAAATGTTTCTTCTATTTTTAAAAAATCAGATAAAAAATCAATTTTTAAAAAAGATAATTTTGATTTTTCAACTTATGAGCAAGTTTTAAAGAAATTAAGTAGTAGGAGAAGTTGTAGGAAATTTTCAAGTAAGAAAGTTGATTTAAAAGTTATTTATGAAATTATTACGGCTAGTTTAAAGGCGCCTTGTGCTGGAGGGATTGAGAATGTTTCAGTTGTAATTATTTCAGATGAACATAAAAGACATAATTTAGCAAAAATACATTCAGAGCAAACTTGGGCGGGAGAAGCTCCAATTATGCTTGCAGTAATTTGTGATACTAATGAGTTAAAGAGTTTGTATGGTTTTGATTATGAAAATTTAGCTTTACAAAATGCAACTTTAGTTACTGGGTCAATTGTTAATTTAGTTTCTTTAACTGATTTGGAGTGTTGTATAGTGAGAGCTGGTGATGATGAAAAAACATCACATGAATTAGGTGTGGGAGATGGAATGTTTGTTAGTTGTTTAATCCCAGTTGGTTATTGTGATGATATTAAACCTGATTTTGTAAGGTCTCCTGAGAATGAAAAAATATTTTTTGATTCTTTTGGGAATCATGAACCTAGTGGAGGAGGACATCATTAGTTTTTTATTTTAATTATTACTTTTATTTTATTTTATTTTATATTTATTATTTTTTTATTTCTTTTGTTTTTTTCACTTTTTTTGAAGTTTTTTCATATTTTTTAATTATTTTTTAATTATTTTTTAA
>DAXK01000019.1 GCA_002506365.1 archaeon UBA583 | reverse complement strand
TTAAATTATTAATATTTTAAATTATTTTATTTCTACTTTGATTGTGTCAGATTTTTGAATTGTGAAATCATTATATTCCATAAATCCAATTTCTCGCAAGTAAATTATTTCACAACCAATTAGTTGAGGAAATTCTTGTTTTAATTTTATTGCTAAATCATTTGGGTTTCCAGTAAATGCTTGAAACCATTTTTTTAATTTTGAATCTCCAGACCATTTTCTTTTTTGATTTGACCATAATTCGTATTGAGCAATTTGAATTTTTTCTTTATTATATAAAGTTGTAACTGCTCTTCGCATAGATTTTGTCATAAGAAGTATTTTTTATTAAAGTTTTTAATTATTTGTAATGATTAGCTGTGTATTTGTTAAAAATGGCAGTTTAATATAATTTTGTATCGTTAAATTTGGAAAATATTTATAAAGTTATAAAATGATAATATGTTTTGGATAAAATAAATTATTCAAATTTGATTTGTTTGAACATGTAGTAGTTACAAATTGAATAGATTTATAAATATGGGAACTTTTGATAATTATATGATGTATAAACAACTAAGACCTTCTGAACAAAGATCTCGAAGTTATGTTGATGGAATTAAGCAACATAATTCATTATTGAGAAAAAATGTTTCAGATTATTTGGATAAGGAATTTGCTTATTTGAGTGAGGATGATAATCTTAGTATTGTTACGACTGGAAGTGATGGGCGATGTGAGAAGAGTTTATTATCACCAGTTGAATTAATTTTATTAAATTCTGGTTCTAAAAATTTAGAGAGAGCAAGTTCTGATTTGGAAAGAGTAATTTATGAAAGATCTGATATTTTTGAACCTTGTGTTGAAATTAAAGATTTGGATAATCAAAAATCTAGTATTTTTTATAATACAAATCAACTTTTTCCAACTAGAGCTTTAGATTCTGTAAAGTTAATTGGGAGTGATGAATTAGCTTTAAGATATAAATTAAAAGTAGTTGAAGAATTTACTGGCGAGGATGGAAAAAATTATTTAAATAAGGTTAAAAATAGAAAAAGAGATCCTAGAAAAATTTTAGAGAGTTCTTTTTCTAAACATGGATTGAATTTTGATTTGGATAATGGTGAGTTATTTTATGATGGGCATTGTATAAAGTCTACAAAGTATGGACATTTAAGAACTGTTCAATATAAAATGGCAGCAGATGTTTGTTCAGCTATTAGGTCTAAAGTTATTGATATTGATAATTTAGATTCAAATATTACTGGAAATATTAGTGATAGACTCTATAATTTATATTATCAAGATTTAATTGATATGAGTGCAACAGAAGTTTCTGATGTAACTGATGCTTATTTAACTAGTGTTTATTGGTATCATTTATCTGAGGAGATGTATATTAAAAATAATGAAGGTTCAATTAATGTAGATATTGGAGAATTTAAAGAAGTTACTTCAATTTTAAGAGATTTTGGAAGAAGAAAAAACATTTTTAAATAAATAAGTTATTATTTGTATTTAAATTATTTATTTAGTTATTTTTATTTTTTCTTTGACTATTAGTTACTCCAAAAGTTGAGAATTTTTCATTTACAAGTTTATTGTAAAATGATTTATTTGGTGAATTTACAAATGTTAATAAAAAAGAGTTTATAACTGAATATAGTTCTGACATGTTAGTTATTAAAATATTTTTTTGGTTAAATTTGATTTCATCAAAATCACCAATGAAAAATGAGATTTCTGGAGATTGACTTAAGTTCCCTATAATAAAATATGAGTCAAGTGGGAGTTGAATGTTTTTTTTTGAAGCTTTAATTGTTAATTCAATTATGGTATTTATTGACTTTTCAAAGTTTATTAGTTCTATAAATCCACCTAAATTAATAATATGTTGAGCGTCAATTCCTTTTTCAATATTTCCTTCTCCAACTCCAATACAAAAGTGATGATTTTTAATTAGGTTTGTCATAATGATTTTATTATCTGAGATTTTTCTATATGTTGTATATGTTGGAATTTGGTTTTGAATTAATTTTTTATAAATTTGAAAAGAGTTTTCACAGCTAGAACTTTTTTTAAATTTTTTAATAATAAAACTTCTATTTTTTGGTGCAAAATTAGGGTTTTTTTTATTTTGAATTATTAAATTGTGTAAGTCAACTGTCCCATAGTAACCTTCACCGATTAAATCAATATTGTTATCAATAATTTTCGAATTTTCAGATTTAGATAAATGTGGAAAATTTTTATTTGCCTTTTTTACTCTAAGCTTTCTAAATAATTCTTTAAACATAATTTTATTTTAATTTTATAATTTTTAAATTTTTGTTATATTTTATTTTAAATTATGGTATAAAATATCGAATATATTTTCCATATCTGACACATCACCAGAGTTTCTATCAAGTTTCATAATTTGAGGGCGAAGTTTCATATCACCTTTATTTAGTTCAATAAATTGTTTAGTTATTTTTTTATTTAGATATAAAGATAATAATTTTTCTAAAAATGAATACATTAAGTATCTAAATGATTCATTTGTAACATTAAATAATTTTAAGTTTTTTCCATAGTTTGACATAATTGCTACAATGTCGAGAGTTCTTGCAATTGTAAATTCAGTTTTATCTCCTGAATTTTTAAATAAAGTTTCTAAGTCAACTAGATAACATTTATTATTTAAAATATAGAAATTGTCAAAGTGTGGTTGAAGGTGAACAAATCCAAAGTCATGTAAATCTTTTAGTCCTAAGATTAATGGTTTTAAAAGTTCAATTATTTTTTCAGGGTTTTTGAAAATTGGTAAAATTCCTTTTTGATTTAACATTTGTAAGAATCTTTTTTCATTTGGTTCTGCTGAAATTAAATATGAACCTTTATCATTTTTGTAATTCATATTTTTATCTTCAAATGTTCCATATCCATAAATTTTTAAAAGTTCTAAATGTTTTGATTTAAAGTTTTTTGATAGTTTATAATTATTTATGATATGATTTAAGTCAGATTCTAAGTAACATCCAGTTGGTTCAAAATTATCATAACTTTTTTGAATTGAATCTTTATTTGGGTAAATTGTTGAAAAAATGGCAGGTTTTGTTTTAATAAAATTTTCCATAGAAGGTTGTAGAAAAGCTCCTTTTTTTTCTAAAAAACCTCCTCCTAAATCGTTAAATTTTTGATAACCAATACCATTTATTTTTATTTTAGATAGTTTGATTTTATCAAAATTTATTTTTGATATTTTTTTATCAATTTTAACACCCCGTCCAGAGATTTCAAATTGATTAGGATTTAGTTCCCAAGAAATAATTTTATCTATTAAATTAGTTTGTTCTAAAGATAATTTTTCTAAATAAGTTGTATTTGTTTTAAACATAATTTAATATT
>DAXK01000027.1 GCA_002506365.1 archaeon UBA583 | reverse complement strand
AAATTAAAATTTTAATTTATTTATATATAATATTTTTTCTTAACAAAACAAATTAATCAAAAAATAATTTTATTATTTTTTAATTTTCAAAATAAAAATTAAATCCTTAGTTTCCTCAAATTCTTCAACAACCTCAAACTTTAAATTAATAATTTCTAATATTTTTTCCCTCTTTAAAGAAAATTTTACAAAAGATAAAAATAAAATTCCATCATCTTTCAAAACACGAATAAATTCATCAAAAACTAATTCAAAATTTGGTATATCTTGAATTACTGAAAAAGTTGAAATAAAATTAAAATAATTATCTTCAAAAATAGATAAATCAGTTAATGATCCACAAAACTTTCGATTAGAAATATTATTATTTAATTTTAAAAGCTCCTCAGATAAATCAAAAGAATATAATTCACAATCAGAATATATAAACTGATTTAAAACACCATCTCCACACCCAGCATCTAAAACTTTACCTACCTTAGGGAATTTATCTTTTACATAATTTAACTTTAAAATTTGTTCCTCGTGATATAAATTTTTATAACCTTGAGCAATTCCATTATAATAATCTTTAGTAGAATTAATTTTTTCATTATTTTTATTATCAGTATCCATAAATTAAATACTATATTTTAATATAAAAAACTTATCAAAATAAATGCACAACTCTTTCAAATATTATACTTAATTGTAATTATAATTACCAAGTTTTAACTATTTTTAAACAATGTTTCCATTATATTTATAAAAAAACATTTCTTTGATTATTTTATGTCAGAAAATAACGATTCAATTAAACAAAAACTAATTGACAATTTATTTAATTTTAAAAATTTTACATTATTATTTTTTATAATTATTAGTATATTTGCAATTAATTATAACTTTGGAGCATCTGGAGTTGTAATTAATGGAGTATCACCAGCATCACCTGCTGAAGACTCAGGATTATTATTCGATTCTCAAGCCGCACTTACAAGTTTTGAAAAAATAACACACGTAAACAACATAGAAATTACATCATTAGATCAATATTATAATGAAATTGAAAAATTAACAATCGATTCTAAATTAAAAATTAGAACTGATCAAAATGAATTTGGATACACTTTAAATTTAGCAAATATTTCAAACACATCTAACTTAGCAAATCAAATTGGATTATCGGTTAGACAAGAACCTAAATCAAATATTAGATTAGGAATTGAACTTGAAGGTGGAAGTAGATTAATTCTAAAACCAACTCAAAATTTAACAGATGACCAATTTAATTTATTAGTAAATAATTTACAATCAAGATTAGATGTTTATGGAGCATCAGGAACAAAAGTAAACAAACTTGAAGATGCTTTTTCAAATGAAAAATTTGTAATTGTTGAATCAATTTCAGCAAATAAAAATGATATTTTTGAACTAATTAAAAGACAAGGAAATTTTCAAGCAAAAGTAAATAATATTACAGTTTTTGATGGAACAAATGTTTTAAGAGTTTTAAACGACCCACAAAATGAAGTATTCCAAGGTTGTCCTTCAAATGGTATGGAGTATACTTGTTCATACGCATTCGCAGTTGAAATTGATTCAGAAGGTGCAACTGGTTTTTTTAATCAAACAAAACAATTATCAGTTACAAATGGATATTTATCTAAAAAAGTAGAGTTTTATTTAGATGGAGAATTAATTACAGCATTAAATGTTGCATCAAGTTTTAAATATAATAAAGTTACAACTCCTCAAATTACAGTTTCTGGAAACTCATTTAGTGAAGAGAAAAAAGCACTTGATTCAGCTCAAAAAGAAATGAAATTTTTACAAGCTATTTTATCTACACAAAGCCTACCTTCAGAATTAGAAGTTGTTCAATCATATTCAATTTCATCAAGTTTGGGGGATAGTTTATTATCCAACTCAATCATTGTAGGTTTCGCGGCCCTTTTAATTGTATCATCAATCATCGCATTAAGATATAGACATTGGGCAATCTTTTTTGGAATTTTCACAGCATTAGTTGCTGAAGTAATTATTGTATTTGGAATCGCATCATTTATGAGATTATCAATTGATTTAGCAGCAATTGGAGGATTAATTGCAGCAATTGGGACAGGTGTAGATGATCAAGTAATTATTACTGACGAATATTTTAGAAAAAGAAAACAAAAAACTTCAACTAAAAAGAAAGTTAAAGCTGCTCTATATATTATTATGATTGCATACTTAACAACATTAGCGGCAATGGTTCCATTATACTTTGCTGGTTTAAACATTTTACAAGGATTCGCATTTATGATTATCATTGGTGTAACAGTTGGAGTATTAATTACTCGTCCAGCATACGCAGCATATTTAAGAATTATGATGACATCTAAAAAACAAAGAAAAGAGGAGGATGAAGAGGAAGAATAAATAATTTAATTTTTATTAATTAAATTTATTTATTTAACTTAAACTTTATCATTAATCAATTCAAATGTTTATTGATATTCATTGCCATCTTGACTGGGAAAGTTATGGAGACGAAATCTTTGATATCATCTCCGAAATGAAAGATAAAAAAATTATAGCTTGGACTAATACAACTAATCCTGAAAACTATAATAATACAAAAATTAAATTTCAAAATCATTCTGATACAGTAAAAATTTGTGCTGGTTTATACCCACAAGATGCTGAAAAAATTAGTGATTCTGATTTTAACGATTATGTAAAATTAATCAAAAAAGAAAAAAAAAATATAGTTGCACTTGGAGAAGTAGGATTAGATTTTCATCATTCAACAACTCAAGAGCAATTTGATATTCAAGAAAAAAGATTTAGACAATTAATTGAACTTGCAATTAAATTAGACAAACCAATGTTAATTCATGCTAGAAAAGCAGAACTTAAAGTTCTTGAAATTTTAGAAGAATATATTTTAAAAACTGGATTTAAAAAATTTGATTTACACTGTTTTATGGGTAAGAAAAAATATATTAAAAAAATTATTGAGCTAGGAATTTATTGTTCAATTCCAGCCATTGTAAAAACAACAGAAAGTTTCCAAATTCTTGTAAAAGAGTTACCAATGAAACAAATCTTAGTAGAAACTGATAGTCCATTTTTACATCCAGAAAAAAAACAAAATTCACCTTTAATAATTCCTGAAATATATAGGGAAATTGCAAAAATTAAAGGATATAATGATTTCGAAATAGAAAACATTATTTATCGAAACTTTACAAGGTTCACTTTGT
>DAXK01000011.1 GCA_002506365.1 archaeon UBA583 | reverse complement strand
ACTGTTGAAAATTAAACTATTTTCTGAACTTGAATTTGTTAATTCTGAAGAATCAATTGTACTATATAAAATGTCACTGTTTGTGAGATTTGAATTAGATAATGTACTGTTTGTAATATTAGAATTAATTATATTTGTGTTATCAGATATAATTAAATCAAAAATGTTGGAGAGATTTTGATTTCCACTTGTATCTTCTGTGAAAAATTGAAAAATATAATTTCCTAACATTAATGGTGTGAAACTTGTATTATATTTATCTCCAATTGTGTTTGTTAATGTTAATTGAGTTATTGTTCCGTTTGGATATGTTAAATTTAATTTTACAAAATTAATTTCAACATTGTCAGTTGCATTAGCACTAAATTCAATTGTAGTGTTTATGTTAAGGTTGGAATTATTAGTTGGGATAAAGTCAAATAATTGTGGGTTTTGACTATCAACTCCAACAAAGAAACTTGTCTCAGTTAAATTAATATTATTACTTGTATCATTAGCAATAAAAGTTAAATTATATTGTCCAATTAAATTTGGAATTACAAAACTAGTATTATATTTGTTTCCGCTTACAAAAGATAATGTTAATTGATTTATTGTACCGTTTGGATATGTAATATTTGCTTGAACTAAATCTATTCCAATATTGTCTGTAATGTCAGCTCCGATTTCAATTGTATCACTTGTGTTATAATTACTTCCGCTGCTTGGAATTAAATTTGTTACACTTGGGATTACTATATCAGCATCATCAATAATTGTTAAATTATTTGAACAAGTTTCTGTTCCAATTGTTGATGAATTATAAGGAATAATACAAACTTGCCAAACATCACTTCCTGAAGTTACAGCATTATGCATAGTTCCTAAAGTATTTGTTGATTCATATAATGCTCTAACTTGATTAGCAGTTGAATGTTTTTCTATTATTCTAAAATCATCCAAACTTCCATTCCAAAACCAAGCAGCACCATTGTAATGTGCACCTAAAACTAAATCTATACTTGAAACTATATTTAATCCTGTATGAGTTGTATCAAAATTCCCATCGAAAATTCCATCTACATACCATGTTATATTTCCTTCTGATTGGTCCCAGGTATATGTAACCATATGCCAAGCATCATCACTTATATTTGAAGTATGTTTTTTTCCAATCCAATTAGTTGAGGAATAAACATCCATATCAATATTACTAGTTGCGTCTGATGCAAAATGAATTTGATTTTCATTTCTCATAATTGCTCTTGTACCTGATGAGATATTAAATTTAACCCACGTACTTATTGTGAAATCAGTATTTGAAGATAATGAAAAATCATTTGTATTTCTTAAAAAATCATTAACTCCATCAAATGAATAATAACTTGAATCACTAACTCCTCCAGAGGTTATATGAGAAATCCCTCCATTCTCAGTTAAATCCCAACTATTTCCAGAATAATCATTAGTTTTATCTCCATCAAATGGAAAATATACAAAATGTTCATTTAAATTAGGAGTTATATTCTGACTATTTTGTTTCCAAGTATAATAATAATTTGTCCAACCTCCCCCTAATTCAAAGCTTGTTGTTAAATTCTCTGAACTTAAATTATTTCCATCTATTGAACTTAATATTACTCCAAGAGAACTAAAACTATTTGTTTTAATTATTGTATCACCAACTGAATCATTTGACCAAAATGTTAAATTATATTGGCCTAATTGAGTTATAGTGTAACTTAAATTATAAAATGTTTGTGTTGAGTTTGTTAATGTGTATTGCTCAACTGTTGAATTTGGTAAAGTAATATTTAATTTTACTGTATCAATTGAATTTGGACCTGTGATATTTGCTCCAATATTAATAATGTCTAAATAATTTTGGTTTGAATTATTTGTTGGAGTTATATCTTGAATATTTAATGTATCTAAAATTGTTACATTATTTGAACAAGTTTGTGTTCCAGTAGATGTTGAATTATATGGAGTAATACATACTTGCCAAGTATCTTGTGGAGAAGTTTCTTGTGAAAGTATTTTATTATTTCCATTATTATAAATATAATCAATTTGCTCATCAGATAAACTTCTATTAAATACTATAAATTCATCAATCCTTCCATCAAACTCCTGGACTCCAGTAGTCCATCCACCAGCACCAATAAAAAGATTTCTGGCTACATTATTAGTAGATCTCCCAGTAGAATCATGCCATACTTCACTAAGTCCATTCTTAAGAACATCAGCTGAATCATCTTGGTTTAGTCTAGCACATAAAAAATTCCAAGAACCTGTAGGTGAAGTAATATTAGTTACTTGTTGACTTCCAACATGATTCCACCAAGCCATTAATGAAGTGTTACCAGAATGATGGGCATTAATTCCCCATCCATATGCTGCTTCATAAGTACTAAATATATGTTGACTTGCAGCAGTTGTATCACTATAATACCATGTACAAAAAGTTGGATAATCTCCCCCAGTTAGTTCATTAAAATCCCAATTAACTTTAATATAATCAGTTCCTGCACTAGCTGGAAAATCATAGGCATTTCCAATAGTTCCTGCTGACTGGCCAGTATTTCCAAATTTTGTTGCAGTAAAACTTTGCGTCGCATAATTAGTAACATTATTACTTCCATCACTTTCAAAAGGTAAATTTACTGGCGCTATTGAGTTTCCAGATTCTCTCCAATCATAAATATATCCATCCCAATTCCCACTAGCATTTAGCCCAACAATATTTATAGTTAAATTATCATCAGTTGTATTACTTCCACTAGTTGAACTTAAAATTACTTCTGGAATTATAACATTAAAACTATAATTACTAACTGCCCACGATTCAGCACTAGTTGTATCATTACATATAACATTCCAATTAAAATCTCCTCCTTCAGAGAAATTTGAGATTGTGTGATTAATTTGTTCCCCTCCAACAGCTTCTTCTTGAAAATCATATGTTCCAGCGTATAATTGTTGAACCTCAGATGAAGTCAACGCATGATCAAAAACATTAACATCATCAATATCTCCACCCCACCTTTCATCATCAATTTCTCCACCGTTTCTAGATCTTACCCCAATACTGAATACTGAAACAGCCCCCCCAATACTAGCATTTCCAGTATTTGATGAATATGATGTATTTGCATCACTTGTACCATTAACATAAAACTCAACAGAATTATTAATTACAACCGCAACAACATGAACCCAATTAGTTGTATCAATAGTTGCATTACCTGAAACACTTTCTCCAACTTCCCCTACAGACTGTCGTCCCAAACACAAAACTCCATCATTTAAACCAAAACTAAAAGGAACTTTTGGACTTGGAGTACTTCGAAGTTCAACTATAGTTTCATCACACCACCAGTTTGCACCACCGGAAGTATCACCTGATGACGCAGTTCTTACCCAAGCAGAAACTGTATAATTATTATTTTCTCCTATTGTCTGAAAATTTGAAGGGATAACCTCATCAGAAAAAATTACAACACCAGCATCTGTTCCATTAGCTTCACCAGTTTTAGAAAAATTGTAATAATCTCCTCTCCCAGAATCATTAGCATTTACAAAAATAGTATTACCTAAAACTTGCGCATTATTTTGATTAGTTGATAAATCCTCAGCAAATGTTGAATTATATACTCTGTCATTATCATTAAAATCCATAGAAAATAAATTTTGTCTTCCGCCGTGAATTAAAAAACTTTCATTCAAATGCCATCCACCATTCCAGGTTCCATACAAAGAACAAGAACTTAAGTTATCTCCATATGGGATAAAACTAAAAGTTATATTTTCACCACTTAAATAACTTGAATCATTGACAGGGTTTGTTAAATTTATAATTGGAGCTCCAGATTGAGTAGTAATATTTGAAAAATGTGGAACAGTTGTAATTAATTCTCCACTTGTTGAATTATAATTAGTAATATTACAATCACTACAATAAACTCCATCTATATAAACTACTGGCTCAATATTCCAAGTTAGATTATAAAATGTAACTTCTGCGGATTGATTCCATCCTGAGGGTAAATTAGCTGAATCAACTGAAATTAAATTATTTTCAAAAATAATTTTATTATTAATATTAGTTGTAAATGGTCCAACATTTAAACTATTATATTTAATTCTTCCAAACCCAATTTTACCAATAGTTGCATTAATTATATTACTTGAATTATCTATTTTTTCCCAATTTGTTCCATCTTCAATATTAAAATAATTAGTACTTAAATTTAACCAAGAATTAATTGTAATATTATTAGAACAAGTCTCTGTTCCAGTACTTGTAGAATTAAATGGAGTTACACATACTTGCCAATCATGTCCCGAAGATAATTCTTGACTTACAATTTTATCATTACCATTAGCATAAATATAATCAATTTGTTCATCAGATAAACTTCTATTAAATACAACAAATTCATCTATTTTTCCAACAAAATTTTGAACCAAAGTTTTTGCCGAACCAATAGTCATATGAGTCCCAAAAGCATTTCTTGCTCCTGCAAGATTTTGAGTATTTCTTGTTCCATTATACATAATTACATCTGAACTATCATCAGAGTTTGATCTAACACAAATATATTGCCAAACCTGCCCTTGAGCATCCAAATCAGTTACTACTCTACCTGGACTTCCCCAAGACTCTATATCATTATTACCATAACTATTTATATAAACTCCCCAGGCCTGACCCCCGCTATAAGTTCCAAACAAATGAGAATGAATTGTACCTGCTCCTGCATAAGTATAATTATACCATGAACAAATTGTTGGATAATCTCCTCCTGAGTTTTGGTCAAAATCCCAAGTAGTATTTATATATTTTACAGTTCCATCAAAAACATAAGCATTTCCAATTACACCTGCTTCAGATGTTGGACTTCCAGTTAAGGTTGGAGTAAAGCTCTGTGTTGCATAATTAGTTACATTATCACCTCCATCATTTTCAAAAGGTAAATTTATAGGAGCAATAGATTCACCGTCCATTCTCCAATCGTAAATATATCCGTCCCAACCAGTTCCACCATTAATTGTAGCAGTTAAATTTTTTGATGATAAATTATAAATTGATGTTGAATTTAAATCAATAGAACTAATAGGTGTCCCCAATATTTCAATATTAAAATTATTAGAACTTGATGAACTCGATGAATCAAATTGGATTTTTGTTGACGTTGACACTAGAGTAGAATTAGAATTGTTTGAATTTGAATTAGATAAAAAAATTAAATTAGATTCTAGTTTTATTTCAGAATTTTTTAAATTGTTTTCTTTAACTAAATTATTTTCGATATTTTCATTAAAATTTAATTTATTATTTTGTGCGATGTTAGAATTTGAATTTGAATTTGTTAGATTATTGAATGATGAAAAACCTAAACCTAAAATGAAAAAAAAAAAAAAAAAACTTAAAAATTTTATATTTATTTTTTTAGTTTTTTCTTCTTTAAAAATTATATGTTTTAAAGAATTACTCTTTTTTTTAGAACTCATTTTTTGTTCTCCACCTTAAACTTTTTTTTTCTAATATTCTCATAATAAAATCGCTAATCATATGTTAAAATTAGTAATTTAAATAATATAAATAAGTGGTTGAATTTTTTTCCTAAATACAAGACAATAGTTTCAGGAAAAATAAAGTTGAAAATAAAGTTTTAATAACTTAAATCATAATAAGATAGTTTGAATTAATTTGATATATTCAATATATATTTAATTGAAAAATAAGTATTAAAATCTGAAAACAAAATCTAAATCATCTGAAAAAGAATAAAAATAACTCAGTAAAATTATTTAGATTTTCTAAATAGATATTTTATTAGATAGGCTAAAGAGATTAAAGATATTGATAATATTAGTATAATTATTAAATTATTATTTAAATTTATGAAATTTCTTTCTTTTAGATAGTTAAAGTTTTGAATAAATTCATCTATTGTGTTATTACCATAATTTGTAGTTAAAATGATTTTATAATTACCAGAAGATAAATTTAAATTATTAAATTTATTATAATCAAATGAAATAATATTTTTAGTATTTATTGTTATGTTATTATTAAAACTACTAATAAAAATATTATTATTGTCATATAATGTTATTGTATAATTTATCTTTGTTGGAGTTGTTCCAAAATTAGTAAATGTTATAATTCCTGCTAATTGAGATAAATTGTTTATTTTTAAATTATTTAATTCAAAAGTTATATCAAATAAATCTTCAGGAATTTTTGAAATAGTTGAAATGTTTTGAGTTTGATTTTGGATTTGTTCTTTAATACATATTTCTTTATTTTCACTTAAATAATATCCGGTGTTACATATTAATTGACCTGAATTTTCAAAAGTTTGAGGTTGAGTTTCATTTGTGTTAGAAGTATTATCAATTACAACTACGCCACCGCCTCCGCCTCCGCCACCTCCGCTACTTCCTCCATTATCAGGATCCACTGGTGCAACATATTGAAAAATACTAAAACCACTAAATGAAGTTGTATTATATTTAAAATTATTATTAATTTTATTTTGAATTGAATTAGTAGATATATCGTTCCAATTTGAATTACAAGTTCTAGAAGTTATATTATAATTATCACATTTGTGTAATTTTAAATTATCTTCACTTGAATATGTTTCATCATTATAACTAAACATAATTTCTGAATAATTAAATGTATAATCTGTATCAATTGCGTAAGTTACAACGTAGTTTGAAAAGTCTTTATGTTTATCAAAATTGAGATTTTTACCTGAATTATTTTGTAAGTCTACATTATGAAATGTTAAATTTAATGAATTATTAAATGCTCCAAAAAATACAATATCGTATAATATATTTGATATGAAAATGTTTATGGATTCATTAATTAGAGATTCATAAATTGTATCACCAAATATTGGGTGAACTATTTTAAAATGAACTAATGAGTTATCAAGAGAATTTGTATTTATTGAGAGATTAATATTTACTGAAATATTTTCTCCAACTTCAAAATATGAACTTGAATTAACAGTATTATTACTTGTATCATTTGTGAAAAAAGTTACATTATATTGTCCAATTTGGTTTGAATTTGAAAATAGATTTGGTAAATTATTTAGTTGATATGATGAACCATTTGGTGATGTTATAATTGCCCAGTTTGAATCAATTTCTACATTATCAGTGGAGTTTATTGATAAATTTACACTTGAGCCATTAATAATTACTGAGGGATTTATTTGAACTGAATTTATAGTTGGAGATATTGTATCAATAATATTAATGTAGGTATTTTCTGATTGATTTATATTTCCTGTTGTATCATTTACAAAAAATGTTAAATTAAATATACCTATTAAATTTGGAATTAAAAAGTTTGTAGTGTATGTGTCCGAGATTGTGTTTGTAAGTGTTAGTGTATTAATTGTACTATTTGGATATGAAATATTTACTTTAACTGTATCAACTGCGATATTGTCTGTTACATTTGAACTAATTTCAATTATAGTATTTGTATTAAAAGATTGGTTTTGAGTAGGTAGCAAGATTTCCAAATTTGGATTTGAGGTATCCAGAACATTAAAATAGGAGGTTTGAGTTTGATTAACATTGTTACTTGAATCATTTGCTATAAAAGTTAAATTATATCTACCTTGTAAAATTGGAGTTGTAAAACTTGTGTTGTATAAATTATTATTTTGATGAGTTAAAGTTAGTTGATTTATTATGCCGTTTGGATAGGTAATATTTACTTTTACTAAATTTAATTCAATATTATCTGTTACATTTGAACTTATTTGAATTAATATATTTGGATTGTATGTGGAATTTTGTATTGGTATTAAATCAAAAACTTGTGGAGGTGTTGCATCTCCAACTACAAAATAACTTGTTTGAGTAGAGTTAATATTATTTACTGAATCATTTGCAAAAAATGTTAAGTTATATATTCCAGTTAGTTCAGGTATTTGAAAACTTGTATTGTATAAATTATTATTTTCATAGGTTAAATTTAATTTATTTATTGTACCATTTGGATATGTAATGTTTACATAAGTTATATTAATTTGAGTTAAGTCTGTTATGTCTGAACTTATTTGAATTAATTGATTTGTGTTAAAAAATGTATTTTCGCTTGGAGTTAAATTAACTATTTGTGGAGGTTTTATATCTATAGTAAATGAAAATGTATCATTTGCTGAAATTAATCCCTCATTTGTACAAACAACCGTCCAATTATGTGTGCCGTGTTCTAGTGTTACTGGTGTGAAATTATTTAATGTGTTTGTTGTAAAGTTAATATTACTTTGATTTAAAATATTATCAATTGTTAAATCACATAATGAATATAGATAAGTTAAATCAGTTATGTTAAATTTAAAAGTTATGTTTGTATAAGGTAGAATTTCTAAAAATTTAGGAGATGAAAGAATAATTAATGGTTCAACTATTGAAAAATATATTGGAGATGAGTTAATTGAATTTCCTGCTGAGTCAGTTGCTGAAATTACTAAAATATGAGTTGAAAGATTTAAGGAATTTGTAATAGTTATTGTTTCAATTATTGAGTTTAAAGAAATTCCATCGCCATTTGTTGATACTTCTATGTTATCAACGTATATTATATAATTTAAAATTGTTGAATAACTATCTGTGATATTAAATTTAATTTGTGGAGTTGGATCTGATGCATTTGAATTATTTAATGGTGATATGATTTCAATGATTGGTGGATTAGTATCTAATACTATTGTTTTAGTAGATGTGAAATTAATATTATTACTTGTATCATTAACTGTTGCATTTATGTAATAAATTCCATTTGGAAGATTAGAATAATTAATAAAATAATTATCTTGAGTTGAAGAGTTTGAATAAATTAAATTAGTTTGATTGTATAAATATATTATTATTGTGTCAGTGTCGATGTTATCAATTGATGAAGTATTTACATAAATATAATTTTGACTATAATTATTTGAATTTAAAGAGTTTTCAACAAATTGAATTTGAGGACTTTGGATATCCAAAGTATTAAAATGTGAGGTTTCTGAAGAGTTCTTGTTTCCATAAATATCTGATGATATAAAAGTTAAATTATATTGACCTAGTAAATTATTTGGAATTTGAAAACTAGTATTATAATTATTATCTAATACATTTGTTAAAGTTAATTGCGCCATTGTTCCATTTGGATATGTGATATTTACTTTAACTGAATCAACTTCTATGTTGTCTGTAATATTTGTACTAATTTGAATTATTTCATTTGTGTTGAATGTTGAGTTTTCAGTTGGAAAAAAATTTTGAATTTGTGGTGGAATATTATCAAATATATTAAAATAAGATTCTACAGTTTGATTAAGATTTGAACTTGTATCATTTACTATAAATGAAATATTATATCTTCCAAGGAGATTAGTTGGAATTTGAAAACTTGAATTATATTTATTATCTATTGAGTTTAATAAAGTGAGTTCTGTTATTGTACCGTTTGGATAAGTAATTTTTACTTTAACTGTGTCGACTGCTATGTTGTCTATTACATTTGTACTGATTTGAATTATGTCACTTGTGTTAAAATTTGAATTTTGAGTTGGTGAAAAATTTTGAATTTGAGGATTAATATTATCAAAAACATTAAAGTAACTTGTTTGAGAAGAATTTGTATTATTACTTGAATCAGTTATGATAAAGGTTAAATTATGCCTCCCGATTGGACTAATTGGAATTTGAAAACTAGCATTATAATTATTTCCTCCTGAGTTTGTTAAAGTTAATTGATTAATTGTTCCATTTGAATATGTGATATTTACTTTAACTGAATCTATCTTAATATTGTCTGACACATTTGAACTGATTTGAATTATATCGAATGTATTAAAACTTATATTTTGAGTTGGTGAAAAATTTTGAATTTGTGGATTAATATTATCTAAAATATTAAAATAAGTAGTTTGAGTTTGATTAATATTATTACTTGTATCATTTACTATAAATGAAATATTATATTGTCCAATTAAATTATTTGGGACTTGAAAACTATTGTTGAATTTGTTTAGTGTTTGATTTGTTAAAGTGAGTTCTGTGATTGTACCATTTGGATATATTATATTTACTTTAACTGTGTCGACTGCTATGTTGTCTGTAATGTTTGCGTAAATTTGAATTATATCACTTGTGTTGAAATTTGAGTTTTGGATTGGATAAATTTCTTGAAATTGAGGATTTATATCATCAAAAATATTAAAATATGTTTGTTCTGTTTGATTAGTATTATTACTTGTATCAGTTGCAATAAAAGTTAAGTTATATCTTCCAAGTGGACTATCAGGAATTTGAAAACTTGTATTGTATTTATCACCTATTGAATTTGTTAAATTTAATTTTTGAATTGTACCATTTGGGTAAAATATATTTACTGAAACTTTATCAACTGCTATGTTATCTGTAACATTGGTACTAATTTGAATTGTGTCACTTGTATTAAAACTTGAATTTTGAGTTGGAGAAATATTAAATACCTGAGGAATTGTTTGATCATTTATATTAAAAAAAGTTGTTTGAGTTTGATTAATATTTTCGTTTGTATCTTCTGCGATGAAAGTTATATTGTATTGTCCAGCTAGGTTTGGAATTTGAAAACTTGTATTATATTTATCACCAATTGTATTTGTTAAATTTAATTGTGTGATTGTACCATTTGGATATGTAATGTTTATTTTCGCGTTATCTATTCCACTTGTATCTGTTACATTTGAACTTATTTGAATTGTAGCATATACATCAAAACTTGAGTCATTTGTTGGAATTAAATCAAATACGTTTGGAGGGACACTTTCAACAACATAAAAATAGTGTGAGTTATCAGTTGTTGTGTTACCTAGTGTGTCATTTATAAAAAATGATAATTGGTGTGTTCCAAGTATTTCAGGTATGAAATCTAAAGAGTATATTGTGTCAATATTTGTTAGTTCATATTGCTGAATTGTTGAATTTGGTAAAGTTATACTTAGAATAACTGAATCAATTGGATTTACTCCTAAAATGTCTGCACTAATTTGAATAGTATCTGGAATTTTATATTTAGTTTGAACTATTGGAGAAATATCTCTAATCGATATAATTTTTATTTCTACATTGCTACTACATATTTCTGAACCTATTTGATTTGAGTTATATGGAGTCACACAAACTTTCCATAGATCATCAACGGAAGTTAAATCTTTATCAAGAGTTTGAGGAGTTAAGGAAGTTTTGTATAAAACATTTATTTTTTCAGGAGTTAAAATATAGTTTAAGATTCTAAAATCATCCAATCCACCCTTCCAGTACCAAGTTTCACCATACTTAGTACCAATTACTAGAGGACTTTCAGGATTTGTACTTAGACCAGAATAAGTAGAATCATGACTACTATAATAATCTCCATCCACATACCAAATCAAGTTTCCTTCACTTTGATCCCAAGTGTATACTACATGACGCCATTGATAATTATTTAAAGAACCAGTATATTGTTTTCCAATCCAATCTGATGGCGTATGTACGTCCATAGCGATACTAGCTTCCCCAATCCCGGAACCAATGTGGATTTGGTCATGATTTCTAAATATTACTCTTGTTCCTGAAGTAGTTGAAAATCTTACCCAAGTAGAAATTGTGAAATCAGAATTTGTAGGTAATGAAAATATGTTTGAATTAATTAAATAATCATTAAATCCGTCAAAGTTATAATAACCTGAATTTCCTGGACCCCCACTTGTTTGAGGAAGTAATCCTCCTGATTCATTTAAGTCCCAGTTGTGCCCTGAATAATCTTTTGTTGTATCACCATCAAATGGAAAATATACAAAATGACTTGTTCTACTCGGAGTCATACTTGCACCATTTTTTTTCCAATGATAGTAATAATCAGTCCAACTTGGATCAAAATCTATTTGGTTTACTATTAGATTTTCATTTAATAAATTTCTACCAGATGTTGCATTAAGTGTTACAGTTTGAGAAAAAATAAAATTAATTGAATTTAAAATTAAAAATAATGAAAATAATATACTGAAAAAATAATGGGATTTTTTTAATAAATTTTTATTTAAATTTAATTTTAACATATGTTAAAATTGGTGATTTTAAATATTTAAAAACAACCTTCAAATATGAAACTAATTAATTATAAAAATACAAGTTTTAAAGAAAAATACATACAAATATTTTTCAAAAAATTATTCTAAAGGACTATGAATTTTCTTTAGTTCACTGTTTGACACATTTGTATAAATTTGTGTTGTTTCTAGTGAACTGTGTCCTAGTAAAACTTTGAACTGCAGTCCCATCTCCAGAAAAATAGGATTGCCAGGCATTACCATTAAAACCTAGATGAATAGCCCTTTCACCAGAATATCGCCAATCTGAATAAATATTCTGCCAAGAACTCAATCCTTGTGGCCTTAACTTCACAACCAAACTAAATTCAGATGATGGTTTCAAATTTGTATTATTATCAATCAGTAAATAATCGCCAGCTCCATCAAAATCATAATATGCTCCTGTCGAATTATATAATGCATCATTTACCGTAGCATTCTCATTTATTCCACCAATCAAATTTTCTGCAAAAGTTGAATTATATACACCCTCAGAATCATTTAAACTCATTAGAATCATATAATTTTTATATTCATAATAACTCTCATTCAAATGCCATCCACCATTCCAAGTTCCATACAA
This sequence comes from archaeon UBA583, assembly GCA_002506365.1. Classification (GTDB taxonomy): domain Archaea; phylum Nanobdellota; class Nanobdellia; order Woesearchaeales; family UBA583; genus UBA583. Next base: position 12,305 of record DAXK01000011.1, on the reverse strand, counting down.
GGAACAAACACTCAAATTAGTTCCAGTAGGAGTAAATCCAAAAGTAATATTATCACCAGTTGAAAAACTCGAATCATTAGCTGGAGTATTTAGTGTAACACTAACTGGAGCAACATTAAAAGTATAATTACTAACCGCCCAATTTTCATTACTACTAGTATCATTACATAAAACATTCCAATCAAAACTTCCCTCTTCACTAAAGCTAGAAATTGTGTGATTAGCTTGAACTCCAGAAGCAAATCCTGAAGAACCAGAGTAAAGAGCAGTAACCTCATCAGAACTCAATACACTTTTAAAAATTGCTACATCATCTATTCTTCCATCATAATAATTAGTACCTCCAGCTCTTTTTCCAATATTAAAAGTTGAACCCACATTAGGAGAAGACTGTGCTAATGTATTGTTTGTATCCAAAACACCATCCACATAAATTTTACGCAAACTATTTGTTTCATCATAAATTACAACAATATGATACCAAGTATTAGTCGTAAAATCTACCTTATTACTATTCATAGTTCCCTGATGACCATATGAAGTTACTTTATTCCCACCCTGGAAAGCCAAATCAAACTCATTAACATGACTTTTCGATATAAATGTATCCGCAGACAAATCTCCTGTAGGATAAACCCATACACTAATACTTATATCTCCAGTATAATTTTGAGAATTAGGGATGTCAATATATTCAGACGATGCAGCAGTAAAGTCATAAGCTCCTCCACCATCATGCCCACCAGTTGACAAATAAGTCGCACCATTAACAACACCATCATTTTCATTCCCAGAGAGCTCCTCAGCAAAAGTAGAATTATAAATACCATCTCCTGAATTAAATGTCATCTCAAAATCAGGAGCTGGAACATTTGTACCCGCAAAACTCTCATTTAAATGCCATCCACCATTCCAAGTTCCATACAAAGAACAAACACTTAAGTTTGTTCCAACAGGAGTAAATCCAAAAGTAATATCATCTCCAGTAGCAAAACTCGAATCATTTGTCGGAGTGTTTAAAGTAATATTATCAACACTTAAAATTCCAATATTATTTTCAATTTCAATATTATTTGAACCTGAGCCTGATGATTGAATATTTAATGGTTCAATTTGCATAGTTGTGTTTATTGAATTTGAATCTTCGTTTGATAAGTATTTTATATTTGATTCTAGTTTGATATTATTTAAATTAGAATTTGAAAAAGTATTTTGATTATTATCTATTAAATTTAATGAATTGTTTGAATTTGGTAAAGTGTTTTGTGAAAAAAATTGAAAAATAAAAATACTAAGTATTGAAAGTGTAAATATTGAAAAAAGAAAAAAAGTTATTTTTGATTTAAGACTTTTAATTTTATTTGTTTTAAAATTAGTTTTAGGATTTTAGTCTTTTAAAATTTTAATTTTATCTGGATGAACCATTTTATTTTTGGCCCCCATATTGTTTCTTTTTCAAATTTAGTTTTTTCATAAAATAGATAATCATATGTCTAAAATTAGTTGTTTTAATAATATAAATCAGTGGTTGAAAATATTTCCTAAATTAAGTAAAAAGTTTAATTATAAAACTAGATAGAGAATTTAAAAAATATTTATGAAAAGTTCGAGATAAATTAGGAAAGATAAAAGATAAAATATTTTAAAAAATATTTTAATTTAATAAATTTTATCTGTTGAGAAATTAAACAAATCAAATTGATAAAAAATAAAGTTTATTAAATTTTAAACCCAGTTAATTAAAATATTCCAAGATAATTTTAAATATTAAATTTGATATTTAAGAAAAATTAATAACTAATTTTAGTTTTAATTTTAATAATTAGACTAAAATATCTAATTACATAATAAATAGTTGTAAATTAATTAAATAAATTTTAATAAAAAATAAAAATAGAAAATAAATATGTCAAATTATAATAAAAAAATTATTCCAAAACATTTTTAAATGTTAAAAACCATAAAAATACCTGATGGGGTTTGAATATTTAGCAAAAGTTGAGAACAGAATAAATAAATTACAGAATTATTATTATTTATTAAATAAATATTATGGAGGTAAAACTCTTGAAGAGAGAACATTTTTAGAACATTCTGATTTTTTATCTCAATGTGATGGACAAGTTATTTCAAGAATTGCAGGAACTCAGTATTGTGGAGGTTTAACAAAAAAGTTTGATTGTAAATATCAATGTGAACCAACTTCAAATGGTATGAGACCTTGTTCTAAATTTTATGAAAATGGTATTGAATATTATGATAAAATTATTACTAATTTTATGAATTTAGATGAAGATGATGTATCTTTATCAATTATATTGGCTAATAAACAAAATAATTTTGATGAAGAGTTATTAGGTAAATTAGAAGAAAAAGCTATAAAAATAAATGAAAATACGATATTTAAACAGAGAGTATATAATTCTAAATTGAAGGAATAAAATTTATTTTTATTAAAAATATTACAAATAGTTTATTTTTGGAAAAAAAATCAACTTTAGATTTATATAATTTATTTGTATGTTAATTTTATGGTTAAAAAACAAGTTAGTTCATCTATTATTTGTGAAATATTAGAAAAAGTTTTAGCAAGTGAATATGTGTTTTATACAAAAATTAGAAATTATCATTGGAATGTTAAGGGTGAAAATTTTAATGATTTACATTTATTTTTTGAAAAGCAATATGAAATTTTTGATGTTGTGATTGATGATGTAGCAGAAAGAATTAAACAGTTAGATGGATTTGCTGATGCTACATTAGATAATTTTTTAAAAAATAGTTTAATTAGTGAAGATGATAAAAAACTTGAATGTTCAGATATGATTAAACATTTAACTTTTGATTGTGATAAAATTATAGTATTGTTAAACTCTTCAATTAAAAAAATAAATAAGTTTGATGATTTTGGAACTATTGATTTTTTAACAAATGTGTTACAAAAACATGAGAAATTACATTGGCAGTTAAGTTCAATGCTTGATAAAAAATAAAAAAAAATAATAAATATAAATTTATTAAACAATTTTTGACATATTAAGATAATTTGAACTACCGTTCAAATTCTCTAAATATTTTAAATTTAGATAACCAATAAAATATTTTTTCTGAATACATAATTAAATATGATGAACCTGCGATTGTGATTAATCCGATTACAGTTACCATTGACAATATTTCTGTTTGAAGATGTCCAACTGTAATTCCTAAAGTAATTAATATTAATGAAAATTCACTAATTTGTGCTACAGTAAGTCCACATAAAAATCCAGTTTTGTGTGAATAACCTAAATGTTTCATAAGTGTAATTACAATTAATGGATTTCCGATAAGAATAAATATTGAAAATACAATTATTGGTAAAATATATTTTGTAATATCTTCAAATACCATTTGACTTCCAAGTAATACAAAAAATAAAATTAAAAAAAAATCTCTGATTGGCGTAATTTTTTCAGCAATATGATGTTTGAATGGAGATGATGCTAATGTTACTCCAGCTAATAATGCTCCAATTTCAATTGAAAATTCAAAATAATAAAATACTGTTGCTAATAAAAAACACCATCCAATTGAAAATAATAAAAAATATTCTTCACATTTTGCAACATGATGTAATATGTTTTGAATTACATATTTTGTAAATAACCAAACACAAGTTAGTAATCCAACTAAACTTAAAACTGTTGTATAAATTAATGTATGTAATTCTTTCCCTGTTGAAATTGAAGAAATAAATAATAATGCGAAAACTACAACTAAATCTTGAACAATTAAAAATCCAATAGAAATTTTTCCATAAGTTTTTTCAGTATCACCTTTATCAGTTAATAATTTCATAATAATAATTGTTGATGAAAATGTTAATGCAACTGCGATATAGAGAGATGTTAAAGCAGAAAATCCCATTAATTTTGCAATTATAAATCCAAATATACTTGTAAATACTACTTGTCCTAAACCTGTGATTATTGATGCTTTACCAACTTCACGAAACATTTTAATATCTAATCCTAAACCTACAATGAAAAGTAAAAATGCGATTCCAATGTGAGAAAAGATTTCTAAAGTTTCATTTGATTGAACTAAGTTTAAAAAATAAGGACTTATTAAAATCCCTGTTAGAATATATCCGATAATTAAAGGTTGTTTTAAAAACCTTAAAACTCCTCCTAAAAGAGTTGCAATTATAATAATTATGGAAATTTCTAAAAATACATTCATAGCCATATTATAAAAATAATATTATTTCCTTTTATTTTTATAATGTCACAATGCGGGGGCGTAGATTTTATAAAATAAAATTGTATAATTATAAAATTAAAAATTATTCAACTAATTTTTTATAAAAATCATCCATTTGAGAATTAAATTTTTCAGGTAAATCAAAATCTGCTAAAAAATATAATCTTTGTCTTGTTTTATTATCTACAAATATTGAAGTATCATTTAATAAATATTGAGGTAATAATTCTTTACTATATTTATTACATGGAGGAAATTCATATTCTAAAGAAATATTTAAGTTATTATTTTTTTCAAGTAAAAAATTTAAAAATAATTCTGCTGTATATTGATTTGGAGAATTTTTTGGAATTACAAAACCATCAATCCATATAGCAGCACCTTCAGTTGGAATATAATATTTTAAACTATCTATATTTGTGAAATATTGATAATCTGAACTATATGCGTGAGCTGCCCAAATAGTTCCATTTGCTAATTCATCATACATATCAATTGGATTTGATACATATTTATATACACCTGATTTTTGAAATTTTAAAAAATCTTTAATTGTTTCTAACTCCATTTGAGTTTTTGGAAAAATTTGAGATTTTGTATCAAATGATGCTGCTATAATTAGTTCTTCAATATTATTTAACATTGTAATACGATTTGAATACTTTTTATCCCATAAAACATCCCAAGAATATCTATGATCAGATATATAATTTTCATTTACAATAACTCCAGATGTTCCCCAAGTGTATGGAACAAAATATTTAGAATTAGTTGATTTAATCATACATTCAGAATCTAAATTTTTTAAATTTGTAACTATTTTTGGCCTGATTTTTTCAAGACTTTTTGATTTTGTATATTTTTTAAGAAAACTTTCACTCATCATAATTAAATCATAATCAGAAATATTTTTGTCTAATATTTCATTTTCATCCTCATAAATTTCTATTTCAATTTTAGTTCCATAAATTTTTTCAAATTCTTGTAAAAGTTCTGGAGTTCCAGTGTAGTCTTCCCAATTATAAATTTTTAAAGAAGGTGAAATTGTTTCAAAATCTTGAGTAAATTGTAAATAAAGAAATGAAGAAAAAATAATTATAACTATTGATACAAGTATAAAAAAATAACTAGAATGAGAATTTTTCATATGTTTTAATTATGATTTTAAAGTTTATAATTAATTAGTTGAAAAAATGTAATTTAAATTTAATTTAATATCAAAATTAAATTTAAGCTCTTTTAGTTTTAGCTAATTCACTAAATTCTAATAGACCATTACTTGTTCCATTTTTTGAAATTAAAGCTGAAGAATTCCAAGATGCGTATTGTAATGATGCTTTAATCCCATATTTTTTTGTAATAAAGTAAAAAAATGTAGCAGCAAAACAATCACCAGCACCAGTTGTGTCAACTAATCTTTTAGGTGGTTTTGATTTTTGATAAACTTCTTTTTCTCCATCAAAAGCGTAACTTCCATTAGCTCCATCTGTAATTACAACTATTTTTGGACCTAAAGCATAAACACTCCGTAGACAACTTGAAATATCTCTATCACCAGTTAAATCTTTAGCCTCATCAAAATTAAATACTAAAATATCAACTAAATTAATTAATTTTTTAGTATTTTTACTATCTTCTTTAATTAAATAAGCTGATGGATTATAACAAAATACTGAATTTCTATTTTTCTTTTTCATAAGTTTAATTAATTTGATTTGAGTTGTCATAGATTTTCCATTTAAAGCTGTTAAATAAAAATTATTACAATTTAAACTTTTATAATCAAAATCTTCTAAATCTAAATAATCATTTTGTCCACGATATGTAAAAATTACTCTATCTCTATCTTTTGTTTGTAAAAGAATTGATTTTGCAACTCCTCTTTTTGTTTCTTTAGATTCAATTAAACCAATTTTATTTTTTGATAAAGTTTTATCTAAAATTTCCCTAAATTCGGATGAAATTTTACCTAAATATCCAACATTTGCTTGTAATTTCTTTAAAGCGATAGATACATTAATTCCACCTCCACCATTAGACAATTTGAAATTTTCTTTAACTTTAATCTTTTCACCAATTTCAATTTGTGATAATTTTTCAGGAATATCAACTTTAATATCAACTGTATTTGATCCTAAAACAATAAAATCATAATGAGCTTTTTCAAATTCTTTAAATGAATTATTTAAAGTTTGAAAAGCAGGTAATTTAATTCCAGATAAATGTTGAACTAAAGCTCCCCCCGCTAAAGATACATAATTTATTTTTTTTAAATAATTAAACATTTTAGCAGCTGTAACTGAATGTCCACCACCCATAAAAGAAAATCCTTTAGCATGTGTTAAAATTTTTAAAATTTGTTTAGTTCCTTTTTCAAAATGTTGTTCTTCAAAATTTCCTTGTGGACCTTTATAATAAACTGAACCTGCCCTCATTAAAAAATTTTCATATAAATCAACAGTTAAAGTTCCAATATCTTGAATTAGATATTTACTTACTAAATCTTGATTTTCTTGATCATTTAATCTATCAACAGGAATCTCAATTCTTGATTTTCCATCATAAATTGCAACATCAGCAGGAATTTCAAATTTATTTTCATATTTTTCAAAAATTTCTTTAAATTCATCAATTTTATCAATATATTTGTAAGTTGTTAAAAATTCTTTTTTACAACCGATATTATAACCTTTACAAAGTAAAGCCATCTCTCCAATAACTCCAGTTAATAAAATTTTATCAACAGTTTTATCTTCTAAAGATTTTTTAATTAATAAAATTAAATCATCAGGTTTAGCTCCACCAAAAATATAAGTATGAGGCTTTTTAGTATGATCTAATTTTTCTAAATGTAAAATTTCTCTCTCCATTCCTCTTCCTGATAAAATTGGAACTCCTTTAATTCCTGAAACTGATTTATGATTTCTATGGGCAACAGAAAAAGCATCAAAAACATAATAATCAAATAATTCACTTAATTTATCTAATTTATTATCTTTTTTATCTAAATCTTTTTCATCATCAAAAAACCTTAAATTTTCAAGTAATAAAATTTCACCATTTTTTAATTTTGGAATTTTTTTAGAAATAGTATCTGAATAAATATCATTTGAAAATGTTATTTTTTTATTTAATTCACCTTCAATTAATAATTGATGATTTTTTAAACTTAAACAGTCTGGTTTTCCAGCTCGTCCTTGATGAGCTAAAATTACAACTTTAGCACCTGATTTAACTAATTCTCGAAGGGTTTTACAAGCTCTTGCAATTCTTTCATTATATACAACTTTCCCATTAATAATTGGGGAATTTATATCTAATCTAATTCCTACAACTTTTCCTCGTAGGTTAAAATTATCTAATGTAAAATGTTTAAACATAGATTTAATATGGATATTTTACTTTATAAAATAATGTTTGGGTTGTAAGTAGTATTAATATATAATAAAGAAATATACAATAAAAATAAAATTCAATTCAATTTAAGCTAATTAAAGTTAATTTAAATAAAAAAAATACAATTTGAAGAAATAAAATATTATTTGAAAAAAATAAAAAAAATAAAAATTAAAATTTAAAAAAAATTCTTTAAATAAAGAATAATGAAATTACAATTAATACAAATACAACTGAAATTCCAATAATTAAATAAACTTGGTTTTGTTCTAATTGTTGACCAAATAATTCAAAAGTTTTTGAATCTCCATCAATTGTGTTATTTCCATTATTATCATTATCTTCAATTGGTTTAATATCAATATCAGTTGAACCACCATTACAACTATTTACAATTAAAGTATTTGTATCTTTTAGGAAAAATCCACTATAACTAATTTTAGTTACAACTGTATATGTTCCAGGTTCAATATCTGTTGTTGGTAAATTAAAGTTTTGTTGGAAAGAATCATCAACATCTACATTAATATCTTTAATTTCCTTTTTAACTCCAGTTCCTTCAATTTCTACTGAAAAAGTTACTTTTTGGTCATATTTACCAATATTTTTAACTTTTGCAAATGTATATAATGAATCATCACATTTAATAATATTTTGTCCAATTCCTGAACTCTCTAAACTTAAACTATTATCTGGTCTACTTACTTGAATTTCTTTTAATTCTGTAATTGTTCCATCATCGTAAGTTAAAGTTAATTCTAATGTGTGAGTTCCATCTTCAGCTGATTCTGGAATGTTAAATCTTAAAGTTTCAGTCTTTGTTTTTCCTGAACTTAATAAAAATGAATTTGTAGATTCAATAATGTCTGAACTTCCTAAATCAATTCCAATTAAAGTTCCTGTAACTTTAACATTTTTTTCAGTTTTTGATCCTTGATTTTCAATTGTTACTGTAACATCTAAGTTATCATTTTGTTCAACATTTTCATCATATTCAATTTCAGATACAAATACATCTCCAATTACTTTTACTTCAATTCTTAATTTATCGTAAACAGTTCCTGTTGAAGATTTAACTCTAATTTCACCAGAATATACTCCAGCTTTAGCGTTATCAGGTAAATTTACTGTTACTTCAATTTTTTCATAATCACTAGCTTCTAAATCTAATTGAGAATCTGAAAAAGTTACAATACTCTCATCTAAAGATTCATCTGAATACATTTCACCTAAATCACCTTTTAATTCAAATTCTAAATCTCTAACGTTAATATCTCCAACATTTTCAATTTTGAATTCATAATCATTAACTCTTTCACCTGGCTCACCAACCATTTTTAAAATTCCACTTGATACAGATAATGAAGATTCATCAAACTCAATTTCAATATCTCCACCATCAATTTCTAATTCAATTTCATATTCAAATACATAACCTTCATCTGTTTCTACAATTGCTTTTCCAACATATGTATCAACTTCAATCTTATTAGGAATATCAATTTCTAATTCAACTTTTTCTGAATCTCCAACATCTAAATCGAATCCATCATCATCAATTTCAACATCATTATCTTCAATTTCATCGTTTTCTTCTTCCCCTTCTAAATCATAAAATTTGAATCTTAAATTTGTTAAATCAACAGTTCCAACATTTTTAATTTTAAATGATTTAGTTTCTTTTTCATCAATTTCACCAGTTAATTCAACTTTATTATTATCAAAACTTGTAATTTCTAATAAAGCTCCAGCTGGAGTTGAAACATTTAATGTTACATCACTTGTTTCAAATTCTGCTGAGTTTGAAGAATCAACAACTTTAATTTGTCCAACATAATTTCCTGATGGAATTGCTGATGGGGAGTAAGTTACTGAAAATGAATTAGTTGCTCCAACTGCAAGGTTTGAAATACTTGTTTTGGATAAAGATGTAGCAACTGATTCACCTGAAACTACTGGATTTGTTTTTGAAATTGAAAAATTTAAAGGACTTGAACCTGTATTCTCAATTACATAATTAATAGTTTTAGTTTGACCAACTACAACATTTTCTGTTACATCAGCTAAATTTAAATTAAAATTTGCTGCCGCATTAACGAAAGTTAATGATAAGACTGCTGTTACAAACAATGTAACGAATTTTGTGAATTTTGTGTTTACCATTTTGAGTTTTATTATATTACTACTCACTAATTACTAATTTATAAAGGTTGTGATTATTTTAAGTTAAATTGTAGAGATAATGGCTAAATTTCATTTGTTTTGGGACAAATATTAGATAATAAATTTCTAAAAAAGGTGAGTTGTGAACGAAGTGAATGCGAGGTTTTTGTGAAATTTATTAGCTAATTTTTGGAGTAAAACTCTAGTTATTGAGCGGAAGACAAGTTTTAAAAGATATTTATTTTGAATGAAATGAAAAATAAATGTTTTTTAGAACTTATCGGAGCGGGTTTAAATCTATTATAATATAATTATGTATTTTTTTAGCGAAGCGTTTAGAAAAAATTGATAATTATATTAAAATTTTATTAATTTGGATACTTAAAATACTAAAATATTGTATTTTAGGATATTTTAAAGAATTTTAAGATATTTTTAAGTTTAAATTTGAAAACTCTAAAGTATGAAATTTATTAAGTTTAGGTATCCAGATTGATTATATATTATAGAAATGGATACAAAACTTTATATATTCTATAATAATGAATTAATATATATGATTAAAAAGGAAAAACTACTTAATTATTTTTTGTCAATTGGATTTATTTTATTTTTGACAATTTTTTTAAGTGTAGTTGTGATTATGAGTAGAGTTGTTTTATCTGGGGCAACTCCAATTAGTTCTCATGTTCAATCAACTCAAAATTTATTAGAAAACATTGAAGAAGTTCAAAAAGCTGCTAATTTAAATGTTCAAGAAAATATAAATTCAAGTGTTCCTTTAAAGAGAGTTCGAGAAAGTTATTCTAGTTTTAATGAGTTAGGTGTTGAAATTGCAGAAATTAGTTATTTTAATTCTAAACAAGACAATTCAGTTATTTCCATTAGTTTTGATGGAAAAGTTGGTTCACAAGATGGAATTTACTATTTAGAGAAAAATATTAGTGAATTAGTTAAAGGAGATTTTGTAGCATTTAAATCAAATGGAATTTTAAAAACTGGAAGGTTTTTAATTGTTAATAATAATTTAATTCATATTTCTGCAGAAGCTGATGTAATGAAAATTAATGAAAATCAATTATTAGGAAAGATTTTTTATATTGAATCAAATGAATAAAATTATTGTTAAATTTGTTAAGAATAATTTTATTTTAGAAGAAAATTTTTGGCAAAGTTTAAATTCTAAAGGGTTTGGAGAAAAAGTTGAATCTAATTTTTGTTTAAATGTTTATGAAGTATTATTTTTAATTAATAAAAATAAAATTAAAGTAATTGATTATAAAGAAAATGAATTAACTTTTGAAAATATTTTAAGTAAGTTAAAAGTTGATTTTAATGTTTATTTAGTTTATAGTGATTTAACTAAAAAAGGATATAATGTGAAATCTGGATTTAGATATGGAGTAGATTTTAGAATTTATCAAAAAGGTGTAGCTGTTGGAGATGGACATTCTGAATGGCTTGTTAGAGTATTTTCTCATAAAGATAAATTTAATATTTCAGACTTTGCAAGTTTTAATAGAGTTTCTCATTCAACTAAAAAAAAGTTATTAAATGCAATTATTGATATTGAGAATGATATAACTTATTTTGAGTCTAGTTGGACTAAGATGTGAAATTTAGTTTTATTTTAATTTTTAGATAGTAAAACAAGTATTTAATTAATAATATTTAATTTTTACTAAAGTTTATGGAATTAACAATATTTTTAGGAATTTTGATTGCTTTAGCGGGATTTATTAAAGGATTTGCTGGGTTTGGGCTGAGTTTAATTTTAATTTCTGTTTTACTTGAAGTTGGGTTTTCACCTATTGAATTATTACCCATTTTAGTTCCTTTATTTGTTATTTTAGATATTTTATTATATTTTGAAAATAAAGAGTTTGTTAATTTAGATTTTAAAGAAAATTTTACATTACATTCTACAACTTTGATGACTTTATTTTTAGGAATTATTTTTGGAGCGTATTTATTAACTGTAGTTGATGGAGCAATTTTAAAATTAATTTTTTCCATTTTTGTTTTAATTGTTATATTTTTTTTAGTTGAAAAAGTAAATTTACATCAAATGAAAATTCCAACTGAGAAAGAAAATGGTATATTTGGTTTAGGTTCAGGAATTTTAACAGGAATGTTTACTTTAAATGCAGTTCCAGTTTCAATTTATTTATTATTTCACCAATATCCAAAAGATAAATATATGGGAAGTTTAGTTACTTTTTTGATATTTTCAGATATTTTACTTGTAGCTGTTTATTTGTATGGAAAAATGTTTACATATGATGGATTTATTACTTCGTTAAAATTAATTAGTTTAGTTTTAGTTGGATTTTTTATAGGTTCTTTTATTCGTAGAAAAGTTAATTCAAAGTATTTTAAAGCAGTTGTTATATTTATTTTAGCTTTAAGTTCAGTAAAATCAATAATTGACTTTTTTTTGTAGATTTAAATATTAATTAAGATTTATTTTGAAAATAATTAAATTATTGTTTTATTTTTAA
>DAXK01000014.1 GCA_002506365.1 archaeon UBA583 | reverse complement strand
TTTGAAAAATATGTAAATAATTTTGAATACAAAATTATTTATTAGTCTTTTTCCAAGAATATGATCTTAATTTAGTTGAAGCTCCGTATCCACAAGATGCACAAACTCCTTTTTTCATATGGTATGATCTTTTACCACATCTTCTACACATAATGTGTAACTTTCCCTTACTCTTTTTTCCCATACTTGGTGTTCCTTTCATTTTTGTATTACCTCAAATTTTAGATGTGCTTTACGATTGAAATCGTATCACCTCTAATTAAAACCTTACCTTCAATGTTGTTATCGTCCTCAGAAACATTGTCTAAAACAACATTTAAGTGAATATCGAATGAAACTAAATCACCAACGTATGTTACGTTGTCTTTTGTTTGAATTGTGATTTGATTTCCAATGCAATTTACCAAACTATCAAAAGGTCTGTCGGATTTCATACTTATAACAATTTATATTGGTTTATAAAGATTTCTTTACTGTTTTAATATTAAAGCAGAGTTTTATAAAGGATAATACCTTAATAGAAACTATACAATTCGTAATTTTACGGTATTTGAACTAATTGAAAATGAGTAATAATTTTTTTGACAAATCACTTTTGGAAACAGAGAGCCAAGAAACAGTTGAGTATCCATCTATTAAACATTATGACAAACTAACTTATAATATTAAAAAGACTGATGGAGCTTATAGTTTTTCTTGTGAAATTAATGAGATGAGATTAAATCAGGGTGAATTAAAAGCGTTGGTTGTTTTAAATGAGACTAAAAACTTTTTATCAGATAATGAGGTTAGTTTATTTAATTATATTATTTCTAAGATTACAAATATTCAAACAATTTATAGAATGATTAATGATGTGGAAATTGTTTTTAATTATTTACAAGATTCTAAAAATAAAATTTTTTTAAATGAAGTTGAGACAGATATTTCATCAGTTGAGAAAAAATTAAATATGGAAATTATTTTAGATGAAGATTCTAATGTAGTTATTGATATTAAAAATACAGGTGGATTTTTATTTGGAACTTCAACAGTTTATTATTTAGATGAAGGAAAGGTGAATCCATTATGTGTTCAAGTTCCTTTTAAGATTTACAAAGAATTTATTGAGGGACATAATATGTTTTCAATTGAAACATTTTTTGATATTAAGGATTCAATTATTCCATTATTAAAAAATCATCATGATGTTATTGTTACTAAGGAGATTGAGAATTTAACTAATTTAGAGATTGCTCAAAAACAATCAAGTATTGCTTTAGAGATTGGGAAGTCCGCACATTTTATTTCTTTAGCTTTAAAGTATAAGATTGGAGATGAATTATTTGATGTTGATAAGTATAAGTATTTAGAAACTATTAATTGGCCAAATAAGGAATCAGTTATTAAGATTGTTAAAGAAGATTCAGGTTTAGTTAAGTATGTTTCTGATTTTGGATTAAGTGAGTATGTTTTAGAGGATTTATTTGATGGAATTAGAATGAGATATAATATTTCTGAAAAGTCACCTTTTGCTGCTATGGTTCCAATTGCTAGTATGGATACATTTGTTAAAATGATTTTGCCAAAGGCAGAAAAGATGTTTGAAGTGGTTTATAAAAATGGTCAAAAATTAACTCTTGATGAGGGTAGAGTTGAGTTTGAGATTGATACTAATTTGAGAAGAAATTTAAATTTATTTGAGTTTAAGGTTAGATTTAAAGTTGGTGATGAATTTTTTGATTTAGATTTTTTAAAGAATTTAATGTTACAAAATAAAAAGTATGTTCAACTTAGAGATGGATCAACTGTGAATATTGAGAATATTCGTGAGATTAATAAGTGGATTGAATTTTTGAATAAGTTTGAGTTTAAAAAGTCAGGAAATACATATAAGTCTGAGACTCAAACAGCTTTAGAGTTAGATGAATTTTTAAAAGATATGAGTAGTAAGAATGTAACTTCAAATGAAGAGTATAGAAATATTATTCAAGAAATGAAGGAGAAAACTCCAGTTGAACCAGTTTCTTTACCAACGGTTGAGAAAGTTAGTTTAAGAGATTATCAAAAAGAAGGAGTTTATTGGTTACATTTTTTAAAGAAATATGGGTTTGGTGGAATTTTAGCTGATGAGATGGGTCTTGGAAAAACTATTCAAGCTTTAACTATTTTAGAAATGCAAAGAGGACAAGGATTGTCTATGGTTGTATGTCCGAAATCTTTAATTTATAATTGGGAAGCAGAAATTAAAAAGTATTATCCAAATTTTAAGGTTTTAATTGTTGATAAGGATTCTTTAAAGAGAAAGCAATTAATCGAGAGTGCAAAAGATTATGATATTGTAATTACTTCTTATTCATTAATTCAAAAAGATTATATTCATTATATTGATTTAGAGATTGAATTTAATTATATGGTTTTAGATGAAGCTCATTATGTGAAGAATATGAAAACTTTATCTTCTAAGGCAGTTAGAGTTCTAAATGCTAAGAGAAAGTTATTATTAACTGGAACTCCATTAGAGAATAATTTAGATGAATTATATGGAACTTTTGAGTTAATTATGCCAGGTTATTTAGGTTCTAAGTTAGATTTTAGAAGAGATTTTGTATCTAAGATTGAGAGAAATAATACAATTGCGTTAGAGATTTTACAGTCAAAGATTAGACCATTCATTTTAAGAAGAACTAAGTCTGAAGTGTTAAAGGAGTTACCTGACAAACAAGAATCTATTGTGTATAATGAGATGACTAATAAACAAGTTGCGATTTATAATGAGGTTTTAAAGAGATTAAAGGTTGATATGACTGAATTGATTGAGAAGCAAGGATTTGAAAAGTCAAGAATTCAAATTTTATCTGCTTTATTAAAATTAAGACAAATTTGTAATCACCCTAGTTTAGCTGATGATAGTTTTAAAGGAAAGGATGACATTTCTGGTAAGTATGAACAGTTCCAAGAGTTATTAGAAGAAGTTGTAGATTCAGGTGAAAAGGTTTTAGTGTTTAGTCAATTTACTTCAATGCTTGATATTTTTGAAGATGATTTAAAGGAGAAGGGAATTACTTATGTGAGATTAGATGGTTCTACTAAAAATAGACAAGATGTTGTTGATAATTTTAATGAAGATCCAAAGATTAAAGTATTTTTAATTTCTTTAAAGGCAGGAGGTGTTGGTCTGAATTTAACTTCAGCGAGTTCTGTGTTCTTGTATGACCCATGGTGGAACCCAATGGCAGAAAAGCAAGCTGTTGATCGTGCTCACAGAATTGGTCAAACTAAGAAAGTAAATATTTACAAGTTTATTACTAAGAATTCAATTGAAGAGAAGATTTTAAAATTACAGGAGAGAAAAGGTAATTTATTTGAAAATTTAGTTGTTGAGAATAATTCCCAAATTAAAAAGTTAGAGTGGGAAGATTTAATGGAATTATTTGAGTAAAAATCAAATAATTTTATTTTATTTTTAAGAGTGAATTTATTTCTATATACAAAACAAATATAAATTAGTAATTCTATAAAAATAGTATGAGTAGAGAAACTTTAGAAGATTGGGTTTTAGGAGTTAGAAATGAAAAAAAACCATATGATTTAATTAAAAAGTTTGGAGTATATAATGATTTATTTTTTTATTTTGATTTAGATATTTGTAAAGCATCAGAGTTTAGAAAATTTTTAACTGATGAGTGTGATTTAGAGTTTGGTAGAAAAATGACTCAATTGCCTGACCACTATCATACAACTTTTGTTGATACTTATTTATATAGTTCAAAAGTTGAAAATGAGAGAGGAGATTGTAATAGATATAATTTAAGGTTTCCAAATAAAGGAATTATTTTTTCTCCAAATACATTACCTTGTGAGGATAAAGAGATTGGATATAAGTATAGTGGTTTAATTCAGTTAGGTTTATTTGGTAGCTATACTGATGCTGCTGATAAAGTTGTTGATATGGTTGAAGGATTTATTATTCCACAAAAAGTTCCAATATATGTTTCAACTACAAATTGTGAAAATAAAAAGTATCAAAGGTTTTCAGCGTTTATTAATGATTAATTTAGATTAAATGTAATTTTTGAAAAAATATTAGAGTTATGTATATTATTGAAATTTAGTTTTATTAAGTTATAATAAGTTCTAAATATTATTTTATTTATTCGAGTTTAACTTGAAATTAATTCTAGAGTATATTTGTAATTCAATATTTTATTTGTATTACTGTAATTTATTGGGATTAGTTTAAAGTTTAAATTCTAAATATCAATAAAAATGAAAAAATATAAAGGAATTGTATTAATTACGGGAGTTGGTTTGAGAAAAGCTACAAAGATTTTCAAAAAAGATGACCCTGCTAATTTAATTGATTATAAACAAGATAAATATAAGGCAAATGCTGCTTGTGGGACTGCTATTGAATTGAGTAAGGCCGGATATGTTGTGTATATGACTGGTGGAAATAAAGAGTATTTACAGTTAATTCAAGATAGATTATTAGAAAATGTTTCTTATTTTACAACTGATGATTTAAAGAATAAAGATAATGTTTCAAAGTTAGTTGAAAATGTTGAGATTTTGAAAAATGAACATAAGTGTAATGTTGATTTAGTTTATTATGGAGGAGTTTCTGGAAAAGATCAATTTAATTCTGATTCAGTTTTATATTCTCCGTTTGATGTTCCAAGTGAGAGTATTTCAAGTTTTTTTGAAGAAAATATTGCTCCGTGGTATAATTTGATTCAAGGATTTGAGAAAGTTTTTGAAAGTCAAAATAAAACTAAGATGATTTTAATTAGTGCGATTTCTGCACTTAGAACAAAGACTAATCATTCATTAGATGCTGCTCAAAAATCTGCTATTCATGCTATGGCTAGAAGTTTTGCTTTAGATTTAACTAAGAAAAATATTTTTGTAACTGAGGTTATGCCAGGTATGACTGATACGGGGTTTTATGATTCTGAGTTTGCTTATGAGACTTTAAAGAGTTGTTCTAAGGATTTAGGGTATGAGTATAATGATGATACTTTTCCAGTTTTTAAATCTGAGAGAGTTGGTGAGACTATTAAATTTATTTTAGAGAGTCCGTTTCATGTGAGAGAGATTTCATTTATGCCGTATGGACAGTATCCGCATTTAGGGGCTTAAAAATGAAGATTGGATTTTGTGGAAAAGGTGGAACTGGAAAGACAACTACAACAACTTTACTTGCAACATATTTAGCAAAGAATGGAAATGTTTTAGCTATAGATTCAGATACTAATGAGAATTTGGCTTATGCTCTTGGTTTTGATAAATCTGAGATTGAAAGTATGGAGAGAATTAGAAAGTTTAATGATGAAATTTTTGCTTATACTAAAACTCAAGTTGATTGGAAAACTAGACAAGTTGCCCCAGTTTCTGATGCTAATTATTATGAGTTTATTGATGGGGAAATGGATGAATTTTTAAAGTCGGTGTCTATTTCTAAAGATAATATTTCAGTTGCGCATTTAGGTAATGTTGAGAAAGACAATAAGGGAATTACTGGAATGTGTTCAGCGTATACTCTTATGAGAATTTTTTTAAATCATTTAAAGGTTGGAACTTATAACGATTATTTATTAGTTGATTTGCTTGCTGGAGATGAACCTCTTGCTCGTTCAATGATTATTAATTTAGATGAGATGTTATTGGTTGTTGAACCTACTGAGAAAAATTTGTCTGTTGCGAAAGATATTATCCAATCATTAAATAAATTAGAATTTGAGAATTTTCATATTTTGATTAATAAGAGTTTTAAAATTGAAGATAAAGAGTATGTGAGCGAGTATTTAGGAATAGATATTTCTCGAATTTTTAGAGTGGAGTTTTCAACTGAAGTGTTACAATTAGATAATAATTGTGAATTAACTTTTGATAAATTACCTAAGAGTATTAAAGTTGAAATTGAAGAGTTGTTTAAATCTATTAAAGAGAATTCTAATCATAGCGAGGAATTATTTATTAAACGAGCAAAGAAAATTGATGAGAGATTATATCCAGATTCAAATTCTAAGCAAACTGAGAAACATCATATTTAATGATGTTTAAGTTTTAATTTTATTTTTGTAGAATTTAATATTTAGTTAGTTAATTTTTAAGTTAAATATAATGTAATATAATTATGTGTATAATTTTAATTTTTAGAATTATAGTGTAGTTTGTATTATTTTTAAAATTTTGATTTTTGTTAAGAAAAATTAGTCCGCGATATGAACACATATCGCCAGCTAATTT
>DAXK01000039.1 GCA_002506365.1 archaeon UBA583 | reverse complement strand
AAATAGGAAAAATCGTTAAATCTTGAGAAAATAATATAATAAATAGAATAAAAGAAAAAAATAATTAAATAATATTTGAAACGGAAAATCATTATGAAAATCTACTGAAATATATAATCTTGAAATATATTATTAGAAATGATATGAATTTGAGAATAATTAAGTATAATTGTGAATATAGTAGGTAAAAGAAAAAATAAAACTAATTTGATAATATCAAATTAATTAATCAATTCAAACGAATTGTTTCTAAATTGTCAGGAGTATAAGTTTTAACTCCAGGGACAATCTTTTTTACAACTTCAGCGAAGTATTGAATCTTACTAGCTTCACCATGATCTAAAATAATTTTTTTTGGTTTAACAGATAAATTCGCTACAAATTTTTTAGTTAATCCTAAATCAGAATGGGCTGAAAATGCCCCTTTCATTTGATGGACACCCATATTAACTTTAACTCTATCATCAGCTGAACCAGTATTTGCCAATAAAATATCTTTTTCTCCATCCTTAACTTTTCTCCCTAAAGTTCCAGCTGCTTGATAACCTACAAAAATAATTGAATTATTCTCATCTTCTGCAAATTGTTTAAAATATTCAACAGAAGTTCCACCATTAAGCATTCCTGAAGTTGCAATTACAACAGCATGTTCTTGAGAAGCACAAATTTCTTGTCTATGAACGTGAGAAGTTACTTCTTGAAAATTTTCAATAGTGAAAGGATTATCTCCCCTCAAGATTCTTCCTCTTAAATTTCTATTTAAAAATTCAGGATATGCTGTATGGATTGCAGTTGTTTCCCAAACCATACCATCAATATATACTTTTAAATCCTTTGGAAGTCTTTCTTCTTTAATTAAGTTTTCAATTACTAAAAGCATTTCTTGAGGTCTTCCTACTCCAAATACAGGAATTAAAACTTTACCTTTTTTAACATATCCATCTAATAAAATTTTTAATAATTCTTCTTCAGCTTCCTCTCTAGGCATAGCATAATCTTTTGGACCTGTTGAAGTATTTTCCATCATTAAAGATTCTAATCTAGGAAATTGAGTATCAGCACGATTTAGTAATCTTTGTTTATATGAATAATTGAAATCTCCAGTATACATAAAATTGTGCATACCATTTCCAATATTTACATGACAAAATGCTGAACCTAAAATGTGTCCTGAATTATAAAATGTTAATCTTACATCTGGTGCAATATCTGTTACTGAATTAAAGTCAATTGTAATTACATGTTTTAACATTTCCTTAATGTCTTCTGCTTTATATAAAACTCCAACATCTTTTGTATTCCCCATAATTTTAATAAAATCTAATTGAGAAAGTGCCATAATATCTCTACTTGGTTCAGTTGTATAAATTGGCCCTTTGTAACCGATTTTATATAAATAAGGTAATAAACCACAGTGATCCATGTGTGCATGTGATAATACAATTGCATCAACATCATCTAATTTGAAATCAGGTGAATCTAAATATGGGAATTGTCCTAAATCTCCTACTGGAACTGATGGATCTAAACCACAATCAAATAAAATTCTTGATTCAGTAGTTTGTAAATAAATTGCTGAACGCCCGATTTGGTTTCCAGCCCCAAGCATAGTAACTCTTGACCAACCTTTAATTTTACCTTTAGTCCATCCACCATAAATTCTTTTACCAACTTTATTTAAAAATTTTCTTCTATAAGATGATTCTTGAAACTCAACTGCCCTCATAGCATCAACAGTTTTACTTCTTAAAGGAGGAATTCTTTTAACAACAACTGACCACATAGTCTTTTTTTGAATTGCTTTTAGGTTACTTCCCTCTTTACCAACTGCTGCTCCAACATTGTCAACTTCAAGAATTAACATCGAACGAGCTGAATCAAATTTAAATTCAATATTTTTTACTGAATCTCCTAAAATTTCTTTAACGGAAATTTCAGTTTGTTCTTCACTCATTAATAAAGAGTTATCAGCTCTTAATTCAATTCTTTTTTTAAATTTAGATACAATTGTTTTAATAATTGATCTACCTGTAAATAAGAAATCACGGTTTGTTGTATAAATTACAATATTTGCTGCTTCAAATTCAATTGAACCCACTTTTTCAAGTGGAAGTTCTTTTTTAATTTCGTCTAAAATTTTTACCATTTTTTATAGTTTAAAAAAGGAAAATCCCAAATAAATTTTTAATTCTAAGTTAGTTAGTTAGTATTAAAGTAGGCGAGAATTTTCCAAATTTTATTTTTTTCTAAAAAATAATTTACTTAAAATAATTTTAAGTTAGAATTATTTTTGTTAAGAAATAGAGTCGTTTAACTCAATAGAATTATTAGGAATAAATTATTTATAAAGGTTACTATTAAATATATTGAATATATTCAAAAACTAACTAATAAGATTTTAATCCAGGAACATAAATTTTTTTTTTTAAATTGTCAATATGAGATATTTTATGAAGTAAAATTGTCGTAGAAATATCTTTTAATTCAATAACTCCTTTAAATTGAATATATCTTGCACCAATATTTAAAGTTTCTTCATTAATTGTTAAAAGAGATTTTAATGAACTCATTGAAGCCGGAGAATTTAATATTTGCATCAAAGAATGATTTGTTGAGTAGACTTCTAGATTAGAATGAATTTTTTCAACTGCGACTTTAGATTGGATTTTGATAGTGTGAGGATAACATTTTAGATAAATATTTTCAATGTATTTTCCTGAATCTTTTGTTAATGTAAATAATAACTCCCAATTTGCATCAACAGTTTTAAAAGTAATTACACTATAACATTTGTGTAATTCTACTTTTTGACGTTTTAATAATTTTTTAAATTCAGAGTTTGAAATAAAATTAAAATTAGAGGAAAAATAACCAGATTTAATAAAATTACCAGAAGTTTTCGAAGTTAATGAAATTAAACTTTTTTTTCTAAGTAAATATCTTATTAAAATTTGAAATGAGTAACTATTATATAATATATAACTTAAGGAAGATAATATAAATAATATAATTAAAATAGTTAAAACCATATTTGTTAAATGATGTTTAAATTTATATAATTTTGTAAACACAAACATGTTAAAAATAATAAAATTAAGTTGTTTAAGGTTAAATGTATGTAATTTAGAATAGAGATTTGAAAATAAATGTTAAAATAATTTAAATAAATTATTTTAATTAAGTAAAAATTACTTAATTTGTAACATTAATAAATCTTCAGTTGTTAAAGTTGTACCCTTCTTCATAAAGTTGGATTCTACTTCTTTTTGTTTAGCTTTTAATTCAACATCTCTGTTCTTTTTTCTTTGAACAGGAGCTTCACCTAATTGTGATAAAAACTCTTCTTCTTTTTTAAATAAATCTTTTAAAGTTTTACCTAATTCAGAGTAAGATTTTTTATGTGTTTTAAATTCATCAAAAGAAGCTTTCTTTTGTGCTCTTAAATCATCAATTAATTTATATTTAGCTTTTTTCTCTTTACTAACTAATCTAATTTGTTTGTATAGAGATCTGATTCTTCTTTCAACATTAATAAATTTCTTTTTAATTGAAAATAATTCTTTCTTCGCAGTTCTAAATTCAGAACTAGATCCAGAATCGTCTGAAGATTCAACACCTGATTGATTTTCAACAATTTCTTTTAATTCTGCAATTCTCTTTGTAATTCCTGATTCTTTATCCAATGATAAAACTTGAGTTTGTAAAGAAGTTTCTAATTGCTTAATTTCAGATTTTGCTCTTTCAGCTGAAATAGTCTTTACTGCTGGACCATTTGAAGTTGGTGCAACTTTTGGACTAGTTTTTTTAACGTGAGTGAAATTTTTCTCAGCTTGATCTAATTGAGGTTTTAACTCATCATATTCTTTCTTCATTGATTCTAATTCAGAATTAATTTTTTCTAATCCATGTTCGGACTCGATAGATTTAACTTCATTATATAATTTATCAATCTCAGTAGAATAATCCTCACCTTTTTTAAAGTGATCTTCTTTTTCGTTTCTCTTTTTAGAAAACTCTGATTTCAATGATTTGATCTCAGCTCTAACTGTGTTCAACTCTGCTCGAATTGCCTCTTTATCCATTTGTAATTAAAATAATTAAAATTTTATACTAAAATTTTGTAAAAAAAGTTAGAAGGATTAGAATAATCCAGCTAAACCAGCTGATGCATCAGCAACAGGAGCTTCTTCTTTCTTAGGAGCAGCAGCAGGAGCAGCAGCTTCAGCAGCAGGTGCAGCACCAGCTGCAGGAGCAGCAGCAACAACTGATGATTCAGCAATTACTTTTTCTACATCAACACCGTCTAAAGCAGCGATTAATGACTTAACCTTAGCAGCATCAACTGCAACACCAGCAGCTTCTAAAACTGCGGAAACACTCTTCTCATCTACTGTTTTACCAGCTTTGTTTAATAACATTACACTATAAATATATTCCATTTTTTTGTACCTAATTGTTTTAGAAGAAACCACCTAGACCAGCTGTTGCCTCAGCAGCAGGCTCATCCTTTGATTCTTCTTTTGACTCTTCATTTGCTACAGGTGTAGCAACTGGTGCAGCCGCAGCCGCTAAACCAGCAGGTCTTTGCTCTTCTGGAAGAGCTAAACCTACACCATTACCTTGAGCGTTAGCTTTTGATAATAATGATTTAATTGTCTCAGCCGCAGGATATGCAACTCCGACACCCAATCCTAATGAATCTCTACCAGCTTCAGAAATGAAGTAAGTAATGTTTTCATTAGTATAGTATTCTAAACCAATAGATAGTTTGAAACAATCTGAAGCAGCTCCTTTAAGATCAGCTAAGATTGCGTCTTCATCAACATCTAAAATCGCTCTATCATAGATAGTTCCACCTTCGTAAATTGCTTTAATATTTAAACCAACTTCCATAGGTTCGATTCCTAATCTTGATAAAATTCCTGCTAAACCATCTGAGATTACATCTCCTTCTTTAGCAACAATACTATCTTCTTTAATTTCTACTTTTCCTGCTGTAATTCCTGCCTTAATCTTAAATGCACCTAATTCTCCAATAATTGGACCTGGGGCAAAAGATGTAGGACCTGCTGGAACTACAATATCTGATGGAGCAATTTGTCCACCCTTAGCTGGAGCAGTTGATTTATTCTTTTGAACAAATTTAAATAATGTGAAAGGGTTATCATTTGTGAAAACAATTCCTACAACACCATTACACTTTTCAGCTAATTGTGAAACTCCAGGATAAGTTGATTCTAATTCAGCTAAAACAATCTTAATTAAGTTTCTTTTAACGATTAAAACTTCTGCAGTTTTTTTGATTGAAGATCTAATTTTTTGAAATTGAGGAGCAGGTAAACCTGTAACATCAACGATTCCTAAAATTGAATACTTCTTTGCATGTTCTCTAATTTTATTAGCAAACATATCATTTCTTGGTGAAACTTTAGCAGTATAAGCCATTTTATAGCACCACCGCCTTACTCATAGTAAGTTTTAATTTTGTATTTTTTAAGTTGTTCTTTTGAGCAGGTAATGCGTGAAGTAATTGATCGTACACCGCTTCGATGTTCTCTGCAATAGCTTCGTCAGATTCTGCTTCTGAACCAACTGAAACTTGAAGTACTAAGTTCTTTTTTGTTTGTAAATGAACTGTTTTTTGTAACTTCTCATATAAAGGTCCTAAAGGCGTCTTAGGAGTAATAACCATACCTAATTTAGGTGATGGCATTTTTCCCATAGGTCCCAGGTATCTACCCAGAACTTGCGCGAATAAAGGCATATGATTAGCTTGTACAACAAATTTGTCAAACTCGTGAGTGATTTTACGGATTTTTTCCATATTACCCTTCAGAGCTGCCAATTCGTCATTGAATAAGACTTTGTCAAATACTTCCTCAGCACCTTGAACAGTGTGATCAATAATAGCACAAATCTTATGCTTTTTAGGCTTAACATTTGTTTTTAAAACTAATCCAACGTCAACTTTATGCTCAGGTTTCTTTAAGTCTAAATTTTGTAAATTGAATACTAAATCAAATGTTTGAGTAAAATTTCTCTTAGTAGATAATTCTCTCACTTGTTTGATGTTTTCACCAATTTGTTTAATTTCCATTCTTTAAGCCTCCTATAAAGTGTGTGAATAGATTTCGCCATCCACGTATAATAGTATAACGGTCTATTATAGTATAATAAAATTAAATTTGATTTATAAATATTTCTAAATTAGTAGTGAATTGAGGTAAAAGAGACAATTTATTATTTTTAAGAAGAATAAGAGGTATTAATAATTAAAAATGATTATTATTCAAATATATCTTGTGAATCTCTTGTATTTGGGAGATTGATTTGTCCAGAGAGAATATTTGTATAATCATATTCAAATGATCCAGATGTTGTAGAAGTTGTTTTGGTATTATCATAATTAGATAAATCTACTTTACAAATATATTTTAATTGATATCTATCTTGAGTTAATAATAAATTTTCTTCAGATATCTTTTTTAATGAATCTTTTTCTTGTAAAAAACCAGAACAATCAGTTAGTGAATCTGAACCTAATTCAAATTCAAAATTTTTTAGTTTAACTTCAAAACTTTGACCTGATTGAGAAGCTTTGTTTTGAATTATATATTCTAGATAGTAAATATTATTTTCAAATGGCGATGCTGAGATTTTAGTTACTTGAACTGGTGCTGCTTGAGATAATTTGTCAGTTACTTTTAAAATAGTTTTGTCAGATTTTGTAATTTCAATATTATTATTAAATGTAGTTTTTGTTGGATAGTTTATTTCTAAATTATAGTTAAAGTCTTTAACATTTAAGTTATTAAAATACCAATCATCAATTATTAGTTGTCCATTTATATTTGAAAGTTTAGCATTTTGAGGGAGAATAATTTTCCCACCTTCTTTTTCAAAAATTGAATCATAAAAATTTTCAAGTGATTTTTCAGTGAAAACTGTTTTTGTTCCAGTTGAATCAACTTGAAGTGTAAATAGTTTAAAATTGTTTTCAGATAAAATTATTTCTTCTGAACCTGTATTTTCAATTGATAATCTATATGTTAATTTTTTTTGAGAAATCCATTGATCGTTAAAGTCTAGTGAAATTTTAAGTCCAGTTCCAGTAATATCAGTTTTAGGTAAATCTGATTTTCCGCCAAGAGAGATTCCACCAGATGAACAACCAGATAAAATTAATAATGATGAGATTATTATTGTTAAAAATAATGAGTTAGTTTTTTTCATAATTGAGAATTTATTTTAGTATTTATAATATTTATTTTTATTTTTTTGATAAATTGATTTAAAATTATAAAATTGGATTATAATAATAACTACTTTTTGTTTTTATATATATTTATAAAAGTAATTAGATAAGGAAGTTTATGTTTCAAATTGAAATGATTAG
>DAXK01000042.1 GCA_002506365.1 archaeon UBA583 | reverse complement strand
TATAATTAAAAAGATTTATTCAAAACCTTTTAATAAATCTAAAATCACTTTTTTCTTATTTTTAGCTTTTACAACTCCAGAAGCAACTAAAATCCCTTTAGCTCCTAACTCTACAGCTATTTTAACATCATTCCCATTCTTAACTCCAGCACCAACTAATAAAGGAACCTCTCCGCAAGCTTTAACAGATTGCTCAATTAATTTAGGATTCGCAGTTGAAATTGAAATATCTCCTCCAATCAATTCAGCAGGTTCAACAGCAATAAAATCGGGATTATACTTTGCTAACTTTCTAGCAGTCTTAACATCTCTAGCACAAACACAACTCTCAAGACCTAATTCTTTAGATAATTTAATCCTTTTATTAATCTCCTTAGTCTCTAAAATATGTTCACTATGTGAAATTAAAGTTCCATTAGCTCCACAATCCTTCACATTATAAGGGACAATAAACCCAGTATTAGCTCCAGGAGAACAAACATCAATATGTTGAGAATAAGTTTTAACTTTAGATTTCACAACATCCTTTAAATCTAAATTTTGAGGACATAAAATAATTTCAACATTTCTCTTTTTAGCTTCTTTTTGTAATTCTTTACAAACTTCAGCTAATTTAATTGCTTTCTTATTCGTTGATTCAGAATAAGTTTTCATATTAATAATTAATTTAAAATTGTTTTTCATAATCTGAAAATAGAATTATCCTTACTTAAAGCTATGTATAAACTTGTTTTTACATTGGTTTAGAATTATATGTATTTTTCAAAGATTTTAATATTGTAAAAAAAATTAGAATTAAACTCACACTTGAATTTAATTGTATTATAAATTGTTGATTAATAAATTAAAAATTTATTCTTCAACTGGTTCTTCAGTATTTCCACCAAAGTCAATATCTTGGATAATAATGATATCTCCAAAAGCCTTAAAGAACTTTTGAGGAATAATAACTCCTTTAGCATCTCTAACTTTAGTTGATAATAATGAACCAGCCACTGCCTTAATCTTCCAGGACTTAACTCTATTATCCTCAATTAATGCTTCCTCAATCTCACCAAAAAAGTAACCTGAGTCTGTAAAAACTTTCATATCATAAACATCTGTAATTCTCTTAAATCTTGCCATTTTGTATATATTATAATTTAATTATATTTTTAATCTTTTTAAACCTTCCTAAAAGGTTTAATCGCTACTCTTTGTAACCCAAACTAGAATTCCAATAATTGCTAAAACAACAATTGTTGAAGTCCAATCAATACCTGAACCTGCTCCATCTAACTTATCGCCTAACCAGTTCCAAATACCTAAAATCATAAATAAAACACTAATTGCGACAGCTAAAACAACTCCAGCTACAGTCCAAACAATACCTTTTCTTACCTTTCCATCTGCTCCCTCGAACAAATGTTTGAAATAATCTTTTCCGAAAATAAATCCCATTAAAATTAAAACAACCAAGATAAAAACAATAAATACAACAATGTTTGTAATTAAACTTTGAATATATTTAACTGTTTGAATTGAGGCTACTACAAATAACCCAAACACAAAAGAAATAACCATGTTAATACTTCGTGATTGCTTATCGCCATCAGACTTTTGAAAAATACCTGATTTTTCTAAAACTCCTAATACGATTACATAAACTAAAATAAATGGTAAAAATACGTCGTAAAATCCAATATCTTTTAAATTTTCAATTACTGCACTAAAATCTACCATTTTTATTTAATTATAAAATATCCTCTTCGGAAATAACTAAGAAATCACCAATGGCGATAACTGAGTGGAATGGAACTAAATAATCTCCATTTGTATCTTTTTCTAAAGAAACATCCTTAACACACTTAGTTGGGTTAATAATTGTAAAGTCAATAATTTCACCAGTCTTTGTATCAAAAACTAAATCTCCTACTTCACCGAATCTCTTTCCGGATTTACTCACAACTACTTTATCAAGTAATTTTCTAGATAAAATCTTCTCTTTTTTCTCTTGAGCCATACCTATATACTCTAATCTAAGTTTATATAGTTTTGCTTTCATCACTAGAATAAACGAATAAGTAAACCTTTATATATGCCTATAAAAGTATAAATTAAAAAGAATTAATATAATTTAATTAAAATAATTAAATTATTGATGTCTATATTTCTTTAATGCTGCAATTCTTTTTTCAGTTGATGGATGTGTTGAAAATAATTGAGCAATAGCGCTCGCTTTAAATGGATTAATAATATATAATGAACTAACAGCTGAATGTCCAACATCAGTTTTAGCACCAGTAGATGCCATCTCTAACTTTTGTAAAGCATTAATTAATGGCATACCTGAACGCATTAACCTTGCTGCTCCTCTATCTGCCATAAATTCTCTTTGACGAGAAATTGCTAATTGAATAATACTTGCAATCAAAGGTGCTAAAATCATAATAGCAATCATTCCAACAATTGAACCTGAATCATTTCCTTCATCAGAATTTCCACCAATTCCAAAAATTGCTGCCCATTGTAACATCTCAGCAACAAAAGCTACAGCACTTGCAATAGTTACAGCAATAGTTTGAATTAAAGTATCTCTATTTTTAACGTGAGTTAATTCATGAGCCATAACAGCTTGTAATTCTTCAGCTGTTAAAATATTCATTAAACTTTGAGAACAAGCAACTGATGCATGTTTTGGACTTCTTCCAGTAGCAAAAGCATTTGGAACAGGCATATCAATAATATATGTTTTTGGAATTGGCATTTTATTTCTTCTTGCTAATTCACAAACCATATCATAATAATTTCCAGATTTTACTTCTCTTGCTTTATGCATTTTTAAAACAATTTTATCTGAGAACCAAAAAGCACCAAAATTCATAATTAATGCAATTGATAATCCAATAATCATTCCAGTTTTTCCACCAAAAGTAGCTCCTAATCCAATAAATAGACCAGCTAATGTAGCTAATAATAATGTAGTTTTAATTGTATTTCCTATCATATATTAAATTAGTATAATTTATTATATAAATCTATTTTTTAATTTATCAATTATATTACAACTATAACTATTATTTCAAAATAAAATATTTTTCAAATTATTTGATTATATTATAATTGGTGTGTGAATTAGTTACTTCAATAAGTAAATCTTTTTAAAGCCTAACGAGATATTATTACTAGAAGGTTCATATAGCTTTGGGTTACACCTGTTCTCATCTCGAACACAGAAGTTAAGCCTAGTTAGCCATTTGGAGTACTGTTATTTAACGGAAAACGTTCGGTGGCCTTCATTTTAATCAATGCGATTAAACCAATTCTAAATTAAAATTTTACAAACTGAAAATTATTCTATTTACAAATATAAAAAACTTATAATTTTATTTTAAATCCAATTATAAAAATATAACAAAACTTTAAATATAGTTTTCTTAAAAAAAAATTATGAATAATAAAACTTTAGTTGACCCAAGTTATAGAAGTGATTTATTTGGGACTGTTCTAAAACCTAATGATTTATCTTATGATCAATTAATGTATGAAGGAATTTTAAAAATTACAAATGATGTTAATAATTCTGATTTTATGATTTGTTTAAATTTTGTTTTAAAATATTTAACAAAAATTACTAATATTGATAATTTCATTTATTTTGCAAGTTCTCACTCAAGTGATGAAGAAAATAATTCTTATAACACAAATTTAACGAATGGAAATAAAATAAATCCATTTGATGATTTAGTTTTAAGATTTCCAAAAAAATTTAATTATTCTAATAAACCAACCAGCAACTCAATTATATTTTATGGAATTAATCCAAATGATATAAATGATGTGAGTCATGTAGGTTTTATGGTAAATTTATTTGGCGAGGATTGGATAATTTCAAAATTTGGTGGTGGAGATGTATATTTACATAAAATTTTATCTGTGCCTGCTCATTATAATAAACCTGTAAAATATCTAAACGTATGTGATAACGATTACCATAATTATTTCAAAAGAATAGAAATATTATTAGAAAAACAAATAACAAAATTTAAAAATTAATTAACTAATTATTTAATTTCTGTTAATAAATATTTAAATTGGTGATTTCCTAATTGACTAAATGTTTTCCAATCCATATGATGTTCCCAATAAATTTCTAATGGTGGGAATTTTTTATTACTTTTAGTTTCATTTAACCAATCAAATTTTCCTTGCGGAAATGTTTTTCCTTGATATAATTTAAATTCATCATCATTTGAACCATTTTCTTTATTTAACCAATATTTAGGTTCATTTGTTAAAAAAATAGTAAAGCCTTTCAAAACATTATCTTGATTAATAAATAAATCTTCAATTCTTGAAATATCTTTTAATCCATGATAATTTCCTAAATCTGTTGCCCCATGATTTTTTAATTTAAATTGTTCATCGTAAAATTGTGTATCAATATGTTCAAATTTTCGAGTTCTATATTTTAGTTCAATTGGTATTTCTTGACCAGATTGATTAATTAAAACAATATCAATATAACTTAATTTACCTGGTTTTTCCATATCTAGTTGTCTTGGCACTTCTAATCTAACTCTGTATTCATCAGATAATTCGTTAATTTTAGAAGATAATGAGTGCTGAAAATCAGCTTCAGAGTGAAATATTTTTCTCTCATTTGACAATTCATCCATAATAGTTTCTAACTGTTGTCGTTCCATATTACTATAACTTAATTTTGGTTTAAAAACGTTCTGCTGACACAAAAACCTTCTAATTATGGGAATTGATAATAAAATAAATAATCATTATCTTTATTTAATATTTCCAAGTTGTCCTTGATTAATTTTATATACATATTTCCCACCAATTAATTGAATTGTGGCAAACCTGTTTTCACAATTCGGACACAGCACGTCACTATTTTTAGCATCCAAATTATTCAAACTTTGTGAATATCTCTGATTTCACAACGGCTTAGAAATTTCTTTCAAATTTCTTGAAAAATGTCAAAATAATCTTTTACAATTCTATGTTTTTGTAACTTAATTAATCGACCAGTTCCACCTTTTTGATACTTAGCTAACTTTGCAGAACATTCACAAAATATTATTAAGGTTTTTAGTTTGGCGGGTTTTGTCATAATATAACTTAATCTCAATTTAATTATAAACTATTTGTAGAAAAAATCCCAAAAGTATTGGAATTGATGACAGTGTTGCGTTCTGCCTGCTCTCGAACATATTTCTTGTCGAAATTGATTTGAAAAATATGTGAAGATTGAGCGTCACACTGTGAAGAAATTATTTGAAACTATTTAGAAAATAAAATAAAAATAGTTTAAATTTTAAACATTTGATTTAAGTAATTTTATTAATATTTATTCTTATGAAAAATTCCATTAATGTTCAAGGAATTGAACTATCAATAATTAGTGATAAAGAAAATGATTTTATTTCTTTAACAGATATGTTAAAAGCAAAATATGGTGATTTTTTTATTTCTGATTGGCTAAGAAATAGAAACACGGTAGAATTTTTAGGAATTTGGGAACAAATTTATAATCCAAATTTTAATTATGGCGGATTCGCCACAATTAAAAGTAAGGCCGGTTTAAATAATTATAAATTAAGTGTAAAAGAATGGATTAATCAAACTAATGCAATTGGATTAAAGGCTAAACTTGGAAGGTATGGTGGAACTTATGCTCACAAAGATTTAGCTTTTGAATTTGGTATGTGGATAAGTGCCGAGTTTAAAATATATTTAATTAAAGAATTTCAAAGATTAAAACAACTTGAATCTGAGAAATTAAATTTAGAATGGAATGTTTCAAGAATTCTTACAAAAATAAATTACAGAATTCATACTGATGCTATATCTAAAAATTTAATACCTGAAAAAATTTCAAATATAGATAAAAATATAATTTATTCAAACGAAGCAGATATTTTAAATATTGCTTTATTTGGAATGACAGCAAAACAATGGAAAGATAAAAATTCAGACAAATCAGGTAATTTAAGAGATTATTTAGATGTAACTCAATTAGTTTGTTTAGCAAATATTGAAAATTTAAATGCTTTATTTATTAAAGAAAAATTATCTCAATCTGAAAGAATAATAAAATTGAATGAATTGGCAATTTATCAAATGAAAATATTAACAACTGATAAAAATTTAAAACATTTAAAATAAGCAACAACCGACACTGCCCTCAACCCCCAACTTTCAGAAAAAAACCCCAAAATTACAAAAAAAATATTTGAACTCACTTAGTTCGACACTGCCACAAACACCAAAACCCAAAAAGTACAAGGAAATAATTTGAAAAGAGAAAAACCTTTCAGAAACAATCCCACTTGATGAGAAAAAAATAGCAGTGTTGCGTTCTGCCTGCTCTCGAAGTACTTCTGGTCGAAATTGATTTGATTCGATGTGAATTAATTTTGTTGTGTGGTTGTGCTGTGAAAATAAAGTTTTAATTTTGATTTGAAGAAAAAATAAGAAAGATTTATAAATTAAATTTACATTGATTAATTTATGAACTTAATTAAAAAAATATTTTCGAATGATCCAAAATCTGATTCAAAAATATTAAAAATACTAACTATTATTTTACCAATATTTTATATTATTTTTTACCTTTTTGATAGTAGACTTGATGATTTTTGGACATTAGTTTTTCTCCCAATTATCTATTTTATTACTGTTTTTGTAGTATTTTTTTTTCTCCAATTTTTATTATTATTTAAATATTTTATTTATTTTATAATTAAAATTTATAAATTAAAAAATTTTAAAGAAAATTTAAAATTATTCTTAAGAGATAATGGTTTTAGAATTATTTTATTATTTCTTATGATAATAATTACTTTTGGTTTTTTTAATAGTTTAAAATAATTTTTTTCTTATAATTTTAAAATAATATCTAGTTCCGTAAACTCCACATTCGACACATAAAAAAACAGAAAACTTTTAGAAAATTAGCTCAAAATTATAAGAAAAAATTAGAAAGTAGTATTCTGCTTTTGAACATATTTTTCTAAATTTGTTTTAAAATTATTTTTATGATGCGTTCATATTGCGGAAACATATGTTATAGGAATTTATTTAAATGTACTTACTTCAGTATATTTATGGAAAATAAAGAATTTTTTGTAAAACAATTACAAACTTTAATTGACAAGTATAATGAATTAATTAATGGGTCTAGATTTATAGATTTATCTGATGTTAATTATCCTGAGTTAGTAATTTTAACAACTCGTTCTTTCGCATCGATTGAGAGAATTTCAGGCAAACACTCATCTTATTATGGTCAAGCAACAAAAATTTCAGATACAAAAATGGATGTTGGTTGGAAATTACAGGCTATGATTGGTTGTGTTGGGGCTTTAAGAGATGATATAAAAGCCGATTTTTTAAAACCTATGAATGAAATTATTAGGTCAGATATATTTAATGATTTTTTAGAAATGTCTGAGCATTTATTTCATAGTGGCTATAAAGATGCTTCCGCTGTTATTGCTGGAAGTACACTTGAATCACATTTAAAAAAATTATGTGAAAAATTTTCAATTGAAATCACTTATTTAGATAAACATTCAAAAGAACAAATGAGAAATTCCGATTCATTAAATTCTGATTTAGTTAAAGAAAATGTTTATTCAAAATTAATCCAAAAACAGATTACTGCTTGGCTAGGAATTAGAAATTCTGCAGCACATGGGAATTATTCGGACTATGGGAATGAGGAAGTTAAATTAATGATTATGGGAATTCAAAATTTTATAATTTCAAATTCTGCTTGAAAAAGTAAAATAGAAAATTCCTTTCGCACTTCCATTTCGTTTCACTACATTTCACTGCGAAGCGAATTTAAAATTAATATTTTTCGCTCGATTTCCGCGAAAAGCAAATAGAATTTTTCAATTTAGATTTATTTCCTAAATTCCAGAACGAGCTTCGCCCGCCCTAGAAATTTACTCATAAAACAAAATAGAAAAATAAACTTTATAAAAGCAACTAACCTAAATAAGTTATGAAACCAGAGAAATTAATTAAAAAGCAAATGATTGCTGAAGCTTCTTCTAATCCAGATAAATATTTTCCAGTAAAACAACTAGAATCTATGGGTATGAAAAGACAAAAATGTAAGTCTTGTGATGTAATGTTTTGGGCATCCGTAGACAGAGAAACTTGTGGAGACACATCATGTGTAAAAACATATACATTCATTAAAAACACACCAGCAAAAGTCCCAATGGAATTCGCTGAGACATACCACTTATTCAATAAACACCTAAAATCAAGAGGATACACACACGTTGAAAGATTCCCAATTGTAGCAAGATGGAGAGACGACTTAGACTTCAACATCGCATCAATTATCGGTTTCCAACCATACATCACAAAAGGTATTGTAGCGCCTCCGGCAGAATTAGTAACAATTCCTCAAAACTGTTTAAGATTCCCAGATATTGATAATGTAGGATATACAGGAAGACACGGAACAAACTTTGTAATGATTGGACAATTAGCATTCAAAAAACCACAAGAATACGACCAAGCAAAATATGTAAAAGATTTATTCGAATGGTTTTTAGATGTAATGAAAATTCCAAAAGAAGAAATTCAAATTCACGAAGACGCATGGGTAGGTGGTGGAGACTGTGGACCATCTATGGAATTCTTCTCAAGAGGTTTAGAATTAGGAAACCAAGTTTATATGTGGTATGATATGTCCGAAGCAGAAGACATCTCCCAAATTAAACCATTAAAAATTAAAGTATTAGATATGGGAATGGGATTAGAAAGATGTTGTTGGTTTTCAAAAGGAAGTGTAAATCAATATGAAGCATCAATGCCTGTTGTATCTAAATATTTATTCGAAAAATCAGGATTAAAACCAAACTGGGATTTATACGATAAATTCTTACCATATTCAGGAAACTTAAATATGGACGAAATTGAAGATATTGATGAAGCATGGAAAGAAGTAACAGATTTCATTAACACTGAACACAAAACAGAAATCCAAACAGCAGACCTAAAAGCAGAAATTGAACCAATCGCAGGAATTTATTCAATCGCGGATCACTCAAAAACTCTTTTATACGCATTAACAGATGGAGCATTACCATCAAATGTTAAAGGTGGATACAATTTAAGATTAGTATTAAGAAGAGCATTAGATTTTATCTACAAATTCAACTGGGATATTGACTTATTTGATGTAATTGCTATGCAAGCTCAAGAAGTAAAAGATTTATATCCAGAAATGGAATTTGAATTAGATGGGATTAAAAAAATCATTGATAATGAAGTAACTAAATACCACGACCACAAAAATAAAGTGAGTAACAAAATTCAAACATTATTAAAAAAAGAGAAAGCTCTAACAAACGACGACTTTGTAAAATACTTTATCTCGGATGGAATCAGTCCAGATGAAATCCAAGAAGCATACAAAGCTCAAAACAAAATAATTGAAGTTCCAGCAAACTTTTATACTTTAGTAAATGAATTTTTTGAAAGCCGAACAACAAGTGAACAAAAGCAAAAAAAGAATGCCTTAGCACAATACGTTGAAGACATCGCAGAAACTGAATTAATGTTTTACAAAGATACATATCAAGAAACATCTGATGAACCAAAAATTCTAAAAGAATTTGAACACGAAAAAAAGAAATATCTTGTATTAGATAAAACTCTTTTCTATCCAACTATGGGTGGACAAGCACACGACATCGGATTTATCGAAGATAAAAAAGTAATTAATGTTATCAAGGTAGGTTCAGTTGTTTTACACCAAGTAGAATAATTTAGAATAATTTAAATCTTCGATTTAAATTATATATTTTATTTTAAAGCTTTTTTATATTCAATAAATTATACATTTATTTAATATTTCAAAAACTTATTTCAAAGCCTTCATATACTTCTTAATTTTTTTCATAGCCCAATCATAATGGCTAGAAGTTGCAGATACTAAATAACTCCCCAAACTAGTTGAACCAGTCCACCCATATTTTTTCTTAGTAAACAATTCATCATCACTATGAGAAATAATAATTTTTTGAACATCATCAAATGATTTATTAATCATTTTAACAATTTCAAGATATGATTTATCTTGATACATTTCCCAAATTTTATAATTTAAGTCTTGTGTTGTTTTCCAAGTGTAACCTTTCGCAGGCATATCGGGTTTTTCCCCACTCATCCCAACTTTATACCATTTAAGCATCATAATGTGCCAGTGATGCAAGTGAGCTAAAATATCTCTCATATTTTTATCTCTATCTGGAAAAGGAATTTTCC
Organism: archaeon UBA583; assembly: GCA_002506365.1. Taxonomy (GTDB): domain Archaea; phylum Nanobdellota; class Nanobdellia; order Woesearchaeales; family UBA583; genus UBA583. The sequence goes on along the minus strand of DAXK01000042.1, from coordinate 313 downwards.
CGTTCTCAATTTCAGATTTTTCAAAAGAATTAATTAATTCAAACATACTCTTATAATTTTTATTACTCATCTCAATAAGTTCTTTTTTATTTGTAGGTCTTGTCATTATAATTTATATTTCTTTTAAGTATATTTAATATTTTTTAACTTTAATAAAATTCTTTAATAATGTATATTTTTTTAAATATTAAAATTATTCTAACTTAATTCTTTATTTAAAATTACATTTTAAATAAATTTATAAATCTAAAAATATATTGACTCTTATGGACAATTATGAACTTCCAATAGATAAAAAATATTTTATGGCAGG
>DAXK01000045.1 GCA_002506365.1 archaeon UBA583 | reverse complement strand
TTTTATTGATTCTATATAATAACACAAAATTTTTGAAATAAAAGTAAAAAACTACATATTTTATAACCAATTAACCCCTCTACCTTTATATAGTAAATGATAAAATAGTTTTTAAAATAAATAAATATTATTTTAATAATTTTTTAATTATTAAAATTATTAATAGTAAGAAAAATAATCCAATACATGTATAGATTATTAATATTTCTGGTTTAATTTGTGAATTTAAATTTGAGGTTTTCTGAGTTATAATTTTAGTTTTATTTGTTGTTTGGTTTAAATTGTTTTGAATTTCATTATTAATATCTTTTGATAGTTCTTGTTTAATTATGTCATTTTCTTTTGATTTTTTATCCTGAATAGTTACTTGAGGTTCAATTATTTTTTTTAATTTAGATTTATCTAATTTATAGTCAATTGTTGAGTCTTTTCCAAAAGTTTTTGTATAAATTTTATTTTTAGTATTTTCTGAAAATGATTTTGTTTTATCATTTGGATAGATATACATTGTAACTTTATCTAGTGGTTTAGAACATTTTAAGTCAATTAATTTATCAAAACTACCTTTTATAGTATAACTAGTTAGATCTGTATCAAATCTAAATTCTTTTTCTAGTTTAGAATTATCATCTAGTATTTGGTTACAGTATGTAGTTTGTGTGAATTTTGATTCAATTTTAATTTCAAATAAATAATCTTGTAAAAACATTTCATAGTTAATTACTCTTTTATTTTCAAATGTTTTAGAGATTAATTTTTTATTATTTTCATCAAATATATTAATTTTAAGTTCTTTTAGTGTATCATCACAGGAAATTTTAAATTTATTCGATATTGTTTCTTTAATTTCTAATTTATCTGATGATTTGAAAGTGTGAGTTGTTTCTTTACCATTTTTTTCAAAGTCGCAAGTAAGTTTTGATTTTGAATTTTTTGAAGAAAAGTCATAATTTATTTCTAAATTTAATAGATTTTTTTCAAGTAAAAAATTATTGTCAAAACTAATTACTTTTAAGTTGTTATATTTTTCTTTGAAAACTTCATTTTTTGATTTATCATAAACTTTTAATTTAATTTCTCCAATTTGTTCATCACATAATAATCTAAAATCAGTTTTATAATTTTTTTGAATTGTTAATCTTTTATCATCAGTATCTTCGTTAAAACTATAATCATAAATATCTGAATCAACTTTTAAAGAACAATCAGTATCTTCTTTAAATCTATCAATAAGTTCAATTTCAAACCAAGTTTGATCTTTTTGAACTAAATCTAATATGTAATCAAATTTATCATCATCTTCATATTTTATTTTATCAATTCTATCTTCATCTTCATCATAAATAAAAAGTGTTATTTTATCGATGTCTTCATTACAATCAACTTCTAAGTCATATTTGAAATTTTTAATATATTCTAAATCATCATCTTTTGAATCTTTATCAAATTCAAAGTCTTTTTCCTTATTATCATATTTTATTTCACATGTAATTATTTTGTTACTATCGTCAAAATCGTGATCAAATTCTATTTTAAATTCGTATTCTTCAATGCTTGCAAATCCTAAGTTAAGTGATATTAGAGCTAGGATTATATAATTTATAATTTTAAAAAATTTATTCATTTGTGTATTGTTAAAATAATGTATTTTATTTTATATTTTTTAATTTATACTAACAGATACAATGAGTGATTGTATTGAGTAGTAGTTTATTTTTTTTTAATTTTGTTAATAATTTTAAGATTTTATTTGTAAAATTAAACTTATTTAATTGTAGTAAGTTAGATTATTATATTAAACTGATACAATTACATTTTTTGTATTTTTGTCTTAGTGCTTGTTTTATATCATCAAATTCTTCAATGTTTTGAATTGCAATTTTTTTAGCGTAAGGACAATCAGGTAAGTGAATTTTTCCTGATAAGTTATTTCCTATTAATTTTGTAATTGTTTTTCTATTGTTTGTTTGAGGATTATTTATTGTTTGTTTTAGTATTTTATTTTCTTGTTCTAAATGTTCAATTCTCGAATATAAATCTCTCATTTCTTCTTTGATTTTTGAGAAAGCTCTTTTAATTTGATTTGAACTTATTTCTGAATCCATATATTTTAAGAAGATTAAATGATATTTAAGCGATTGTTTTTACTTAGAATAAAAATATATAGTTTCATTTTGTAACTATGATAAAAATCTAAAAAAAATATTTTTAATTTAATTTAATTTAATTAGTTTGAATTATTTAATTCAGATTCAATAATTTGTTTAATTTCATCAATATTTTTAATTCCTTTATAGAAATTTCCACTTGGATAAACTACTACAACCCCACCTTGTGGATTACAGACTCCTAGGCAACCTGTTTTAGTTAGTAAATTGTTTGGGAAATGATTTTGTCTATTCCATTGTTTTAATTTTTTAAATTGATCTATTGTTATATGTTGAGCACAATCTGGTTTGTCCGGATTTTGTTTATCATTTACACAAACAAAAGTGTGAATTTTATTTCCTCTTTGAAGTTTTTCCATTTATTATTTTTATTTATTTAATTATAAAATATTTTTAACTCGTCCTACTTGTCCATCTTCAAGCATTACTTTAATTCCATGATGATGTGTTGATGAATTTGTTAAAAGTTTTGAGACAATTCCTTTTGTTAGTTTTCCAGATTTTTGATCCTTTTTTAATACTATTTCAACTTGTATTCCTGGTTTAATATTATTTCTAATTGTTCCTGCCATTTATTTATTCATTAAAAAACTTTTAAATTTCTTTAAAAAACCTTCATGTGTTGAGTTATATTTTTGCATTACTTCTTGAATTTTTTTAACTTTAGTCTCTTGATGAGATGAAATTGCTTTTAATAAATATTCTTGCCAAGATTTGTTAATATGATAAATCGGCACAAATTGAATCCCACATTTTTTGAAAACTTTCTTTTTGTGCTCAGCAGCACCTTTATATGTTTCATCGTAATTATATCTTCCAAAATATTCAACAACAATTTGATATTCTTTTAGATAAAAGTCAGGATACCATAATTTTGCTTTATCATATTCTACAATTGCGATAGGAAATTCGTATTCAAAATCAATATCTAAAGAATCTAAAAATTTTGCAATTTCTACTTCCCCTTTACTTAAATATTCATTTCCTTTAAATTTATGAGTTACTTTTTTTTTCATATGTATATTAATAATAATTATTAAGTATATTTAAAGATTAATGTTGTAATTGAGAAATAAAGAATGTAGATTGTTTTGTTTTATAATAAATATTTGAAAAAAATAGTTTTGATAATTCAAAACTATTGTAATTCAGCTTCAATCATTTGCTTTAATACAGCATATGGTTGAGCACCAACAACTAAGTTACCATTAATAAAGAAACTAGGTGTTCCAGATACTCCTAATTGAGAACCTTCAGCTAAATCAGCACTAATTTCTGATAAAACTGCTTCATCTTTAACACAAGTTGAATAGTCTGCTTTATCAACACCTAATTCAATAGCCCATGATTCTAAGTTTGAAACTGATAAACTTCTTTGACTTGAGAAAATCTTATCGTGCATTTCAAAATATTTTTCATCTCCTAATTGAGCTTGAACACAGTTAGCAGCTGCTGCTGCTGGAGTTGCTAAATCGTGAAATCCTAATGGGAAATCTTTAAAGATTAATTTAACTTTTCCTGTTTCAATATATTCTTGTTTTAATTTTCCGTATGATTCTGAAAAGAATTTACTACAGAATGGACATTCATAATCTGAATATTCAATAATAGTTACTGGAGCATCAGCATTTCCAATCATTGGTTCACCTTCAATATCTAATTGAGATAAATCAACTTTTTGAGCTGGGGCAGTAGGTTTTGATGGAGTTGGAGCAACTGAACCATCACCATAACCTGGTGCATTTCCTGCAAAGAATGAATCTAATCTTGATACTTTTTCATTAATTTCATTTACTGCTTTATCTTGAGAAGATACATTAACTCCTAAAAAGATAATTAATAAAAATTGAATAATTAATAATCCTAAAATCACAGGTGTTACACCTGATGATGATTTAGCTTTTGATGAAGTTTTTGGAGTTGATTTTTTAGTTTCAACTTTAACTTCTTTTTTAGCTTCTACTTTAGATTCTACTTTTTTAGTAGTATCTTTTTTTACAGATTTTTTTTCTTCTGTCATTTACAAGTAAATCCATTCAATTTTTATTTAAAGATACTTGTTTTTACTCTAAGTTGTGAATTATGAAAGTATCTAATATTTAATCAATTAGGTTTGAATTTTCAATAATTGCAGTATCTGTAAATAAAACAACATTAACTACACCATTTGAGTTAGGGTTACAGTTTGAAACTTCTACATAAGTTAATGAATTTTCTTCTAAAATATCACTTGATTCTAAAGTGCAAATATTATCATTTATTTTTAATGAATTAATAAAAATAAAATCATCACCTTCATTGTTATAGTAAAGTAATAAGTTATCATTTGATTGTTTATGAATGAATTTTAAATCAATTAATTCTGAGTATTGGTCTGATTTTTTTGATTTTATTACAAGGCTAGATGCTAAATCTGAATACCATCCAGAAAAACTTAGTGTTGCTGCTACTGCTACAACTAATAATAATGAAATTGCGATAATAGGAGTTACTGCTTTTTTTGATTCTGATATTATTTTGGAGTTTGGTTTTGAGTTTACATTTGATTTTATTTTCATTTTCTAACACCTCTGAATGTGAAAATTAAAATTAATGAAATTAATAAACTTAAAAATCCAAATGATGGAACATTTGATGTTCCAGTTATATTTTTTTGAGAGTATGAATTAATTGTTCTAATTGGTAAAGGTGTGATTGAATCAGATAAATTATGAAAACCTTGAAATTTGATAGTATTTTTAATTTTTGATAAAGGTATATTATATGTATAGTCACATGTATTTCCTAAAGTAATTCCATCATATCTAACATTATTAATCATAAAATAACAACTATCCATAGTTGTTCCTTCAACAATTATAGATAAATTAATAGAAGTTAAATTAAATTTATTTAATCCATCTTCTGGTGTTTGTGTATTATATTTAATTGAGAATGGCATAACTAATGGCGCATAATCATATGTTGTATAAGTTCCTGATACTTGAAATTGGTTTGGGTTTGAACAAATTGTAAAATCACCTTGTTTTACTTGAGTAACACAACTAAATCCAGGCCAATAATTTCCGAGGTTTCCAAATGTTGGGTGAGTATAGTTAAAATAATTTATGTGAGTTGCCATATCAAAGTTACTTGAAACTAATGAGGATGTAATTTTGTTATTGTAAAATGTATTGTATCTTGGCCTTGCTCCAAATTGTTCCCACATATTAATATTTGTAATTTCACTGTTTGAAATTATATTATAATCTGAATTTCTACTTAAAAATAATGTGCTTGAGGTTAAGTTATTTATTGTATTATATTTGGCAGCATCTGTTCTGATTGAACCGATACCAATAAATTTTGTATTATTAATTGTATTATAATCTGACCAATATAGTTCAATTGGTGTATTTGTGTTTTCTGAATAAATATTATTATAGTTTGCGTAATCTGAACCATCATTTCTAATTCCTTTGGATGAACTATAGATATTTATGTTTGTAAAGTTATTTCTTAGATTATTATTATATTGGTGAATACCATAATAGTAGTTAGAGATAGATATATTTTCAAATACTACATCGTCTGAGGCAACAATGTTAATATATACTCCTTTATCGTCAATTCCATCTATATTTAGATTTTTTATTATTGAATTGTCAACATTGTATAAAAATAGTGTAGATATATTAGTCCAACCATCGATAGTTATTTGGGTGTCAGAATATGACATTGTGTATTTGTTTAGTATTATATCTTTTACATTTTTTAGTTTAAATCTACCTTCTGTATAAGATTGTGAAAAGAATTTTTTTGTATGATTAATATTTTCAAAGGTATTATTCACTAAAGAGTATGATGCTTTTAACCAAGCTGTTGTTGAATTTAAGTTTAGGTTTTTGAAAACTGAATTATCTATTCTTTCTATATTTATTGCTGTATGGAAATTATTAATGTTACAGTTTTCAACTTTAATATTGTCATAGTTTTCGCCAATAATTTTAATTCCATTTTGATTTGATGCTGCATCTCCAGTTATAGTGTATCCTTTACAGTCTAATTCTATTGTGTCATTTAGAAATTCAAAACATGTTCCAGTTGCTGAAATATCTTGAGTTAGATAGTATTTTCCTCCTCGAATAGTTAAATCTTTACAACTTGTTAATTTAAAAGGATCGATTTGTGGAGCAAAATCGATATTATTTACTGAACTTTCAATTGTGTAATTGTTTGGATTAATACAAATTCCATATTGTCCATTCATTTCAAATTGATTACATGTTAAATCACTCCAAAAATTACCTATGTTATATCCATCGAGTGTATAATTCCAAAAGTTTTGTTGTAATGAAGGTAATTCTTCAAAATTAATAGTTCCATTTTCAAAGTTATTATTATAAAAATAATTATTAAAAGTTCCAGTTAAATCTGAACCTCCTCCACCATGTTCAATTTCAATTAATGGATCACCTACTTTATCTCTTACATTAAATGTTGAATTTAAAATATGATTATTAGCGTTTGGACCACTATTTGTATTAAAAAATATTGCTGAGTTAAAAATGTCGTGAGTTGTTAAATTAATGATTTTACTATCATTTGTGCTCCAAAAATATACCGCATGGCCCGAAGATTTAATTACTCCATTTTTAATTGTAATATTTTTATTATCATCATCCAACCAAAAAACTCCATAATTAGAAACTCCCGAGATATCAAAATTTTCAAATAAATTATTATAGGTATCTCTTAAGATGAATCCAAAATTTGAACTAGTGGAAATAATGTTTCTAAAAATATTATCATGAGCTCTTTCAATTTCTCCTAATTGGCTTCCTTTATTTACAGTTATATTTTCAAATAAATTTCCTATACTTGTTCCTCTATCAAGTTTAAAGTTATTAGAATTGTCATCAAAGTTTAAATTTGTAAATTGAGAATTAGTTACTGATTCTAAAGTTAATGCTGTTCCTTGATTACTTACACTAATATTGTCAAATACTATGTTTGAAGCTCCTTCAAAGAAGAATACTCTTGAGTTAAATGATTTAAATCCTGTTGAGATATTAATATTTTTAATAATTGAACCGTCAGCTGTTGTACAAAAGTGAGCTGCTGAAAAGTTAGTCCAACCATCAATTGTTACTGGATTATTAAATATTAATTGTTGTTTTCCATTAATTGTTAAATTTTTAAATGATGATGTGTGACAATTATCAATTCCATAATTAAAATTTGCTCCGTTTACTATTGAGATATTTTCAAAATGATTATTTGTTCCTCTATTTTCTAATCCCCATTGTGAGTTTGTAATTTCAAAGTTTGTAAATTTAGAATTTTTTGATCCCCAATCAGCTACACTTGTAAAACTACTACTAAAACTATCTATTTTGATATTGTTTGTTGTGATATTATCTGACTGCCAAATTGATACAGCATTATATCCATTGGTTAAATTAATATTTTCAAGTATTCCATTTTTTACATAATAATAATTAATATTTTTTCCAAATGCTGAGGATTTCCAATTATTTACATTACAATTTTTAACAACAATGTTTTCGATATTTGCGCCACTTTCTCCAATTGCTGCAATTCCTGATTCTGTTGATGAATCTCCTCCTACTGTAAATCCTTTACAATCTACTGTAATATTGTTTGCTAAAATATTTAAACATGCTTTTGAGCCAGGGACTGCTGAACCTCCAACTATACTGGAATTTAATTCATATGTTTCACCTACTGCTGTTAAATTTTGACAAGAATTAATTGTTGTTAATGAATATCCAATATTAAAGGACATTAAAAATATTATAATTAATAAAAAAAATTTAATCATAATTTAATATTAAAAAAATTGTTTAAAAATATTTGTTATCTTTATACTGAATTAGTGAGAAAAATGTATTAAAAAATTATAATAATAATGATTCAATGTCTTGTTCTAGTCTTTCAGGTTTAGTTGTTGGTTTGAATCTTTTTACAGGTTTTCCATTTTTATCAATTAAAAATTTAGTGAAATTCCATTTGATTGAGTTTGTTAAAACTCCAGGTAGTTGTTGTTTTAAATATGTGTATAATGGATTTTCATTGTTTCCATTTACTTCAATTTTTTCCATCATTGGAAATGTAACTCCATAATTAATTAAACATCCACCTTCAATTTCTTTTGAATTACCTGGCTCTTGGTTTCCAAATTGATTACATGGAAATCCAATTACTACAAAGTCTTTAGATTTATATTTTTTATATAATTCTTCTAATCCTTTGTATTGTTCTGTTAAACCACATTTACTTGCTGTGTTTACAATTAGAATTACTTTATTTTTATACTCACTTAAAGAAATTTCTTTTCCTTTTAGAGTATTTACTTTGAAGTTATAAATGTCTGCCATAAAGTTTTTGGTTTATTTTAGTTAATAAATATTTATCACTTTAGTAATTTAATAGTAGTGTAACTTAGAAAAAATATTTTAAATAATTATTTGTAAATTATTTAACAAATTAATAATTATTTATTTAATAAATTGATAAATTAAATATTAATTATTTACTTATTATTTTATTTGTTAAACTAATTTATTTTTTTTCTTTTTAAATTAATTTCAACTGCTTGGTCAATGTAGTATTCAAGTAATTGTTCGTCGAATTCTTTTAGAGTTATTGATTTCATTTCTTTTCCTGACCCAGATAATAATTTATATTTATCTTTCATTTTAATTCCTTTTAGAAATGTTATTTCAACTTGTTGTCCCATTGTTCTCATATTACAAATTGGACCATTATCGTTAGCATAGGTTGTAATGATTGATTTTTGAATTTCAGTCATTTGTTTATATGAAAGTAAAACTTCTCTAATTTGTAAAAATAAAGTTTTTTGATTTGATTCTAAATCATTTTGGAATTGTGTTGGAATTTGATTTTGTGTCATTATAATTATATTTATTATATTTGTATTATAAATTTGTGTAATATCTAGTTTAATTTAATTTATTTAAAAATATTTAAAATTATTTACAATTATTTAGATTATTAGAATTATTTGGGTTGCCATACTATATAATATAGATTTACAGGCAATAAAATGTGCATAGCACAAGTAAAAATAATTTGTTTGATTTTATAATTATTTGGGTTTAATTATATTTATTTTTATTTATTTTGAAACTAAATAAAGTGTGAATAATAATTCTTTTAATGTTTAGATTAATTTTTATATTTTGACACCTAATATTTAAAAAGTGTTGTTACGAATTTTATATATGGAAACCTTTTTTGATAAAATAAATTTCCCTTATGATTCAGTTCGTGCTGGTCAGGATAAGTTTATTAAATATGTATTTTTAACCATTAAAGAACAAAAAAACCTTATGGTGTCTGCACCGACTGGACTTGGAAAGACTGTGTCTGGACTTGCACCTGCAATTGCTTATGCTAGAAAGAAAGAAAAAACTGTTATTTGTTTAACTTCTAGACAAACTCAAGCAAATCAAGTAATTAAAACTATCGCAGATATTAATAGAAAGGCTAAATCTAGAGGAGATAATAAACCTTTAAATTATATGGCTTTCATTGGAAAACGTAATATGTGTGCTCATAAAGATAGAGATTTATATCCTGCGTCAGATTTTAATGAGTTTTGTAAAAAATCGCGAGAGACTGGGAAGTGTAAGTTTTATATTAATACTAAAAATGAGGAAAATGCTGAACAAATTAAGGAGATTATTGATGAAACTTCTCGTTCTGCAATGAATGTTGAAGGGTTTGTTAATTTGTCTGGGAGTTGTAAGTTTTGTCCGTATGAAGTTGCTGGGAAGAAAGCTTTTAAGGCTGATGTTGTGATTTGTGATTATAATTATTTATTTTCTGCTGGAATTAGGGAAAATTTTTTAGGTAAGATTGGTAGAACTCTTGATGAGTGTATTGTGGTTGTTGATGAGGCTCATAATTTACCTGATAGAATTAGGTCTGCTCATTCTTATGGTTTGACAACTGAGTTATTAAAGAATGCTTTAAAGGAGTTACAAGCTTGTGTTAAGGATGATAGTTATGATATTTATATTAATAATATTCGAGGAGTTTTGCGTGATATTATGCTTGATAAGTTAGATTCTCAAACTACTGATTATTTGGTTAGTAAGGATGAGTTTATTTCTAATTTAACTCAAAGATTTTTAAATACTACTATGCAGGATGTTATTGATAAATTAGAGACGGCGGCGGCACTTATTAAGGAAGATAGAATTATTTCTTTTGTTGAGAGAGTTGCTCATTTTTTAACTAGGTGGTATAAGGCTGATGAGGAAAGTTATTTAAGAGTTTTAGAGAAAACTGTTGTTAAGGGTGAGACTACTTTAAGTTTGCGTATTAAGTGTATTGATCCAAGTAAGCTTGCTGGAGATATTTTAAATAAAACTTATTCAAGTATTTTAATGTCTGGAACGCTTTCGCCAATTTCAATGTATAAAGATATTTTGGGTGTTGCTAATTGTAGAACTCTTGAACTTGATTCGCCGTTTGCGGCTAAAAATCAGTTAACTATGGTTGATGATTCAGTTTCTTCAAAGTATTCTGAGAGGTCTGATGAGATGTTTAATAATATTGCTAGAAATATTACTGATTCTTTGTTTGTGGCTGAGGATAAGAATGCGATTGTTTTTTTTCCTAGTTATGATTTTATGGATAAGGTTATTGCGAAGATTAATTTGGTTACTATGAATCGGAAGGTTTTACGTGAGCAACGGTATATGAATAAGGAGGATAAGGAGAAGTTTGTTGATAAGTTTAAGTCAACTGGGGCTTTTGATGATAAGTCTAAGGTTTTATTTGCGATTACTTCCGGATCTTTTGCTGAAGGTTTAGATTTACCAAATGAAGCACTTGAGATGGTTTTGGTTGTAGGGTTGCCACTCGCAGTTCCTGATACTTTTACAAAGGCTGTGATTAAGCATTTTGATAAAAAGTTTGGTAAGGGTCAAATGTATGGATATATTTATCCTGCGATGAGTAAGATTATTCAGGCGGCTGGGCGTTGTATTAGAACTGAGCAGGATAAGGGAGTTGTAATTTTAATGGATAATAGGTTTATGAGTCCGATGTATTCTCAGTGTTTTCCATGGCAAAAGCAGATGTATGTAACTAAGGATTTGATGGGAGATATTGAAAAGTTCTTTAATAAAAATGATAAGAATTTATTGGATATGTGAAATTAAAGATTTTACTATTTTTTGTTGTCTCTTGAAGGGACTAATTTATAAGTAAATAAATATTCATCATTTTTATGAATTTTAAACCTTTAATTTTACCTCTTTTATTGAGTAGCACATTTTATTCTTCAGATAGCTTTGCTAGTAAGAATTCTATTGGTGTTTGTCAAGGTAATTTTAATGAGTTTAATAAAAAATATAATTCAAGTTTTGAGGATTTAAAAGATTTTTCTAAAAAGGGTTTAAATGCTAAGGGAGTGGATTATAGAAGAGTTAGTTTAAATTTGTATGAATTGACTAGAGATTATATTTTTTGTGATGATAAGGATATTAAAAGTAGGGTTTTTAATATTTATAAGAAGTCTAATTTGGCTAGAGATAAATTTTTGAAAGGTAATGAGCAGAGATATTCTAATATTGAGATGTTTCCTGATATTGATGTTAATAGTAGTATTTTTGATTTGGTTGGTATTTTACATTTTAGGTTAGATAATAATTGTTCTACTGCATCTATTGATAAAAATTATGTTTTAACGGCGGCGCATTGTGTTGATAAATTAGATTCTTTAAAAGGTGTGAATTATATTACTGGTGGTGAGGATTATGAGGAGTTTGATATTGAAAAAATTATTTTTCCAAAAGAGTATAAATCTAATTCTTTTACTTTAGATAAATTTTCTTATGATTATGCTTTAGTTAAATTGAAAAGGGGAAATTTGGAACAAATTATTGAGCCTTCTGTGTATAATGGTGATGAATCAATTTTAACTTTTGGTTATCCTAATAGGGCTGGATTTATTAATATGTTTAAAATTGATTGTAAAAATTTTGGTGAGATGAGTGATAATTTGTATGTTTCGTCTTGTAATAATAAAAAAGGGATGTCGGGAGGTTTAATTTTAAATTCAGATAGACAATTTTCAGGATTAATTTCTAGCACATATGGGAGTTTAATGTTTGATTCTAAAATTATTGATAGAATTAATAATTGGAAAAAGGGAAAGTTTTCAAAAAATGATTTTGTTATTGAATAATAAAAAAAGAATAAGTCTTATTAATGTCAATATATTTTATTTTTTAATTAAGTAATTATTGTATTGTTTTTATTTTTTGTATGTTATTATTGTTTACTTATTTTTTATATAATTAAAAATGGATAAAAGTAAAACATTATTATTAAGTGGGATTTTGGCAGCTAGTTTGGTTGGATGTGGTGGACCGAGTATTTCTGTAGATAGTTTAAAGGATAAACATATTCAAAATGTATATGGTTCAAGGGCTGAGAATGCTTTGAAGTTTAGAGATAATGATATTAAAAGTGGAAATGATTGTAAAAAGTTTTATGGTGAGTTAGTTGAAGATTCAAATAGAAGGGCATTTTATAAATCTGGTAAAATTGCTGATGCTTTTACAAATTTCTATGAGGATGGAAATAATGGTCTTGAATATGTGCAATTTAGTTCTAAGGTAATTAGTGATGGGAAGGGAGATATAAATGTTGGTAGGAAGGAATCTGCTAATATTGAAAAAGTTTTAGATAAATTGGCAGGAACTTTATTGTTTAAGAAAGATTATTTAAGTTGTATATCTGAAAATCCATTTAGGGCAAGAAATATGATGAGTAGGGCTAAAGTAGCAGGAATTGTAAATAATTTGAGAATTCCTGATAATACTAAGAGAATTGAAACTTTAATTAAGGCGCATATGTCTATAGCTAGAATTGCTGATATTAGATTTGATGATTCTGAAACTTTTAAACATCATATGGATAAAGCAAGATTTTATACAAGTGATGAGTTTATTAGTTCTTTACCTGAAAAGACGGTTAATGATTCAAGATTGAAAAAGTATGAGATTTTTTTGAGTCAAAATGAATAAATTAAATAAAAATTTATTTTTGAGTGGAATTTTGACAGCTAGTTTAGTTAGTTCTCCGGTTTATTCAAGCAGTAAATATGTTTCTTTAAATGATGATTCTAATGCGATTAATTTAAGAAATAGTTTTAGATTTTTAGAGTATTCTGAAGTATTAGATGATAAATTAGATGATTTAGAAGAGTTTATGAAATCAAAAACTAGGAAAGATTATAATCTTCAGTCTGAGTATCAGTTATTAGTTTCTCAAGTTAGAGGTGTTAATTCAATTTTAAATGAAACATCAAAAAAAAATTCAAGTTTGGATAAAAGAATTAGAAAACTTAGTGGTGATGGTGTTTATTCTGAACATGAATTACAATTTTCAAGAAATTCTTTAAAGTTTGGAGATTTGAGTTGTGATAATCCTTCAAAAAGGATGGTTTCAGTTTATTCTTCATTAGATTTAGTTTCTAAAGTTCAAGAGATTGCTAATGAGAATTTAGCAGTTAGAGTGGCGCATTTTGGACATGATAGTGAATTTTTTAGAGATTATTCTTCAAATTTTGAGAGTGTTAGATATACTATTGATGAAACTCGTAGAATTCAAAATGCACAAAATGATTACCCAGATTTAAGTTTTAGGCTTGTAGCTTCTGCTAAAAATTTGTTACGAGGACTCGATATTGGATTGTCTCAAAAAGGTGGAAAGTTGAATAGTGGTAAATGGATTACTGAATCTTCGGCTATTGGTTTAGCTAATATGAGTTATTATGTATTTGGAGATAAAAAGTCTGCTGAGAAAATTTTAAGTATTAGTGGAGTTAGTTTAAATAAAGTTGATTTGTCGGGAGATTCTTTAGGTTGTGAGATTGATCATTTTGATAGAGATAGTGAACTTGCTCGATTTAATGGGAAAACTAGGAAAAATAGTAATGTTAAAGATTCTAAAAGTTTAAAGTTAGATGAAAAAAATTCTTCTGAAAATAATAATAATTATAATGTTGAGTCGGATAATGATGAAAGTTCTGTTAAAAAAGAAGTGAAAAAAGCATGTGAAAAGTCTTTAGGAACAACTGATGATGTATTAGGATTTTTTGGAGTTAAAAATATTTGTGAGTAAGATAAATTAAAATTATACTTAATATAATTTATTTTCACTGATTAATATTGTAAAAATTTATATAATTATAAATTAATATTTTTTTAATGTTTAAAATGAGATTTAAGAGTATTAATTATTTAAATTTAGTTGTATTAGGGTTATTATTAATTAGTTTGGGGTTTTCAATTCCTAGTTTGGAGGAAGAGGGAGATAGTGTGGCAGTTGAGAATAGCAGTAATGTTATGGGATTGCCTGAGGATAATAATAAAAATAATCTTCCAAGTTTAGATGAGGATACAAGTGTATTAAATGAAGGTTTAGTTGGTTCGGAGGTAACTCAAGATAGTATTGAAGTAAGTATTGACGAAGAAGAGAATGTTATTGTAGATAAAATTATTGAAGATAATAGTTCCGAAGTTGAAAAAGTAGGAAATCCAATTGTTGAAGAAGTTAATAATGGTGAAATTGTTGAAGAAATTATTGATAGTGAAATTGTTTCAGAGAAAATTGGAACTGAATTAAATAAGAGTGTTATTAATGTTTCAAAAAATGAAAGAAGTAATATTTTGGAGAGTAGTGAGTTAACAAAGGGAGATGATGAATCTAGTAATAATAATTCAGTTTTTTACATTTTAATTATTGTATTATTAGTTTCTTTTTTTTCTTATTTTAAATTTATTAAAAAAAATTAATTTAATATTTTTATTTTATTAGATAAAATTGGAAATTATTATAATTAAAATATATTCACTTTGAAGTGTGACTATATATATATATAGTTATTTTTTGATAGGAAGTATAAAATGATTAAAAAAATTTTAATATTAATTTTTAGCTTAAATTTGGTGAGTTCTCTTATTTTTGCTGACGGGAATGGGATTTGGCATGAAGCTACAGATATTCGAGGAGGGGTTTTTGGGTCTGATGAGAATGATGGAGTTGATTTTACATTTAATAGAAATATTGTGTATAAGGGAATTGAGTTAGATTCTAAATTTATTAATTCTGATGGTGATACATTAAGTGGGGATTTTTTAGTATCTGGAAAGTTTACTGTTAGTGGAGCTTTAAGTGTTCGAGGAGAAGATTCAGATGTTAGATATATTAATTCAGTTGGTGATGAGAAAATTACTGGAAGTTTAACTGTGACAGATGATTTTAAAGTTAGTAATATTTTTGATGAAGATGATAGTAGTTATTTTTTAAAATTAGCTGGAGATTCTAAATTAAGTAAAGTGTATTCAAGTGTATTTTATGATTTAGATGATAGTTCTTTTGGAATTAATCCGTCAAGTAATTCTATTTTAAAAAATACATATTCTAAAGTTTATTTTGATTTAGATGATGATTCTTATTTTATTGATCCTGCGGGAACAACTTATGTAAATGAGATTAGTATTCAAGGACAAGATTCTGATTCTAGGTATATTAATAATGGTGGAGATACTTTATCAGGAGAATATACTTTTAATGGAATTGTAAATATTGGGGCAGGTAATTTGTTAGTTGGTGGTGAATCTATTGCTAATTTTGTAGAAAATGCTTGTGTGGATAATGTTTGGGGACCTTCTACTGCTGAGACTTGTGAAGGTGAAGCTTTGGTTCAAACTTCAAATTGTGGAACGACAAGAAGTGTTACAGGGAGTAGAGATTGTACTGTTGCGTGTACTGATGTAACTTGGAGTCCAACGGCTAGTAATATTTGTAAAGATGTTGTTTCAACTCAAGCTTCAAATTGTGGAAATTCTAGACAAGTTATTGGAACTAATCAACCTGGAGATTGGGGATATCCTGCTCGAGATACTGTGTGTAGTGGAGTTAGTTTTACTCAAAGAGATAATACTTGTTCTGGGCAAACTAGAACTTTAACAGGGACTAAACCTTGTGGACCTAGTAATGTTGCTGGATCTAAAACAATTATGACTCAAGGGTCAACTACTGCGCCAGCAGGTAATTATTGGGGTTGTGGGGAAGTTGTGATTGATTGTAGTTTAGGTAATTCTTGCGTAGTGAATTGGAATAGAATTGGAATTGTTGCTGCAGGAATGTTTGATTCTCAATCAAATAAGGGTCAAATTTCTTTAACACGAGGAGATACTGTGTATTCAGGAAAACAAAGATTAGTTTCACAGTATGTAACACTTGATTATGCTTGTAGAGTTAAATGGGATAATGCTGATAATAAAATTAAAATTATAGGGGAAATCTCAACTACTGATGGGAATTCAATTAATCATATTGGACTTATTAGTCAAAATGCAGCTTTATTTTGGGATATTATTTAAATATGAAAAAAATAATTTTTTTTATTTTAATTTTTCAATTTTTTTTAATTGGATTTTCAGTAGCTGATATTTCAGAGAAAACTGATGATTTAATGTCTAATGATGAATTAATTGCTCTTGGGATTGAAAATGTTGATATTAATGTTAATGATTTTAGTATTGAAGAAAGTGTGAATGATGAATCTAAAATTACTGAGGATGAATTAAAAGCTTTAGGAGTTTTTCAAGTTGATGATAAAGATATTAATTTTAAGTTGAATAAAGAGATTGATAATGAATATGATAATTTAACTGATATAGAACTTGCAGCTTTGGGGATTGTTGTTGAAGATAATAATAATATTTTAGTAGATGATAATTCAAATTATTATTATTTATTTATTATATTGGTATTTTTAGTTATAGGATTTATTGTTATTTATTTTATTTATTTTAGAGAAATATTAATTGAAAAAAATTAAATTTTTTAATTAGTTTTATAAAGTAAAAAATAAGATTTATTTTAACTTTTTCCAATAAAAAACCTAATTTTTTAACTATTTTTTAGATACCTTTATAAAGAACCTTTTACAAATATTTATTATTCATTTATAAATAGTTTTTTAAAACAGGTGTTTTAAGGCGATTTATGAGGAAAAATATTTATATAAAAATGGCTGAAATGATTGTTGCGTTTAGAGTAATGCCTGTTGATGGTGAAGTAGAGTATTCTGATTTAGAGAGTGCGATTAAAGGAGTTGTTGAGGCTTATGCTGAAGGAACTACTAAAGTTTTAAAGATTGAGTCTGAACCAGCTGGTTTTGGTATGGAAGCTTGTGCTTTTGAGATTCAATTAGATGAAACATATGGTTGTGAACCTTTAGAAAATGAGTTAGATGCTTTAGAAGTTACAGGAACTGTTGCTGTGACTAAGATGGATAGACTTTAAGTTTATTATTAGTTTTTGTTAATTTTTCTCAAAAATTAAATTAAAATTTATTTAAAAAATGACATTACCAAATACAAAAATTGTGAATATTGTAATTTCTACTAGTTTAGAACACAAAATTCCATTAGAAAGATTAATTATGGATTTACCTAATACTGAGTATAATCCAGAGCAATTTCCAGGTTTAATTATGAAGATTAGAGAACCAAAGTCCTCTTTTTTAATTTTTTCATCAGGGAAAGTAGTTTGTACTGGGACTAAGTCTTTAGCTGAAGTTGATTTAGCTTTAGAGAGATTAGTTGAGTATATGGCAAAGGTAGATATTAAGATTACTGTTGTGCCAAAGGTTAGAGTTGAGAATGTAGTTGCATCATCAGATATTGATATGAAATTAGATTTAAATGAGTTAGCTATTAAGTTGTCAAATGTTGAGTATGAACCTGAACAATTTCCAGGTTTAGTTTTCAAGATCCATGATGAAACTGGAGCTACATTTTTAATTTTTGGAAATGGAAAGATTGTATGTACTGGGACTAAGTCTGATGCTGATGTTCATGTTGCTATTAAAAACTTATTAGAAGTTTTAAAGAAGGCTGGGATTAAAAATTACAAAGAAATTACAGAGTAATCTCTTTATAATTTTTAGCCACTTTGAAAACAATGTTTTCAAAGAGTATTAAAAATTACAAGGAAGTTTATGAGTAAATTTTTCGAGTATAAGTTTGTATTTGATGTTATATTTTTAACATCTTTTTTAAAAATTCTGAATTATTAAATTTAAATTATTTCTATTATTAAAATTTTATATTAAAATTTAATATTTCTACAAATAAATACGACTAAATATTATTATTTTTGATAGATATATGTTACTATATTTTAACATGGATTGAGAAGGGAAATATTTAATTTTACTTAAAGTGACAGTGCTAGTTTATGATATTTTAAATTAAAATTAGTTATGGAAATAGGCTTTTTTGGTAATTAAATCTTTGAATAAGGATGATAATAATAAAAAAATTATTGCTGGTTTGGATGAGTTAAGGTCTTCTTTAAGCTCATATTGTGTGGACGTATGTAAGTCGCAGTGTTGTAAGAAAGGAAAGTTACTTTTGCTTAATTCTGGTGAAGTTAATTTAATTTCTGAAGGGAAAAAAGATGAATTGCTTTTAAGTAAGACTTTGGTGAAGTCTGAAAGTGACAATATCCATTTTGATTTTAGTAAAAATAAAAATAGTTGCACTAAACTTTGTTTAGATGGGTTGTGTTTAGTTTATGGGAATAAAAATCGTCCAAAAGTGTGCTCAGATTATCCGTTATTTAAAGTTAAAGAGTTTGTGATGGCAGCAGATAGTTGCAGAGCTGTGCGGGAGGGTGTGCTTGATATAAAATTGAATGAATTTTGTAAAAAATATAATTTGAAACTTATATAATTGATATTTAATAATTTTGAGTAATTTTATGAGTTAAGTTTATATAGTTTAATTTGTTTTGAGTTTTTATGAGTAGTTTAGATAGTAAGTTTGATGAATTATGTATGTGCGCGTTTAAAGGTAATATATTAGAGTTTAATGAGTTATTTGGGAATTTTTTGAGTTATGGTGTAGGGAAGAATTATTTATTATCTCGGAAAAAAGAATTAACAGATTTTATTAATGTTGATATTCCTTATGCTGTTTCTAATTTAGATGATGATCCAAGATCAAGTTATTTGTGTGAGTCACATGATAGGTATGCTATGACTGAGAAATTATTTATGAGTTTATTGAGTAAATAATTTTATTTATTCGTTTATTTTATAAATGATTTTTTGTTTTTTATTTTTATGAGTGAAGCCACAATTGAAAATTCATTAAAACCTGTGAATGTAGATAAGAAACCTAAAGTTTATGTTTATAAATTATTAAATGGAAAAAAGTTAACTAAGTCAGAATTTATTAGATATTTTGAAAATAAAGTTTACAAGACTATTAAGAGGTTTAATTTATTTGAGTTAGATGATAAAATTGTGGTTGCGGTTTCTGGTGGGAAGGATTCTATTACAGTTTTATATTTAGTTAGGCAGTATTTAGCTAGAAAAAATTTACAAAAAAATATTACAGCGTTAGTTATTGATGAAGGGATTGCTGATTATAGAGAGCACACTATTAAGTTTTTAGAAGGATTTTGTAAAGATTTAGGAGTTAATTTACATATTCATTCTTATAAGAAAAAGTTTGGGCAAACTTTAGATAAGTCTGTTGAAACTTTAAATAAAAAAGGAATGAATGTGTCTAGTTGTAATATTTGTGGAACTTTTAGAAGAAATGCTTTAAATGTTGGGTCTAGAGAGCTTGGAGCAACTAAAGTTGTTACAGGGCATAATTTAGATGATGAAGCTCAAAATGTTTTGTTAAATGTGTTTAAGAATAATTATAAAATTTTAGCTCGTTTAGGTCCAAATAATGGAGTTGTTAGAAATGAGATGTTTATTCCTAGAGTTAAACCATTATATTTGTGCACAGAAAAGGAAGTTAGGTTATATACAATTTTAAAAGGATTTGATGTTGGGTATGATGAGTGCCCTTATTCTAAAGGGAGTTTTCGTGATGAATTAGCTGATATTTTAAATGTTTTAGAGGATGAACATAAAGGAGTTAAAAATTCTGTTATTAATTTCTTTTTAGAGATTAAGCCAATGCTTGCTGAAAAGTTTTTGTCTGAGGAGGGTGCTTCAGAAGTGAAATTTTGTACAAGTTGTGGAGAACCTTCTCAAAAGATTGTTTGTAATACTTGTGAAATGCAACAAATTGTAAATTCTATTGAATAAATTTTATTTTTATTATTTATTTTATTTTTATTCTAATTATTTTAGTAAATTAAGTTTATTTTTTTAAAATTTTAATTAAGTGTGAATTTTAATTCTAATATTTTTGAAGAGAAAATATTTTGTAAATATATATTTATTTTAGCGGTAATTAAAATATTAAATTTAGATTTAGAGGTAAAACTAATATTATTTACTATTTTATGAGGAATTAAGACTTAAAATACTGCTAAATATATTTTATCATATAACTATAGTGTTGATGAATATAGATTTACTTTAATTCTATATTTATAGTCTAAATTAACTTTAAATATTTTAAAATGATTTTGAATGGAGTTAAAATAAGTGTTTTTTTGACAAGATAAATACTATTTTAACTTGAATTGTAAACTGTTGTTAAAGGGCAATAGAAGAGCTATACTGACAATATAACAATATTTATAAATGAGATTTGATTCATTTATTTTTTGAATATATACCATATTCACATAATATTTAAAATTAAATAATATATTAAAAAAATGAAAAAAGTTGTTAGTAAATTAAAACCATCAAAGTTGTGGTTTGTTGATAATTTATCAGGTGTAACATTTGGGAATGCATTGTCTGCTTGTTTAGAAAATTATGTTTATGGTTTGTCTGCTCAAGAGAGTTTAGATGCTAGAGTTTCTTCAACTATTATAGGATTAGTTTTTGCAAATAAGGCTTATACTTATAGTCGAGATAAGTCAAGAGAGATTTTTGATATAGATTTAAAAAAATCAACTTCTAAAAAGATTAATATTCACGATAGTTTATATTCTGGAGCTTTTACTTTTGCTTATTGTTTAGGGATGTATGAGTTGGTTACTGATCAAAGTTTTTATGATAATTGTGTGAATAGTGGATTAACTGCGGGAGTTTATACTATTTTAGGTTCTGCTCTCTCTTATAATATTGATAGTTTTAGAGATTTTTTTGGTATTTCTGAGAACCCTAAATTACCAAATAAAGTAAAGTTAATGTCTAGTAAAAGTAAAAAAAAACTAGCGGCAGGAGTTTTAGCTGGTTATACTACTTTATTTTCAAGTAATTACGCATTTTCTGATATAGAACATAAAATTAAAAGTATTAATTTTGATAAAGTGTCAAGTTCTGAGATGTTAGAGGAGTCATTTGATTACGAAAATAAGAGATATGGTAACTTGGAGAGTTTGATTGAAAAGTCTCCTGAAATGAGTTTAAATAAGATTTAAGTATATTTTAATTGAGTATTATTTAAATAAAATAAAGTTTTATTTTTTGAGAAATTATTTTATTAAAAAAAGAATTAATTTTTATTAGTTTATTTAGAAAAAGAATAAATAAAATATTTAATTTTATTTAAATTTTAAGATTTCAGAGTTTGATAATCTAGTTTGTTTTTCTTTTAAGTCGATTGTTACAATCTCAAATCTTTCAATATCAAAGTGTTTATCTTGAATTTGTTTAAATGCTTTTAATCCTAATTTAATTGCATCTTTGTTAGTTAATTTGTCTTTATAGTTTTCTTCTAAGAAAGCATCAATTTTAGTTGATTGAGTTCCAACTGTTTTTGCTAAGTAATTAAAATACATTCCTGAGGGAGTTGTTTGATATAATTTTGGTTCCCCATCTTCAACTGCACCAATTAATAATGATACACCAAATGGTCTAACTCCACCTGATTGTGAGTAGTGTTGTTTAATATTTGCTAAATCTTTTACAATTGATAAAATGTCAGTTTCAGTTTGATATTTAACTCTATGTTCTTGAGCCATTACTTGGGATTGTTCGATTAATCTTCTTCCATCACTCATAACTCCTGATCCACTAATTAAAATATGGTTATCAACAGTTGTAATTTTTTTAATAGAATCAGTTACTAATAATTTAGATTTTAATCTTCTATCTGCAATAAATACTAATCCTTCTTTTGTAGTCATTGCTAAAACAGGTGCACCTAATGTTACAGCTTTTTCAGCGTATTCAATTTGTAAATTAACTCCAGCAGGGGAGAACATACCAATGGATCTATCGTAACCCATTTCTTGGTGTTGTTTTGTGTTTTCCATAAAAATATATGTGTTAATTTCTTTAAAAAGATTTGTTTGTATTTTGTAAGATTTAGTAGATATTTATTTATGATTATATATGTTAAAAGGAGTAGTTTTAGGTGTGAAATTAAATAAGTTTTTAAATAAAAAATGGTTATTTTTTATATAGGTGATTAAAACCAACCAATGGAAATAATTTTATTTGTTTTATTAATTTTAACAGTTATTGTGTTAAGTGGATTAATTTCAGGTTCTGAAGCTGCTTTGTTGTCAACTTCTTATCCAGAGATTAAGGAATATGCTACTAATTCTAAGGAGAAATCTGAGAAGAAAAAAGCAGAAAATTTATTAGATATTAAGGAGAATTTACAAAGGTATATTACAACTATTGTTGTATTAAATAATATTGTGAATATTGTAGGTTCAATGTTTATTGGTCTTCTTGCAGCTCAAATTTTTAATAATTCTTTAATTGTTGGGGTGATTTCCGGTATTTTGACTTTTTTGATTATTTTATTTTCAGAAATTATTCCAAAGGTTGTTGGAGAAAAGCATTCTTTATCAATTTCTTTGAAGATTTCTGGAACTTTAAAAAAAGTTACAAAAGTATTACATTTTATTGTTGTTATTTTAAATAAGTTAACTAATTTATTTATTGATACTTCTAGAGTTGAGAATCAAGTGTCCGGTGGAGTTATTAAGGAAATGGCTTTAATGGGTAAAGAGGAAGGAAGTATTAATAAGTATGAGAGTGAATTAATTAGTAATGTTTTTGATATGGATACAACTGAAATTTATGATGTTATGGTTCCTAAAAAGAAAGTTAATTTTGTAACTAAGAAAACTAATTTTTCCGAGATTATTGAATTAACTTCTGAATCTGGGCATACAAGGTTTCCAGTGATTTCTGATGATGGTGAGGATGAAATTTTAGGTTTAATTAATGTTAAGGATTTATTTAAGTATAATGGTCGTGAGTTGAGTTTTAAAGTAGAGAAGATTATTCGTCCAATTGAGTTTGCTCCTGAGACTATGAAGTTATCAACACTTGAAAAGAAATTAAGGCGTAAAAGAACTCATATGGCTGCAGTTTTTAATGAACATGGAGAAATGTCAGGAATTTTAACTTTAGAAGATATTTTTGAGGAATTGGTTGGAGAAATTGAGGATGAATTTGATCATGAAGTTAAGAGTGTTAAGAGAGTTCGAGAAGGAGTTTTTATTGCTGAGGGGAGTTGTGAAATTGCTGATTTGAATGAATTTTGTAATTTAGATTTAGATACTGAGGCTGATTATTCAACTGTTAATGGAATGATTGTTTCAAAGTTAGGTTTAATTCCAACAGTTTCCCATAAACCTATTGAGTTTGAAGGTTGTGAGATTAGAATTTTAAAGTCAAATAGAAAGCAAGTTTTATCTGTTCAAGTTAAGAA
The DNA here is from genome assembly GCA_002506365.1 of archaeon UBA583. Lineage (GTDB taxonomy): Archaea > Nanobdellota > Nanobdellia > Woesearchaeales > UBA583 > UBA583. The sequence continues at coordinate 77,111 of DAXK01000045.1, read as the reverse complement.
AGTTAATATTAAAGAAGTTAGAGAAAAATAAAAAAATTTAATTTATTTTATTTAATTTTGTTTATTATTTTTAAAAATAAAATATAAAATTACATTAATTCTGGAATATAAAATCTTGTTGAAAATTCACTAGGGGAGTAATTTCCGAAGTTTAATTTTTCAATTTGGTTTTGTTCAATTAATCCTGTTTTAATTCCGTATGCGAGGTTTAATTTATGTTCGTCTGATAGTTCATACACATTTCTTTTTTGTTCATCCCAGTCTAATAATTCGTTAGCAAAGTTAAATGAGGATATTACTTTATTTTTTAAAATTGTTTCTAAATTTTCCATTGTCCAGAATAAATTTAATTTTTAATATTTATAAAAGTTTACTTTTAGTTAAATGCTATGTATAGTCCTATTATAAATAAGATTAATCCATATACATTTTTGTCATTAAATATTTTAATTATTTTATGGATGTATTTTTCACTTTTTTGTTGATATTTTTTATATAATAAATATATTATTATGTAGGGGAGAAAGTAAAAGAAATTATATATTAAAATTGAAAAAAGTTCAAATGGCATCCCTAAATTAACAGATGTAACTTTAAATAAGTATCCAAAATAGATTATAGAGTCCCATGTCCCCATGATTGTAAGAAGTGTAGCTAGTAATATATATTCTTTTATTGAATTTTTTTTGTATTCTCTTGTGTTAATTGGTTTTGGAGTATCAAAAAATACTGAATGAATTCCAAATAACATTATTACAAATCCAATTATATAATAAATAAAATCACTTAAAAGTGTGAAATGATTTGTAGTTAAATTGATTAATCTATTTGTAAATATAATTACTATGATTCCTTGTATTATTGATAAAATTAGATATGTTAGTAAAAATACCGTATAATTTTTTAATTTATTTTTATTTTTTAAAATTATTAATAATATGATTATTGTTAATATGTCTATTGAGTCGGCTAAACCTGCGAATATGCCTAGTAGTGTAAGAATAAATTCAGGAGAAAACATATTAAAAAAAATAATTATAATTTTTATAAATATTTATCATTATTTAATTTGAGAAATAAGAAATTAAATTTTAAATTAAAAATTTAATTTTAGTTTAATTAAAGTGTGCTTCAAATTTAGGAACTAATTGTTTTTTTCTTGATAAAACATTTCCTAGGTATGCCATATCGTCTTTAATTTGTGCACCAAAAATTGTTTTTAGTAGTTCTAATTCTTCAGCTCCAGATGTCATTGTTGTATTTTCTTCGTTTAAGATATCTACAATTGAGTAGAATACTCCTTTTAGATTATCATTTTTTTTGATTTCTTTTAATTTGTCTAAAATTTCTTCTTTTCTATTGATTCCATATTGAGCATTTGTTGTCTCCATTACACCGATTGCGTAATCGTCTCCGCCAAAGTTAAAAATTTTATAGTCTAGTTTAATCATTTTTTCAACTTCAATATCTCCTAGGTTTGATTTAGCAGCAAATAAGTCTAAACTATGTTGTTCTAAGTCTTCAAATTCTGCGATTTTGTTTAAATCTTGAACAATTTGTCTATCTTGCTCTGTTGTTGTTGGACTTCTATAGTATAATGTGTCAGATAAAATTGCTGAGATTAGTAATTGCGCGTCAACTTTTGGAATTTCTATTCCTGCTTCGTTGTATAATTTTGTTACAATTGAGGCTGTTGAACCGATAATTTCTGCTCTGATGTTTAATGGGCCAGATGTTTGAATGTTAAATTTGTGGTGGTCAATAATTCCAGTTAAATTTAGTTCATCGATATTATCGATTGATTGTGACTTTTCGTTATGGTCTACTAATACAATTTCAGTTCCTTCTGGTAATGTTTCAACTAATTCTGGAGATTCAACATTAAATTTATTTAATAAGAATTCTGTTTCTTTGTTTAATACACCGATTCTAACTGGTTTTGCTTCAATTCCTTGTTTATTTAATAATTTAGCATACGTAATTGCAGCTACGATTGTGTCCGTATCAGGATTTTTATGACTTACAATGTGTTTCATAGAATTAATTGGTGCTTTTATTTTATAAAGTTATTTTTCCACTAAGTGGAAAAATTCTATTTTTTATATAATTAATTTATTTGAAGAAAAAGCATGCACCAAAAAAATTAGTCTAAATTTCGAACATCAGATTCTTTAAAATTATTTTTTAAAATTTCTTTGAATTTTTTTAGCATTGTTTGAGTCCCAATTCCTTCTCCGATAGTTCCAACCATATTATTTTGTGCTACAAAGTTTTGTAGAAAATAATTATCAATACCTAATTCTTTTAGTTCTGAAATCATTTGATTTATATCGTCTTTGTTGTGTAGTTCGTTGTGAATTGTTGAACGGATTTCATAAGGGATTTTTGATTCTACAATTAATTTTAAAGATGTGAATAATTTTTCTTTTAATTCAGGGATTTTTGTAATAATTACTTTTTGGTAATTTTCAATTGATGCTTTGTAATCTATTGCGAAAAAATCGATTATTTTTTCATCAATTATTTGTTTGATTAATTTTGGATTGGTTGCGTTTGTGTCTAGTTTTACTTTATATCCTAAAGATTTAATGTATTTTATCCAATCAATTAAACCTTGTCCATGGATTGTAGGTTCTCCTCCACAAATTACAACGGCATCTAATGTATCTTTTCTTAAGTTTAAAAAGTCTAGAATTCCTTGATTTTGTTTATATTTAATTTTTTCAGGCAGAACAAAGTTTGGATTGTGACAGTAATGACATCTAAAGTTACATCCGCCAGTAAATAGAATCATTGATAATTCTCCAGGATAATCTATACTAGAGAATTTTTGAATTCCTGAAAAAATTGGTTTTAAATTATTATTTGAGTCCATTTTAGTTATTTGATTGTTTTATTTATAATTATAATCATAATTATATAATTTAATTAAATTAGTTTAAATTTGGTAAATTACAATCTTCTTTAAAGTGTAATCTTTCCATGTGTTCTCCTTTCTTTCCAATGTTGAATTGAGAAACTGGTCTATAATATCCCATAACTCTTGTCCATACTTCACATTCTTGAATTTTATTTTGTTCTTTACAATTTGGACATTCTTTATGTTCTCCTATTAGATATCCGTGACCTGGACAGATACTAAATGTTGGAGTAATTGTAATATATGGTAATTTGTAGTTTGAAATTACTTTTTTAACTAAATTTTTACAAGCAACACTCGATGATACTTTTTCACCTAAATATAAGTGTAGAACTGTTCCACCTGTATATTTACATTGCAGGTCATCTTGTAGGTCTAAAGCTTCAAATGGGTCATGTGTGTGTCCTACAGGGATTTGAGATGAATTTGTATAGTAAATATTTTTATCAAATCCTGCTTGTTTAATGTTTTCACCAAATCTTTTTTTATCTTCTTTAGCAAATCTATATGTTGTACCTTCTCCAGGTGTTGCTTCTAGATTGTATAAGTTTCCAGTTTCGTTTTGGAATTCTTTCATTCTATCTCTCATGTATTCTAAAAATTCAATTGCGAATTTGATTCCTGCTTGAGTTGTGATGTCCTCATCTCCGTCAAAATAATTTGTAATTAATTCGTTTACACCGTTAATTCCAATTGTTGAGAAGTGATTTCTTAAGTGACCAAGGTATCTTTTTGTGAATGGGTATAATCCATTGTCCATATTTTGTTTTACAACTTTTCTTTTTAGTTCTAATGATTCTTTTGCTAAATACATTAATTCGTCTAATTTACTGTATAGTGCTTGATTGTTTCCTTTGTATAAGTAACCTAGTCTTGCACCGTTTACTGTAACTACTCCAATTGATCCTGTCATTTCTGCTGATCCGAATAATCCATTTCCTCTTTTTAGTAATTCGTTTAAGTCTAGTTGTAGTCTACAACACATTGAACGTACTGCTCCAGGTGTGTAGGCTTCTTCGTTTCTAACTCTATTTCCTTCTTCGTTTGTTTTAAATTGACTTCCGATAAAGTTTTGAAAGTATGGAATTCCATATTTTGCTGTTACTTCAAATAATAAGTCTGCGTTTTCTCCTTCCCATTCAAAGTCTTCAGTGATGTTATATGTCGGAATTGGGAATGTAAATACTCTTCCTTTTGAGTCTCCTTCTCTCATTACTTCTAGATAGGCTTTGTTAATCATTGCCATTTGAGTTGTAAAGTCTTTATATTTTAAGTTTTCATCTTCTAATAATGGTTCATCATTACACATTGGAACTTGGTCTTTTAGATCTTCTGGAACTGTCCAGTCTAGAGTAATATTTGTGAATGGAGTTTGACTTCCCCATCTACTTGGAGCGTTTAAGTTAAAGATAAATTGTTGAACTAGTTGTTTTACTTCGTTATAATCTAATTTGTCTTTGAATACGTATGGAGCTAAGTATGTGTCGAAACTTGAGAATGCTTGTGCACCTGCCCATTCGTTTTGTAGTGTTCCTAAAAAGTTTACCATTTGCATTAATGCAGATGAAAAGTGTCTTGGAGCTAAGGATTCTGTTTTATTTGGAACTCCATTAAATCCTTCGTTTAGTAAGGCTCTTAGTGACCATCCTGCACAGTAACCTGAAAGCATATCTAGGTCATGGATGTGTATATCAGCATTTGCGTGTGCTTTTCCAATTTCTGGTGTGTATACGTGTTTTAACCAGTAGTTGGCAGTGATTTTTCCCGATGTGTTTAAAATCATTCCACCTAAAGAGTATCCTTGATTTGCGTTAGCGTTAATTCTCCAGTCAGATTTTTCAACGTATTCATTAATTGAGGATATTGAATCTACAAATGCATTTCTATCGTCTCTTAGGATTGCGTGTCTTTCTCTGTGCGCGATGTATTTTCTAGCTACAGGGAATAAGTTTTGATTAAATAGTTCTTTTTCAACAATGTCTTGAATTTCTTCAACTGATGCTGGTTGTGTTAAAAAACTAATTTTTCTTTCTATGTTTTGTAAAATTAAATCTTGTAAGGATTGGTTAATTGAAATATTGGCGTTTGCTGCTGCTTTGTTAATTGCTCCTAAGATTTTTTCAGGATTGTAGTTTACAAAGTGTCCATCTCTTTTTTCGATTTGAGTAATTTGTGTGTTTTCCATTGATAGAATAAATCTTGTGAATTAAGTATATAAATAAATTCTATATAATATTATATATACTATATGTTGTGTCGTAACTATCGAATTAACTACTATATGTTGTGTTTTTTATTTTGATAGCTATTTATTAGTTTTGATTAGTCAGTATTATTTTTAATTAAAAAAAACTAAAATTTACTATTCTTTTTAATAGTAAATGATTTTTTTAGAAATTTATACTTTTTATTTAGATTTTATTGAAATTTTGTAGTTTTGTATTGTATAAATTTTTATAGAAGATTATTTATAAAGGATAATTATTATTTAATTTTTATGGATAATTTAGAACTTGAAAAAAAAAATTGTGTTTTGTATAAAAATTTAGATTTACTTGGGAAAAAGTGGATGATTTTTTTATTACTTGAGATGGCAAAAGATATGAATAATAGTTTTAGGTATAGAGATTTTGAAAAAATTTTACCTGGAGTTACAAGTAGAGCAATTTCAATGAGATTAGATGAGTTAGTTTCTAGTGGTTTAGTTTCTAAAACTAAGGTTGAGATTAAGAATGTTATTATTTCTTATAATTTAACTGAGGCTGGAAGAGAATTAATTCCAGTTATTAAGCAATTACAAGAGTGGGGGGCAAAGTATGATACTTGTGTTCCTAAGTCTGAAGGATGTCATAGATGTGATATGTTTGAGTCTTGTTCTAATAAGTAAAATAGTAGTTTTAAACTATTATTAATTATTTTTATTTTATTAAAAATATTTATTTTAAAAATTAAAGTGTTTATTTTTTATTTATTTTAATTAGAAAAATTATTGTAAAATTAATTTTTTAGTAATTTTACCTGATTTTGAAATATTATATACTATTGGTTGACCAGTTGCTAATTCTAAGTTAGGAATATCTTTGTTTGAAATCTTTTCAAGATATTTAATTATTGCTCTTATACTATTTCCGTGAGCTGATATAATAATTGTTTTATTTTCTTCTATTACTTTTTTTAAAATTTTTGATTTAAAGTATGGGACTGCTCTAGAGTATGTATCTTTTAGTGATTCTCCATTTGGTGGAGCAATATTGTAACTTCTACGCCAAATGTGGACTTGCTCATCACCAAATTCATCAATTGTCTCTTGTTTGTTTAATCCTTGTAAATCTCCGTAATGTCTTTCGTTTAATTTTGGATTTTTAATTACAGCAATTGTTTTTTTATCTTGTTTTGAAAGTGTGAATTCATCATAACTTTTATCGTTATGATGAATAATAAATTCCTCATGATTTGGATTTTCGTTTAAAATTAAGTTTAGAGTTTCATTTGCTCTTTGTAAATCTGATGTGTATGCGATATCAAATTTAAAATCTTTTAGTAATTTTCCTGCGTTTTTTGCTTCTTTAATTCCTTTTTGTGATAAGTTTACATCAACCCATCCTGTAAATCTATTTTGTAAATTCCAAATAGATTGTCCGTGTCTAACTAAAATTAGTTTTCCCATTATAAGATTATTTTATATTATTTGTTTTTAAAAAAAATTAATCATTTTGTAATAATGAATAAGGAATTGAAAAATTAATTGTTTTAGAAGGATTAGAATATAAATTAATTTTTATTAATGTACTTTTAAAATTGTGATAAATTTCTGCCTCCCCAAGAGTTTGAGGATTTAATAAAGAGTAGTTATTATTTATTAATTTATGGTGTTGGATTTTACTTTTTTGAGTATATATGTCCATAAAGTCTAAATCTTCTAAGATTAAACTTTGAGTTTCAAGATCAATAAAATCTTTTTTTGAAATTTTATCCAATATTTCATTTTCTAATATTTCACATAATGAATTTGTTAGTTTTTGTTGTCTTCGTTTAATTTTTTGTTTCAATTTTTATTTTATTTTGGTTTACTTTAAATTATTTATATTATTTATTTTTAATATACAAAATGTTCACCCATTACATTATATTCATTAGATTTATCTAAAAATTGTTGAGGGATTGATAGTTTAATTTTTTTTCCACAACATAGTTTTGTGATTATATCAACACCATTATCAGTATATCTTAAATTAACTTTTCCAAATTCGTATGGTTTGGAGTATTGTTGTGTTTTATTTGACGAAAATTGAGCTTTATTTACTGGGTTGTGATGTTCTAGTGTGAATGTTTCATCATAATGTCCTATTAGATTTTGGAGCCCTATGTGTTCTAAATCTGTATTTACTTTAAATAAATTTTTTGATTGTTTGTCAATATTAAAATCTTGTTTTATTCTTTGTGTTAAAATTTTATCAAGAATTTGAATTAAATCTGTTCTTACCATTTGATAATAAATGAATTTTGAGATTTATATACTTTTTGAAAATTAGATGTTAAATTAAAAATAAATATGTTAAATTATAACACATTTAATAAGATTAAAAGAACTGTTAATAATACAAATTTGTATATTTCAGACCTTTTAGATAGTTTTTGATTTGTATTTTCTATAAATAATACAATCATTGGGATAATTGATAAATAAATTAAATTTGAATCAGAAAATTTAAATGTAAATAATATAGTTGATGAAAATAATAATACATTGTGAATTTGTTTTAGATAGTTAATTTTTTTGTGTGAACTAATTAATTTAAGTATTAATAATGTGATAGTTATAATAATTACAATAATGTGTTCAGTAAATAAATATAACATTAAAATGTATGTAATAAATACTAATCCGTCAACTGAGAATGTAATTGCTCTTTGGATTTCTTTTAATTCGTCTTTAACAACTTCTTCTTTGGCTAGTAAAAAACCTAAAAATGTTAAAAAATAAGAAATAAAATAAATTAAAATAAAATTTATCATTTTGATTTATTATTGTGATTTCTCTAATTCAGATTCAACAACTGATTTAAATGTTTCATAATCAACTAATCCTGTGATAATTTGTTTATTTACAAAGTAAGTTGGAGTTCCAGCTACACCGTAAGGAAGAGCTAATTTCATTTCACTATCAATTTGATCATTATATTTTTGAGTTTCCATACAAGTTTCAAATTGTGATTTATCTAAGTCTAAATCTTTAGCAAAGTTAGTTAAAATTTGTTTAGTATTATTTGTGTGTTCAACCCATTTTGATCTTTTTTGATATAATACATCTGAATATTCTTTGAATTTATTTTGTTCATTAGCACATAATCCTGCATTGTGAGCAGCTCTAGCTGATTGGTGAATTCTATCAATTGGAAAGTTATAAAATACATATTTTACTTTTCCAGTTTCAACATATTCTTCCATAATTTTTGGAATTGTTGGAATGAATGTTGGGTTTTGAGTTTTAAATTCTTGAGTTAATTCAGGACTTCCTTTCATTAAAGCGCATACTGGACATTCAAAGTCACTAAATTCAACTAATGTTACTTTTGCATCTTTGTTTCCGTATGTGATTGCAGATTCAGTTTGAATTGGTGTTTCAATTAAAGTTTTAAATTCAATTGCCATTGGATTTAGTAAAAAGTATTCAGCTCCTGAAATTTCAACTGGGATCATTACGCTTGCTAATTTTTCCCAATCTTTTCTTTGTTCTAAGTTTTTACTAAATAGAAAAACAGGAACAATTTTAATTCCTAGTTGTTGTGTGATTGCTGAACCTACGTCTGAATCGAATTGTGTTTTTTCAACTGTTAAATTTGGAATTAAGTTTAATTTAATTTGTTCAGCTAAAAAGTCAACTTGACAATTAGCACAATTTTTATCTTCTACAATTAGTAATGAAACATCAGTATTTGATGGTGTTGTTAGGATTGGATTGTTTAAGTCTTCAACTTTTTTATCTAATTCTTTTTCAAATGAATCATCTGATGAAGTTCCAGTAAAGAATTTAATTCCAATTGCAAATGCTAAAAATACTACTACAATTACTAATACTAATGATAAAACTTTCCAAAGTTTTGATTCACTAATTTTCTTTTTAGTTTTTTTAGTTGTTGATTTTTTAGTTTCAACTTTTTTTTCTTCAACTTTTTTAGTTGATTTAGTTTGTGTTTTTTTTGAATCAGAAGCTTTAGAAACTTTTTTTTTTGGTTCTGATTTTTTAGTTGTTGATTTTTTAGTTTTTACTTTTTTTTCTTCAATTTTTTTTTCTTCTGTTTTAACTTTTGAATTTTCTTTTGAAGTCTTCATTTTAGTTTCTTTTTCCTTTGTTTTAGGTTTAGAAACTGGTGTTTTTTTTTCTACCATTAATTTATTTTTGTTTGTTGGTTTTATAAAACTCATTTGTCACAAGTTGTAGTTATATTATAGAGTTAGATGGTTAAATTATAAATTTTAAATGTTTAATTTAATTGGATTTTTTAATGATTTAAAAATTTCAATTTGGGCTAATCCTTCGTGAAAATTTTGAAAACTTATTTTAGTATTTTTTGATTTATTTTTATTCCAAGTTAGTGTATCTTTGATTGTTCTTTTATTTGTAATTCCATCAGGAGATAAATTTGCCCCATTATGCCAGTTAGTTTTATATTCCCAAATGTTTGAAAAGTGAACAGTTATCATATTTTTTGGTCTTTGTTTTGGATGGAGTTTGTGCCATAGTTGGTCTGATGTTGGATCTATTATTATTACTCCTTTTTTATTTTCTTTTTTTAGGGTGAATGGTAATAAATTATATTCGTGGTCAAATTCTTTATCTGATGATACTTTCATTGAGTTTTCATATCCTAGTTGTAATAGTGAAAAGTTTAAGTTATCAGAAGATATTCCGCAACAAGAGTGTGGAAATTTTCCTTTCATATTATGAGTTATTCCTAGTTTGTAATGGGCTGAACTTATTGTGTGGAGTTTTTGTAGATGGTAAAATAAATCATTTTGGTTTTCTAGTAACATTGAACATGGTGAAAAGTTTTGAATCGGAGAAATTATATTTTCAAGTTTTTCAATTGTTATAAAATTATCAGTTTGAAAATGTTTTACTAATTGGGTTGGATTTTCTATTGAAAGGTTTTTTTCATATAATGGTAAATTTAATGAAAATGAGTTTAGTGTCATAGTTTGTAATAATAAAAATTAGTTTATAAAATTAGTTCTATTAATTTTGTTAGTTTGTTGTTTGTTAGTTTGTTAGTTACAACATTTATTTTTAATTGTATTTTGGTTTATTATTTTATGGTATTAGAATCTATATTATTTTTTTTAATGTTTATGATTGTTGCGCAGTTGCTTTTAGGAGTTTGCACATTTCCATTTATGTTAATGTTAAATAAACAATTTTTTCATTGTGAGAAAGCTAAAATCTTAACTTATACTTTTGGGTTTAATGTTGTTTATATGATTATTTTTATTTTTTCACGACTTATTTCAGTGGAAATTACAAGAATTAGTTCGTATTATTTAGGAATTATGGCAGTTGCATTTACTGTATCTTTTATTTATTGGATGTTAAATGTTTTTTTGTGGGTTTTTAGAGCTCGTGAGTTATTAGATTTTAAGTTTGTTAAGTATTTTTTTTCTTTAAGTTTTATTTTTTTAGTTATTTTATCTATTTATAATTTTGAAAAGCCTTTGGCGGTTGAGAGTTATTCTATTAATTCTTCAAAGCTTGATAGAGATTATAAATTTGTTCAGATTTCAGATATCCAATATGGAACAGTTAATCAAGAATATATGGAAAATGTTTTAGATTTGGCGTTAGCTCAAAATCCTGAGTTTATTGTTTTTACGGGTGATTTGATTGATTTTGAAAAGTATGAAAAAGAAGATTTTGATAAGTTTAAAACTTTAGGTGTTCCAGTTTATTTTGAAAGAGGGAATCATGAGTTTTATCATTTTCCTGATAAGATATTTGAATATTTATCAGATATTGAAACAATTACTGTTTTAAATAATAAAAAAGTTAATTTTGGAGAACTTGAGATTGTTGGAATTGATTATGAAAGAAGTAATGATTTGTTTAAGGATTATTTGAATGGGATTAAATTAGATGATGATAAGTTTTCTATGCTTTTGTATCATGAACCTAGAAATGTTGAGTTTGCTGCAGGTTACGGGTTTGATTTATTGTTGTATGGTCATACTCACGGAGGTCAAATTTTTCCAGCTACTTTAATTGTTGATTTGATGTATGATTATTCAGATGGATTTTATGAAATTTTTGATACTTTTGTTTATGTGACTGATGGAGCTGGATTGTGGGGTCCTAAGATGAGGCTTGGTTCTCAAAATGAAATTGTTGTTTTTAATTTGAAGAAAACTAAATAATTATTTTAAATTTTGTTTTTATTTTATTTCTTTTTTATTTTTGTTTTTACTTTATTTTATTTATTTTTATTTTTATTTTTGAGTTAATTTTATAATAATTTAATTTTAAATAATATTATGAGAGATATTAATGAAATTTATCAGTTTGCTCTAGCTAGAAAGGGGAGCGATTGTGAGATTTTTGGAAGTTTAAATTTAAAATCTGATTTAGAATTATTAAAAATATCTGATGATAGGTATTTATCTGAGATTTCTAAGAGAGTTTTTCAAAGTGCTTTTAGTTGGAAAGTTATTGAAAATAAGTGGGAAGGTTTTGAAGAAGTTTTTTTTAAGTTTGATGTTAGTAGATTAAATAATATTTCACCTGATGAGTATGAAAATATTATGAGTGATGATAGAATTGTTAGAAATTTAAGAAAAGTTCAATCTGTAATTTTTAATGCAGAGTTTTTTGAACAGATTGCTAAAGAATATGGGAGTTTTGGGAAGTTTTTAGTTAGTTGGCCAAAGGATGACCAGTATGGATTGTATAAGTATTTAAATAAAAATGGGAATAGGTTTGGAATTACTACAACCGCATATTTTTTGCGTTCAGTTGGCTTTGATGCTTATTTTTTAACGCGAGATGTTGTGAAGGTTTTATTGCGTGAGGGTGTTGTTAGTTCAAATAAGTCAGATTATGCTCCAACTTCTAAATCTGATTTACAAGCAATTCAGAATGCTTTTAATGTTTGGAAAAGTCAAAGTGATTTTAGTTATTCACAAATTAGTAAAATTTTAGTTTGTAGTATTGAGTCAGATGCTAAAGAGTTAATTTGAAATGAAAAATTGACTTATTTTTATTTTTTTGAAAAAATAAAACCAAATGTTGGTAAGTCCGTAAAATTATATTCTAAATATTTATAATCTCCCAATTATATTTTTTATTATGATAATTGGTATTGTAGGAAAACCTAATGTAGGTAAATCCGCTTTTTTTAGAAGTTTAACTTTAGCTGATGTTGAATCTGGAGATTTTCCATTTACAACTATTGATGCTAATTCTGCTATTGGGTATGTGAAAACTGAAGACCCTGCTGTTTTTTTTAATAATCATTCTACACCTAGAGATGGATTTGTTCAAGGAGATTGGAGATTTGTGCCAATTGAGATTATTGATGTTGCTGGATTAGTTCCTGGAGCTTCTGAGGGAAAAGGTTTAGGAAATAAGTTTTTAGATGATTTAAGACAAGCTGATGCTTTAATTCATGTAATTGATTTATCTGGATCTACAAATGGTCATGGAGAGAAAGTTGAAATTAATTCTTATAATCCGGCTAATGATATTAGATTTTTAGAGGAAGAATTAAATCAATGGTTTTTTAATGTAATTAGTAAACATTGGAAAAATATTGAAAAAAAAATGAGATTAAAGGATGAAAAAATTGAAGTTGCTATTGGTTCAGTTATTTCAGGTTTAAATATTAATGAAAGACAAATTAGAATAGCTGTTGATTCTCTTGGTTTAACTAAAGATAATGTTGGGGATAATTTATTTGAGTTGTGTAAAAAACTTCGTGAAGTTTCTAAACAGATGATTATTGCCGCTAATAAGTGTGATATTTTAATGGATGATAATTTATGGGAAATAAAATTAAATGCTTTAAAAAAGGAGTTTCCACATTATAAAATAATTCCAGTTACTGCTAATTATGAATTTAATTTAAAAAAAGCAAATGATGCGAAATTTGTTAATTATATTTATGGAGAAGATAATTTTGAAATTATTGATGAAACTAAGTTAAATGATGCCCAAAAGAATGGATTAAATTTAATTGCTAAGGATATTAAAACAATTGGTGGGACTGGTGTTCAACAAGCATTAAATTGTGCTGTTTTTGAATTACTGGAGATGAAACCTATTTATCCTGGTGGTTTAAAGAAAATTGAGGGGAAAAAGGAGAATGTTATTGTTGATTGTTTTTTAATGCATAAGGAGGCGACTGCGCTTGATTTTGCATATAGATTACATACTGATTTTGGAAAACATTTTATTAAAGCAACTGATGTTAAATCTAAAATGATGGTTGGAAAAGATTATGTGTTAAAGTTTGGTGATGTGATTGAAATCACAAGTGGTAAGTAATTTAGTTTAAATTATTTATACTATTTTTATTTATTTGTTTATTTCTATTTGTTTATTTATAATATTAGGAGTAAATTTTTATAGTTGATATTTATAAATAATAAGAATTGTTTAGAATTATGAATATGAGTATTTTGAATAAACCTTGTTATTTAAATGATTATAATGAAAATAATTCTGGGAAAGGATTTAAGGTTTTTTGTGAATTGAATGCTGAGGGTGAAAAATTAAATTTGGAAACAATTTTAAATTATGATATTGATAAACATACTTTTAGGGGAATTGATTCTGGAATTAGGTTAATTGGGTATCAAATTAATAAACAAGAGTTTTGTTTTGATGAGAGAGGTTTTGATTCATATTTAGTTTTGTTTATTTTAAATGATAATAATAAAGTTGGGCAAGTTGCTTATTTAACTAAACCTAAATCTGGGCTTAAGGGAGAATATGAAGGATTTTGTGATGGAGATGATAAATTTGGAGTTGATGAGTTTAGAGATTATTCATTTAGTCAAGGGGTTAAATCTTCGTTAGATTTTGAACCAATGGATGAAAATTATGATAAAATTAAAGTTAGAATTGGTGAATAATTGTTAAAAAAGATAAAAATAAAAATAATTAATTATTTTTATTAGTTATTATTTATTATAATTTAGTATTTATTATTTATTTTTGAAAGTTAGCAGGTTTTGTTCCTGGTTTTGTATATTTTTTAGCTCCTGGGACTACTTTTGTAGGTTTGTTTGGATTTTTCTTGAAAACTTTTTTTTCTTTTTTTTCTTTTACAACAATTTCTGCTTGGATTAATTTACTAAACATTGTTGTTTGTTTGTTTAATAATTTATTATAAGCTGTCATAAATTCTTTATCCTGTTTGTTTCTGTGAAAAATTTCTTGAGCAACTGTTACTCTATCGTTAAATCCTTGACTACCATATTTATCTTCTTGATTAAATTTTACTAAAATATCTAAAATTTGTTTTAGTTTTGAAATTGCTTTCTCGTTCATAATAAAAAAAGTAAGTTTGTTATTATAAGTGTAGGCATTATTAGTATATTAATTAAAACTTGGAGTTAGTTTTTCTATTAAACTTTCTGATTGTTTTTTTGGAGTTTTTTCCCCTTGTTTTGGTATTAAACTTATTTTATCGTGACCTAGTTTTGTTACAAAATATACTTGTTGTAAGTGTTCAGGGATTTGTCTTAATTCATTATCTAATTGATGAAAGTTTTGATTGTTAAAAAAGTTAGTATATGTTGTTTGCTCAATTAATTTATTTTCTAAAAGTTGATTTAATGTTTGTGGGAATCTTATTCCATGTTCTAATGATATAATTTTTGGATGGCCAATTCTCCAATTTAAATGATATTGATTTAAACTTCCTTCAATTATTTCTTGATTTGAGTGGTTAAATAAATTAAATCCATCTAAAATGAGATTAAATTTAGTTTTTTTTGGCAGAGCTGCTATGTATAATCCAGCTCGTGAAGTTTGTGTTTTTAGTGTGTATTGCCTGGTTGTTTTGTTATATGATGGGAAAAATAGTTGATTTCCTAGCAGTGAGTTTTCTGGGAGTTCCATTTATAGAAATAAATAAAAATAAAGTATTTATAATATTTATGTTTTGTTGTTATTAACAGTTACAAATATTATAATTATTATTTTTGTAATTATAATTATTTTTAAAATAAAAATTATTTAGCTGATTTTTCAACTAATGGTCTTTCTCCATCACTTTTTGTGAAAGCTTTAACTATTTCTTCGGCTTGTTGTGCTTCTACATTAATGAAAGAATAATTTCCGTTAATTTTGATACTTTCAGCATTTATTTTAAATCCTACTTTCGATTCTAAAAATTCTAATAATTTTGTTTTATCAAATTTGTCAACTTTTCCTTTTGCTACAAATAATCTTGTTCTTTCAACTACTCCATTATTTTTTTTATTTTGGTTTAGTTTTAGTAATAATGCATTTAAGGCTTTTTCTGGACCATGTGTTTTGATTAAGTCTTTTGCTAAATCGTTGTATTCAAAGTGAGGGTTTGATTCAATGATATTATTTACATCTTTTTTAATGTTGGATACTTTACTGTTAAATACATCTTTATCAGTTGGGATGTCAATTCTGTAAATTGGGAGTTCTGTTTGTTCTTGAATATCGAAAATCATAAACTTTTGTGCTGGCGTTACTAAGGAGATTGCGTGTCCTGATTTTCCAGCTCTACCAGTTCTTCCAATTCTATGAACGTATGATTCTACTTCTTTTGGTAATGAGTAATTAATTACATGTGTTAAATCGTTAATGTCAATTCCTCTGGCTGCTACATCTGTTGCAACTAAAATATTAATTTTTGATTCTTTGAAATCTGTTAAAATTCTTTCTCTTTTGTTTTGTTGGATGTCTCCGTGAATGCAGTCTGCTAAATATCCAGCTTTCTTTAGTCTTTGAGTTACTTCATTTACGCTATCTTTTGTCATAGCGAATACAATTCCATAAAAAGATTCTTCCATATCAATTAGTTTACAAAGAGTTGGAAATTTATCTGATAAGTCGAGCATTATATATTCTTGATTAATTTTTGATTTAGTTTCGATTTTAGATTTTACTTCAACGATTACTTGATTGTTCATATATCTTTTTGATAAATCTTTAATTTTTTGTGGCATTGTTGCTGAGAATAGTAATACTTTTTTGTGTTTTGGTGTGTAGTATAATATATCTTCAATATCATCGATAAATCCCATGTTTAGCATTTCATCAGCTTCATCTAAAATAAAATTTTCTACATTTTCTAGATTTAGAATTCTTTTATCAATTAAATCTAAAACTCTTCCTGGTGTTCCCACAACAATGTCCACTCCTCTATCTAATCTATCAATTTGATATTTCATTGCTGTTCCACCGTACACTGTTAATATTTTTAGTGGGTTTTCTGTTTTGGCGTTTGGTTTTCCGTATGATTCTAAATCGTTTGTTACTTGGATTGCAAGTTCTCTTGTTGGAGTTAGAATAATTACTTTTGGTGTTTTGTTGTGTGGTTTGATTGTTTGGATTAATGGGAGTCCAAAACTTGCTGTTTTTCCACTTCCTGTTTGTGAAATTCCAATAATATCGTGTTTATTTTCAAGCATTAATGGAATTATTTTTGCTTGGATTTTACTTGGATATTCAAATCCTTTCTTTTTAATTGTGTTTAGAATTGTTTCATTTAATCCTAAAGTGTCGAATGTGATTTTTGAGTTCATTTTTAATTATTATTGATTAATATTAATATATTATTAATTTTGTATTATATTGTATTATATAATGTTCTATATATAAAAATTGTATTTGTTTATTTTTAAATAAGACTATTTAATATTATTTTTAGATTATTATTATAGATTAGTTGGTTTTGGTTTAAGACACATTATATTTATATAATCTATTTTAGATATTTATTTATGAGTGAATTTAATATTAAAAATGCTAAAACAAGTTGGGATATGAAAGATTATTATACTAGTGTTGCTGATCCGCAAATTGCCGAAGATGTGAATAAAATATCTTCTCTTGTTGATAGTTTTATTTCTAAATATACTGGGAAAATTTCTGGTTTGGCTGACGATAAGTTTGTTGAGTTTTTTGCCGATGAAAATGAGTATGGAACAATTGTTTCAAAGATTCAAATTTTTATGTTATATACAAGTAGTTTAGATACTCAAAATCAAGATATTTTAAAGAAACAAGGAGAGTTATCTCACAAATTTACTGAAATTTTTAATGGTTTAACTTTTGTAGGGCAAGAGTTTAAGGCTAGAGGATATGATGATTTAATTAGATTATCTGAATTGCCAGAGTTATCTGCTTGGAAGAATTATTTCTATCAAACTGCTCAAAGTATTAAGTATGTTTTAGATGAGAAGACTGAGAAGGCTTTAATGTTTAAGGCTCCAAGTGGTGGTAAGTCTGCTTTTTCAAGTTTATATGAAGAATTGACAGGTTCTTTTGAGTTTAAGGTTCATGATTTTGAAACTGAGGAAGATAAGATGGTTACTGATTCAGAGGTTAGAGCTTTAAGACAGTCTACTGATGAGAGAGTTCGTAAGAATGCTTATGAATCTATTCGTGAAGTTTTTGAAGATGAGAAGACGCAAATTGTATTAGGTAATTGTTATTCTAATATTTTAAAGGATTGTACTAGTGAATTAAATATTCGTGGATATGACCATGTTATGAGTCGTCGAAATAAGTCTGAGGAGCTTTCCGATGATGTTGTTGATACTTTATTATCTGAAGTTGAAAAGTCTTATCCTATGTATCAAAAGTATTTAAAGATTAAGGCTAAGTTAATGGGGAAGGATAAATTAAATGTTTGGGATGTTATGGCTCCATTAGATAAGGTTGAGAAGGAATATACTTTTGAAGATGGTTTGAAATTATTTTTAGATACGATTAAGAAGTTTGATGTTGAGTTTTATGATTTTTCTGTTAATATGTTTGAGAATGCGCGTGTTGATGTTTTTCCTGGGAAGGGGAAGAGAGGTGGAGCGTTTGCTTGTTATGATAAAGGATTTGAGAGTTATGTTTTATTAAATTGGACTAATAAGTTAGGAGATGTTTCTACACTTGCTCATGAGTTAGGACACGCTACACATGGACATTTATCACAAGCTCAAGAGGCGGAAGTTTATTCTACTGGGATGTGTTTAGCTGAGACTGCTTCAGTGTTTAATGAGATGATTTTGTCGGAGACTTTAATGAGTCAAATGTCTGATGATGAGAAGTTATCTTATTTAGATGAAAATTTAGGGAGTACTTTTGCAACTATTCATAGACAAATTCAATATATTTTATTTGAGAGAAGATGTCATAAGGCAATTCATTCAGGTGAGGGGCTTGGTTATGAGGATTTTAATAAGGCTTGGGGAGAAGAGGTTAATAAGATGAGTGGAGATGCAATTGTAAGAGTTGAGGGTGATAAGACTTCAACTTGGAGTTCAATTCCTCATATTTTTAGAAGTCCGTTTTATTGTTACGCTTATAGTTTTGGAAATATTTTAACTTTTGCTTTGTATAATAAGTATAAGGAAGAAGGGGAAAGTTTTATTCCTAAGTATAAGGAGTTTTTAAAGTCTGGAGGGAGTTTGCCTCCTGCTGAATTAGTTAAGAAAACGATTGGAATGGATATTTCTAAGCCAGAGTATTTTCAAAGTGGACTTTCAGTTATTGAAGGGATGCTTGATGATTTTGAAGCTCTAGCGGCTTTAAAATAAATTTTTAATTCTTCTGATTTCGACAAACGAAGTGCGGAAGAATTGAGAAGAAATAAAAATACTATATTTCTTTTTCGCGGAAATCGAGCGAAAAATATTAATTTAAATTCTAAATAATTTTAACGAAGTGTTAAGAAATTATTTGGAATTTTCTATTTTATTAAACCTTATCAAATTTTCATTAATTTGACAATCTTCTCCACCAATATTAATTGATTTTAATGGAGAATTATTTGTTCCAGATTTAATATATAAATTGTTTCCGTAAATCCCTTCAATTGAATTTGAAGTTAAAGAATTTGAACTTTGTGATTCTACATTTACTAATGTTGAGGATGAAAATTGAGTAAACCAACCTTGGAAACCTACAACTGAAATAACTGCTACAACTAAAAGTAGTGCTGTTGCAACAACTGGAGATATCGCATGTTTATTTTTTCTAATTTTAAATGTATTCATAATAAAATGATATGACATATATTATATATATTTAAACTTTTTAAATTAGTAGTTATAAAAAAATTACGTATTATTTAGGATAAATTAATTATAATTATTTAGTAATTTGTTTTGAATATGACAAGAGTTTATAATATAATTTATACTAGTTTTTTCTATGAATAAAAATTTTATTTTATTAATATTTATTGCGTTTATTGCAGGATGTGTTGGAGTTAATTCAGAAGTGAATTCAAGTGAAATTTTAAATAATTCTGTTGAAAATGTTAATAATTCAGATTTAAAAAAAGTTGAAAATATTGCTGATGAAATTGAGAAAAAAGAAACTTTATCTGAAGAAATAATTGAAAAAGTTAAAGAAAAACCTCAAATTGTTAAAGAGGATTCAACTAATGAGGAATTAGTATCAGAAGTTTTAGAAATTAAGGAAGAAATTAAAAAAAAGGAAATAGTTGAAACTAAAAAATCTTCATCTAAAAAGTCTGAAGAAACTAAAGTAAATGTTGAAATATATAAATATCCTTTTGAGGTAGATGGGAAAACTATTAATATGCAGTTTTATAATAATTTAGATGATATTGAAAAATTAAATTATAAAATTGGAATTAGTAAAGAAGAATTTTTTGAGACTGAAACTTTTGATTTTATTTTTAATTCAAAACCTTCAAGTAATGGGGCTGTTGTGAAAGTTTCTGGAAGATTATATACTTTAATGAGTATTGGGTTTGGATTTCCTTTAAATGCTTTAGAAGATATTATTAGTTCTGATGAAATTACTTGTGCTGATTCAACACTTTCTAATAAATTGATTTTATTTGATTCAGATTATACAAGTAATGAAGTTTTGTATGATTCAGAGACTGGATGTATTGAGTTTAAAACTACTTCTCAAGAATTAATGGGTTCACTTGGTGATAAGTTTTTATTACATATTTTAAATTAAAAGAAATTTTAAAATTTCTAAAAATTTTAAATAAATTTATTTTTTATTTTAAATCATATTTTTATTAAAATATAAAAATAATTTCAATTAAATTTGTTTGAATAGTTTAATTATTTTCTTTTAGTTTTGAGTTTTTTTTAGTTATAATTTTATTTATACTAAGTTTAATTTAATTTAATTTATGTTTAAAAAGATAATATTAGTTACGATAATGATATTATTTAATTTTAATTATATTTATTCTTATGTTGGAGGTGATGGAAGTTCTCTTAGACCATTTGATATTACAACTTGTGAAGAATTGTATATTTCAACTAAATCTGAATCAGAGTATTTTATTTTAACAAAAAATATGAATTGTGTAGAATCTTTAAAACAAAATTCTAATTTTTATCCTGAATCGAGTAATTGGACTTTAAAGTTTTTAGATAATGAAGATAAATTGCCAAATTTGAAATATAATGGTTATAAAGTTATTTTTGAAGAGATTGAGGAGGGTGAAGAAGTTGAGATTGTTCCTAAAGATTTATTTGATATTGAGTTTAGAGTTTATGGGTCAGTTGTTAATTTTGTTAATGAACTTAGAGCTATTGGAACTTTTGAAAATTTTGGATATGATCCAACCCCAGTAAATTATAGTTTAGTTTTAGTTGATTTTCAACAAACTATGTTAAAGGAGATTACAGGAAGTTTAGTAGTTGAAACTAATGAATTAATTAATTTTGATTTAGAAGAGTTTAAAGATGTAAATTTAAGTGTTGGATTGTATGATTTTATTTTTATTACTAACTATGGAGATAATGTTACTGATAAATTTTCTCAAAGTTTTAGAATTATTGAGGGTGAAGAAAAGCAAATTAATATGAAGGATAATTTGAATATTGTTATATATATTGTAAGTTTTATGGTTTTTGTTTTTATTTTATTTAATATTATTAATGCTATGAAGTCTAATGAAAGTTAATAGTTATTTTAAAAATAAAATTTACTTAAAGTATGTTTATATTATTTATAGAATTTATTTATTTTATTTTATTTAATTTATTTATAGAAAAGTTTTATAATTTAGGTTGTTTTAGGTATATTTATGAATAAAAATATTACTTATCCTGTTGAGAATTATTTTTCTAATTTAACTAGAATTAAATTTAGTTCAACTGGACATAATTTGTTAAAAGATAAACATATGGAATTTCAAGATAATTTAAATCATTATTTTAAACAATTTGATGTAAATTCTATTTCTTCATCTATGGATGGTTCGTTACTTGGAAGTATTGTTCAAACTTCACATGAAAATTTAATTAATGAGAATATATATAATATAAATTATAATTTGTATTTAACTTCTTTAATTACATATTTTGAGAGTTTTTTTAGAGATTTATTTGTTGAGTTAATTAATCATAAATTTTCTGAGTCAAAAGGTGTTTTGGATTTTAATAAAAAGTTTACATTTTCTGAAATTGATTTGTATAAAGATGGGAAAATTACAAAGGGAGAAATTATTTCACAAAATTATAAGTTTCAAAATTTAGATTCAATTAGAAAAGCATTTGATTTAATTGGTTTAGATTTTTTTAAGTTACTTGATTTGGAAAAAGGAAGAATTGATAGATTACGAGTAATTTTAGGAAAAAGGCATTCAATTGTTCATGGTGGAAAGTCTGCTAAGAGTTCTAGTTTTGAGGAGATTAATGATTTAACTAATTTTTTTTATAAGATTGGAGTAGATTTAGTTATTAATTGGTTAAATGATTTGGAATGTAGTGAAAAATCAAAATTAAATTCTAAAAAATAAATTAATTAATTTTATTAAATTAAATATTTTAAGTTTTGCTTAATTCTTTTGTGGTTAAAATATTATTAGTTTTTCTAGTAATATTTTAATAGTTTGTATTTAAAATTTGTAGTTTATTTTGTTGTGACATTTTTTTATAAATAAAATATTCTTTTTTTAGATTATATTGTGGATACTCGAAGAAGTTTTTTAAAAAAAATATTTGGAACTGGTCTTTTAGCTGCTGGTTTTGGTTCAGGTAAAATTAGTGCTGAACCTAGCTTAAGTTCAAATTCTAGTTATCAAAGTGGTAATTTAAGTTCAAATGATAAAATTGATTTATCTTATGTTATTAAAAAATTACATTTTAAAGAAGAGTTAAGTGTTGATGAGTGTCAAGTTTTATTTGATTATTATGTTTCAGTTTGGTATGAGTTTAATTTTCCAGCAGGTTATAGTAATGCTGGTTTTTATCAAAAGAAAAAAATTATTAAAGAAAAATTAGATGAACAGGGATATAATTTTATTATGGGAATTTTGTATATGGGAATATCAAGATCGAATTTTTATAGTGAAAATGGATTTGTTTTAAAACCAGTTTTTGAGATTATGTTACAAAATTTAAATATTGAAAAAGGATTATTAAAGAAAAATTTTTTGGAAGATTTAAGAATTTTATTTTTACTTATGAGAGATAGGTATTATTCAGTTTTGGTTAAAAAATATTTATTTGAGAATTTAGGTTCCTTGCTCGGTGATGTTGATTCTGAAATTAATTGGTTTAATAATAAGATTAATGAAATTAAGTATTCTAGTTTGAGAGTTTTTATGAATGATAAAGGTGTGAATTATAAAGATTACCCTAAATTAATTGAAAAAAAAATTATTGATTATATTTATTCAAAAGAAGATTCTGATAAATTGTTGTTAAGATTGCTTAGACATGTTAATAAAAAAGGTTTAGAGTTGTCAGATATTAATATTCATAAATTAAGTGAAATTACTAAGTTTTCAATTAATTCAGTTTCTTTAAATCCTCAGTTAAGAGAGAAAATTGATAAGTTATCAAATAAATTAAATGTGAATTCTAAATTAGTTAATTTATTATGTTTAATTGAAACTTCTTATGGGTATGGTTCTAGCACATCTCATGCTGGGGCTCGTGGACCAATTCAAGTTATGCCTAAAACTTATGAAAGATTTACTAAAAAGAAAAATTTTAGTTCTGCTAGTGATGATGAATTAATTGAGGCTGGAATTTTAAATTTAATTAATTTTATGCAAGAGTTAGATATTAATATTTATGGGACTCATCCTTTTAGTTATATTGATTTGTTTATGATTGGAGTTAGTTATAATGCTGGAAAAGATAGTTTGTATAAATTAGTTAGAAAAAAGGATTTTAAGTTAACTTTGGAACCAATTAATTATCATCAATTTTTATATTTTTTATATTCAGGTATTGTAGAATTTAAATAAAGAATTTTAAGTTTTTTATGTTGAGTTTTATATAATTATTTATATTAGATTTTATTTTTAAAGTAACAAATCTTTTTAAGTCAAATTTTTAAAAAATCAAATATGAAAAAGAAAAGTATTGGTTTTACAATGTTAGGGACTTTGTTTTTGACAGGTTGTGCAGGTGTAGATTTAACTGAAGTTTCAGATGAAGATCTTGCAAGAATTTCAGAAAAAGCAGTAGTTTGTAATGCTCCATATATTAGAGTTGGAATTGAGTGTTGTTTGGATGTTGATAACAATAATATTTGTGATAGAGATGAACAAGTTAATGAAAATGGTGATGAGAATTATCAGGATGATTTAGTTGATGAAGTTTTTGAAGATTTTGAAAATGATGAAGAAATTGGTTCTGAAAATGAGTTAGGTGATTTATTGGATGAAGAATTTAATGAGATTGATGAGTTAGAAGAAGAATTTGAGGAACTTGAAGAAGAGTATAATGAAATGCTTGATGAGATTGAAGAATTAGAAGAGGAATTAGAAGAATTAGAAAGGGAAAGATTTGAAGATGAATCTGATGAAGAAGAGTTTGAAAATGAGGATTTTGAAGATCAAAGAGAGGATGATGAGTTAGAGTTTGAAGCTGATGGAATTGAAGTTGAGTATGATAAAGAAAAACAATTAGTTTCTGTTGAATGGGAAAAGTTAGATGATAAGGAGATGTTTAAGTATTATAAGGTTTTAATTTCTAATGATAATCCTGATATGACTTATCCTGAAACTTCTGCTGTTTTTGTTGGACAAGATGTTAATGAACATAAGTTTGATATTTTAACTAAAAAGTTAGAGAAGGGAGTTAATTATTTTAGAGTTGGTTATGTTTTAACAAATGGTGAAGTTTATCATACTGAAACTATTAAAGTAATTATTGAATGATTATATTCAAATTATTTTTTAGTTTTTAGTTTTTAGTTTTATTTTTAATATTTTTTGTGTATTTTATTATATTAATAAGATAATTTATTTAGACATAATGTGCTCACAAAGTTTTATAATATGTTGTTTGTAGATTTATTTTATGAATAGTAAGATTATTGTTTCTGAAAATAGACCATGTTTTTGTAATTCTGGTAAAAAGTTTAAAGTTTGTCACGGTTCAGGTGTTAATGAAGAAGCTTTAGATACGTATAAATTAAATTTTTTATTAAGAGATGTGTATGGGAAGTGTATTAATTATTTTGATAGAAAGTTTGATTTAAAAGAGTATATTGAACATTATAAAGTATATTCAAATGTTCCAAAGGATGATAAGAATGAACATAAGTTTAGTTTTAGGTTTATTGAATTTTTATTGTTACGAGCAAAAATTAAAGACCAAGATAAGTTTTTGTATGATGATATTTTAGGAGCTGGAATTTTTACTGAAACTGAAAAGTTATTTTTAAAACAATTAAAAGATAATTCTCATTTTGGGATTTATCAAGTTAAAGATGTAAATTTTGAAACTTTTTTTATTAAATTAGAGGGAATTTTTGATAAGAATGTTTATGAGTTTTATGATAAAGAAGCTTCTAATATTTTAAAGACTGGAGGATTAGTTTATGGTAGAGTATTTAGAGTTTTTGATAGAGTTGGAATTTTACCTACATTTAATTTTAAAGGTCCTGAACATGTAAAACAAGGAGATTTAGAAAAATCTGTTGAATCTTTTTCTAAAAGGTTAGAACATTTACAAAAAGAAGATTCGGATATGGATTTTAAAAAATTCATTAATTCTATTGAGTATGAAATTTATGGTGGAGATAATCCTTATGAAGTGTATAAGTATGATGATGCTTTTGAGAAATTTCAAAAGGAACATCCAGATAAAGACATTGATGATTTTTTAGATGAAATTGAAGATGAATTATTTGAAATTCATACTAGAGATAATAAATAATTAATTAATTAAAAAAATTATTTATTTAATATTTGTTTCCTAAATCTGTATCATTAAATAAAATATCATCTAAATATCTATCTTTTTTTATTCCATTAAAAAATAAATTTAAATCTTCTAAAGATGGAATTAATCCTAGTTCTATGTTTCCTTTAACTTTTGAATCAAGGTCTAGTTCTAAAGGTGTGAATGATTTTGCTTTTTTAAGATTATTATCATTTTTGTATAATAACCAAAGCATTGCCATAGTTGGACTTCGGTTTGTTCCAGCTTCACAGTGGATAATTGATTTTTGTTTGTATTTATCGATTTTTTCCATAGTTTTAATAAAACCATAAATTGTATTAAAACCCATAAATCCCAATTCTGAAATTGGAAACCAATGAAAGTTTGCATTTATTGATTCATTGTATGAATTCATTTGGTATGGGGTGGATGAAACATTTATGTAATTTTTGATTGAATTTGCAATTTCTAATGTGATTCCATCTTCCATTGGTGATGATGCTACTGTAATGTAATCAAATTTACCTGATAATTTATAACCAGTTGTATTTGTTTTTGGTTGATTATACCAGTGTAATTTTGGATTTTCTAAACTCATAATATATTTATGGAATTTATAATATTTAAATTTATTTAAATTAAATTTATTTTTTATTAGGTTTTAGTTTCTTTTTTTTATTTTTAATTAAATATTCTTTTATAATTAATTTATTTTCTTTTTTTGTTTTACCTTTTTTAACTTCAAAAACTATAAAGAACATTGTAAAAAAGATTAAGATTGTAAATACTACAAATAAAATAAATTGTATAGAATCTTTATAAAAATTAGAAATATAAAAATCTTGAATAAATATATCTTTTACATCTGTGTTGTAAATTGTGCTTAATACTATAGAATATTTTCCAGGTTCAAGTTCTAAATCTTTAAATTCTTCAAATTCAAAACTTAGAGATTCTTGGCTTTGAACAGTAATTATTTTATCAACTGATAATACTTTTTGAACATTAGAATCATATAAAATTAGAGTATATTGTAATTGTGTTGTTTCATATCCAAAATTTTCAAATGTTCCATATCCTGATAATTGTTCTATATCTCCAATTTGGTTTTTATATATATTAAATGTTATATCAAATAGTTGTTTAGGGATATTTTCATTATGAGTTTTAAGTATTACTGATTCAGAGTTTGAAGTCCCAATTATTGTGAGAAAAGATAATGTGAAAAATATAATACTTAATTGATATAATATTTTTTTTATTTTTAATTTTAAATCCATTTTGGTTTTGTAAAATTGTCTATTTATTAATTTATTAATTTTATATATAATAAAGTTAAGTTTTGTGAATATAAATTGATTGTTTAAAATATGTAGCAAGTAACACAAATTTGGAAAATAATTTTGTATTTAAATCGAATTCTTAAAATTAAACTAAATTTTTATAAATTAAGTTCTATATATTTTAATTATGACTGATTTAAAAACTGATTTTATGAATGATTTACAAAAGGTTTATGAGATTTCAAATGGCTTAAATGCTAATTTGAATTCTTTTTACAAGTGTTTTGAAGAAAATGAGTTTGGAGATAAAAAAAAAGCTAAATTTATTGATGATTTTTTAGAATCAATTGAGTTTGAAAAAAATGATAAAAATAGATTATCTGTAATTCGTAGATTAGTTACTTTAAAGGATGATTTTTTAATTTCTGAAATTGAAAGTAATGATTTAGATGCAGAATCTAAAAAAGAGATATTAGCATCTAGTTATAGTTGGGCTGGAAGTTATCATATTTCAATGTTTGAAGAATTAATTTATGAAATGGAGGAAAAAGAGTTATTAACTCCATTTTATCGAGAATTAATTAAAGGTGTGAAATCAATTGGTATTTCTTTTACTCAATTAGATGTTTCTTGGGATTCTGCTATAAATGAGATTAATTCTATTTTGTTAAATAAATTTGATAATAAAGTTCAAGAAGCTATTAGCTTTGTTCATAAGAATAATTTAATGGATAAATTACCTGATGGATCTATTGGAGATAGAAGTTATTCAATTTTAGTTGAAGATGAAGATTCAAGTTGTGGGTTTTCAACTCAAAGTTATGGAGAATTTTTTGAAGTTGAAGTTGATGAGATTTGTTCTAAGTTACATGATTTAATTTTAGTTTTAGATGAATTGTCTGATGATGTTTTTGATATGAAAGATAATTGGAATAAGTATTTTGAGAGTTTAATTCATGCTTTATCTGAAAGAGATTGCGATAATTTAATTTCTGTTTGGCGTGATGTTGATTTTGCTTGGATGGATGTTGATTGTCCAATTCAAGTAGGACATTGTATGGAGTATTA
Organism: archaeon UBA583; assembly: GCA_002506365.1. GTDB lineage: Archaea > Nanobdellota > Nanobdellia > Woesearchaeales > UBA583 > UBA583. Next base: position 49,466 of record DAXK01000045.1, on the reverse strand, counting down.
TAATGATAATATTAGAAATTGTGTGGAGATTGAGTGGGATTTAAGAGTTGTAAATCCTAAGCGAAATGATGCTAGCACAGTTGTATCTGCTACAAAAAGTATGTATAATGAGTATTTAAGTAATGATTCAAATTGTTTGGATTGTAATAATATTTTAGATATTAAGTCTGTTTCACTTGAGGGATTAGATAATGTTCAATTATATGTTGGAAAACCATTATTATATTTTGCAAAATTTTTTCATGGATTTTTTTCAGCTCAAGTTGTTCCAAATGATGAATTTGTAAGTTCTAAGAGAGGAAAGAAAATTTTTGCTTTTGCTGATTTTATTTTAGAATTAGAGAAAACTGCTCCAAATATGAAGTTATCTAATAAAGTTTTTGGAAAAGAGTTTTTAGATGAATTGAAAAAAGTTGCTTGTGAAACTCCTGATATTTGGCATAAAATATATTCAATTTCTACAATTGGGCATGAGTTTGGACATATTTTATGGAAAGGATGTGATTCTGAAATTAAGATGAATGGGTCTGGAAATTTTAAAAATATTGAGGAATATAAAGCTACAACTGGAGGTTTAGTTTCTTTTTTTAAATCAGATGAAGTTGAAACTTATTGGAAAGAAGTTTTTTATGATGTTGTTGAGAGGGCTGTAAAATTAATTGCTTGGAAGAAAACTAAATCAGTTTGGCCATATTATTGTGAAGGTTTAGTTCATTTAACTGGATTGTTTGAAACTGGAGTTTTAAATTTTGATTGTGAAAATGAAAACCTTAAGATTGATATGTCAAAAGAGAGTTTTAATAAGTTTGCGGGATGGACAATTAAAAATTATGAACAATTATTTAAAGTTTATTTAGATAAAGCTGATGCTAGTTTATTTTTAGATAATTTTGCTAAAAAGGATGATTTAGGATTTTTTATGCCTGTAAATTTGAAAGTTTATGGATTTGTTGATTGGTATTATAAATTATATGAAAAGATTGGTCGAGAAACGTTATAAAAATATTTTTTTAACAATGATTATGAATTAAAATTTTAGTGCGGACGAAGTTCGTGCGGATTTTAATGAAATAATGTTTGTTAAAAAAAATCTATATAAAGAATTTCTCTAAATCTGAGAAATTCATAAATTTTAAATTATTTTTAATTTTAGGGAGTTTACGAACGTTAAAAAATTAAAATTAATTTTGTATTTTCCTTTTTTTAAATACATTTATTTTTAAATGTATAATTTTATTTTTATTCTATGAGTCAATTAATTCACAAAGGTAAAGTAATTTTGCCTAATGTTAATGTTATGAAATCTATTTGGAGAATTTCTGTTGGTTTGATGTTTGCATCTAAAAAAACAATTGAGAAAGGAGCTTGTTTAGTTATGCCATCATCACAAGATGTTCGGTTTGGAAGTTCTGTTACAATGTTTTTTTGTTTTTATCCTTATCATATTTTATTTGTAAATTCTAATATGGAAGTTGTTGATAGAATTGTTTTAAAGCCTTGGAGGGCAAGTTATACTCCAAAAGCACAAGCAAGATATGTATTTGAGTCAACTGCTGGTAAGTTTAATGATATTAAGATAGGAGATAAAGTTGAGTTAGTTGAGTAAATATTGTTATTTAGTTATTTATTTTATATAAACAAAATATTTATAATGAAAAAAATTAAATTAATATTTATGTTTAAATTTAAAATAAAAAAATTAATTTATAGTAATAAAGCTATAAGTCCAGTTGTAGCTACTGCTTTACTTTTAGTAATTGCTGTAACTGCTGTAGTTGGATTTCAAGGTTGGTTCACAACATTTAGTTCTGGAGTTTTTGTGGATGTTGAAACTCAAACTAGCTCTTCAAACTCTGTGACTGTTGAAGGATTAGTTGGAGAAAAATTATATGTAAACTCAGCTGGGAATTCTTCTATTAATTCTATTAAAATTAATGATGTTGATTGTAATTTTAATGGTAGTGTTTCAGGTTTAGATTCAGTTAATATTTCAAGTTGTTTGGATAATGTTTCTGGGTCAGCTAATATTGTTGTTGTTACGGATGATGGGATTTTTGAGAGTTATAAGTTTGTTGATAATGAATTAAAGGGAGGTCAAGGAGATACTCAAATCACTGGAACTAATTTAGTTGAACATAATTTAAATTTAGGTCAGTTATTTAGTAAAAATTCTTTTTCTTTTAATGGAAAAAATTATTTATTTTATTATAATGATTCTATTAAAGCAGGAGTTTATGAAGTTTTAACTTCTCCTCCAAGTTTAAATTTGGTTGATTATATTCCAACTTCAATTATTGGTTATGTAATGGTTTCATCTATTACAGAGTTTAATAATAAAATTTATTTTATTTCTAAAAATGGATCTAGTGAACAAGAATTATTTAGTTTTGATGGAACTACTATTTCTTTTGATCAAGATTATTATCCTGGAGCTTCTGAGAGTGGGTATTTTGGAAGTTTAACTCCATATAATGGAGATTTATATTTTGCAGGAAATTCTGCTACTTTTGGAAATGAATTATATAAAACAACAACTTCATTAGTTACAACAAATGTTGCAGATATTGTTTCTGGAGTTGGAGATAGTTTGACTGGAGATTTAATTGTTTTTAATAATAAAGTAGTGTTTAGTGCAAGAAATGGTTCACAAGGTTTTGAGGTTTGGGAATCAGATGGAGTTACTACAAATCTTGTTCAAGATATTAGACCAGGAGATAGTTTTACTAGACCTTATGAATATACTGAGTTAAATGGAAAATTATATTTTATTCATAATGATGGGTCAACTGGACAAGAATTATTTGAATATGATGGGTCAACAATTACAAGAGTTACAGATTTTAGAGGTGGAAGTTTAAATACATTTACAAGTTCAAATTCTCAAATTTTTAAGATTGGAAATGAATTATTTATTTTTAGAGTTGATGATGGGTCAACTGATTATAATGTTGGAAAATTTAATGGAACTACTTTTTCAATGGTTTCAACATTTGATGGATATTTAAATGTTGGAGATCAAGTAGAGATGTATCAATTTGGAGATAAATTATATATCACTCAAAAATATTGGAGTCCACAAGGAGGGGGAATAGGTCCTAAAATTTATGAATTTAATCCAATTAATGATTCCATTAATTTAATTTTTGAAGGTTCTGACACTCATAATGAATTAAATATATTTCAAGTTGGAACTGATGTTTTTTTTGATTCATATGAACTTATAGCAAGTTAAATTTAAAATTAATTTAATTTGAAAATAAATTAATTTTTTTAAGTTGAGTTAGTTGAATAGTTTTATTTAATATTATTTTTTATTGTTTTTGTCCAGTTTTGAGTGTTTTAGTTTAAAATGATGTTTGATATGATCTTTCTTTTGGACGCTTACCTTTGGGCGCTAAAAGAAAGTCTCGCCAAGAAAACCTAGAAAATTACTGTGTAATTTTTAAGAATAATTAACTTTTTAATGAATAAAGATTAAATTTTGAAAGTCTAGTTTTGAGTGTTTTAGTTTAAAATGATGTTTATATTATTTGAACTGCACTTTTTTCTATGTTAAAAAAAATAAAATTATTTATTTTATTTATCTTTTTTGTAAATTCTTTTTTTTTTGGGTTTAGTGAATATGATGAAAAACTTCAAGTTAATGATAATAATTTTATTAATTTGAATTCTAATGATTTTGAAGTCTATTTAGTTGAGTTATCTTCTGATGAGTTTGTTTTAGAATTATCAAATAATATTTTAAATTTAGGAGGGGAAATATTTTTAGTTTCTGAGAATAGAGTTAGGTTTGGTTTAGATAGTTTAAGTGTGAATATTATTTCCGAACTTGAGTATGTTGAATTTGTTGAAAATTTTAGTTTCCCAGTTAAACAAAATGTGGAGGGAAAAGAGTTTTTGAATGTTAATTATTTTTTTGATAATTTTGGGTTGTATGGATTAGGTCAAATTATTGGAATTTCTGATACTGGTTTAGATACTGGAGATTTATCAAATATTCATAATGATTTTAGAAATAAAACTGTAATATTATATGAGGTTGGAGATGGAAATTTAAATAATGATGGAACTTCTGATGTAAATGGGCATGGGACTCATGTAGCTGGGTCTGCTGTTGGGACTGGTGTTTTGTCAGGTTCGGACATTATTAGTAGGAATTTTTCAAGTTCAAAATCTGGAACTGCTCCATTAGCTGGATTATTTTTTCAAGCAATTGAGATTTTGTGTGATAATTCTATGTATTGTGGGAATTATTATAATAAATATGTTCTTTCAATTCCAAATAATTTAAATAATTTATTTGGTCCAGCTTATGATCAAGGAGTTAGAGTTCATTCTAATAGTTGGGGAAATAGAAATAATTTGGGTAAATATTTATCTCATTCTTATGATATTGATGAATTTATTTACAATAATTTTGATTTTACTATTGTTATGGCAACAGGGAATTATGGGAGTTCTGGAGGTAGTAGTGTTACTTTACAGTCTTCTAGTAAAAATTCAATTGCGGTTGGAGCAACTAGTTCAGATGGATTTAATATTGCTGGATTTAGTTCTCGTGGACCAACTGAGGATGGAAGGTTTAAGCCTGATATTGTGGCTTTGGGAAGTTCTGTTACATCTACACGTTCAAGTTTTGCATCAGGGTCTGGAGATTATCAAAGTAAAAGTGGAACTTCTATGGCAGCACCTTTAGTTGCGGGAGTTAGTGCTTTGATTAGAGAGTATTTAATTAAAAATAAAAGTTTTGATGTTGTGTCTTCAAGTTTGGTTAAAGCTGCATTAATTAATGGGGCTAAGGATAATGGAGTTGTTGGACCAGATAATGTTTATGGTTTTGGAGTTGTGGATTTGAAAGGTTCTGTTGATGAGAGTAATAATCGTGAGTTAATATTTGTTGATGAGTTAGTTGGGATTGGACATGGAGGAGTTTTTAATTATAGTTTTAATGTTACAAATTTAAGTTCAGATTTAAAATTAACTTTGGTTTGGTCTGATTATCCTGGTTTAGGTTTAGTTAATGATTTAGATTTAAGGGTTGTATCTGAGGATGGTGTTGAGTATTTAGGGAATGATTTTTCTGATGAGGGAGATTTTGATAGATTAAATAATATTGAACAAATTGTTGTAAATTCTGATGAATTGGTTTTAGGAGAGTATAGTTTATCTGTTTATGGATTTAATATTACAACTTTAAAGAATCAATCATTTTCAGTTGTAGTTTCTAAAGTTAATTCTGAGATTAAAGAGATTTTACCTTTAGAGTTTAATTATTTAATTAATTTAAGTTATTGGGAGTCTGAGGAGAATGGTTATAATAATGAAGATTTATTTTATTTTAATTTAAGTAATCAAAGTGAGTTTGAGTTTGAGATTAATTTTTCTGATGAGTTTTTAGAAAATGGGAATTTGTTTAAGTATATAGAGTTAGGTTTTGAGAATAAGTATATTGATTTATCGGATAAAGTTTTGAATAATTCTTATAATGGAGTTTTTAATATTTCTCCTGAGATTTATTTTTTTGGGTTTGAGATTTATGAAAAAACTTTAGATGGATTTATTTTACATAAGTTAAGTTTTGAAAGATTTTTAGATAAAGATAAGTTTAATTTGAGTTTATTTGGAGAAATTAATTTGAATTTGTCAGTTGAGAGAAATAATAATAATTTATATTTTTATGATAATAATTCAAATAATAGATTTAATTTTGAGCTTTATGATAATAAATCTATAAATTTATCAAATATTAAATTTGAAACAAATAATTTTAATAATTTAACTAAATTATTTATTTCGGGAGTTAATTTATCTAATAATGAGAGTAAGACTATTCGTTTTGAGTTAATTGGTGATAAGAATAAGAATTCTGGAGTTTGTTTGAGTGATAATTTTGTTGAAGATTTTAATTTTAGTTTGAGTTGTAATGGGTCTTATGAGTATTATGTTAATTCCTTCCCATTTGAGTATAATAATTATGAGGTGGAGAAAAAATATAAAGATAATAAAATATTTGTTTTTGTTTCAGGATTAACTCATTCAGCAGTTTATCAGATGTGTTCTGAGAGTTGGGAGTATTCTAGTTGGTCTAGTTGTGATAATGGGGTTATGAAAAGAAGTGCTATTGATTTGAACTCTTGCGGGACTAGTTTTACAAGGGAGAACCTTTCTCAGAGTTGTGAAATAGTTTCTACTGTTGTTAAAAGTAGTGGAGGAGGTTCTAGTAGTAGAAAAAATAAAAAAAAATCTTTAAGTTCGGATAATGTTTTTGTGGATACTCAGAATTTTAATAGTGGAGATGGAAATGGAAATTTGATTTTTTTTAATGAATTGAGTAATTTTGATGTTTTAGTTGATTTAAAAAAAATTGATGAAAGTTCTAAGTTTGAGAGTATTAAAAGTATTGATTTAATTGTTGATAATTTAAAGATAGTTAGTTTTGAGTTTAATTTTAATTATTCTAATTTAAATTTGGAAACATTAAATATTGTGAGTGATGAGTTAGGTGATAAAAGTAATTATGTTATTGTTTCAGGTTTGACTCAATTAGTTACAAATCCAGTTATTTATTTAAAAAATAAAAATAATTTGAATAAAGTTTGTGTTAAGTATTCAGGGAGTTTAAATAGTGTTAGTGATGTTTCTGAAAATTGTTTAGAAAATAATGAATTTGTTTTAACTTGTGATGGAAAATATTTTAATAGTTTAAGGTGTGATAATTGGAATGATTTATATTTAATTTATGGATTAAAACATGGGGTTGTTTTAGAGTTGAATTCTGAGCAAATTACTTTGAATGATAAGAATAGTTTAGATTTTGGATTTTTTGGAGAGAATAAATTGAATACTAATAATAATACAAATAGTAGTTTAAGTGGAGGAAATGTTATTAAGGTTTTAAGTAGTAATCAAACATTTAGGGTTGAGGGGTATATTAGCATATTTTTGATTTTGTTTATTTGTGGATTTTTTATTTATAATAAAATTAATTTTAGTAAGAAAAGAACTTTTGAGATATTGGATAATTATTATGAAAAAAAAACTTTGGAGGCTTTAGATGTTGTTAATAATAAAAAATATTTAAAGAGAGATGATAAAAATGATTAAAGTGATTATTGGTTATTTAATTGTTTCAGTTATTTATTTTATTGTGATAAATGTAGTTTAGAATATTATTATAAGATTAATAATTAAAGATTTGAAATTAAATTAAATAAAAACAAGGTAAAAAATTATTCAGAAGTTTCTTCTAAGTTTGGTTTTGTTGAATTTTTATCAAAGTTAATTTTTAAGTTATGTTTGTTTGAGATAATCTCAAATCACGTTTTTTTAAGAATTTTTTATACGCGTCAGGTCGAAAGCCATCTTGAGGCTTTCTCACTTTTGGCTAAAAATTCTAAAAAACGAGGCAAAAAAAATTATTCAGAAGTTTCTTCTGAATTTGGTTTAGTTGAGTTTTTATCAAAGTTAATTTTTAAATTATGTTTGTTTGAAATAATCTCAAATTTTTCAGCTTGTCCTGAGAATGTGAAAGTTCCATCGTATGCAAAACTTGTGTTAAAGTTAAAAATTTTAATTGATGAATTTTCAAATTCATAGTTTAGTGTTTTGTCAAGTTTAGCAGCTCCGTTTAATTCTTCAAAGAAAATTTCTTTTAGTAATAATTTTGTGTTTGTTTTTCCAGTAGATGTTAAAATAAAAGTTTTGTCTTGTGTGTTTAGTTTATTTTTACCAAATTCTAAGGTTTGTGTTGTTCCATTAAATATAATAGATTTATTTATTTGGTTAATTGTTCCTGAAAAATTTTTTAGTAATATTGTTTGTGTTTCTCCATCAAATTGTCCAGATGGACTTAAAATTGAAAATTTTGTTGAGTCAACTTCTAAATCTCCAGTGTAGTTTTGTGAAAATGATTTAAAGTTTCCAGATAATGTTAATACTCCAGATTCGGTATCTTCAAAATTAAAATCTAAATCTAAATTAAAATATAAAAATATCCCTAGTATAATTATTAAAACTGTAAATAAATGTAATTTGAACCATTTAACTCTGTCTATAAATTTTCTAAGCCAAGAAGATCTAGGTGGTCCGTTTGCCTCATCTTTGTTATGAAGTAAATCATCTGATAAAATTTCATATCCCATATTATTTTGTAGTAAGATATATTTATAAACTTTGTTTAGAACTTTAAGTTATATGAGTAAATCAAATGATTATTATGTGGAAATTGAAGATCCGCACGATGAAATTGAAATAATTTTGCCTTCTGAGATTGAGAGAACTCAGAAAAAGAAAAGTAGAAATGTTAGAGGTGGAAAACCTTTGAGTTTAAAGTGGCCTTTGATTTTTGTGTGTATTGGTTTGATTTATATTTTTTATGAACCTTTTTTAGAGTATATTATGAGTATTTTAAAATCAAATCCAACAGTTTATTCAAGATATTTATATTTTGAGGGTGAGATTGCAAATAATACAATTGCTGGAATGTTTTATACTGCAATTTTTGGAAGTTTGTTTTTTTTAGCAATTCCTTCAGAGGCATTATTTATATTTTTTTTAGATTCAACTACTTATCCAGGGTTTGTGATTTTGTTGCTTATGACAATTGGAAATGTTTGTGGGTTAGTTTTTAATTATTTAGTTGGAAGATTGTTAGGAGAAAGATTTGTTTCAAAAATTTTTGCTAAAAATTTTGAAAAGTATCAAGAAAAAATTAATTCTAGTGGAGGGTGGATTTTATTATTAGGAAATATTTTTCCAGGACCTGTAGAATTATTAACTGTATTTTTTGGAAGTTTTAGGTATCCTTTAGGTCAGTATATTTATTTGGTTTTTATGGGAAGATTAATTAAGTATATTATTTTGTTTATTTTATTTAATTTTTATTGGGAATCTATCACTTTATTTTATGATGATATTTTGGGAGAATTTTTAAATTTAAAAAATATTTTTACATCAGTTGTTGAGTAAAAATATATTTTTTAAATTATTAAATTATTTTTATTTTTAAATTATTTATTAAATTTATATTAATAATTTATTATTTATTTATTATTTGTTTTTAGTTATTACTAGTATTTATAAAAATAAATTTATGAGATTATTTTATGAGAAAATTTTTTGAATTTATTAGTATTTTTTTTTTAATTTTAATAGTATTAGTTTCTGGTTTTTCTAAAGGGGAGGATTTTGATTTAGTTCCATCTTTTGTTGAATCGACTGATAAATATTTTGTGGTTGAGTTTTCAGATTTAATTTATCAAGAGGATAAGGATAGTTTGGAAAATATTGGAGTTTTTTTTATTTCTTATGTTGGAGATAATTCTTTTTTAACTAAATTTGATAAAAATATTGTTGATGAAGTTTCTGATTTTTCTTTTATTAAATCTGTTGAAAGATTTAAAAAAAATAAAGATAGTAATAATGAAAAAATTGAGAAAACTAAGGAAATTCAAAATTTTAGAGTATCAAATTTTAATGTTTTAAGTCCAGAATTATTTAAAGTTCATTTATTTGATAAATCAGTTTCAAGTTTATTTGAGAATGAAGTTTTAAGTTTAGGTGGGGAAATTATTTCTTCAGATAATGGACGGTTACTTATTTTAATTGATAAGTCTAAAGTTTCTTTTTTAGAGGAGTATGAACAGGTTAATTTTATTTATAGTTATAGTTATCCGCAAATTCAAAATGTTAATTCTAAGTCTACAACTAATGTTTATAATTATTTTAATGAATTTAATTTATTTGGTGAGGGTCAGATTGTAGCAGTTGCTGATACTGGTTTAGATATTGGAGTTCATAATTCTTCTTTCCATGCTGATTTTTTAAATAAGTCAGTTGAAATTATTGAGCTTGTGGGTTCTGATGGAGCTTCCGATTTAGATTCTGGACATGGGACACATGTTGCAGGTTCAGTTTTAGGTAATGGTGTTTTATCTGGAGCTGATTTAGAAAATAATAATTATGTTGGTTCAAATTCTGGGATGGCTCCAAAGTCTGATTTATATTTTCAGGCTCTTGAGTATTGGACTGGGAGTGATTTTGGTTTAGGAGTTCCAAATAATTTGGCTACTGGGATGTTTGAACCTGCTTATGTATTTGGTGCTCAAATTCATTCTAATAGTTGGGGTGATCCTACAAGTTTAGGGGATTATTCTAGTGAGTCTGTTGATGTTGATACTTTTACTTGGAATAATAAGGATATGATTATTTTGTTTGCTGCAGGGAATTGTGGAACTGGTGGAAATAATTGTGAATATTCTGGAGCAAATTCTGTTTTACCACCTGGAACTTCTAAGAATGCAATTACTGTTGGAGCTAGTTCGGTGGATTTATCAATTGCTAGTTTTAGTTCAAAAGGTCCAACTGATGATGGAAGAATTAAACCTGATGTTGTAGCTCCGGGTTCAGGAATTACTTCAACTAAATCACATGTAAATGGAGGGAGTGGAGATTATAGTGTTAAGAGTGGAACTTCTATGGCAACTCCTACGACTGCTGGAATTGTTTCTTTATTACGAGAATATTTAATTAAAAATAAAAGTATTAGTAGTCCTACTTCTGCGTTAGTTAAAGCAATGTTAATTAATGGGGCTAAAGATATTACTGGAACTATGCCTGATATGAATCAAGGGTGGGGATTTGTTGATTTGAATAGGACGATTTTTGAGGATAATAAAAATAGTTTAGAATTATTTGAAATTAGTTCGGGGCTTTCAACTTCTCAAGAATATGAATATAACTTTACAATTAATAAATCTAGTTTAGAATTTCGAGTTTCTTTGGTTTGGACTGATTATCCTAGTTCAGTTGGGGCTGGAAATAAATTAGTTAATAATTTAGATTTAGTTTTAATTTCTCCAGATGGGACTGAGTATTTTGGAAATGATTTTAGTTATCCGTTTAATGATTCAGTTGATTTATTAAATAATGTTGAGGGAATTAGAATTAAGTTATCAGATAGTGGGAATTATAGTTTAAAAATTAAGGGAAGTAATGTGCCAAATGGTCCCCAACCATTCTCATATGTGATTTCCACTAATTCTTTATTTGAAGATGTTAGTATTAATTTAGACAATCCAATTAATTTGAGTAATTTAGATAATCCAATAGTAGGTTTTAATGTAAGTTCAAGTAATAATTCTGATAGTGCCTGGATTAGTTTTGATAATGGTATTACAAATTATTCTATGAATAAAGTGAATTTAACTTATTTTAATTATAGTTATGACTTTTCAACATTTGGAAATTATTCAGCTATTGTATTTATGAATGATTCAATTAATGGTAAAATCTTTAGTTCTGATAAAGTTTATTTTACAGTTAATGAGCCTAGAATTAATTTTGTTAGTCCTGTTTTTGATTCAGTTGTAACTAATTATGATTTATGGTATAATTTTAGTTTAAATTTTAGTAAAAATATTTCAGAAGTATTTTATTTTAATGGAACAAATTATGTAGATTTATCAAGTAGTTTGAGTGATAATTGGTTAAATATTAGTTTAAATTTAACTGATGTTGTTAATCAAAGTATTTTATTTAATGTGACAGATATTTATGGAATTAAATCAAGTAAAGTGATTAATTTTACTTTTAATTTATTACCTAAATTAGTTATTTATAGTCCTTTAAATAATACAGTTGTAAATGTTTCTAAATTAAATTTTTTTATTAATGCAAGTTTTAATAAAAATGTTTCAAGTTTAATTTATAATGTTGGATCAAAAAAAATTGATATTACTGATTTAGTTGTTAATAATAAGTTAGTTACAAATTTAACAATTTTTAATTATACAAGTCAAGTTATTAGTTTTAATTTTACTGATGATTTAGGAATTTTCGATATTTATGAGTTATTTGTGAATTTTAGTTTGAATTTAGGAGGAAATGCTACTGATTTTGATAATGATGGAGTTAGTGATTTAGTTGATAATGTTGTTGGGGATGAGTCTAATGTTGATTCTAGTTTTAGTAATTTGAATATTTCTATTAATTTATCCAGTAATTTAAGTAAGGTTTTTGATGAAGTTTTAAATGTAAGTTTTAGTAATAATTCTGATAAGTTAGTTGAGTTTTCTTATAATTTTTCTAATTTAAGTATTGATTTTACAAAGGTAATTATTAAAAGTGAAGTTAAGAGTAATAAGAGTAAATTTTTTGTTAGTGGGTTAGAGTTAGAGAGTGGAAATACTAAGACAATTTATTTAGATTTATATGGAAATATTTCTAAGGCACATAGTTTGTGTTTGAAGGATTTAGAGGTTGGAAGTTTAGATGAAATTTCTGATTTGTGTGATGGGGATAATGAAACTTTTGTTGATGTTATTCCTAAAGTTGTGAATGGTTATAATGTTAGTTATACTGATTTGAGTAATTCAACGGTTAAAATTTCTGGTTTGAGTCATTCAGGAGTTTCTCAAATGTGCACTGAGGATTGGAGTTATGGAAGTTGGGGAACTTGTAGTTCTAGTTCTCAAAGTAGGGTTGCTGTAGATTTAAATTCTTGTGGAACTAGTTATACTCGTGAGAGTTTAGTTCAAAGTTGTAGTTCATCAAGTAGTGGAAGTTCAGGGGGAGGTGGGGGAGGTGGGAGCTCTAGTTCTACTTCAGAAGATGAATTTGGATTAGTTAAGGATGAAGATAATAAATTTAATTATAAAGTTGATGGGGATTCTATAAGTTCAAGTTCAAAGTTTTCAAGAAAAGAGGATGTTTTAATTTTAGATGGAAGTTTAAAGTTAGTTGAGTTTGGCTATGATTTTTCAGATGAGGAGTTAGATTTATCTGATATTGAAATTAAATATGATTTTACTGATAGGTCAAGTATTATTTTAAAGGGATTTTCAAGTTTAGGGCTTGATAAGACAGTTTATTTGAAGAATAATCTAGATTTGGATTATGTTTGTGTAAAAAATACTGAAATTTCTTCTATTAGTTCTTTTTCAAAGAATTGTTTGGGAAGTAATGAGTATTATTTTAAGTGTGATAATAAACTTTATTCTGGTTTTTATTGTAGTTTGAGTTCAGGTTATTATAAAATTTCAGGACTTAAAAGTAGTGCGGTTATTGAAGCTGATTCTTTTATGGTTTCAAGTAATGAGGAGGATGTAGAAGATGTTGAAGAGATTGTAGAAATAGTTGAAACTGAAAATGATGATATTGAAGTTGTTAAAAAAGTTAAAACTGAAAATGATGATTTAAAAATTAAAAATTTTAAAACAATGTCAGATGAAATTACAGATAAGGTAAAGGGCGAGGATTTAAAAGTTGAAGATATAAATCTTACAAATCAAGAAATTTTAAATGAAAGTTATGAGAGTGAAGTAGTTGAGGAGGATTCTAGAGTTATGATTTATGTTTTAGCTGGAGTTTTTGTTTTAGCTTTTGTTGTGTTTGTTAGAATTATTGTTGTTAGAAAAAATTATTTAAATAGTGAGGAGTCTAGAGCAAATCATAGAATTTTTAAAAAATATGTAGCGGATTCAATTAAAATTGGAAAATCTAGAACTATTATTAAAAATGAGTTATATAATTGTAATAAGAAAGAATTTTATACTATGATTGATGAAGTTATTGAGAAAGAATTTTCAACAAATAAAGAAAAATAAATTAAGTATTTTTATAAATTAAAAATTATTTATTATTTTATGAATAAAAAAACCATTAAATTTGTAGCTTGTTCTGATTTACATAGTAATTTAGAGTTAGTGAATAGAATTTCAAAATCTGTAGATTTTTCAGATATCGATTTTATTTTGTTTAATGGAGATTTGTCTAATGTTCCAAATGATTTTGCTAAAGTTTTGAAACCGTTTATTGATAATAATAAGGAGATTTTTATGATTCCAGGTAATCATGAAACTAGAAATGGTATTAATAATTTAAAGGAATTTTATAATGTGAAGTTAATTGGAAATAATCCTTTGATTTTTGGAGATAATGAACTAGCTATTTTTGGAACTAATTATATGGAAATTGGGCAAAATGGGAGGTTTGAGGAGGATGTTTTTGATAATATGGTGGATAATTTTAGTTTGGTTTCAAATTGTAGATTTAAAATTCAAATGAATCATATTCCTGCTTGTGATACAATGCTTGGTGATGCAAGTCCTTATCATTTTGTTACTGGGTCTGAACCGTTAAGTCAATTTTTACAAAGTGATGAGTTTTGTCCAGATGTGTGTTTTGTTGGTCATATTCATGAAACTTCAGGTTTAGAGGAGATTGTGAATAAAACTAAAGTTATTAATTTAGCTGAAACTTTTAAAGTATTTGAGTTTAATTTTGAGAGTAGAGTATTGAGTGAAGTTAAGCTTTAATTTTTTATACTATGTGTTTATAAATTGTTACTACTTTGGAGTATTATGTTAGAAGAGTTTTTAGAGAGAAGTAGTCATAGCGGATATATTGAATATGTTAAAAAGAATTCTGCTGATTTATTTTTAGCTCAGTATGTAATGGAACCTGAAAATTGGAAAATTTTAGCTCCTGTTTTAATTCCAAATGAATTAGAGTTTGGGAAGAATTCAGATAATATTTATAGAGTTGTTAGAGAGTTAAAACCTATTATTAAAGAGATTTCTGATATTTATGTGAATAAGCCTACAAATACTAGTTGGTTAACTTGTGGGGAAAAATCAAATAATCAAAAATTTAGATTAGGTTTAATTGATTATGATGTTATTGGAAGTTATGATGATGAGCATTATGAAAAGTTTGAATATATGAAAAGACCATATAGACAAGTTCCAAGTGAGAAGGCTTTTGATTTAATTAATCAATATAAACAAATTTTAGGGCAACCAGTTTTACAAATTGAAAAATCAATGGTTGGGGCTTGGGATCCGAATATGTCTGATAAAAAGTTAGAGAATCAATTAAAGTTAGTTTCTAATAAATAGATAAATAATTAGTTTAATTATTTATTTTTTTATATTGTTATTTTTGTTATTTTTTATTTAAGTTTAGATAGAAAATTATTATTTTAATTTATTGTATGCTTGTTTGCAGTTTATTTTTTCTTTTGGTGAATTATTAAATGTTATTTTATCTCCATTTATTACATAATTACAGTTACCAATTCCTTTTCTTTTTTTATTTACTGAATAATTTGAATTAATTACATCGTATGAAAAGTTTCCAACAAATTCATGAATGTTAGTTGGTGAGTTACCTTGAATTTTGTTTACTAGTTTTGATAGTGGGATTGGAGTTATTAAATTTGTTAGTGTGTGTCCTATGCTGTATGAAAATTCTCCAAATGATTGTGTTTTGTGTTGAGTTATTGTTGGGTTGTTTTTTTGAAATATTTCAAGTTCTGTTTCATTTCTTGATATTAAGTATTGTTCTAATCCTGAATTTTTGGTTGGATATTCAATTTTTGTTAAGTATGAATCTTCTTGTGTTTGAAATAATTCTTGGTTTTGATATATTGAACCAGTAAGTGATGTGATTACTCCTAATCCTACTAGCCAATTATTAATATCACCATTTTTTTTTCTTATATAATGTCCTAATAATGGTGGAACTGCAGAAATTGCTCCAAATTTAAGTAAAATACCTAATTTATTATTTTTAGAAATATTATTATCTTCTGTTTGATTATTATTGTTTTCAGTTGTTTTAAAATCGTCTTCTTTGTTCATTTATCTACTATTTAATTCATCTGTGAGCATTTGTGATACAAATACATGAGCTTTACCGTTTACTCTTTCTTGAGTGATTGTTCCGTTTGCTTCTAATTCTTTTAAGTAATTATAAAAAGTTGCTTTTGATACAAATCTTTGATGGTCAACAAACATAAATTTTAGTTCTGATAAATTCATTCCATTATCTCCAATCATACTTACTAATTTTTGTTTTAAAACTTCTCTTTTATTTGATTTAGCTTTAAATGCTAGTAATGCTTCGTATGGGTCTGCTGGAGGTTGCGGGATGTGAGCATCAGGAATACTTTGGTAGTTTTGTTGAGCTGGTTGTTGTTGAATTACTTGTTGAGGAATTTGGGTTGGAGTTTGGTGAGGTTGAGTATTTTGTTGGTTTTGAAGTTGTGAATTTGAGTTCTCGTTAAAAGATTTAATATAGTCTAAGGCAATTTTAATTCCTTTCATTTCAGCATTTAAATCTGTAATTGTATTTTGTAAATTAGAATTTGTTGAACTAAGAGAATCTAATTTTTCTTTTAGTAGTTGATTTTCAATTTTCAAAGAATCTATGTCGCCTCGACATTGTTTAAATGCGCGTCTTGTAGATTCTTTGAATTCTTCCATAGATTTATTCTAGTATTTGTTGTTTATAAAGTTTTTTATTTTGAGTGACAACAAATCACAAGTTAAAATTTTAAACTGCCTTGTATGGTATTCATATTGGCTTTTTGAATTTATTAATTTTTCTTATATTTGATTAAAATTTGAAAATAAGTTGTTAAATTAGTTTATTTTTGAAAATAAAAAGTGTGAATTTTAAACCTTAAATTTAAGTAGTTAGAATTCTATATGTTAGTGATGGATACCTATACACAAAATGTGAATGGGCTTGAGAATATATTGAATTTGTTTGGAAATTATTCAGCTCAGTTAAAAAATACAAGTGGGAATGAGTATAATATTATTAAAAGTTTAAAGGAACTTTCAAGGAATATGAGTGATTTTTATTTTGATAATGCTATGGAGTTATCTGAAAATTATCAGAGAGTGTTAGATAATGTTTCAAGTATTGAGAATGATAGTATTCGTGAATTAACTATTTGCGCAATAGATTCAATGAATTTAAGATATAATGGTTTAGAGGATCATTCAAGTCTTGTGATTGCGGATTTGAATACAATTATTAATTCTTATAAGGATACTATAAATTTAATTGATAAACCTGAAGTTTATATGACAAAGAGTCAAATTTCTAAGTTTCAAGGTGTTGCTACTAGTTATATTTTTTATTTAAATTCTATTAAAACTATTGTTAGTGTTAATGAATTTATTAAATAGAGTGGATTTTATTTATAAATTTCACAAAGTTTATAAGTTCTAAATCTTATTTTTTTATTAGATTTATGGGAGTTGCGTTAAAAGATATTTTAGAGTATGAGCAAATTGAGTTAAGTTCAATTTCAAATAAGAAAATTGCTATTGATAGTTTTAATATGATTTATCAGTTTTTAGCTTCAATTAGACAAGCGGATGGAACATCACTTACAGATTCAAAGGGAAATGTTACTTCTCATTTGAAAGGGTTATTTAATAGGTGTGTTTATTTTAAGAAAAATAATATTAAAGCTGTTTTTGTTTTTGATGGTGAGGCGCCTAAGTTAAAGGAAGCTGAGAGAGAAATTCGGCAAAAGAAAAAGGAAGATGCAAAGTTAAAGTATCAAGCAGCTATTGATAATGATGATTTAGTTGAGGCTAAAAAGCATGCTCAAGCTTTAAATAGGTTAACTCCTGAGATGGTTAAAGATTCTATTGCTTTAATTGAGGCTTTTGGGTTTCCTGTAGTTCAAGCACCTTCAGAGGGAGAAGCTCAAGCAGGAAGATTATGTAATGAGGGAAAAGTTTTTGCAGCGTGTTCTCAAGATTTTGATAGTTTATTGTTTGGAACAAAGTATTTAATTAGAAATTTGTCTGTTTCAAATAAAAGAAAGGTTCCAGGGAGTTCTGTTTATAGAGATGTGCCAATTGAGTTTTATGAGTTAGATAAAGTTTTAGATAAGTTACAGATTAGTTTAGATGAATTAATTATTGTTGCAATTTTGTGTGGGACTGATTTTAATCCTGGCGGAATTAAGGGAATTGGACCTAAGAAAGCTTTAAAGTTAGTTCGAGAGTATAAGGATAGGTGGGATGAAATTTTTACAAATTTAAAATGGCATGATACATTTTCACATACTTGGGTTGAGGTTTTTAATGTTTTTAAACAAATGAAAACGGAGAATGTTGAAGTTGAGTTTAAAACTATTAATAAGGATAGTATTCGAGAAATTTTACAAGCACACGATTTTGAACTTATGATGATTGATAGAAGTTTGAATGGGATTAAGAATGTTAAAACGCTAGATGCGTTTTTCTAAATTATTTTTATTTTATTTTCAAAAACTTTTTAAATGATGTAATTTATAAGTAGTTATAATGGTAAGTGATAATGAAAATGAATATCCAGAAATTTTAGATACTTTAGAAGTTGATTCTATTTTTAGTGAGGTTGAGAAAGTTTTTCAAAAAGAATTAGGTTCTAACGCTCAGATTAGTTTACAAAATTATAAATCTTCTTTGGGAGGGGTTGAACCAATGTATACTTTTTTTGAATTAAATAAAAAGGTTTATACTTTAGTTAAAAATGTTGAAGATGAAGATATTTCTGATTTTTTACATGATAGTTTGGATTTTTTATTAGATATTAATTATTATAATCAATTACAAAATGATGGATCTTTGGTTATGTATCAAGATTTGAAGTCTTATGGATTTTCAAGTCAAGCAATTATTTATGCTAATAGTTTGGAATTATTAAATTTAAAATTAAATTCTAATTTTAAACCTTTTTTAGAAAGTTGTGGTCAGTTGGAGCAATTTTTAATTAATAATGAACCAAGGTATGATAGTTCTGATTTTATGATGGCTCAAGAGTATATATTGGAAAAAATTTCAACAGATTATTTACCTTCTAAAAATGAATTAAAACCATGTGGAGATTATAAGTCTGAAGTTGTTTCACCAGATGAGAGAAGTGCTCAAATTATTGAGGATATGAATAAACCTAAAATTATTTTACATTAGAATTAGTTTTTATTTAATTTTATTTTTTATTAAAAAAAATAATTTAATTATTATTTTAATTATTTAATTTTGTTTTTTTACACAACAATCAGGAACAATTCCAGCTAGTTTGTGGTCGACCCAACCAGCATCTTCACATGTTTGACCTTCAGCTACAGGTTGAATTGAGTCATATAATGTTGCTAGTGCTGGATTTGATAGTGAGCAACTTGATGCTGAGTTTTCTGAAAGTTGTTCTCCAGTTTTTCCTACTTCTGTTGTAAAGAATACAATGATTACTAATAATACAATGATTACTAAAATAGCAATTACAATTGTGTTTAATGGTAATGCTTGAGCGTTTTTTCTAAAATTTGTTAGTAATTTCATATTGAGATTTATTTATTTTAGTTTTTAAAGTTTAAGTTTTAGTTTTAGAAGTAAAAAATAAGTTTAAAATTTGATAGTGTGAAAAATTAGTTTTAATTATAAAAAATTAATTAGTTTTAATTAATTAATTTGTAGTTGGAGCTGAAGCAGTCCAAGTATCAGTTTGAGTTTTACTTACATAACAGTCTGAAACTCCAACAGCTTTTTTATAATCTCCAGGAGTTTGATCAAATTTATCTTTTGAGATAAATCCTGTGTAACCTAGTGTTGCTAGTGCTGGATTTGAAATTGAACAACTAGATGCTGAGTTTTCAGATAATTGATCACCAGTTTTACCTACTTCTGTTGTGAAAAATACAATAATTACTAATAATACAATTATTACTAAAATTGCGATTACAATTGTATTTAATGGTAAAGCTTGACCTCTCTTTTTTAAATTTTTAATTAAATTCATAGTTTAGATTTGAATTTGGTTATTTATAATAATTTGTTTTTATTTAAAAGTTAAATTTGAATTGTGATTTTTTATTTAGGTATTATTTAATAGTTATAATAATTATTTATATTGTAAAATTGGTATTTTAAATTATGAGTTTTAATATTACATTGTTTTTAATTTTTGTGTTGTATATATTGAGTTTAGGTGTTGGGTTTAAAATTTCTAAAAAAAGAAAAGATTCACATAATAAAATGTATTATAGGTTTAAGAGTTTATTATACGTTTTAATTATTATGATTTTTAGTAGTAGTTTAATTTTAAGTTATGAAATATATAAACAAGTAAATTTTGGGATTTTTGTTTTAGGAGTTAATTTATGTTTTGTTATTTATTTTTTATTTTTAGTTTGGTTTAATACTAGGTGTTGGAAGCAACATAGAATGTTATTTTATAATTTTTTTACAATATTAATTTTTTATTTTGGATATTTATTGTTTGAAAATCCTAAAGTTTTTGTTTTGTTTGGATTAATTTATGTGTATAATGTTATTGAGTTTAGTTTTGCTAAGTTTGATATTGGATTTGGTAAAATTTGGGATTAAGTTTATATAGTTTAAAGGTGGGATATTTATTAAAATGATAAAAAATAAAAATAAAAAAATTAAAAGTTTAATTTTTATTTTATTTTTTAGTTTAAATTTTATTTATTTTGGATTTTCTGCGACAACTGAGACAATTAGAGTTGATTTTGATGAGAAGGTTTCTAGTTCTAATTATTTTGATTATTATTCTAATGCTAAAACTTCACATTCTAATTTTGCAGATAGTTATAATAGTGAAAATTTAGTTTTGTATTTTCCTTTTAATTATAATAATATTTCTAATAAAGATGATTATTCTTCTAATAATTATGTGTTTAATGAATCTACAGGTATTATTTGGAATAGTTTGGGGTGTTATGAAAATTCAGGCTGTTATGTGTTTGATGGTGTAACTGATTATTTGGAAGTTTTAAATTCAACTGGGCTGGAGATTAAACAAGATATTACTGTATCTGCTTGGATAAATATTAATAATTTTGTTGCGTGGGCTGGAGCAGTTAGTTTGGTTTGGGATACTGGAGGGAGTGAGTCAGGATTTTCACTTGGTAATGTTGGAGGTTCAAATTATATTGGTATGTATTTAAAGACAGATACAATGCCAGGAAATACTTGGGCTCAACCTAGCACTAATACTTTAAATACAGGGCAATGGTATCATATTGTTGGAACTTATGATGGTTCAATTGTTAAGTTTTATGTTGATGGAGAAATGATTGATTCTTATGTGACTAGTGGAGATATTAGTTATACTCCAAAACCATATAATTTATTTATAGGAGGTTATAAAGATGATGATGAAAATTATGAGTTTGATGGGTTAATTGATGAAGTTAGAATTTATAATAAATCTTTAAGTTTAGAGGAAATTAGAAGAATTTATTCAAAAAATGAAAATGATTATTTAGGAAAAATTACAATTTCTAATGTTCATGCTAGTGAACCAGTTTATGATGTTGAGGTAATTATTAATTCTTCTAAATTTATTTCAACCCCACATAATAGTTTAGGAAATACTGGATATGTTACAAATAGAACAGATTCAAGTGTAACTTTGTTTGTTCCAGAGTTAGATTTTGGAGATAGTTCTGAGTTTAGTTATGAGATTTATCCTGTTAAGAAGTTTCCAATTTTATTTAATACTTCAACTTCAAATAGTAGAGTTATGAGTGGGACTTCTATTAATATTAATGATAAAATTTCAAATGTTTTTGAAAATAATTTAGGTCAGGATGGGTGTTTGTATAATGTTTCTGTAGATTATGGAAGTTTTAGTTTATCAGGAGATGTTGGTGATAAAGTAAAATTTGATTCAGGTTCAGTTGTTGGGAGTGGGGCAGGGTTTACAACTTTTGCACCAGATGAGTATAGTTTTGATTGGGATATTAATAATGGGAATTGTTTTAATGTATCAGATAATTTTGAGATTAATTACGATGTTTTATTTCCTACAGGTTCAGGGTTTTCTGGAATTTTTAATATTTCTAATTCAAGTTTGAGTTTTGTTTTAAAAGATAGTTTTTCTGGAATTAATGTTGAAAATATTTTTGGGATTTCAAATGCTAATATTAGTTTGGAAAAGGAAATTGTTGGATTTAGTAATTCTGATTTTACTAATTCTAATGTAACTTGGAATGTTAATTCTAGTTTTTTTACTTCTTCTCCTTTATCTTATGAATTAAATAAGGCTACAATTTGGGTTTCTCAAAAAAATGTTAGCGGAGTTTATAGTGATCCTAATACAATTGAGAATGATTCTATTTCAAATTCTAATTTAGTTCAAGATTATAGTTTAAGTTCAGTTGTTGATTTAACAACTCCATGGGTTTCTAATAATTGGAATTTTAATTTTTCAGGTTTTGAGAATCCAATGGTTTGGTTTGATGTGGATTTTACTTTATTAGATGATGGAACTCAGTTACAAAAGTCAAAAAGTAGTGAATCTTTATCTTCAACTTATGTTAGGGGTGTGAATTTAATTACAGGGTATTGGTTAGATATTAATAAGTCTATTAAAAGTATTGGAGAGGATAAGTATAATGTAAATATTGTTGTTGTGAATAAGGGGAGTTTATCTACTCCTAAATCTTCAGTTGTTACAATTTATGATTTAATTCCTTCTAATTTTGTTCTTAATGGTTCTATTGTGAAATCAACTTCAGGTTGGTATAATACTGATGAGTCTTCTAATCCAATTTTAGGGAATTTGAATGGAGAGTTATATCAATGGGCAATTATTCCAACTAATGTTAAAAATGTTAGTTTAAATTTTGGAGCAGGTTTTACTGATGAGAATTCAATTACAATTAATTATAATATTTCTGGTGTTGGAGATTATGAATTTTTAGATGTTTTTATTACTGGGCTTGATCCTCAAAAGGTTGAAGGTGCTGGTGGGTCAAAAGCAATTGTATTATTTGATGATTTTTTAGATGAGGCTAGTAATTTTTGGTTTGGTTTAGTTTCATTAATTTTAGTTGGTTTAATTTTAATTGTTTAATTAATTTAAGGCTGTTGGCTTAGATATAAAACTTGCAACATTATCTTTTACTTGGATTTTACTTTCATAACCAAGTTTATCCCCTAAAACGGAGTATTGATAATCAAATTCGAAACAATTTTTACCACATGATACAATTTCTTCATTTGTTAATAAAATGTCAAATCCTTGATGATTTCTAAATTGTTCTGAATTTTCTAAAAATGTTAAAGATTCTGTTTTACTTTTTTCAAAATTTTGATAATTTGGTTCACTTGAACATGCTGATAATAGTATTACTGATAGTAAAGATATAAATGATAATCCTAGTAGTATATTTTTTTTCATATATTTTTAGATTCTTTAAACTATTTATTTAATTGGTTTAATTTTGAAACTTTAATAATTATATTAATTATGTATTTAGTTAGATAATTAATTTGTTTGTGTAAACAGTTAGTAAAACTTAAAATTTATAATGTTAAAATTTAATAGTTTATTATGTTTAAAAAGTTTAATTTATTTGGAGATGCTGAGAGTAATTTTATTAAAAAATTTGATGAATTTGAAAAAGTGTCAATTAATAATTATAAAAATATTGATTTAGTGTTATATAATTTAAATTTAAGTTTAAGTTCTGATGAGTATAGAAATATTTTACATAAAAGAAAAAAGAAAAATAAGTTAGATTACGATTTTTTTAAAAGTATATTTTTAGTTAATGAAAATATTTGTCAAGAAATTTTAAATTATTATGTTAATAGATATCAAAATCCTATTGGAAAAGGGAGAAGTGAGTTTAGTATTATTAAAAAGTTATTAGATGATATGATTGATTTAAATGAATTTGATAAAGTTGCTATAAGGTTTCAAGTAAATGAAGACCATATTAAAAATTTAAAAAAAGAACCATTAAAAAAGTTAAAGATAATTTTAACTCTTATGAATATTTTAATTGGGAAAAAATCTATGGAGTTAGATAAAAAAAAAGAAAATCCATTTATTTTAAAACAACATAGAGATTTGTCAGATTATTTAACTAATAAGTATAATTATCTTGAGAAGTTTGAAAAAGGTTATACTGATGAAGAATTTAAAGCAGTTATTGAGGAAATTTTAAATAAAAAATATTTAAATATATATGGTATTGAAATCCATTTAAATGATTTAAGAAAATTATTAACTGATAGTAATTTTGAACAAATTCAAGAGTATAAAAATGTTATAATGGCTGAGAGTAAAAAGAATAGGGATGATATCTATACGATTAGAATTGATAATTTTTTAAAATTATTAAATAGTTTGGTTATTTATTTAGAGAGTATTTCTAAAAATAATTAAATTATTAATAAAATATTTTAATATAGAAATAAAATTAAATATATAAATTATTTAAATTTATATTTAAGCTTGTGCTTTGTCAAGCTTTGCTTTAATTTTTTTTAATCTAATTGTGTTATCTCTTTCTTGTTCTTCAAGAGATAATTTTACAAAAGATTCAGCTTTTTTTAATTCTGGAATAATATTAAATTCTAAACCGTTTACTCTTCTTTTAGTTTTTTCAATTTCAGATAATAATCTAATCATTGCAGTTTCAATTTCAGCTACAATAATAATTTGTTCAACTAAACTTTCATATTTTTTAATTGTATCATCCATAGTTTGAGATGAATAAATCGTTCTTTGTCTTTGAATTAAATCTCTTTTTTTAAATTCAGATTTAATTTGTGGAACTGATAAACCCATGATATTTTTGGATTGAAAATCAATTAAATTTCTACCTTTTGTAGTCTTTGAATATAATTTAAGTTCTAAATCATAAGATAAAATCCTCGTCTTTTTTAAGGAATCTTCAGCTTTAATATACGTTGAAATCATATCTTTACGTAAATCTTTAGCATTTTCAAGTAACTTAAAAAAGTCCATTACAAGACCATCTCTTTTCTTTTTTAAAAGAGAGTGACCTTTTGAGGCAGTTTTAACTCTAGTTTTTAACTTTAGTAATTCTGACCGATTTGGACTAATTGTTTTTGACATTGTTTAATTATAACTTTGTTTCCTTATAGTAAATATCTTTTAATTTATTATCGATTTTTACTAATTCTTCTCTTGGAATTGTTCCTAAGATTTCCCAAGCTAAATCCATTGTTTTAATGAATTCTCTATCTTCTTCTAATCCTTGTTGTAGGAATTTTTCTTCAAAGATTTTAGCAAAGTTTAATTTTCTTTTATCTCTGTCTGATAAAGCTTCTTCACCAACAATAGCTACAAGACCTCTTAAATCCTTACCTTCAGCGTATAAAGCAAATACTTGGTCAGCCACTTTTTTGTGATCTTCTCTTGTTTTACCTTTACCTGTCCCAAGACCCATTAATCTTGATAATGATGGTAATACGTCAATTGATGGATAAATATTCTTTCTGTGTAATTCTCTTCCTAATTGAACTTGACCTTCAGTAATATATCCTGTTAAGTCTGGAATTGGGTGAGTTTTATCATCACCAGGCATTGTTAAAATTGGTAATTGTGTAACTGATCCAGTTTTACCTTTAATCATACCAGCTCTTTCATATAATTCAGCTAAATCTGTATACATGTATCCAGGGTAACCTCTTCTACCAGGAATTTCTTCTCTAGCAGCACCGATTTCTCTTAAGGATTCACAATAATTTGTAACATCAGTCATAATTACTAAAACGTGTTTATTCTTTTCAAAAGCAAAGTATTCAGCAGCAGTTAAAGCCATTCTTGGAGTAACTAATCTTTCAACAGAAGGATCGTCTGCTTTATTAATAAATAATACTGCATTATCAATCGCACCTGATTCTTCAAAACTTCTTTGGAATTTTAAAGCATCTTCGTTTGTAATTCCCATAGCTGCGAAAACTACTAAGAATTCTGAATCATCACCAACTACTTTTGCTTGTCTTGCAATTTGCAGAGCTAAGTCATTGTGTGTTAATCCTGAACCTGAAAAGATAGGTAACTTTTGACCTCTAACTAAAGTTGTCATTAAATCAATTGATGAAATTCCAGTTTGAATAAAGTTGTCAGGTAATCCTCTTGAGTATGGATTAATAGCTGCTCCACCAATTTCTGTTTTAGTTCCAACTAATCCTGGACCGTTATCTAAAGGTTTACCAATTCCTGATAAAACTCTTCCTTGGATTGAATCGTCTAATTTAATTGTTAAAGGTTCATCTAAGAATTTAACAGTTACATCTTTGTCAACTCCTTGTGTTCCTTCAAATAATTGAACAACAACATTATCGTCAGCAGTTTCTAAAACTTGTCCGAATTTTTGTTCTCCGTTAATTTTTAATTCTACTAATTCTCCATAACCAACTGGATGAGTTTTCTTTACAAAAACTAATGGTCCAGCAACTCTACTAATTGTTTTATATTCTTTTTTTACTGCCATATTTTATTTATTTTTAATTTTAGATATTCATTTCAAATCCAATGGATTTGTAAATGATTCTCACATCAACACAATGGTTGATGGAGGTCGAAATAATCAAAGATTATTTTCGACTATTTATATTTCTTAATTAATTCCTCCATTTCGGATTCAATAGTCTTTTTAGTTTTAGATAAAATTTTAGTATAATCTTCTTCTAATTTAACTGTTGCAATTTCATATTGTCCTTTAGTTGCTAAGATTTCTCTAGCAGGAACCCCAGCTTCTAAAGCTTTGGATGCAGAATCTCTAAATAAGAAAACTAAATCAATTAAATCATTTGATTTTTGTAATGGACAGAATCTGTCAACTTCGTGGAAAGCATTTTGTTGTAATAGATGTTCTCTAATAATTTTAGCTACTTCAAGTGTAATTTGTTGGTTTTCAGGTAATGAGTCAGAACCTACTAATTGAACAATTTCCATTAAAGCATCTTCTTCTTGTAAAATTCCCATTAATTCTTTTACTTTAGCTTCCCAGTTTTTATCTGCGTTCTTTTTAAAGTAATCTCTTAATGATTCGTGGTATAATGAATATGAGTTTAACCAGTTAATGGACCAGTAGTGTCTTTTTTCTGCTAATTTAGCATCTAAAGCCCAGAAACATTTAGCTACTCTTAATGTGTTTTGTGTTACTGGTTCTGAGAAGTCTCCTCCCGCTGGTGAAACTGCTCCAATTGCTGTTACAGATCCTTTTTCTCCGTTTAAAGTTTCAACTAAACCTGCTCTTTCATAAAAGTTAGCTAATTTTGTTGATAAGTATGCTGGATATCCTTCTTCACCAGGCATTTCTTCTAATCTTGATGAAATTTCTCTCATTGCTTCAGCCCATCTTGAAGTTGAATCAGCCATTAAAGCAACATTTAATCCTTGATCTCTGTAATATTCAGCAATTGTAATTCCTACATAGATAGAAGCTTCTCTAGCTGCTACTGGCATGTTTGATGTATTTGCAATTAAAACTGTTCTTTCCATCATTGGTTTTCCAGATTTAGGATCAATTAAGTGAGGAAATTCAGTTAAAACTTCTGTCATTTCGTTTCCTCTTTCTCCACATCCAACATAAATTACAATATCAGCGTCTGACCATTTAGCAATTGATTGTTGTGTTACTGTTTTTCCAGCTCCAAATGGTCCTGGTAATGCAGCTACTCCTCCTTTAGCAACTGGGAAGAATACATCATATACTCTTTGTCCTGTTGTTAATGGTTCAGCTGGTGCTAATTTAGAATTAAATTTTCTAGCTTGCCGTACTGGTTGAAAGTGTGACATTTTAATCTCAGTCCCATCTTCTAATTTTCCGATTACGTCAGAAACAGTAAATTTACCTGATTTAATTTCAGCAACTTTTCCTGAAACTCTATTTGGTAACATTACTTTATGTGTAAAGTCAAATTCTTGAACAGTTCCAACAATTGCACTTTCAGTTAAAGTATCTCCTTTTTTAACAGTTGCTTTGAAATCCCAAACTTTTTTGTGATCAATTCCATCAGCGTCAACCCCTCTTTTAATGAAGTGACCCATTTCTTTTTCTAAAATTTCTAATGGTCTTTGAATTCCATCATAGATAGAACCTAATAAACCTGGTCCAACTTCTACTGAAAGTGGAAGTTTTGTATTTGTTACTGGCTCACCTGGTCTAACACCTGTTGTGTTTTCGTAAACTTGGATGATAAAGGAGTTTTCTTCAATTTTGATTACTTCTCCCATTAATTCTTCTTTTCCTACTCTTACAATGTCTGACATTGCAACGGAGATTCCGGTAGCTTCTACAACTGGTCCGGAAACTCTAATAATTTTACCTTTTGAATCATTAGCCATTCTTATAATTTAGAGAAAAAATTTAGACTTTATAAAGGTTTAGATTTACTTGAATAATTTATAGTTAACCTATAAAAGATTAGAATTAAATAAGGTATAATTGTAATTATTTTGATTTTAAAATAATCTAAATTAAAAAATAAAAATAACATTATTTTGAGAATATATTTAAATTTTTAAGAGATAAATTTTGAAAAAAATAACCAAATAAGTAAAGAAAATAAAATATTTGGATAAATAAATTTATTTAAAATTTAAGAAATAAAAATAATTTCTATGATAAATTTATTTTATATACAAAGTATATAAAATAAATACGTCAAATTTCATATAATGAAATTATTTAAGTAAATCAACACCTAGAGCACGAATAATCGCGTCCTTTAGGTTTCCACCTTTAATATCTTCTTTTGATAAAATTACAACGATTGGTTTTAATAATCTATCAACTGAATTTTTTAATTTTAAAGTTAATTTATTATATTCTTCTTGAGAGATAATGATAATTCCAGTATCAGAAGATTTTGAAATTAATGATTCAAATTTCTCAATTGGTTGAGCTTGTATTCCTACTAGTTCAAAACCTAGTGTAAATTCTTCATTTCCGCAAACAATTATTTTTGACATTTTTATAATAACCTCTCAATTTCAGATTTTTCTAATTTTAAATATTTAGATTTTAATAAGATTCTTAATTGTCCCATTTCTTTTTCAACTTTAAATAAAAATTTTAAAGCAAAAAATGGTGAACCGAATCTAACTGAATTAAATAATCCTTCACTTTCTTTTTTGTGAATGGAAATTCTTTTATCTAGTGATTCAAATGATGTAGCTTCTAATCCTTCAAGTTCACCGAAAATTTCATTAAATGTGTTTAATGTATCTTCAGTAGATTTTGAATCTAAATTTGTGAAATCTTCTAAAACTAATCTTCCTCCAAACATATAAAAATCTTTAAAGTTAAATTCTTTAGAGTCTTCAACTTTTAATCTTAAATATGTTCTAGCATTTAATAAATCAATATAATTTTTAATAAATTTTGAGAAATGTTTTTCATCAATATTATTAAATTTAAAATTTAATTCGTTTAGTTTTGAATAATATGAACTATATAGATAATTTTCTAAGTTATATAATCCTTTAGAGTATTCTTCTAAAGCAATTTTATGATTAAATCCAGATTTTTTAAGTAAATATGTTAATGAATCTTCAATGTTTGGCATTGCAAATGCTTTGATATATTTTTCTTTTCTTCTGGAGTCTCCAATTAAATATGTTTCAAATTCTGTTTCATTAGATAATTTACATCTTAAAACTACTAAAAGATTATGAACTTGATATTTTAAATAATATGATTCTAATAATTTTTGATTTTTAGAGGATGAACCTGTAAAAACAGTTTTATAGATATTAGATAAGTGATCATTTAAAACTCTTTCAACTAGGTAAAATCCATCGTATTGAAGATATGATTTGTCAACTGAATTTCTAAAACCATTTTCTTCTAAAAATCTTAAAATTTCATCAAAATCTAAATTAATTAGCTCTTTGATTTTATCAGTCCCGTAAAGTTTACCACTCGCAACAGCTAGTTTTGCAGAGTTGTAGGAGTCTTTTTTTAATTTAATTACTTTAGCCATTTTTATTAGTTAGTTAAATAAAATATTTTGAAGTTCTGCTTCATTTTCTGATAAAATATCAGTAAATAAATTTTCAAAATTTAAATCTAATTTTTCTAAACCATTTTCAGTTTCAAAAACTAAACCGTTTAAATTTGCTTTACTACAAACTTTAATTTTGTCAGTTGTTAGAGATTTTACAAAAGCTAAATCAGATTTTGAAGTATAGATTACATCGTATTTGATTAATTTTTTTGCAAGTTTAAATAATTTTTGAATTAAAGTTTCTCTATCAGTTTTTGATAAATTTAAAATTTGTGTTAAAGCTTTTTGTTTTACAGTTTCTAAAATTTGAGCTTTAGCGTCTAGTTCTAATTCTTTTGAGATTTTAGAGTATTTACTAGATATTTTAGTTGAAACTAATTTAGATTCAGATTCATATTTTTCTAAAACGTTTTCTTTGTGTTGAGAAAAGTTTTTTTCAAATTGTGATTCTAGAGTTTTAATTGCATCATTAGTTTGTTCTTCAATTTGTTCTTTTTGAAGGTTTGCTTTTGATTGAATATCTCTAGAAATATCTTGTAAAGACATTCTTAATAAAAAAGGGAGGGGCTTAAGCCGCCATTCCCATAATTAAGAACGCTGTAACGAAACCAAAAATTAAAATTGTTTCTGGTAAAACTGCGAAAATTAATGCTTTTGAAAACATTTTTGGGTCTTCTGAGATAGCTCCAATTGCTGCAGCCATTGCATCTCTTTGTCCTAATCCAGTTCCAATTGCTGCTAAACCAATTGCTAATCCTGCTCCAAGTCCTAATAGACCTGTTGTTGAAATCATTGTTTCTACTACCATAATTGTTTTAAAATCTTTAGGGTTTATAAGTCTTGTTATTTAGTATATGATTATATAGATGAAATAAATAATTAACTTAATAAATATTAAAAATCATACCTAGTTTATGGCTTATCAAAATAAAGTTTCAGAGATGAAGGAAAAACATAAGGATAGAAAAAAAAGATTAAAACAAGAAACTAGTTCTGGTAAAAAAAAAGTTTTTGATAAAAAAGCAAATGAAAAAAATCAAATGGGAATTATGAACAATATTTCTAAGGCAGGAGGTCTTGAAAGATTTTTAGAGGATAAATTTCAAAAGGGTGGAGTGTTAGATTATTGCTCAATTAAAAAGGATTATATTCAGGTTGATTGTGAACAAGGAAAGATTAGAGTTGAGTATAGGTTAACTCATGATTATAATGTAGATAATGTGAAAGTTCAAGGGATTGAGTTTAAGTATAATGAAAATAAAAGATTTGTTTATCGAGGTAATGTTTCAATGTTATTTGATAAATTTTTAGATGATATTTTAGAGTAAAAAGTATATTATTAAAATATTATTATTTTGAGATAATTTATTTTTGAAAATTAATATAAATTATTATAAAAAATAAAAGTGAATAATATCACAAAGTAAAAAATTATTAATTTTAATCCGTCGTGATCAAGAAATTTAGTAAATTTCTAAGCCTTGATTTAAATTAAAATTTAAATAAAGAAACAATGTTTTCGCAAAGTGTCCAAAAATTTAAACAAATAAAAATCTATTCTTGGTCGATTTTTCTTTCAAGAAATCGAAGATTTCTAAGCCGTTGTGAAAACAATGTTTTCGCAAAGTGTCCAAAAATTTAAACAAATAAAAATCTATTCTTGGTCGATTTTTCTTTGTCCAAATGGTTTAAATTCTTCTCCTCCTCCAGAGTAGAATTTTGTCATTTGTTCTACATAGTGCAGACGTAAAGTGTGAACGAAACCTTCAAAGTTTCCCAATACAATATTAAATGTGTGACCGATTGAGAACATTAAAACAGCCCCAATAATTCCGAAAACACCATAACTGAAAAATAATTCAGTATATTGATTAACTAACATTGCAATTACAACTGAGGATAATCCTACTGCCATAAGTCTTGCGTATGATAAAATGTTTGTGAAAAAGGAAGGAATTTCCATAATTCCAATAAATCCGTGACCCATGTAAATTAGGGCGCAAGATAAAAACAATGTTACACTTCCAATAATTGTTAAAAGATTAGATGATACACTAATCCCGTAAGCTAATAATCCAACACCAATTTGCATAATAATAAATGATAATTTATCACAAATTGCTTTTTTTGTATGTTTATTTGATAATTCATTTACAAATCCTAATATTAATCCTAAATTGATATGCATTAAACCAAATACAACTGCAATTGCTAAAAGTGTTGTAGCTTCTTGACTTCTTGCTAAAAATCCGTAAAATGAACCGTGAATTTCGTAACCCATAAATTCTCCAAAGATAATTCCAAAGAAAATTGATGAACCAGCAGATAATTGAAGAATGGATAAAAATTCTTTAATTTTAGGTAGTTTAATTTTCATAAATGTAAATAAGATTAATGAGATTAGTCCATAAATAACATCTCCTAAAATAAATCCAAAGAAAATTGGGAATGTTAAAAAGATAAAAAATGTTGGATCAATTTCATTATATTTTGGTAAGGAATACATTTTTAATAATTCTACAAAGTTTCCAGTTACTTGATTATGATTTAATTTAATTGGAGTATTATCACTTGTCGCTTTTTCAACTGAAAGTTCAAATTTATCAACTAATAATCTAACTAATTCAACTTTTAATTTTCTTACTTTGTTTGTTGGAATGTGTCCACTAATAATTACAATGTTTTCTGATTTTGCAAAATTTGGTTTTGATTCTAAGATTTCTAATTCTTTTGTTAGGTGGTGTTCTTTTGCTCTTAAGTTTTCTAAATTATTGTTTGATAAATTTCTTAAGTCAAGATTTGCCTTTTTAATTGATTTAGTTGTTTTTTCTAATTTTGTTTCTAGATTTTCATCTAATTTTTTAGGTAAGTAAAAGTGTTTGAATTCAAAGTCTAATTCTTTTTTTGTTTTACATACAAAATAAATTCTTTTTCCTTGTTTTAGGGAATTAAATTTAATTTTATTTGCAGTTAATTTTTTTAGTAATAATTGTTTTTTTGATGGAATAAATCCAACTTTTAAATCTTCATTAGTTAAATCTTTAGGATTTACTTTTAAATCTAGTAAAAGTTTTGTTCTTTTTAATTCATCTTTTTGTGAAATTTCTTTTTTTAATAAATCGTCTAATTTAGTTTTAACTTTTAAAATTTCATCAATTGCATTTTCATTAGGTTTGTTTGTGTTTACTTTAAAGTATTTTTTAAGTAGCCTGATTGATGATCTAGTTTGTAATAATTCGTGTGAGATCTCATTTAAGTCAGTATGTTCAAATTTTTCAAAGTTTTCTTGTTTTAAGTCAAAAAATTGAACTAATTTTAAATCATATAATAAATTTGTAATTTCTGTAATTTTATCTGAACTAGCAAATAAATTTACTTTTGACATTGAAGCTGGACTAAAAGCCATTTTTAAATTCTCCCACTAAGTGTGATACAGCTTTATCGATGTTTGCTGTTTTAATAATATTTTCTGCCATTTTTTTTGAATTTTCAACTTGCAGTTCTCCTTTTTTTGTTAAATCTGATTTTAGTTTGTCTAAGTCAGTATTTAATTCTGAAATTAAGTCTTTTTTCATTGCTTCTTCTTTAAGTTTTAAATCTGAAACTGATTTATTAATTTTAGTTTCAGATTTAGAATTTGCAGTAGAAATAGTTTTTTGAAATTTCTTTTCAATTTCTAGCACTTGTTTGAATTCACTCATAATTTAGGATAAAAATTTATAGGTTTATAAAACCTTTGATTTATTATAATAATTGGATATAAATTTGAGATTATTTATGCTACTTTTTTGAATTGTTCTTGGTTTATAACTGGTGGGTCATTTTCAAATTTTCCATCAAAACTAGAATGAATTATTATTGAGATTATTTTATTTTCATCGGTTTGAATATTAAAATTTGTATTTGATAGTTTATTTATTTTTTCAAATAATTGATTTAAAAATTCTTCTTTTGTTTTTGAATAGTATACATTTGAATCATCTTTAAAACCAATTGTATCATTTTTTTGATAAATTAAATGAAATTCTGAATGTTTTAAATTTGTGAAAAATCCTGTTGATTTGTGAAATGTTGAGAGAGTTATTAGGTATTTTTTATTTTCAAATGGAAAGTTTGAAAGTTTTGTAAACATTAGAAGATTATCTTTTTGAAATGTATTTGGAAATGAGGAATTTTGATAGATTAAATTTAAGTTAAATGAATCTAGACCTTTTCTAAGTGATAAATTATATCTATGTTGAGATTGATAAAATTCAATTAAAAGTCTTAAGTTCCCAATTATGCGAAATATTAATGAGTTATATCTAGAAATTGTTTCTTGATGTTTAACATATAGAGGAGTATTTATTATTTTTACAAAGTTTAAGATATTAGAGTGTAATTGATTTAGTTGGTTAAAACAAATTTCAGAGTTAAATAGAGTGAAATTTTCTAAAGGGGATGGAGTTAATATAGGTAAATTGTTTTGTGAACTATATGCGAAAATTTCTAGTTGATAGGTTTCTAGTTTTGAAAATAGTCTTTGAATTTGAGTTTCTATAGAGTTTTGTTTTTTTAAAGTTTCCATTTTGAAAATATAAATTTATTTTAAGGAATTCTCCTTAATGAATTTAGTAAGTGTTGAGCTCTTTTTTCTTTATCATCTGAAGATTCACCTTCAATTTTTTCAATTGCTGGTTTTGGTTTTTCATCTTTAGCAATTGGAGTTTTTGGTTTATTTTTTTCTTGTTCTATTAAGATTGTTGTTAATAATTTTTCTTTTATTTTTTCTAATGTTTCAGGTTTTTGCTGGTTTAATTCCCACATTTTTAAAACATTATCGTCTTGGTGTCTTGGAATAATTGAAATCATATTATCATTAAAGTTCCAAATAATATTTGTTCCATGGCAACCTACAACTTCAAATAAGACTCCCGCAAAAACTTTTGAAAATATTGTTAAGTAAGATAGTTCATTTTCAGATAATTTGTGGATGGATTCTCCATTTGGAGTTGTCACACATAATGTCCCAATTGATTTTGAATCTTCTTTAAAATATACTACAATATTATCGTCACGATAAATTTCAAATTGAAATTGTTGGATTTGTTTTTGAGCATCCATTTTATTTTGTTTGGATTGTTCTAAGTTTTGTTCAGATGAATTTTCTTTTTTAGTTTCAATTTTTGTTTGATTGGGAGTTGAATTTTTATTAGTTAAATCAAATTTTTCTTCTTGTTTTTTAATTAAGTCTAAATGTTCATCTTTTAAAATTTGAATTTCTGGTTCTTTAATTTCTTGTTCTTTTTTTTCAAAAGTAATGGATTCAGTTTTAGGTTCAGATATTATTTTTTCATTTTCTTGATTTGCTTTTGTAATGTTTGGTTCATCTTTTGGTTTATTTTCCTTTTGATGTTTTGTTAAAAGAGCATCAAGTGAATCTTCATCGTATTTTTTTGTTTTGAATTCTTGTTTTTTGAAATCATCATTAATGTTTAGATATTGTTGATTTGAATCAAGTTTTTTAGTTTCATCTAGTTTTATTTCATTAGTGTTGTTATCAGTTTTTTCATTTGTATTTTCAGTTAGGTTTTTTTCTTTATTTTCATTTGAGTCTTCAAGTTTGTTATTTTTTTTATTATTTTGATTTGATTTTAATAAGTTATAAATTTGGTCTAAATCAATTTGTATTTGAGGTAAATTAATTAAATTATCTCCTTGAAATCTTGGAATTATTAAAGCTGTATTATTTTCAACTATAATATTTGTTCCGTGCATTTGGTAAATTTCAAAAAATAAACTTGATAAGTTTTTTAAAATAATTAAATCTAATTGATGTTTAAATTTAATTGTTAAATAAGGTGTTTTACCATTATTTATTAAAAGTGTGAAATTTGGTTCATCCAATAATTTAATTTTATTTTCATCTGATTTTTCTTCAAGTATTTCATTAGAATTTTCTTTAGAAATAATTTCAGGATTAATTTTTGAATCTATTTTTGGCTCAATTTTAGTTTCTTTTAAATCAATAGTTTGATTATTAGAATTTAGTTGTGAAGAATTATTTGAAAATTTATTTGGTTCAATTTTTGAAAATACTTCTTTTAAAAAATCATATCTAATATTTTCTAAATCTTTAATAAATTCTAAAACTTTTTTTTTAGGTAATTGTTTATTATTTTTAATTACACGATTTAAATTACTTGATTTAATTCTTAATTGTTCTTTTAATTTGTAAATATTTTCTTCTAAAATTTCAAAATCTTCTAATCTCTCTAATTTTATTTTTGGAACTAATAAAAAAGCTTGATTAATTCTATCATCAATTTTTGCTTTTTCAAATTCATTTAATCCAAAAATTAATTCTTTTAGAGAGTATAACATATTTTATTTATGGATTTTTGGTTTTTAAATAATCGTTTTCACTTAAGAAAAATTAGTTATGTAGGTTAATAGTTTTATAGAATAAAGAAAATATAAATTAATTTGAAAAAATAAATTTTCAAATTATCTAGCAATTTTTGTATTTTGAACTAATTGGTTATTAGCGATAATTAAAATTTCATAAACGTTATTTGAAATTAATGAACAAGATGAAACATCAATTGGAGATACACCTTTTGTGATTTTAGAATTTATTGGCAAAATACACATTTGAGTTTTATTTTCACTTAGAATTTCAATATTTGTGATTGTTGATGCTCCAGAGTGAGATTTTAAAAATATCTTGTTTGAACTTAAACCTTCAACGTATATATCACTAGGGATTTGAGTATTTGTGTCTTGTTCGACACTTACTAAAACTTCTGTTGAAAATGAACTAAACCATCCTTGGAAACCAACAACAGATACAACTGCTACAACTAATAAAAGGGCAACTGATACAACAGGGTGAACTGCTTTTTTACTTTTTAAAGAGTTATACATAACTAATTTATTAATTAATCTGTTTAAAAGGATTATTTTTAATTTTAGAGAGTGAATAGAGTATAAACAGATATATTGTAGATGGAATATTATATGTAGGATATTAAATTTGAAATATTTTAATGAAAACTTATTACATTACTTGTTAAGTAAAATAGTTTCAATTATTCCAGAGTTTGTTTCAATTAAAACATTATATATTTGGTTTTTGTCTAAATTACATAAGGAAATATCATATTTTGAAATTGAATTATTATGTATTTGAATCGGGATTTCTTGATTTAAATACATTAAATTGATTTCTTGATTGGATAATACTTTGTTATAAATTTGGATATCATAAATTTCCCCATCAAAATAATTAGTGTTAGTATTCCCATCAGTCCCAATATAAAATTTCTGTAATTTATTTGGAATCCAATTATCCATTGTTACATTTTGAACTTGTGAAGGTGAATTATAAATTGATGCTAATTTTGAAGTTCCATTATAAGTATAAATTGTTTTATATTTTTTATTTTTTTCAATTTCTGAGGTTAAATATCTATGTGTAACTTTACTTGTTGTCCATTTTTCAGTTGGAGTTGAATTTGAAATTCCTAAGTATTGATTATTTTTATCTAAACCGAAAAATATGAATTCATTATTTTCAATTCTTGATGATAAAAATTTTGGATAACTCCTAGTTATATCTTGAGTTTTATATGTAATTATAACTGATAAATCGTCAAAGTTTGAAAGATGTGAACTTTGAGGTAATTCAATGTAGTCGTTTATTCCATCAAATTTAATACTATTTCCAGTTAGTTCTAAATATTTTACTTTTTTAGATGTGTATAAGTTATTAATTTCTGATTGTGTTAATACTTTATCATAAACTGCAAATTCATCTAACTTACCATTAAAATATTTTCCCCAACCTCCTGCTCCAAGTCTTAAAACTGATGTTGAACTAAAATTTCCTAAACTTGTAGTATCGTTTTTATCAACTAAAACCCCATTTAAATATAAACTATAATTTCCATTATTAAATTGAACAGTAGCGTGATTCCATTGATTAAAATTAATTGAATTTGCTCCTGATTCTAATGATAATTTATTATTATTTTCATCAATTATTGAAAATGAAAGTTGTTTATAATCACTTACAATTAAACCATAACCTTGACCAGTTTGCCAAGTGTTTGAAGTTGTTTTTCCAAAAATTGTTGCTTGATAACCTGGTGAACCATAATAATTAAACCAAATTGAAAATGCTTTTATTGAATTGCTTGTTAAATCAAAATTTTTTGGATTTGTAATTGCTAGTCTTTCTGCCCCACCTATTGTGAATTCACAACCATTCCCTGAAATTCCTGAAACTGAACAATTTACTCCACCATTTGGATCAGTGATTGTGTAACCATAGTTTGTTTGAGTTGAAAAATCATTGTCAAAATTTGCTAATAAATCTGAACTTGTATATAACTCTCCATCCATATTATTTTTTGAGTGGTCTTTTAAAATATTATTGTCTGTGTCAAATTTCCAATGTCCTTGTAAATTATTATATAAATTTGAATTACTTGAATTACTTGTAATTGGAGTATTACTAAATCCACAAATTTGTTTTGAGGTTTTATCTATAATTTTAATATTTTGAATAATTAAATTAGAATTTTTAACATTATTAGTGTTTGAATTTTTTAAATATAATTGATTATTAAATAATCCTTCTATTTTTAATTCTGTTGCTTGTTTTGATGTTTGAGTTTCAACATTTGTAAGAGTTGAACTCGAAAATTCGGTAAACCAAGATTGGAATCCAACAACTGCGATAACAGATACAACTAATAATAAAGATACAGCTACAACTGGGTGGACTGCTTTTTTATTAAATTGTGTAAACATAAAAAAACTGATAAATTACACTTTAAAAGGATTATTTTTAATTTGTAATAGTAAATAAATATATTTAATTTATTCAGCGAATAAATCAAAGATTTTGTTAAATATTGTGTAGATATTACTGATAGTGATATGTTATTAGTTGTGTTAATTAGTTCAAATTAGTTCAAAAATGGTAATAAAAAATCTTTAAATTTGAATATAAAATAAATCCAAACTCCTAAGATTGTGTATGAAATTACTTGAAAACTTAATTTTGCACTTTTATGGTTAATTAAATTAATTAAAAAAAAAGTTGAAAAGCAACCTCCTAATAATTCTAAAATGTGGAAACTTGATTCAGATATTCTTCTAGCGTATGTAAATTGAGATTTAAATTTATCCCAAATAAAAAAAATTGTTGTAATTAAGTTAATTGTACCAAAGTAATAATATAAATATAATAGTTCCATTTTTTGTTATATACGATTAAATGGTGTATTTGATTTTTAAAGTTTAATGTTTTACTATAGGGAAATAACTAGTAAAATATTTAATATTAAAATTAAAAATGTAGTTATGATTGAAATTTCCAAGTTAAATAATGAAATTAGTTCTAAAATTGATAAAAAGTATTTAGATGATTGGTTTGTAGTTGATGAGGAGGGTAAAGTTAGGATTAGTAATTTAGTTTTAAATAATTATTATGTTAAGTTAGATGATAAAAATAAAAATTTAGATTATTTAGATTTATCTTTACAAATTTGTTATTTATTTGAGGGAGTTAATGATGTTTTGTTTAAGTATGAGCAAGTTAAAAAGATTGAAAAAATGAGTGAGGGATTTGAAGGTTTAAGTTTAATTGATAGTTTTAAGTTAGTTTGTGATGTTTATTCTAAGGATATTCAAAAAAAGTTTAAGAAAGTTTCAAATTTAGAGAGAGAGAGAAATTGTGAGTTAGTTAATTTTGAGCAAGAATTATTTTTAAAGAAAAAGTATAATTTTGAGGAAAAGTTAACTAATAAAAAAAGAAAGTTAGTTTTGTATTTTAGAGATAATAATTTGTATGGGGAACCTTTAGTTGATTCTTTTGATTTTAGTTTAATGTGTTATATTTTAGATATTTATGTGAATTGTGGTTATTCAAAGTTATTTACTGATATTGTGATTACAAGTCGTGATTATAATTTTTATCCTAAAATTTTACCAAAGATTTTTCCAAAGATTAAATATGAATATGGGGAAAATACAGGGAAAGGAGATAATTTTACTAAATTAACGGGTGTTTGTGCAAATACAGTTCATTTTACTAATGGAAAGTTTAAAGATATTTTAATGGGGAGTGTTCCTTGTTTGCCGTATGGAGTAATTGAAGATATTCATAAAATGGAGTTTTTTGCTAAAGGTTTAGGAAAAGATAAATTAGTTGAGAATTATGATTATGTTAGGAATAATTTTAATTATGAAAAGTTTAATTTATATTTTAAATCAGGTTCAGGGAAAAAGGTGAGTTTTTTTGATAAGATATTTTCAAAAGAGAATAATTTATCAATTTCTCAAATTATGGAAGAAATTGTAAGTGCTGTTTTAGAATTGGAAAATGTTGTAATTAAAAAAGCAAGAGATAATTTAACTAAAAATGAGATGAATTAAAATTAATTTTAATATTTATTAATATTCAAATTTTCACAATATGTTAAAAATTCTTTAATGTCAGAAGTATTATTTAATTTTGTTCTAAATTCAGAACTTCCTATAACACCTTTTGTCATAAATACAATATTTTGCTTTAAATAGTCTAAATTTAATTCTTCTTGAATTCCGTATTGTAATAATTCGATTATTGCTGGAAGTGTTGTTATTAATTCAATTCCTGAACTGTGTTTGATGTGTGTTTGGTTTGTTAGTTCTTTGAAGATATATGGATTGTTTAGAGCTGCTCTCCCGATTAAAACTCCGTCACAATTTGTTTGTTTGATTAAGTTATTTAAAGAATTTAAATCAACAATATCTCCGTTTCCGATTATTTCAAGTTCTGGGAATTTCTTTTTTACTTGTCCGATTTCTTCGTAAGTTGCTGGTCTTCTGTATCCATCTAATAATGTTCTTCCGTGAATGTAGATTTTTGTAATTCCTGCGTCTTTGATATTTTGAACATTTTCTAAAATGTTAATGTTTTCTCTATCATATCCAATTCTTGTTTTAATTGATGCTTGGATATTGTGTTTTTTGCAGGCTTTGGCTAATGCTTGTGCTACTTGTTTTACTTTGGTTGGGTTTTTTACAATTCCTCCACCACATTCGTTTTTGGACATTGTGGATTGTGGGCAACCCATATTATAATTAATTTCAAATAGTCCATGAGTTAGTTCTACAATTTTGTCAACACACTCTTCAATTCGATTTATGTCTTCACAGATTATTTGGACAATTGTTTTATTTTCCATATCTTTTGGAATTCTTAGTTTTCTTAATTGGAAAGGGTCACCTTCAATTATTTTTTCAACTCGTACCATTTCTGTGAAGACAAATTCGGCTCCAGAGTTATTACATACTCGTCTAAATGCTACATTT
Source organism: archaeon UBA583 (assembly GCA_002506365.1). Classification (GTDB taxonomy): domain Archaea; phylum Nanobdellota; class Nanobdellia; order Woesearchaeales; family UBA583; genus UBA583. The sequence continues at coordinate 8,526 of DAXK01000045.1, read as the reverse complement.
CCGAGTTTGTTGATTGGTGGGAAATATAGAGTAGGTTGGTTGGTTGGTTGATTCATATAAATTAGAAAGTTAAAATTGATTTAAAAAGATTATTTAATAATTATTATCTATAAGAAATAATAACTTGGGAAACTAATTAATATAAGTAATCCTAAAATGTGTAAGATATTATTGTCAAAATTTGATGCAGTTTTAAAACTTGCAAATCTAATTTTGATTGGAATTGGCCAAAATGCTTTAACTCCTGCAATTGTCATCGCATCTTCTAAAATGTGTAAAATTAAAGCTAAACTTAATGAGATTAGAAAGTGTGAAATAAAAATATTTTCTATGTTAGAATAATTTAAAATTAAAATTACTGTTGGAATAAATAGACTGTGTGTAATTGTTCTATGTTTAAATATTAATTTTATCAGTAAATAAATTGGATAAGTTAGGAAAAAACTTTTGTAGTTTAATTTTTTAAAGTATTTTACAATTTTTTGGTCTAAGTCTGGCAAGGAAGATAAAAATGCAGTGATTATTGATAGAGCAAAAATTAATTCTAGTTCGTAGTTTAGGTAGTGGAATATCCATGGACTTATTCCTAAAGTCCATAAAAAGTGGTTTCTTTTTAACATAATTTAAAATTTGTGTTTTAATGTTTTAAAGATTTGTTGTAAGTGTTAGTTGTTATTAAAAATAAAAAATAATTTAGATAATTAATTTTTGACAAAGCCAAAAATATTACATTTCTTCTAAAGTTTCAATTCCTAATAATCCTAGTCCTGTTTGAATTACTTTAGATGTTGATTCAATTAATAATAATCTTGATTGTAATTTATCTTCATCTCCTCCAACAATTTTATTATTTTGATAGAATTCGTTGAAAGATTGACAAACTCTAATTAAATAATTTGAAATTGCACTTGGTTTGAATTTTTGTTCTGCTTGTAATACTGCGTTTTGAAATTCTCCTAATTGTTTAATTAATTGAACTTCACTATCGTTGTAGTTATTGAAATCGATATCTTTAGTTGTAATATTGTTTTGGTTTGCTTTTCTTAAAATTGATTTAATTCTTGCGTATGTATATTGAACATATGGTCCTGTTTCTCCTTCAAATGCTAAAGCTTTATCCATATCAAATTTCATATCAGATAGTGCGTTTACATTTAACATTGAAAATGCTAGTGCTCCATATCCAATAATGCTTGCTCTTTTGTTTAATTCCTCAACAGGTAAGTCTTTTGTTAAATCTTTTCCTAATAAGTTTTGTTTAGAGTGTTCAATCATTTCTTTTAATAACCAATCAGCACCTACAACATTTCCTGCTCTTGATGAGAATTTAGTTCCATCTTTATTAAATACGTAACCGTAAGCAAAGTGATAATTTTTTTCTGCTCCTCCTAATCCTAATCTACCTAAGATTTCAAATAATACTTCAAAGTGATATTGTTGTTCTTTCCCTACAATAAATACATATTTGTCAGCATTATATTTGTCGTGTTTTAATTTTGCTAAGTATAAGTCTTGAGTCATATAAAGAGTTGTTCCATCTCCTCTTAATAGATATTTTTTTCCAAAAGTTTCGTTTTCAAAGTCAACTAAAGCTGCCCCTGATTCTTCGTCATATTTAAATCCTTCAACTTTTGAGTTTATTGCGTCTTCGACAATTTCTTTTCCTTTATCGTAAATTTGAGATTCGTAGTATTGTTCATCAAATTCTCCAAGTTTATAGTTTTCAAATGTTTCTTTATATCCTGAGTATACTAAATCTAAAATTTTTTCCCATAAGTCTCTAGTTTGTTTATCGTTTTCTTCCCATTTAACTAACATTGCTTGCGCCTTTTCGTTTAATGTTTCATCTTTTTTAGTTTCAGCTTCAAATTCTACATAACATTTTGCTACAAATTCATCTGGTTTTAGATTCATTGATTCTGGTGTATCATTAGAGTGAAATAATTGGTATCCCATCATTGCTTTACAGATTGCAATTCCTCTATCGTTATTGATACTTGTTTTAATTACTTGATTTCCTGTTGCTTTTAAAATATTAATTAGTGTGTTTCCTAATAAGATATTTCTTACGTGTCCGATGTGTAGGTTTTTGTTTGTGTTTGGACTAGGGTATTCAATTAATACTTTTTGAGGGTTTTCTGATTTAATATCTTTGAATTTGTTTGATTCAATTGATTTTAAAATAGATTCAGTGATTTGTCCTGAATTTACTGTGAAGTTTAAAAATGGTCCCATAGCTTGAACTTTTGAAAATTGAGTTGGTAAAATTTGTGATAATTTTGCTTGTAAGTCTTGAGCGATTACAACTGGTGGTTTTCCTAATGCTTTTGATAATAAAAAGCAAGGAAAGGAGAAGTCACCGTGTGCTGCTTGTTTAGGTTTTTCAATTAATTTCTCAAAATCTAATGATTCTGAGTTTTCAATGTTTTCTTGTAAAAATTTAATTAAAATTTGTTTCATAATTTAAAAAGTAGAAAGTGGTTTAAAAAGGTTTTTTGTTATTTTGACATAAATTGAAAAATTTGTTTGATTTGAAACAAATATTTGTTAATGGAGATTGTTTAAATATTGAAATTTAATTTTTCTAATCCTTGTTGAAGTTGTTTTTCTGAAATATCAATATCGATGTCTGATAAGATTTCTCCATTTTGGTAAATTGATGGAAAAAAACTTAATTTATCTTTGTGTAATATGGCAAGTCTTACTAAGTAAGGGATATTTTCATCAGTTAAGTATTGTTCATCTGATTTAAACATAAATTCAGGATTTCCTGCTAAATAGTTGAATACTGTATTTACATGATCGTTACAAGCATTGTCAAATATTTGTTGAATTGGAATGTGAGTTGTTAGTTCAAAGTTATTTGTTAAGATATCTTGCGCTGTTAGTAGGTGTTGGTTTGGAGTTTTTGTAAATATTAATTCTCTATGTGTATATTGGTTATTTCCAGGGAAAAATCTTTTTTCTAATAATTTGTTTACTGTAATATTTTTTAATTTAGATTGAGGATTTTTGTATTTTAAGTTAGTTAGGTAATTTTCAATTACGTTTGGATAAATTTTAATACAGTCCGTATTTTCTCCGTAAAAGTATCCGTAAAAGTCAAATACTGAGTCAATCATAGAATTTGTTTGAACGATTGTTTGTTCTAAATTTTGTTTATTTGTCATATTTTTATTATAACATTTGGAATTTATAAATGTATCTTGAGAGTTATATTTTAGTAGTAACATTTTAGGAATATTTTTAAATTAAATTTAATATATTTGATTATGGAACAACAAAATCCAATTATTGATGCTCAAAAAGATTTTGAGCAAGTTTTAACTTATTCTTTAGATAATGGGCTGAATTTAGGAGTTATTAGTGTTGATTTGCAAGAGGAATTTTTAAAAAATGTTGAGGGAGGTGAGTGTAGAGAATCTTATTTAGTTGATTATCATAGAGAAATTTTAAAGTTAAGTGAGTCTAATAGGGTGCCAAGTTTTGTGTATTCTTATGATAGTTGTAGATATGGTAAAAATTTATTAGTTGATAAACCATATATTAAATCTAGAAATTCTTGTTTTTATGGGACTGATTTAGAGGATAGAATAAATCATATTAATTCTGATTTATTGTTTACAATTGGAATTTTTGCGGAGAGTTGTGTTTTTGAAACTTTAATTGATAGTAAGATTATATTTTCTCAAATGAAGGTGTGCACTAGTTTAAATGGAGTTGAGAGGAGAAAACTTATGCCCCATATGATGTATCAAATTTGTCAGGAAAAAGTAATTGATGATTTAGAGAGAATTTGTGAATTTGTTTTAAAGTAATAAAATTGATAATAAATATAATAATTATTATTAAAATATTTAATTTTAGTTAAATTTATTTTATTTGTAATTAGATAAAATTTCTGATAATGGTGTTAAATCTTGATTTTCATCAATATAACTGTGTCCAAAGTATCTTCCATTTCCTGTTAAATTATCAGCAATATCGTAAAATAATTCTTTATTTTCTGAATTAGATATTAGACCAGTTATTTTTGCTTGATTGTAGAAATCTTGTCTTGTTTTATCTCCCATTAATTCTTCTAGTTCAGATGCTAGTTTTAATAGTTTAAATGATGAAATTGTTTTTTCTAAATCTAATCTTCTATAACCAATATAGTCTGGAATTTTAATATTTTTAATATCTTGTGTTTCTTTATTTAATACTCTTACTAAGTATTCTGCACTGTTTCTTCCTAGATGTCTTAATGCCATTGGAGGAGTGTTATGATAGTTACATAATGCTTGAATTGGGTTTGCTGATTCAAAGTCTAATTCTGATTGTGTGATATATTCTCTTGCTAAGTTTAGTAATCTTTTATTTTCTTGAGCAGCTTTTTTAATTTGAATGTCTAAGTAAGTTTTCTTTTTTTGTGAAAAAGTTGTTTTCTTTTTTGGTAATTTGTTTAATAATTGTTGTTTCATGTTTAATATTTTCTAAATATAATTAGAGTAAGAGAAATTTTATTTGCTTTATAAAATTGGTGGTTTTTGATGATATTGAAGTTTTAGTTGGATGTTTGTATTTTTAATTAATATATATTTGAAAAAATCAACCATCTATTTTTATAGTTTAAAATAGTAATTTTTTTAGATTTATATGGGAAAAGTATATAGAAAAATAATAATTTTAATTGGAGAATAAATAAGTGAAATTTTTAAAAATTACTTTAACTTTGTATTTTTTTATTGTAATAGTTTTTAGTTTAATTTTTTTTAATGATGAGAGAAATTTAGTAAATTTTTATGAGGAAAATATTTATCATGATTTGAGAAATATTAATAAAAATATTTATAATAAATTATTACTTGAAACAGATAATATTTTTGATGATTTGGAGTTTTTGAGTGAGTCTGAAGAGGTTTCAAATTTTTTAAAAAGTAATTCTGGGATAAGTTATAATAATATAACTTTAGATATGAAAAATATTGTAATAAATATAGTTAATGATATGGAGAAATTTAAATTTGATAATTATAATTTAAGTAATGAACAGTTACTTGAAGATGAAAGGTTTAGAGATATTGTTATTAGAGATATAAGGTCTAAAGGTTATACTTTATTATTTAATCAAGATAATTTTGATATTGTTTTTCATAAAATTAAGGAATTTGAAGGTGTAAATTTTAAAATGTTTGAGGAAAAATCCCCATTGTTGTATGATATGATTGAAGATTTAAATATTGGTCAAGATAAATTTGGGTTTTATCAATGGCAAGATTTAGATGGTGAGTTTAGAGAAAAGTATGTTTATTGTTCAGTTTCAGATAAATTAAATTTATCTCCTTGTGCTACTGATTATGTTGAGACTTATAATTTAGAGTTAAGGGATGTGAAGTTAGATAGTGATGAGATAAGTTATTTTAAAAATTTTCATAAGTATAAAGATATTATTTTAGTTGATGCTGATGATAATGTTGTATGGTCTACTTCTAATAAACACGCGTTATGGGAAAATGTTAATTCAGTATATTATAATAATTCTATGTTAAAACAAATTTATTCTCAAAGTAAAGATGTTGAAAGTGAGGTTGGAAGTTCTTTTATTGTGAAAACTAATAAATTTGATATTCAGAGAGTGTTTGCAGTTAGGAAAATTTTTAATATTAATAATAAACATATTGGAACTTTAATTTTTGAAATAGATATAAAAATAATTAGAGATAAATTAATATTTTTAGAACATAGTTCTGATTTAGAGTTTTTTATTTTTAATAGTAAAAATTTTGAAATTATTTCTGGATTTGAAAATATAAATGAATTAAATTTGAAAATTGAGTTAGGTGAAATTAAAGAGTATTGTAATCAAGAGATAGTTGAAAAATATCCTGGGACAGATTTTGATTTTAGAGGTGAGAAATATATTGGATCTTATAAAATAGATTATAATTCTGAATGGTGTTATTTTAGTGTAATTGAATTAAAATCACTTAATGAAAATTTTAAAAAAAAGTCTAATAGTTTGTTTGAGTTAATGATTCCAATTTTTTCTTTATTTTTTATTTTTACATTATTATTTGGATTATATTTGGATATTATATTTAAAGTTAATTCTAAAGGAAAAGATAAAAATAAGGAGGGTTTAAAATGAGTTTTAAAGAATTATTTGGAGGATTATTTTTAATTTTGATAATTATTATTACATCTACTGTTTTAGTTGATATTTATTATAAAAGTGATCCAATATTTAATAATTTTGTAATAAATGAGTTAACAGTTATGTCAGAGTCTAGAGGAAAAGTAATTGATGAGTATATTGTAGATAAAGAGGATGAAGTTTTATTTTTAACTCGTTCAAATAGAGTTAAGGAAATTTTGAAAGGTGAGTTATCTAATGATTATAATTTAACTCATGAGTTTTTAGAATTTGAAATTAAGATTATTAAGAATGCTATTGAAAATTATTTAATTTTAAATAAAGAAATGAGTTTGGAACAATTACAGAATAATTGGGAATTTAAAAAGATAAGTATTGTGAAATTTGGAAATGAAAGTTATACTAGAGTTTATGATTCAGAATTTGAAAAAATTTTAATTGCAAATAATAAAAATCATCAAGATATTTTAATTAGTGAAGCTTTAAAAAAAAATAATCTTGAAGTAATTTATGAAAATTTATCTAATAAAGATAATGTTTTAAGTGGGAATATTTTAATTGAAGAGGGAGAGAAAAAATTATATTATGATATTAATATGCAAAAAATTAATTATCAAACTTCTGATAAAGTTAATTTGACTATTGGATTGGATTTAGGTGAGAATATTATTAAGATTAATAAAAATATTTCAAAATTTAATTTAGAGTATTTAGATAGGTATAAAAAAACTATGGATATTGGAAATATAATTTTAATTTCTAAACAAGGAAATATAATTTATTCAAATAATAATACAGTTGGTTTTGGACAAAACTTGAATTGGTATTCAAATTCTAATTTAGGTAAGGATGTTGCATATAGAGAGTATATTAGTCAAGAAGATGTAAAGATAAATTATTATGGTCCATTTTATGAAAATTTTAATGGAGTTAAACGTTTACATAGTATTATTTTAGCTCCAGTGTATGATGGTGATATTTTTATTGGAAGTATTGGTTTAATATTTAATTTAGATAATTTTATTAATAATTTAGAGGAGATTGAACATTTAACTTATCTTGGTGAGAATTATGTTGTTTCTGAGACTGGAAAATTAATTACAAAGTTAAAGTTTCAAAATGTTACATTATTAACTCAAGATATCACTGGATTAGATTTGAATAAATGTTTATTTGAAAATGATACTGATGATAAATTAGAAAATTTAGTTACTAAAAATTATTTTGGAGAAAATGTTTATAGAAAACTTTATAGAGTTGATAAATTTAATTGGTGTTTAGTTTCGGAGGTCTCTAAGGAAGAAATATTTGAGATTCCGAAAAATAAAAAAATAAATTCAAAGTTATTTCTTTTTTCAGGAGCTTTAGTGTTTGTATTTATTGGAGTTGTGTTAAGTTTATTTTTACTGGATATGAAGTATTTAATTGTTAAAAAGAAAAGGTCTGAATTTATTAGAGAGGAGTTTGATTTTATTAATAAATATAGAAAATTAACATTTAGGACTAGATTTATTTTAGCTATTTTAGTTCCAGTTATATTTGTTATAATTGTTGAAATTTTAGTTTTTAAATTTAAAGAAAATGCTATATATCATATTTTTCCAAATTTATCTATTTTGATTTTTACTTTAATGATATTATTTTTCTCTGTTGAGTTTAAAAAAATGGAGAGTAGAAAGTATATGATTATTGGAAGTTTATTAGTTATAATTAGTAAGAGTTTATCGATTATTTATCAGGAACTTATTATTAGTGGAGTTACTATTTTAAGAATTTATTGGGATTTAAATTTTGTTTTGTTGGTGTTTGGAATTTTAGGAATATTTTATGGATATAGGAGGGAGTTGAAATAAAAATATGGATTTTAGTTATATTTTATCTTTTGTAATTGAAGTTTTAATGTTATTGAGTTTTTTTAGTATATTGGTTTATTATATGGTTTATGATAAAAAAACTTTAGAGTATTTGCCGTTTTATTTATTATTTTTAGGAAGTTTAGGTATTAGTTTGTTAGAATTATTAAACATTTATACACCTGAATATTGGTTTATTTTACATTCTTTGATGGCAGTTATATTTTTATGGGTTTTATTTAAAATTGTTAGGAGGTTAAAATGGAAATAATTATATTTTTATTTAATTATTTTATTTATTTTGGAATATTTATTTTAGTTTATTTTACTTTTTTAACTATTAAGTATAAATCTTATATTGGTGAAAATTATAAAAAATTATTAATTGTTTTAGGGTTTTTATTTTTTGATATTATTATTGCATTTTTTTTACAGCATTATATTAATGAATTAATTTATATAAAATTATTATTTGTTGTATTTTAGCATCTTCTATCTAATTGAGTCTGAAATTAGTTCAAAATAGTATTGATTTAC
>DAXK01000032.1 GCA_002506365.1 archaeon UBA583 | reverse complement strand
TAATTTCTACAAAATTATTACTAATATTTACATATTTAACTAAAATTTCATATTTTATTGAGATTTATTAACTCAATTAGATCTATTTTATGTTTATTACTTCAATTTTTTACACTTATTTATAATATTTTTATATTTATTTTATTTATGTTAGAAATAATGTTATCTAATGCTGAAAAAAAACATGATTTTTTAAAAATTACTTTAGTTGGTTTGTTAATTTCGTTAGGTTTAGGTTTTATTAATTCTTTTTTAGGAGAAATTTCAATATTTTTAGTTGCATTTATTTCATTAGCTTTAAGTTATCCGGTAACTAAATATTTAAGAGATATTGAAAAAGTTAATCCTGATAAAATCTTAAATAAATCTTTTTTGAAAAGTTATGAGTCTGAAATAGGAGTATTTTTAGCATTATTTATAAGTATTGTTTTTGGGATGTATGTGTCAAATGTTATGGGTTTTACAACTGATTTTAGTTATGAACAAAGTTTTGTAAGTTCTCTTGAGGGTAATTTAACTAATTTTACTTCAGGTTTATTTTCACAAATATTTTTTAATAATTTATTTGTAGCTTTTAATACTTTTATAATTTCAGCTTTATTTTTTTCAGGTTTAATTTTTGTTGTAATTTGGAATGCGTCTATTTTAGCTTATTATTTATATTCTTTAAATTCACATGCTGGTGCTTTAATTGTTGGTCTAAATGTATTAGTTCATGCTTTATTAGAAATAAGTGGTTATGTATTGGCAGGAATTTTAGGAGCTATATTGTCTTATCGTTTTTCAATATATTATTTTGGGTATGGGGGATTTGATGAGCTAAATAGAAAAAAAGTATTAAATAAATCTTTTTTTAGAGATTGTTTTATACTATTGTTATTTAGTATATTTTTTATTTTGTTAGGGGCAATAATTGAAGTATTATAATTATTTTAATTAATATTGTTGTAATTTCTTTTTAGATGTATCAGAATTATGTGCGTAATCGTCTCTACTTCTTAATTTAGTTTCAATGTCTTCTTTTTGACCATTTTCTTTAAAATTAGTCTCTTTATTACTATTTCTATCAAATCCGTATTTTTCTTTTAAAATTTGGGATTTAGTTTTTTTTGTTGGTTTATCTTTAACTGTCATAATAAAAAAAGTAATATTTACTTTATAAATTTAATTTTATTAATTCATAATTTTTATCTTAATGAATATTCATAGTCTGGATAATTATTATAACTTTCATAAAATCCCATTTTTTCCCAAAATCCAATACTTTCAGTTTTGTTTGCAACAATTGTATATTTATTATTTGTTGCTAGTTTTAAAGATTCAACAATTTTTCTTCCATTTCCTGGTTTATATGAATTTAATACTCCTATAACTAATTGGTGTTTATTTAACCACAAAGTTATGTCAAATTCATTTGTTTTTTCAATTTTGAACCCATATCTAGTGGGACTTAATTGGACTTGAAATCCTAATTGGTCTTCTATTGTTTCTTTAATTATATTATCTAAACTCATTTTCAAATTTTAATACATTAATTTTTATTTTTATTATTATTCAAAGTCGATTTCTTTATTATCAATAATTTTATTAATTGTGAGTTCAGCATCGTCTAAATATTTTTTACATTCTTTAGTTAATTTTGCTCCTTCTTTAACTAATTCAATATTTTGTTCTAATGGGATTTCACTAGTTTCTAACATTTCAACGATGTCACTTATTCTTTTAATTTTATCTTCATAAGAGTTATTATTTTTGGTCATTTTTATATATATTATTTAATCATTTCTGATTTAAATTACTTATGTTTTTTAAGGTATATTTATAAACTTTAAACTCTATAGAATTTTATAGTTTGGACTTGTTAAAAATGGATATAGACTTTAAAAATGATTTACATATGTTATCTTTTATTTTGAAGAAATCACCGTATGATGTTGAAAAATTATATATTGAATGTTTATCTGCTTTAGAGAAACCTGAAAAACAAACTAGTTTTTTTGATTTGTTTAACGTTTTAAATCCAATCTTTTACAAAAATTTATGCCAAAACTCAATTATTGATGTGAAATCTAGATTATTATTTTTAAAATCAGCTTGTGAATTATCTTTAAGTGAATTTCGTTCAAGTGCTATTTCTGATATTAAAATTGCTGGTGGGAAATATTTCGATTTAAGAAAAACTTATGATTTTAATGATTTTTCAGACCTTTCTGATGGGTGTGGGAGACCTATTTTAGTTTTACCTGGAGTTACTTGTAATAGTATTTTAATGAAACCTTTAGAAAATTTTCTTTCAGATTTAAATTATGAAGTTTTTAGTTGGGGAAGTGAATTAAATATTCCAGATAATTACGATATTTTAAATTCATTTTCTAAATTAAATTCATTAAAAAAAGATGTTTTAAAAAAATCAAAGTATGATTCTTTGGGAATTATTGGACATAGTTTGGGGGGAGTTTTTGGAAGAGTACTAAAATGTTATTATCCTTCTGATATATCAAGTTTAATTACTTTAGGATCTCCTGAGATTATTGATGAGATTACATTTGTAAATGGATTTTTAAATAGTAAAACTTCTAGAAATACAAAAATAATTAATTTGGTTTCAGGGAGAAATTCAGATAGGCATTGTTTGGAGAAACGTATTTATACAAGTAAATGTTCTGAATCTTTTGGGGATGGGTTTGTTGGAGATAATTCGTGTAATTTTTATGAAAATTTAGATTTGTATAATGTTGAATATTGTAGAATTCCTAGAGAATCTCATTGTAGTTTAATTTTCTCAAAACCAGTTTTCAGAGAAATTGGTGAAACTTTGGAAAAAATTTATGAGGGAAATAAATGATAAATTTGTTTTTATATTTAAATTAATTATTATTTATTTATCTATTAATTTATTTTAAATTTTTAATTTCTGAAATTATTTTGCCTGAATTTAAAATAGTTGTTATTTTTTCATTTTCTTTTAAATCTTTAATTGATTTAATTGTTTTACCAGATTCATTAATTGTAATACTAAATCCTCGTTTTAAAGTTGAATTAATTGATAATAGTTTTAGTTTTTCTTTAAAATTTTCAAGTTGGTATTGTTTTTTTTGTAAATTATTTTCTAAACTTGTAAATATATTTGATTCTAAATTATTTAAATGAATTTTTTTATTTTCTAAGTTATATTCTAATGATTTAATTATTCTTCTTTTATTTGAGTCTAAATTCATTTTAATGTCAAATAAATTTGGTGTTGCAATTTCTGCAGCAGCTGTTGGAGTTGGAGCTCTGATATCTGCTACAAAATCACAAATTGTAAAATCAGTTTCATGTCCTACTGCAGAAATGATTGGAACTTTTGATTGACTAATTTCTCTTGCTAATTTTTCATCGTTAAAACTCCATAAATCTTCAATACTTCCACCACCTCTTGCAATAATTATTGTATCAAATTCATTTTCAGATTTTTTTGCTTGGTTTAATGCGTTTATTATTTGATCTTCACTTCCTTTTCCTTGAACTGATACTGGGTAAATACTTAGTGTAATTTTAGGAAATCTTCTTTTTACTGTATTTATAATATCTTGAATTACTGCTCCAGTTGGACTTGTGATTACTGCAATTTTTTTAGGGAATTGTGGAATTTTCTTTTTTTTATTTTCGTCAAAAAGACCTTCAACTTGTAATTTATTTTTAAGTTGTAAAAATTGTTGAAATAAATCTCCTTGCCCTTGTTTTTTCATATCTTTTACTAATAATTGATAACTTCCTCTTGGTTCGTAGAGTGTGATTTTACCTTTTAAAATAACTTTATCTCCTACTTTTGGCTTAAAATCAAGTTCTTCGGCAGATTTTTTAAACATTACACAGTTTAGAAGTGAGTATTCATCTTTAACTGAAAAATAGATATGACCACTTTTGTTAGGGGATAAATTTGAAATTTCTCCTTTTAAATATACATTATTTAAACTTGGATTTTCTTCTAATAATGATTTAATTGTTTTAGTTACTTGGGATACTGTTTGAGCAGTGTCTAATTCTGAATTGTCTTTTGTATTATTTGAATTTAATTCAATAATATTATTTAAAATTTCATCTGCTTTTTCGTAAGAATCTAAAATGTCAATTGTTTTAATTGTTTTTTTTAATTTGTGGTTTATTTGGAGAGCTAAGGATACAATATGTTTACAGGTTTGATTATTGTTTTCAAAATAATAACAAGTGCATTTTTTATCGGTTAGCATACCTGTTTCTAAGTTGTATTTAATTTTACAAAAATATTCTTTAATTTCGGCAGATATAGATAATTCTAAATTATTTTGCATAAAACTTAATTGGTTGTTTGGGTTTTTTTCAAAATATTCTTCTCCTCTTTCAAAGACTTTTGAATTGGTTTCAAGTTTTAGTAGGTCTTGGGAAATTGTCATAATATTTTTTGTAGTTTAGAATTTATAAAATCTTTGATATGCTAGGCTGGAAGTCTAGTGATATTATTATCTTTAAGATATATTTTTAATTTGGAATTTTTAGTTGATGTGATTTTTTTCACATCTTTAAAAAATATGTATTTAATTGATGTTTTTTCTTTTATTTCAAAGTAATCATATAATAAATTCAAAGGGTATTTTTCTAGTAAATCTTTTAGTTCGTATATTGACATATTTTTATTATTGTATATTTCTTTTTCCATTTTGGTTTATTTTTTATTTTATTTTATTTTTTAAATCTAAATCTCAATACATTGGACTGGTTTATAATTTCTAGAAAATTTTTGTTTTAAATAAAATGTTAATTTATGATTATCTTTTAGAGTCAAAACATTAATATCTTCGAAAAATATTTTACCACTGTGTAAATTTGAGTTTATTTCTAGATAATCAATTAAAATATTTAAAGAATAATTCTCTAAAATATTTTTTAGTCTTTTAATTGACATAAATTTATGATTATAAAGTTCTTTTTCCATTTTTAACTATTTAGATAGTTAATAATGGTTTTTTATCTACTTAAATTACTGGTTGATTATTTATACTTTTCAAATAACTTTAGTTTCAGAAGAATGATTTCAATTGGTTTTGTTTATTTTTTCTTTATTTGTCTTTGTTTATTATTTTATACTTTTTTTGTTGTTTATTCTTGATTATTTTTTACTATTAATTTAGTTTTATTGGAATTAGAATTAGTTTATTTATAATATTTTAATTTTTATTTTTTAAGAAAAAAGAATTTTTAATTTATTATTTTATTTTATCTTATGTTTTGAAATAAATCTTTCAATAATTTGTTTATCTTTGTCTAAAACAATTAATTTTGGTTCTTTAATTTGGGCATCATTTGTTCTTCCTTCTCCAAAAGCTGTTTTGATTTTTTCAACAGAGTGTTTTGGAAGTAAAATAATTTTAATTGATTTTAATCTTTTAGATTCTCTTTTTTCTTTATACTCGATATTTTCTGATTGTAATTCTTTTTCTAATATTTTTTCAAATTGAGTTATTTGAGTTTTTGTAGGATTTTTTTCAAATTCAATATAAAAATTATAATTTGCATTTTTGATATCTATGTTTGGTAATACAAAAAATGTTTTTAGATGAATCTCTGAATTTATTTTTTGTAATTTTTGAATACAATGGTTAATTTCCCATTCTGAGACTTTTTCTCCTGTGATTGATGAAAAATATTTTCCTTTTTGAATAAATGTAATCATAGGAGTTTTAGAATTTTCAAAATAGCCTGTAACTTCAATTATATCATTTAGATCATAACGATATAATCCATTTTCGTTTGTAATCATCATATAATATTTTTGACCTGGTTGAACTTGGTGTGCTAAATATATTTTTGGATTTTTATTTTCATATTCTTGAACTTTAATAAATTCGTAAAAATTTGTATCAATATCTAAGACTCCTTCTCCATTGGATTTTGTTTCAATTGGGATTGAAAATCTTCCTTCGGATGCCATATATCCTAATTCTCTAATCATTACTTTTTTACCAAATTGTTTTATTAATTCTTTTAAATAAATATTAACATGTCCTTTTGTCCAACAACCAATTGTTTGTAAATTTGAAAAAATATATTTAGGTTTAATTTGATTTTTATGTTTTAACTCTTTTAATCTTTGAGCAGTTTTAAGATTTAATTTTTTATCTTTTTTAAATTCATTCAATAAATCATTTCTTAATTCAAATGATGTTGAGTTATCATTTTGGAAAATTTCAATATTATTACTTTCTAAATCCTTAATAATTTGATCAATATTTTCCATAATTGTTTTTGAATAAATTAATATTGTTGATGGATTTGGGGTTGCAATAAATGTTAAATTTTTTCTAACTGAAAATAATGCATTTAAATAATATTTAGTTTCAAAGTTATCAACTTCAGCTACTCTATCTGGAACTGCGAATAATTGTTTTACAAATACTGGTTGTAAGTCGTGGATTCTTCCTGACACACTTCCATATTTTATGTGGGATTTTGTGAATCCATCAAATGATTTAGATGTGAAAGCTAAAATTGATCCAAATAATGAGTATGTTATTGGTCTTTCATTGTAAATTGAATGATTCCAAATTTCCCAACTAATTTGTCTTTTTTTAATATATTCTTTTGTATGTGGAAGGAATTTAGGAGTATTTGTTGTCCCAGAAGTTATTGCGAAATAATCAACAATATCACTAAGAATTGATTTTGGATGGTTTTTATTTTTTTCAGTATCAATAAATTTTTTTAATTGTTCATAATCTACTATTGGAACAATATTTTGAAAATCTTGAATTGTTTTAATTTTTTTAAAATTATTTTGTTTACCATATGATGAGTTTTTATTTGTTTTAATTATTTGACTAAATAACTTATTTTGTAATTTTTCACAATCTTTTAATTTATTTAAATAAATTTGACTTTTAATTTCCAAATAATTATGATATGGATTTAATGTTAATTTCATATATACAATTTTATTTTTTTGTTTCTTTAATATACGTTATTACTTAATTTGGATAAATTTTAATCTTAATTTATAGAATTAATTAATGTTTAGATTTATAATTAAATTTAATAGCATATTTAACTATTTAAATTGTGATTTGTTGATTTAATTAAATATCTGAAATTCCATCTTGAGGTAAATATTTATTTAATAGTTCGTAAGGAACATTTCTTTTAAACATTTCTTTACTTTCTGGGTTTTGTAATTTATCATAATCTTTTCTAATTGATAATCCAATACAATGGATTCTATCTTCAATACTCCCATATTGAATTTTATGATTTTGAACTAAGTCTTGAACTCCTTTTGGGATTTGGACTTTATATTTATCTGAATGTCCTAGAATATATCTCATAACTTCTCTTTCGGCAGGGGAAATTGGTTTGGATGTATCTGGGTTATATCTTTTGGCAGTATATTTTAAATCTTGTAATGTTTTTCCAAATTGTTCAATTCCAAAATGTCCAATGTCTTCTTGTAAAATTTTCTTTTTTTCAACATCACTTCTAAAAATTTTATTTAAAATAAAATCAATTGTCATTCCTTCTTTATATACTCTTTTAGCATTTAATGTTTCTAGTCCATCAGTAAATCTTCCAATCATATCTGTTACTGATAATTGTTTCCAGTCTGCAGCGTATACATCAACTATTTCACCGTTAGCATTTCTAATTGGTTCTAATGCTGGGTAACTTGATCCATCAGCATTAAGTTGGTGTCCTGACCCTATACTTGCTTCTTTTAGTGTATATCCACATTTAATCATTGAGTATTCACTTCCTCTAGCATGGTCTTGCATTTGAACATATTCATCATCATCTAATTTACCTTTTGCGTGGAGAATTTGATGTGGAGTTGAATTTTTCCAAATGTCGTGGATTGGGAATGAGCGAACAATACATCTTAAATCATTAGTTGAAATCCCCATTTGTTTTCCCATTAATACACTTAAATATGCCATTTTAGTCATATGGTCACTTGTGTCTCTGTGTCTCATTTGATTCATAATACTTTTTGTTTGATTGTATAAATGTTCTACTTGTTCAGTTTTTAATTGTTTTTCAATTTCAATTTTTTCAGCTTCAAGTTGTAATCTTTCAATTTTATTTCCAATAATTGATCTAATAATTTTATGTTTAAAATTAAATTTACTTTTTTTTGGAGTTTTATTTACATCTTCATTAAATTTAGCTGTATATATCCAACTTTTAGTTAGATCATCAATTTCAATTTTTATTTCAGGTTGACAAACATTTTTACAATTATTTAAAAAATAGTTATACATTCCAATGTTCCAGTGAATTACGGGATCTTCGAGTTTAATTCCAACAATTGGTTTAGTTTCAATCCTCATTTGGTGGATGTTATTTCCAATACGCTCTAGTGAGATGTTAGTTGTTTTAGTAGAATTTTTAGCGTTTGCAATTGTGTTAACATTTTCTAAAATTTCAAATATGTTGTGATTAAATCCGTAAATTAATGATTTTGCTTGTCCTGATTGTTTTAATGCTTGAAATCCTAATCTCTGAAATTCTTCATTTGGTAATTTTAAATGGTTTTGAATATTTAAAAATAATCTTGATGAGATTTGGTTTGTAACATAATTCACTGAGTCGGATCTAATTCCTTTGGTGATTGTAGCATTATTTAAGGTTTCAGTAGTTTGTTTGTCAATCCCTTCAAATAAAATTTCATCAGATAAACCATATTTATTTCTACCAATATTAATTATTAATTCTAAGTTTTCTTCAACTCTTACACCTTTAAAATTTTCATCGATAATGTCTCGTCCTATTAATTCTTTCATTAAAATGTCCCATCCATTTAATGACATAAGATTAAAATTTTCAGAAATGCTTTTTGAATGTGCTTTGCAGTATGTAGAAATAGTATCTTCAAGAGATTTGGAATTAATTTTATGACTTATAAAATTATTACACATACTAACATATTCAGGATTCATATATATTAACTATCTTATTTGTCGTTTTTAAATGTTTTCATTGTTAAATGGTGATTTTTTTGATGATGTTTTCTTGAAAATTGGAATTAATTTTAGTTTTATAGTTTAATTTCATTTTATTTTTAGTATAAACGCCATTATTATCAAATTCAGGATTATTTATAATTGGAGTTTGAAGTAAATATTTATCGTAATTTCCTTCATTTGCGAAAGTTTTGAGATTTTGTCCTAGGATAATATTTATTCTTGTTAAAATATTTTCTCCAACTAAACATGCTAAAATAGGTTTAAAGTTATTTTCTTTTGCGTATTTATACATATATATCGAACTTAAAATTCCTCCAACTTTTGTTGGTCTAATGTTTGGAATATTACCTTGTTTTCCAAGTTTTTCTAAATCTTTTAAATTACATAAACTTTCATCTAATATTATATCAATCCCATATTTTTGAGCTTGTTTGAATGCTTTTTGATTTGATTTTAATGATGGTGGGAATGGTTGTTCTATTTGTTTAATGTTTAATTTGTTTATGTATTGTAATGTTTTATTAAAATTAGTATATTTTAGACCACAATTTGAGTCAATTCTTATTTGTTTATTTTTTAGAATTTTTGTTAGATATTTTAATTTGTATAGTGTTTTTTCATCAATTTTAATTTTAACTTGTGTAAATCCCATTTTTTTTATAAAATAGGCTTTTAAAATCATTAATGCTAAAGGTTTGTCTCCAATAATACCTGAATATGAAATTGTTTTTTGAGGGTCAGGTTTAGTTTTTAAAAATTTAAATATGTCTTCGATAGTTAATCCAATTTCTTTAGATGCTAGGTGGAGGATTGCGATTTCATATGCACCAAATGCTGAGAGTTCATTTGTTTTTAGAGTTTGTCTAAATTCCCATAGTTGTTTTAGTAATTGATTTTTTGATTTAATTTTTATATTTTTAAAGTGTGGAATTATTTTTTTTTGTAGTTTTTTAATTACTGATTGTGGGTTCTCACCAGTTACGTATTCTCTTGGAATTGATTCTCCGTAACCTACATTATCTTTACTATATATTTTTAGAATTATATTTTCAGAAGATTTTCTAGATTTTGCGGAATGTGTAAATCTTTCTTTAAATGGAACTTTAATTTGAAAAATTTCAATTTTTTCTATTGAAAAAGTTTTGTTATTTATTTTGTTTGTCATTTGTTAATTTAGATTATTAATTTTAATTTATGTGTATTTTATATTTTAGGCCTTTATTAATTTTTTTAATTTTATTTTTAAATATTATTTATTGATATAACCTACGATTTCTAGTTGTGGGGAGTTTAGTAAGTCTGCTGGAGATGTCATTGCTGCATCTGATTTATTTTGTAAATATATTTGGGCATTTTCATAAGTTCTTATTACAAATTCTGAACAAAACATTGTTTTTAAATTTTGGTCAGGATGTTTTAGTTTAAGTCTTTTTGATGGCAGGAATTCATATATTTTTCCAATTATTAATGCTAATATTGCTTTGATAAAACCGTATTGTAGATTTGTTTTTGCATTTGTAAATTCTGAAATTAATTTTTCTTCTTGTTTTGATAATCCTCCTTTTACTCTTAAGATTAATCCTATAACATCATTAGAATATTTATTTGATGTTTTTGTGTATTTTATTGATTTTGAGTTTGTGATTAAATTTTCAACAGTTGCATCACCGTCTTGAACATCAATGTATGTAGGTTTATTTTTATTATTTAATCCTAAAAATATTGTTGAGTGTCCAATTCTTGATTTAGTAATTTTAGAGATTAATTTGTAAAATAAATTTGATTTAATTATTTTTTTTGATTTTAGGGATAATACTATGTCTCCTTTTTTTAGTTCATTAAATTCTAAATTTTTAAGATTTTTTGTTGAGTAGTCATAAAAGTAGGATGTAAAACTTGTATACATATTAATTGTAATAATTATTTGTTTATGTATTTGTAATATCTTTTTAACATTATTTTTACAGTTATAGAATTTTTCTAATTCGTTTTCTAGAAGGTTTTCAAATAGGGAAGTTATTTCTTTTTGTTTTTTATCAATTTCGTAAATTGATTGGTTTAACATTTTATGGTATTCTTCTTTTTGAATTTTTTCTTTATTTAGTTTATTTGTAAGTTTTGATATGTTTTTAACATATTGGTTAAATTCATCTTTTATTGTTTCTTTATCGTGTTTATAAAAAAATAGCTCTTCACTATATAAATATTGAATTATTTTATTTTTAATTAATTCAAAACTTTCAAAATATTCGTAGTATGTTTTTCTAAGGTCTTTTTCAAGCATTCTTCTCTAAATTTTTGATTTTGACTTTTTAAATATTTTGATATTTTTTTTTAGTGACATGGGATTTAATTTTGGTTTTTTTGTCTATTTTTTATGAAAATATAAATAAAACTTATAAACTTAAATAATTTATTTTTTGTTATGACATTTAAAAAAAATGATTTTGTATCTGTAGATTTTGATATTTACGCAAATGATAAGTTAGTTCAAACAACTTCTGAGAAGTTAGGTAAAGAAAATGGTTTAAAAATTAATTCTTATGGTCCTCAAACAATTGTTATTGGGAAGGGAATGGTTCTACCTGCTTTAGATGATGCAGTTATGAAAAAAAATTCAGGGACTTTAGATTTATCTGTTGATGAAGCTTATGGAAGTAAAAAAAAGGAGTTAGTTAAAACATTTCCTAAATCTGCTTTTGATGAACAAAAGTTAAGAGCTGTTGTTGGTATGACTTATGATTTTAATGGAATGTATGGTTCAGTTAGATCAATTGTTTCAAATAGAGTGACTGTTGATTTTAATAATCCTTTAGCTGGGAAAAAAATTAGAATTGAGTATTCAAATGCTAAGAGTATTGATAAAATTGAAGATAAAATTACTTTTGTTTTAGTTAATGGTTTAAAGGTTCCTTTACATTTATTTGGTGTAAAAGCTACTGGGAAGACTGTAACTTTGAAAGTTCCAAAGAATATGGTATCAATGGCTGATAAGTTAGGTGCAGCATTTAGTGAAATGATAGGGGAATTTAAAGATTATACTTTAAAGGTTGAAGAGTTAGCTGTAGCTAAGAAATAATTATTTATTTAATTATTTTATTTATTTATTTTATTTATTTATTTTATTTATTTTAGTTTATTATTTTTAATGATAGTAGTTATTAATTGTTATATAATAACTTATAGTATATTTATTATGTTGAAGTTTTTTTTAATAGGAAAAAAAGCAGTTCACCCTGTTGTGGCTGTGAGTTTAATTTTAGTTGTGGCGGTTGTGTCTGTAGTTGGTTTTCAAAGTTGGTTTTCTGATTTTTCATCAAGTGTATTTACTGATGTTGAAACTAGTTCTGATTCAGGCTCTTTTTTAAATATTGAAGATGTTGTTGGAAATGATTTATATTTAAATGCTGGCACAGATGGAGTTTTTGTTGAGAAGGTTATTGTATCAGGCACAGTGTGTGATGTTTCAAGTCAAAAATTTGGAATTTCAAAAATTGATATTAGTGATTGTTTAAAGTATGTAAATTCTCCAATTGTTGATGTTTTAGTTGTTACGGATTCAGGTATTTTTGAGGAAAAAGTTTCTATTGAAAATTATATTAATCCTATTTTTGGTAATGGGGATATTTTAAGTTCAAAATTTATATATTCTGGTTCTGGTGATGGCCTTGGCACTTTAGGTTTTTCAACTAGTTCTTATATGACTTCAGGGATTGCTAATATGGGTGATTTAGATGGGAATGGTTTTGATGATATTGCTGTTGGTTTGTATCGGTCCGCTCTTAAGGGAAGAGTTTTAATTTTTATGATGGGTCCCAATAATTCAATCATTTCTGAGTTTTCGATTAATTCAAATACTGGGTTGTATACGAGAACATTAGTTAATTCTGATTTTTTTGGATGGAGTTTAGAAAATGTTGGGGATTTTAATTCCGATGGAATTAATGATTTGGCTGTTGGTGCTGTTGGAACTGATGATGGTGGAGCTAATGTTGGTTCAGTTACTATTTTTTATTTAAATTCTAGTGGAGGAATTAAGGGGTTTGATGAAATTGATGATGAAAGTGTTGGATTTACTGGAGTTTTAGGAGATACTTCTTATTTTGGTAGTAGTATTGAAAATATCGGAGATGTCGATGGAAATGGGCAAATTGATTTGGCTGTTGGTGCTCAAACTGATGATTCTTATCTGACTAATTCTGGAGCAGTTTATATTTTATTATTAAATCCTGATTTGAGTGTTAAGAATTATTCTATTATTTCAGGAAATTCTTCTGTGTTGTCAGGAGTTATTGAGTCTTCAGATGCTTTTGGAAGTTCAGTTGATAGTCTTGGAGATTTTGATGGTGATGGAAATTTAGATTTAGTTATTGGGGCGCTAAATGGAAAGGTTTCTGGCACTTCTAAAGGTGAAGTTTATTTAATTTATTTAAATTCTGATTTGAGTGTTAAAAATTATTCTATTATTGGTTCTGATTTCCCAGTTTTAAATACTGGTTTAGATAGTGGGGATCTTTTTGGGGTTGGTGTTAAAAATATCGGGGATTTAGATGGTGATAAAGTTATTGATTTAGTTGTTGGTGCTAGCGGTGATGATGATGTTGTTAGTAATTCTGGTGCTTTTTATTTTATTTATCTAAATTCTAATGGGTCTGTTAAGGGAATTGATAAAATTTCCCAGAATGTTGGAGGATTGGGTGTAGTTTCACAGATGGAAGGTCTTGGAGATAGTATTGAATTGGCAAAGGATTTAGATGGTAATGGAGTGAGAGATTTATATGTTGGAGCACCAAATTCTGATATGGGGGGGACTAATAAGGGTTCATTAGGTATTTTTTATTTAGGTTCAACTGAATAATTTATTTATATCTTTATTTTGTTTTCATTTTTTTAGTTATTTTGTTAACTCAATTTTTATTTTTCACTATCATTTTGGAAAATGTGTTTAGGTTCGCTGTAACTATGTTTTACAGATTTGTAAAGCAAATATTTAAAAAGACTATTCTCTATAATTTAGTATAAATACAATTTATAGTGAAAATGAAAATTTCATTTTTGGCACATAGCTAAAATAAGTTTTCTTTTTTATTATATATTTATAGCTATACAACAAAAATGGACAGTATTATTCAAAACGCAGTAGCAAGTGCACAAGTTGAAAAACCAACAATGCATAGTAAAGATGATGAAGAACTTTTAGCAGTTTTAAAGCAACACCAAGCAAGAATTAAAGTAATTGGAGTTGGTGGAGGAGGAAACAACACACTTGAGAGAATTGATGAGATTGGAGTTGAAGGTGCAAAAACTATTGCAGTTAATACAGATGCTCAAGATTTAATTGATACTAAGGCTGATAAGAAAATTTTAATTGGTAAGGAATTAACTAGAGGTTTAGGTGCTGGTGCTGTTCCAAATGTTGGTGCGGAAGCTGCTAAGGAGTCTGAAGCTGATTTAAAGAAAGCGTTAGCTGATTCTGATATGATTTTTATTACTTCAGGAATGGGAGGGGGAACTGGAACTGGTGCTGCTCCAGTGATTGCTGAGATGGCTAAAAAGTCAGGTGCTTTAGTTGTTGGAGTAGTTACTGTTCCATTTGCTATGGAAGGAAGTAGAAGATATGAAAATGCTATGATCGGTTTAGAGAGAATGGAGAAACATGTTGATACTTTAATTGTAATTCCTAATGAAAAATTATTAGAGATTGCTCCAAATTTACCTTTACATACTGCTTTTAAGTTAGCTGATGAAGTTTTAACAAATGCTGTTAAGGGAATTACTGAATTAGTTACTAAGTCTGGTTTAATTAACTTAGATTTTGCAGATATTAAAACGGTTATGACTGGGGCTGGTATGGCTATGATTGGTTTAGGTGAGTCTGATTCAGAGAATAGATCAGAAGAGTCTGTTGAGAGAGCTTTAAATAATCCTTTATTAGATGTTGAATTATCTGGTGCTTCTGGTGCTTTAGTTAATGTGACTGGTGGTCCTGATATGACTTTAGAGGATGCTAGAAAGATTGTTGCAAAGGTTTCTGAAACTTTAGATGAAGATGCAAAAATTATTTGGGGAGCCCAAATTATGGATGATTTAAATAAGGTAGTTAAGACTATGGTTGTAATTACTGGGGTTAAGTCTGAGCAAATCAGAGGAAGAAAAAGAGTTGAAGAAATGAATGAGCAGTTAGATGCTGATTTAGGTTTAGAATTTATTCGTTAATGCGATGAATTTGTTGTGAAATTAAAAATTTCACAAGTTTTATTTTATAGTAGTTACATTTATAATTGAGTTTTTGTTTTTTATTTTTATGTTAGAGAATAAATTAAAGTCATTAGTTGTAAAAAATGATAATGGGAGTCCTAGTTTTGATTTATTAAATATTGGTTTAAAATCTGGAATTAAGAGAAATTCTAATTTTAATACGATTAAATTTTTAAGAGATATTTCAAATATGGATTTTAGTTTGTCTGATTATTCTGTTATTAGGTCAGGTATTTGTATTGATAATTTTTTATTTCCAGTTTATGCAGCTTTAAGAGAGGATGAGTGTTTAGAAATAGGGCCTATGCCAGGTTTATATAAATCATATGCTAAGCAACATGGATTAGATACGGAAAATTTACCTTTATTTTATTTAGGTTCATTTCATCGTTGTGTTGAGAGTTTATTTGATGAGGCTGAAAAACTTTCAGTTAATGGAAATTTTATTAATCATTTCAGTAAAGTTTATGATTTAAAGGATTTTTAATTTTAATTTTATTTTACTTCTAAGCCGTTGTCGGAACCAATTCCGACAAAACTTTATAAAGCATTATCTGTTAATTTTAGTATAATGGTTTCCAAAAGTATTTCTGATATGAAAAGAGTCTGGAAAGTTACAAAAAAACCTTCTAAAAAGGAGTATTTTTTAACTTTTAAAGTAGTAGTAATTGGTTTTGTTATTATAGGGATGATTGGATTTGTTATTGAGTTGTTATGGCAATTTTTATTAAAGGGGATTTTTAGTAGTTAAAAATGGATGAAGTAATTGAAAGAACAGCGGCTGTAGAAGCTGCACCTGAACATGAATTTTATGTTGTGAGAGCAGCATTAGGTAAAGAGGATAAGTTTTTAGATTCAGTTTGGAAGATGCTAGAAAAGAAGGAAAATCACGGAATTTATGGGATTTTTAGACCTGAAACTGTAAAAGGATATGTTTTTGCAGAGGCTGAAAGTTTAACTAAATTAGTTGATTCTTTAAGAGGGATTCCAAATTTTAAGGGTTGTATTCAAACTCCTATCCAATTTGAAGAAATTTCTAAGTATTTTGAAAAGGCATCAGAACAAGTTTTAGTTAATGAGAGAGATCTTGTTGAAGTTATTGCTGGTCCGTTTAAGGGGGATAGAGCAAGAGTTGTAAGAGTTGTGCCTGGAAAGGATGAAGTAGTAGTTGAACCTACAAATATGCCGGTTCCAATTCCTATTACTTTAAGTTTAGATGATATTAGAGTTACTGGTTCATCAGATGTTGAGGATAATGAAGAATGATTAAGAAATTAAATAAATTTGAAAAGTGTAGATTATTATCAGCTAGAGCTGGTGAGTTAGTTGAAGGAGATGAACCTAATGTTGAGACAGAAGAAGGTCCTAGATTAACAAAAGAGTGTGCTAAGTTAGCTGATCAAGAATTAGCTGAAGGAAAGTTAGATTTAGAAATTTATAGAAAATAATCTCTGATTATTTTTTGTTTTTGACAAGGTGTCTAAATAAATAATTTTTTTTTATTTTTATTTACAAATTATTTTACTTAGAATTATATTATTTTTATTTTAAACTACATTAGTTTATAAATTCTTATTATTTATTTTTATTATAATTAAAAATGAGATTAATTGAAAAAAATAATTTAAATTTTGAATTGATGATTGAAACATTAGAGGATTTGTGGGTTTTATCGCAGTTTATAGTTCCTTCTGATAAGGTTTTTGCAACAACTGAGCGTAAAGTTAAAATTGGTTCAGGGGATAAGGCAAAGCAAGTTAAGAAGATTATTTTTGTTGAGTTAGATGTAAATAAAACTAATTTTGATAGTTCAGTTTTACGAGTTTCGGGAGAGATTTGTAATGAGACTGAGTTTACTGCTGTTGGGCAAGCTCATAGTTTAAATTTTTCTGTTAATGATAAAATTAAAATTTTGAAAAAGTCAGTTTTAAAGTTTGAGGAGAAATTATTGGATAATGCTATTAATTCTAAAAAGTCTAAGAATTTTTTAGTTTTGTTTGATAAGGATGAATTGATTGCAGCGGAGTTTTCAGATTTTAATTATTCTATTTTATTTGATAAGAATGGTTTAGGTTCTAAAAAGTATCATTTAGAGGAGTTAAATGAGGAGGAACAAAAGTTTAAAATTTTGGAATCTTTTTTGAATCGTGATTATTCAAATATTATTTTTTCAGGTCCAGGAATATATAAGGAAAAATTGGCTAAATATATTAAGGATAAAACTGGGCAGAAAATAATTGTTTTTCCTTGGACTGATGTTTCAAATTCTGCGGTTGCAAAGTGTTTGAAAGGAGTTTCAAGTTCAGGTGTTTTAGAAAATTCACAACTTTCAAAAGAGTCTGATTCAGTTTCAAATTTATTATTAAATATTAATTCTGGTTCGAAGAATTGTTATGGTTATGATAATTGTGTTGAGTCAATTAATTCTGGAGCAGTTGAAACTTTATTAATTTCTACAAAATTAATTGAGAATAGTAAGGATGATGGAAATTATGCTGAGATTAATGATTTGATGAAATTAGTTGAACAATTAAATGGGGATTTAGTTATAGTTAATTCTAAAAATGAGTCTGGAAGAATTTTAGATGGTCTTGGTTCAATTGCTTGTATTTTAAGATATTAATAATTTAAAGGAAATTATTCATATTTTAAATATAGTAAAATTATTATGATTTTTATTTGTATTTAGAATTAATTAATTGAATTTGAAAAAATAATTTTTAAAAATTATTTGTTTAAAACCATACTCAAAAATCAAAAGATTTTTGGTCGCTTTTGAAAAATAAGTTTTGTAAACTTATTTGTTTAAAACCATTTCTTCAATGATTTTAGTCTTTAAAGCTGAGTGAGACATATATCCACCAAATGCTCTAGCAACAGTTTTTGAGGACTTGTTTAAGTTCTTAAATTGTCTGTTTGTCTTTCTTGGGATTCCTCTTAAAGGCTTTCCAGTAACTGCACATTTTGCAATTTGTCTGTTTCTTTGTACGTATTTTGTCTTAGTTCCGTTAATTGTTTTAACTTGAACTCTTGCTAATCTTCTACTTTTTAATTGTCCACTAACCATTTTGATATAATTTGTTTTGAGTCAAAAATTATTTTTTGACTTTCTTTAAGCATAAAATCAATAGATACAAATCGCTTTGAAACCTTATGATATCTTAATTTTATAATATAATAAATTAATTTTGGTTTATAAAGGTTATTATTTAAATTCTTTCTTTGCTAGTTCTAATGTTTTTTTGTAGTATTTTTTAAATAATATATATAGTGTAATAAATATTGTAATTAGTATTATTGAACCAGTAGTTTCAAACATTTTTAGGATTTTTTCAAAGTTTTCTCCGGTGTATCTTCCTAGGTAAAAAAATATTATTGACCAAATTGTAATTCCGATTGTGGTATATATTAGGTATGTTTTAGGTTTAATTTTGGAGATTCCTGCTGGAATTGATACTAGTGAATGAAATAATGGTAAATTTCTTCCAATTACAATAATAAAACTCCCATATCGTTTGAATAAATAATCTAATACTAATAATTGTTCATTTAATTTTTTTTTATTCATTGGAATTATTTTTTTTACAATGTTTTTTCCATATTTGTGAGCGATTAAATATAGGATATAATTTCCAAAAATGTTTGAAATAATTAATGTGGTTAGTAGTATAAATGGGTTTATGTTTAATGATATTGAAATAATTCCTGATGTAATCAAAATTAGTTGTGAGCTTGGAATTAAAATAATTCCATTTAATATTGATAAAATTATAAATATTATAAATATTTGAATTATCGATAAATTTAATAATTGACTGAGTAATTGGTCTAACATATTGTTGAATTATTTTTAAAAGTATATAAAGTTTTATTGTATTTATTTGTAAGAAAGATTTATTTTATTTATATTTTAGAATTAAAAAAATAAGGTTTTAAGGACTATTGTCCTTTGATGATCCCATATCCCATAATCTTCCATTTGTTTGTTCCAAATTGTTTGAAGATTACAACTCTATCTCCGTTAAATGCCATAACTGGTCTTTTTAATTTAACAGTTACTTGTTTAGGATTTACTTTTGAAACTACTCCTACTGTTGTTAATGAATTTACAATTAACATTAAAGGTTCATTTGGAACATTTGCTTTAACTTCGTGTTCTCCATCTGAGGTTGTGATTTTATCAAACATGTGTTGGTCGAATGTAATTTCTGTACATGGTTCAGGTAAAGTTCCTTTTAATCCTGCAATTTGTCCAACTAGACTATCAGTTTTAGTTACTGCTGGGTCTAATTCTGTCATAATTGCTACACTTCCACCTGGAATTGCTGAGTCTAATTTATCTTTATCTGACATTAAACCTTTAACAGTTGCCATAATTGGTTCGTATGAAATTTTACCGTGTTCTTGTTTCATTAAACCTGGTCTAATTTCAATATCGTCACCAACTTTAACTGTTCCTTCTTTAATTGAACCTCCTAAAACTCCTCCTTTTAGATTTGAGTAGTCATCACCAGGTTTGTTAATATCAAAACTTCTAACTACGTATAAACTTGGATCTTTTTTAGTTTCTCTAACTGGATCTTTGAATGTTATGTTAATTGCTTTTAATAATTCACTAATATTTGCTCCGTGTTGAGCGGATAATGGGATTACTGGTGCATTTTCTGCTACAGTTCCTTTTAAAAATTCTTGAATTTCTTTGAAATTTTCAATTGCTTCTTCCCTATTTACTAAGTCAACTTTGTTTTGGATTACAATAATATCTTTAATTCCTGCAATTTCTAATGTTTTTAAGTGCTCAATTGTTTGAGGTTGTGGACATTTTTCATTTGCTGCTACTAATAATAAAGCACAATCCATAATTGCTGCTCCTGAAATCATTGTTGCCATAAAGGACTCGTGTCCTGGAGCATCTACAATTGAGATGTTTCTAATTGGGTTTGCTTTTTTTAATTTTGTAACTAGTTTATCACCATCTTCAAAAATTGAAAAGTTAGTATATCCTAATTTAATTGTAATTCCTCTTTTTTTTTCTTCAGAGTGTGTATCTGTCCATTTTCCAGATAAAATTTTCGTAAGTGTAGTTTTTCCGTGATCTACGTGTCCTACGATTCCCATATTTAATGTAGGTTGAATAGGTAATTGTTTTGTCATAGTAAAAATAACTTGTATTTAATATATAAAGGTTTGGTGTAAATAGTTATTATCTATTAGTGTTTATTTTTATTTTTATTTTTATTTTACAAATATTTATATTATTTGTTTGAGATATTTATTTTATGAGTAATGAAAATAGTGGTGTTAATGATTCTAGAGTTTGGAATGCTGTAAGTTTTATTTGTTTAAATTCTGATGGAAATAAAGTTTTAATTTTAAAAAGGGCGGATGATGATGATTGTGAGCCAGGTAAGTGGTGTATTCCTGGAGGAGGTGTTGAGTCTGGAGAGAGTTTTGAACATTCTTTGTTTAGGGAAGTTTATGAGGAAACTCATTGTGAAGTTTTAGAGTATGATTATTTTAAATCAATTGTTGTTGGTTCTCGTCTTAGAGTAATTTATTTTTTTGGGTCTGTTGTTGATGAACTTGGAGTTAAGATGAATTATGAACATTCAGAGTTTAAATGGGTTGGATTTGATGAACTTTCTAATTATGATTTTGCTTTTAAGCAAGATGAATATTTAAAAGATTTTTATAGTGAGGTTGGAAAAGATATTGTTTCTGGTAATAGTTGTGGTGATTGTAGTGATTGTTTGAGTGATTGTTGTGAGTCTGATGGTTGTTGTAAGGATGAATAAAGTAACTATTGCTTTTCAAGGGGAGAATGGAGCCTATTCGGAGGAAGCTTTGATTAAGTTTTGTGAGTTAAATAGTATTAATTTTGAGACTAAAAATGTTTATTCTTTTAGAAAGTTATTTGAGGAAATTATTTCTGGGTGTGGTTTTGGAATGGTTCCTATTGAGAATTCTAATGCTGGTTCCGTAGTTGCTAATTATGATTTGTTTTCTGAGTTTGCTGATGAGGTTGAACTTGTTGGTGAGTTTAAGTTACCTGTTAATCATAATTTGTTAGTTAAGTCTGGGACTAAGTTGTCTGATATTAAGAAAGTTTATTCTCATCCTCAGGCCTTGAGTCAGTGTTCTAATTTTTTGGAGAAAAATGGGATTGAGGCAATTAGTTTTGGAGATACTGCAGGTGCTGCGAAGTTTGTGTCGGAGACTGATGAAGCTCAAGTTGCTAGTTTGAGTTCTGTTTTGTGTAGTGAGATTTATGGTTTAGATGTTTTGAGTGATGATGTTAAGAATGCTGATGATAATACTACTAGGTTTTTTTTGGTTAAGAGAAAAGGTTTAGAATTTAATTATGATTTGACTAAGAGTAATAAGTCAACTATTTTTTTTAGAACTCGGGATTTTGCTGGTGCTTTGTATAAGTGTTTAGGGGCTTTTGCAACTAATGGTTTTAATTTGACAAAGATTGAGAGTCGTCCTAGTAAGGTTAAGAAGTTTGATTATGTTTTTTTTGTTGATGTTGAGTCTGATTTGACTGGGGATGTTGCGGAGAAGTGTTTAGAGGAATTAAGTTTTTTTGCGAAGGATGTTAAAATAGGTAGATATTATTCTAGGGAATAATATTTATTTTTGTTTATTTTAACTTTTTAAAACTCTCTAAATTATCAGAGAGTTTATCCATTTTTGAGACAATGTCTCTTGGAGGAAAATTTTGTGAAGAATTCACAAAGTTTTCCACCACTTTTTAAAATTAGTTTTATTTTCTAAATTAAATGTTTCAAATAGTTGTGGTGTAATAATTATTTGTTTTTCTTTTTTAGCATATTCTAATAGTCTTTCAACCGGTTCACGCCAGGGGTGATAACTTAAGTCGAATTTTCCCCAGTGAATTGGCATTAATTTTTTTCCTTTCAAATCCATATGCGCTTTTAAGGTTTCATTTGGAAACATATGAACTTGTGGCCAGTGTTTTGAATAAGCTCCATTTTCAATCATTGTTAAATCAAATGGTCCATATTTATTTCCGATTTCTTTAAATCCTTTAAAATATCCACTATCTCCACTAAAATATATACTTTTATTATTTATTTTAATTACCCAACTTCCCCAAAGGGTTTTGAATTGATCAGTTAATTTTCTTCCTGAGAAGTGTTGCGCTGGAGTGTATGCAAACATTGTTTTTTTAGAAATTACTTTTTCATCCCACCAATTAAATTCTGTAATTTTTTTAGCTTTAACTCCCCATTTTACTAGATGGGATTTCACTCCAATTGGAACTAAAAAATGTTTTACTTTTTCACTTATTTTTTTAATTGTTTTATAATCTAAATGGTCGTAATGGTCGTGAGAAATTAAAACATAATCAATTTGTGGTAAGTGTTTTATTTTTAATTTATTTTCATATTTAAATCCTTTTGGACCTACAAATTGAAATGGTGATGCTCTTTTTGAAAACACTGGGTCAGTTAGAATATTTAATTCTTGAGATTGAATTAATACAGATGAATGCCCAAACCAAGTAATTTGTGTATTTTCTTTATTTGGATTTTCAATATATTTAGAATTTAATTTTGGATTTTGAATTTTTTTTCTTGGGATTTTATCTTTTTTAAATATAAAAAATTCTAAAATTCCTGTAAATGAGCTTTCGTTTTTATTTCCTAAAATTGTTTTTTCAATATTTTCAAATTTATCTTTAAATTTTATTTTTGTTGCACCAAAAACTGGGAGAGTTTCTGTTATAAGTAAAATTAAAAAAATTAATGTGAAAAATATTAATATAATTAACATAATTAATTCCATATTATAGAATTTATATTTCTGTTTATAAAACCTCTTTAATATTATAAAATATTTTATTTAAAATTTAAATTTGTATTTTATTAATATTTTAATTTAGTATTTTTGGAGAAAATTATTCTCCTCTTAATGCTACAACTGGATCTTGAGCTGCTGCATTTTTAGCAGGGAAATATCCACTTACCATTCCAATTAATATTGAAAATAATAAACTTCCAAATATAATTTTAAAACTTATTAAACTCCATAAACTAATTCCTTCAATTTTAGAAAAATATATAATTGCAATTCCTGCGATAATTGCGAAAAATAGTCCAATAGCTACACCAATTACTCCTCCTGCTAATCCAAGAAGTCCTGAGTTTAATAGAAAAATATGTTCAATGTCTGAATCTTTTGCTCCAATTGCTTTCATAATTCCAATTTCTTTTGTTTTTTCAATTACTGATGTATACATTGTATTTGCAACACCTACTGAACCTACAACAATTGAAATACTTGCAAACCCAACTAGAACCCAAGTTACTACATCTACAATTTTATTAATAAATCCTAAAGCATCTTCTTTTCCACCTAAATTATAATTTTGTGAGTCTGGATTTGAATCTCTAAATTTGTCTAATTGTTTTGTCAATTTTTCTTTGGCATCTTTTGTTGAATATAAATTATTAAATTTAATCATAATTGAGTCATAAACATCACTTTTTAAATTTCCATATTCATCATATTCTTCGTAGTTTTCTTCAAGTTCAGCTATTTCTTCTTTTAATTCTTTAACATCTTGAAAACTTACATATCCATTAGTAAATGAGAATCCTAAAAAATCATTTGAGTCATAAATTCCAACAATTAATAATTGTTTTGAACCAAATTCTATATAGTCGCCAATTGTTGGTTTAAAATCTTCGGGGAATGATTCATTAATGTAATCTTTTGATAATAAAATAACTCCATTATCATCTTCATTTAAAATTCTTCCATCAGTAATTGTTATTTCATTAAATATTTCAAAATTTTCTAAATCAACTCCTTTTACTGATAAATCATATTCTTCACCAAAATAATTTGCTTTTGAATACATACTAATTTCTCTTGAAACTTTATCAATGAATTTTACATCTTGTAAAAATTCATAGTCTTGGTATGTGATTTTAGTATTTTGAGGTATTTGTTCTTCTGACCAACTATAACCTGCTGTTAAACTATATATTCCAATTCCTGAACTTCCTAATTTATTTTGAACTTCGTTATTAATTCCTTCACCAAAACTTAAAATCATTGTAACTGATGCTACAGCAATAACAATTCCGATAATAGTTAGCCAACTTCTAAGTTTAGCATTTTTTAACATTCCAAAAGCAATTTTAAGTTTTTTTAGTAATTTCATTTTTTATTTTTATTCTATTTTATTATTATTATTTTTATTTTTTTATTTTAATTTATTGTATTTATATCATTTTAATTTCTAAAATTCTATTGTGCTACTTTTCCACCGATAAATCCAAATAACATTCCAATAAGTCCTCCAAATATTATACCAATAATTCCGAATATGTAACCAAATAATTTAAATGAATTTTCAAAATCTTCGTTACCAAAATTTTCAGATTCGGATTCAAACTCTGATTCTGATCCAATTACAAATTCATCTTCTTGATTTGAATTATCTTTTAGATTATTATAATCCTCAGAATCTATATTATTTAATACATCATCAAAACTTGAACTAACAAACATAGTTAATATAAATCCAATAACTCCAATTAGTAAACCTAAACTTAATCCTGCGTAACTTGGTTTAATATTTTTAGATTCATTTTTTTTAGCTCTGTATCCAGCGAATCCATACATTAATAATGTTATAACTCCACTTAGTAATCCAAAATAAATAGCATATTCAAAATAAAAATCCATTGTGTATAATTGGTCTTCAATTATTAATATTGCTAATAAAATAAAAAATGGAATACTGATTATATCAAATAATCTAATAATTAAATGTTCAGTAGTTTGATTTTTCTTTTGACTTGTGTTCTGAATTTTTGTTTTATTTTGTTTTTGGGGTTTTTTTTCCATTTTAATTATGTTTATATTTTTTTTGTCTTTTGTTTCTATAAAGGTAAATTCCAATCCCGATAATTAATAATGCTGTGATCATATATGTTTTAGTATTTGAACTTTCTGATTTTGGTTCATCTGAAAAAAGTGCTTTATCTTGTAAATTAACTTTTACTGTTTTCATAGCTGATTGTCTTTTTCCTGTTGTGTCAGTATATTCGATAACTAAATTTAATTGGTTTTGTTTATTTAGTTGATTTAAATCAAATTCAAATCTTCCAAATGCTCCTTTTTTAATATTTCCAATTACTTTTGAATCAGATGAAATTGTTTCATAATTATCTTGTTCTGGAACTTTAATTACAACTGAACTTGCTAAGTTTGATCCAATGTTTGCAATTGAAAATGTTACTGAGTTTATAGTAGAATCTTTTTGAGAAATTTCAAAGTCAGTTTTTCCTCCAACGTAAATTCCTGCTTTTGAGACAACTTCTCTTCTTTTTTGATTTTCAATTGTTCCAGCGTCTGTAATTGTTTGTAAACTTTCTACATCGTCGTATTCAACTGTTAATTCTAGTTTGTATAATTTTGGTTCAGTGTTTAAATCTGATACAACTTGAAATGATAAAATTTCTTCTTCACCTTTTTTAATTCTATCAATATATTTAAAGTTTCCAGATCCAACTGGTAAAATAATGTCGTCTTGGGATTGCCATGAAAATTTAATATTTTCTAAATCTGATTTTCCGACATTTTTAATTCCAAAATTAATTAGTGTTTTTTCTCCAGGGATTAGTGAATCGACTGATATTGATGAAATTTCAGCATTTGCTTCTGAGTTTACTTCAACTAAAAATTCTTTAATATTTTGAACTCCATTATTGGAAATTCCGATAATTTTAATTGGGTAGTTTCCTTCACTTACATCTTCAGATACTCTTGCTTTAAATTTTAAAATTTGGGCAGATGTTCCACCGGCATTAGCCAAAATTTTACCTAAGTTATATTCTCTTTGTTCTGATTCAAATAGTGTGAATGGGTAGTTATCTTCAAATCTTACTGAGTAACCTTCAACTGATGTCCCTCCTAAGTTTTCAACACTAATTCTTACTGTTACGATTTCTCCAGCTTTTACTGGGTCTGGATTTTGATTTAAAAGTTTTAAACTTACTGCTCCAGGAGTTGTGTTAGCAAAACTTAGATTTAATGTTAATGTTAATATTAACATTGTTATGAATATTTTTATTATATTATTTTTTTTCATTTTTTATATTATTTTTATTTTATTTTATTTTTGTTTGAACATTATTTATGTGATCTTTAATAATTTTACCATCTTTGATTTCAACAATTCTTTTTGCGTATTTTGCTAAATTTAAGTCGTGTGTAATCATAATTATGGTTTTTCCTTCTTTGTTTAATTTTGTTAATATTTCTAAAACATCTTTTCCAGTTTTAGAGTCTAGGGCTCCAGTTGGTTCATCAGCTAATATGATTGATGGATTTGCAACTAAACTTCTAGCTATGCTTACTCTTTGTTGTTGACCTCCAGATAATTTACCAGGAGTATGGTTTTTTTTATCTGATAGTCCAACAAGTTTTAATACTTTATCAATGTAGATATCAGCAGTTTGAGATTCAAAGTCTAAAAATTCTAATGTTAGAGCAATATTTTCTTTTGCTGAGAGTCTTGAAATTAAATTATATTGTTGAAATATAAATCCTACTTCTCTACCACGAAAATTTGCTAGTGTATCTTTATCTAAATCTTTTACTTTTTGATTTTTTAAAAACACTTCCCCAGATGTTGGTCTATCTAATACTCCCATCATATTCATAAGAGTAGATTTTCCAGATCCTGAACTTCCAACGATTGCAACAAATTCTCCTTGATTAATTTTTAAGGATACATTGTTTAGAGCGTAAAGTTTTTCACCACCCATTTCATAGATTTTTGAAACTTTTTTTAACTCTAATATGGATTGATTTTTGTCCATACTATATTTACTTGAATTATGTTTATAAACAAAATGTATCAAACTTCTATTTTAGAAATTAGTTTGGATAAATTACAAATTTATTTAAATGGTTTTAATTTAATATTTGTATGAGTAATTTATCAATTAATAATTTAAATGAATCTTTGGGTGAAAATTTGCTAGTTAATTCTACATTAAATGAGTCAACTAATTTTTCTTTTGTTAATTTAAAATTGGAGATGGTGAATGAAATTATACATAGTTATAGTTCGATTGAATCTTGGTTTTATTTATTGTTGATGTGTGGTTTTATTTTTTTATCTTATAAGATATTTTCAGAGTCTAAAAAAATAAATACTTTTATTGGGTCAGAAAATTTGGAGGCATTTTATACTTCTTTTTATTTTTATTTTTTATTATCAATTATTTCGTTTTCATATTATGTATTAGTTATTTTTAATAGTTTTATTAATTTATCAATTGATTTTAATTTTTGGAGTCTTATTTTAATGTTAATATCTTTTGTATCTTTTGCATGGATTGCTAGAACTTATTTATTATTTTCAATTTTATCTAAATTTTATGATTTAAAGTCTAATTCGAAAAGTTCTAAAAACTTTTTTTTATTTTTAAATAGTGTTTTGATTTTTGTTGATTTTATTGTAACTATTATTTTGTTTATGATTAGTGAGTATTTATTTGTAGTTTATAATTTAGTTTTATTTGGAGGATTTATTTATTTAGTTTCTGAGAAGGGAAATTTTAAAAAAATTTTAAAGCAAGTTCCTTATGTTACAATTATTTTACTTTTATTTTTAAGGTTTGTAAATTCTTTTGATTTTTTCTTTGAGGATTTATTACCAATTATTTACTTTGAATTAATTATGAATTTATTTCATTTTATTATTTATGCTTATATTTATTTTAAGTTATTTGGTTGGAGAAAAAAATTTGAAAAATGAGTATGAAATCTGTTAAACGGCGTTCTAAGTTAGAAGTTAATAGAGATATATTGTTGGAGGTTAAAAAGTCAGGGAATAATATTTCTCCAACTAATTTGATGAGAAAGTCTAATTTATCTTTTGGGATGTTTGAGGAGTATATTTTTGAGTTAGAAAAAAAGAATTTTTTAGTTAGAAATGAGGTTAGTAAAAAGTCTTCAAGATTTGTTTATAGTTTAACTGATATTGGTGTTAATTTTTTAAATAGGTTTGATGAGTTTAGGGAGTTTTTAGATGAGTTTGGTTTTTGATTAAAATTTATTCTAGTTTGATTTTCAAACTATCTTTTTGTTAATTATTTATGTTTTGTTTTGTTATTTATTTTGTAATTTTTTATTTTATTTTTTGATACTTTAATGTTATTTTATTTTTGAGTTAATAATATTTAAGATGTATTTTATTTATTTTATTTTTAAAATGTTAAATAAATTATTTAAAAAAAAACATGTTTCAGATGAATCTTTATCAGAAATTAAAAGAATCATTATTGAGAGTCATAAACTATCTGAGGATAGACATATGTTACATTTAGAATCTGTAAAATCTAAGGAACAATTAAATAGTGAAAAATCTATGACTAAGAGATTAGAAAAAGAGAATGCTGATTTAAAGAAGATGTTAGATAAGGCTTTAAATAATAATGAACTTTTAATTAATAAAGTTGATGTTAAAAAAGCTGCAGCGAAAAAAATTGCAACTAAGGCTGCTAAGACTGTTTCAGCTGATGATGAAAAATTATTAGCTAAGAGTATTGGTATGATGAAAGATATTAAGTCTAAGTTAACTACTGCTGAAAAGACAAATTCAAAAGTTAAGGCTGAAGTTTCAAAATTAAATAAAAAAGTTGTAGCTAAAAAAGCCCCAGCTAAAAAGGTTGTTAAAAAAGCACCTGCTAAAAAAGTAGTTGCTAAGAAAGCTCCTGCTAAGAAGGTTGTTAAAAAAGCACCTGCTAAAAAAGTAGTTGCTAAGAAAGCCCCTGCTAAAAAAGTAGTTACTAAAAAAGCAGTAGCTCCTAAGAAAAAAGCTGTTAAGAAATCAACAGGTAAAAAAGTAACTGCTTAAAGTTACTCTAATTTTTATATATAATTATTTTATATAATTATATTTACAATTTTAATTATAGTTATAAAGTATATTTTTTTGGTTTAATTTTTATTGTTTAAATTATTTACTTTTAGTTACAATAAACTTTTAATTAATGGGTTTACAGATTTTTTATATGAAAGATAAAATTCAAGTTGTTATTTTATGTGGTGGGAAGGGAACGAGGTTTCTTCCAGTTACTGAAAATATTCCAAAAGTTTTAGTTGAAGTTTGTAATAAGTCTGTTTTAGAACATAAATTGGAGGCTTTAGTTGATATTGCGTCTGAAATTATTTTAGTTGTTGGGTATTTAAAAGATAAAATTATTGATGTTGTTGGAGATAGTTATAAGGGAATTCCTATCAGGTATGTTGAGCAAACTGAGCAACTTGGAACTGGACATGCTTTAATGTGTTGTAAAGAGTTATTGGATAAAAAATTTATGGTTTTAAATGGAGATGATATTTATTCTGTTTCTGATTTGGAGTCTTTGGCTGATTGTGAGTTTGGTATGCTTGGTATGGAGGTTAGTAATCCAAGTAGTTTTGGAGTTTTAAAAATTGATAGAGATGATAATTTAATTGAAATTATTGAGAAACCTGAAAATCCACCGAGTAATTTAGTTAATATTGGAGTCTATATGTTTACTCCAGATATTTTTAATTTTAAGTTAGAGTTAAGTTCTAGAGGTGAGTATGAAATTGTTGATTATTTAAATTTTTTAATTAAAAATGGAGCTAGTGTTAATGTTGTTCCAACTAATTTTTGGTTACCTGTTGGGAATCCTGATGAGCAAACAAAAGCAGAGGAGGTTTTAAAATGCTCATTTTAAAAACAATGTTTTTAGAAATTGATGTTCACGCCAACACAATGGTTGTCGGAACATTTTTTTCACGAGGTGAAAAATAATGTGTGGAATAATTGCTAGAATTTCTAAGGATTTAAGTCCAATTAAAACTTTAAAGGGTTTAAAGTTTTTAGAGTATAGAGGTTATGATTCTTATGGTGTTTTGTTACATAAGTTAGGTTCAGATGAAGTTGTTTCTAAAAATATTTCTGAGTTGTCTGAGTTTGAGTTAGATAGATTATCTAAATTTGAGTCTAATGTTGAAATTGGTCATACTCGTTGGGCAACTCATGGTGGAGTTACTAAGGAGAATGCTCATCCTCATTGGAGTTGTGATAAAAAGTTTTATGTTGTTATGAATGGAATTATTGAAAATTATTTAGATATTAAATCTGATTTGAAAAATTGTGGTGTTGAGTTTAATTCTGAAACTGATACTGAGGTTTTACCACATTTATTTTCTAAGTATTTTAAGGATACTGGGAATGTTGAAAATGATTTACTTTTAACAAGTAAGAGAGTTTTTGAAGATTTAAAGGGGGAATTTTCTTTTGTTGTAAAGTATGAAAATTGTATTTTAGCTTATAAAAATATTAATCCTATTGCTATTGGAGTTTGTGATGATGAGTTATTTTTATGTTCTGATTCTGGTTTAGTTCAAAATAATTCTGATAAGTTTTATGTTTTAAATGATGGAGAGGTTTTAGTTAGTTCAATTAGTGAGAATAATATTAGTTCACATTTTTATTGTGATTTTAAAGAGTTTTCTCCTGAGTTTAAGGAGTCAGTAAAATCTGAGTGTGATGATGAGAATTCTTTTCCAACTTATATGGAGAAAGAAATTTATGATCAAAAAAATTTAAGAAGTATTATTACAAGTGAGAATTTATCTTCTATTAAGTATTTAAAGAATGCTTTAAGGAATGGGCGTAAGTTAGTTTTAACTGCCGCTGGAACTAGTTATCATGCTGCTTATGTTATGCATTATGAACTTTTAAAGCATGGAATTATGTCAAGTATTATTTTAGCTAGTGAGTTACAAAATTACACTAAAGTTATTTCTGATTCAATTATTGTTGTTTTGAGTCAGTCAGGTGAGACTGCAGATTTGATTTATCCGTTGCGTGAGCTAAGGGATAGTAATGAGATTTTTACAATTACTAATACTGCTAATTCAACTTTAGCTCGTTTTGCAAATAGAATTATTTTATTAAATTGTGGGCGTGAGGTTTCTGTTGCTTCAACTAAGGCTTTTTCTGCTCAAGTGTTTGTTTCTCATTTATTGAATTATGAGTTGTGTGGAAAGGAAATTAATGATGATTTAACTTTTTATGAAAATGAGTTTGATAGGTTTATTGGAAATTGTTTAAATATTTTGGATGATGTTTGTGAGAAATTTTATTCAGCTCCTGATTGTTTTTTTATTGGGAGAAATGAGTTTCATCCTTTTGCTTTGGAGGGAAGTTTAAAGTTAAAGGAGGTTAGTTATATTCATGCTGAAGGTTTTGCGGGGGGAGAGTTAAAGCATGGAACTTTGGCTTTAATTACTGATGGTGTTCCTGTTGTGGTTTTAGGGAATTGTGATGAGATTGTGTCAAATGCTATTGAGATTAAAACTCGTGGTGGTGTTTTGATTGGAGTTAGTTCAGTTGAGAATGAGGTTTATGATTATTTTGTTAAGGTTCCAGAGGTTTTTGAAGATATTTTTGGAACTATTGTTTTGCAGTTATTAGCTCTTAAGATGGCTGAGAGGTTAGGGTTGAATCCTGATAAACCAAGAAATTTAGCAAAGTCGGTGACTGTAAAATGAGTGAGTTAAAGGTTTGTGAAGTAAAGTCTTCAGGTTTTAGAGTTTGTGTTGAGAGAGGTGGGGAGGATGTAGGTCATGCGTTTTTATATTTGATGAATAATGATATTCATAAGCGACCTTTTGGGTTTGTTGAGGATGTTTTTGTTGATGAGAGTTATCGTGGAGATGGTTTGGGTAAGGAGTTAATGAATAAGATTGTTGATTTGGCTAGGGAGAATAATTGTTATAAGATGATTTTTACTTCAAGGTTTGTAAAGGAGAGATTACATAGTTATTATGAAAAACAAGGATTTACTAAGCACGGGTTTGAGTTTAGGATTGATTTTGATTAATTAATTTCTTTAATAGTTTTGATTTTAAGAAAACTTTATAAACTGGAGTTGTTTTATTTTTAGTACGATGGCGGTTATTCCAAAAACGAAAACAACAAATCAAGTTCTATTTGATACTATCAGAGATTTAAAAAAATTATCTGTAACATCAGGTGTTGGTACTTGGAAAGCAGTGGCTAAGGTTTTAGCAGGGTCTGCGAGTCAAAGAGCACAAACAAACTTATCCAAAATTAGTAAGTATACTAAAGGTGGAGAAGTTGTTATTGTTCCTGGAAAGGTTTTAGGTGAAGGTATTTTATCTAAGAAGGTTACAGTTGTAGCATTTAACGCTTCATCATCAGCTATTAAGTCAATTGAGGCTGCTGGTGGTAAGTTTGTAACAATTAAGGATTATATTTCAAAGAATCCTAAAGATAAACCAGTTATTTTAAAATAATTGATTTATTTCAAGAAATTTGTTTACAAATTTCTAATCCGTTGTGAAAACAATGTTTTCACAAAGTTTTATTAAATTAATACATATATATTAACGAAGTGGAGCAGTTAGGAGTGCTCGCCGGGCTCATAACCCGGAGGTCAGTGGTTCAAATCCACTCTTCGTTATTTTTTCAATTCTATTCAAAATTTTCACGAGTGAAAATTTTTCTATCTTTGAATAACGAAGAGTTCCTTTTCACCACTGACCTCCTCCGGAGACTCAGTGCGACCGTGAGCACATTGTACTCACTCGAAAAATCTTCGATTTTTGAGGAAATTTTGAACAATGTTCAAAATTACTTTCAAATCCAATAATATAGCTTAATTTTACTGTCTATTTTCCGTTAGTTTTTTATATAATCAGAATATTTACTAATTAGTTATGAAAAAAATCAGTTATAAACAATTTTATTTTAGGATTTCAATTTTTATCTTGTCTTGTGTATTTTCAATTTATTTTTTATTTTTTATAATGTTAGATGATAACCAATTTAATTCAAATGTAAAATTAATTAATACTACTGATGCTAATTTAAATATTAACTTTCTAAATGATAAAACTTATTATTATGGGGAATTTTTAGATTTTACAGTTGAATTTCCTACAGATAAAATAAATGCGTCTGTATATTTCATCTCATTAGACTTTTCAAGTAAAAACTATAAATTAGCAAAAAAAGTTGATGAAAATTTATACCGATTAATTTTAGAACCTAAAGACTCAGAGATTAAAGGATTTAATTTATCATTTGTTTTAACAAATTCTTCGGGTCAGTTTAAGATTATTCAAGAATATGGACTAACACATTTTAGAAGGTATGAAATTCCCTTCGAAATTTTCACATTACAAGCTATTCTCTCGGCAATTTTTGTATTTATAGTTGTTTATTCATTTTTAACTAGTTTTTTTATACAATTTAGATTATTTATTACAAAAACAAATGATAAGGCTTATTTTAAAAATTATAAAGAAATATTCTTATTTTATGAATTTTTATCATTTATTTATTTTTTTGTATCAATTTCATTTATGGGATTATTATTTATATATTCTTTAGTTAGTAATGAAAGTATATTAACTCTGTTTATTGTTCTTTTGATTTTTTTTATAGTTTTTGTAATATTAACTATTGTATATTATAGTTATAATTTGGAGATTGATAGGTTTAAAAATTTTAAATTTAATCTAGTTTTAGTTTTTATATCTTATTCATTTATTGTGATTATGATGTTTTCACAAAAAAATCTATTTTTAATTTATATTATTTTTTTATTTTTATTAATTTACTTTGTAAATATTATTTTTGACTTTAAATTTAAAGATAACTTTATACCATTTATACAAAAAAATAAAATAACTATTTTTTCATTTTTAAGTTTAATTTTTATAGGACAATTTTTACAACCTATTTTTTATCCACAAGTTATTTCATTAAATGAAGAAGTTTCAAAGATTATTTATGACGATGAGAATAAGATATTCTATAAAAAAATAGATGCTTTTGTAGAAATTGAATTACCTTATTATCCGATTGGATTTGATTCAACCTCCACTAATAAGGTATCAATACCTATTAATAAAAACTTAAATATCATAGGTTATCAACCATACTTTGATGGTGTCGGGAATGATCTATTCTATTCTAAGTCTCCAAATTTTAATATGTATTCTAATGAGGTAGAATTATATTTTAAAAATGATTTGAAGTCAAGAATTTTAAATATTGATTATTATTATTTTACTAGACATAATGGAATATATGGTGAATCATTTCCTTTAACTATAATTGAAAATAAAAATAATTTATCTAACTATAAGTCAATACTAATTAATAATGTAGACTTACCAATTCATAAATATGAATTTAGAGTGGGCTACAATGATAACTTTGATGGGTGTAGTTGTTTATTTACTAATAGATATGGAAATTTTACATCAAAGATATTTAAATTACGGAGTTCTTATTATTGTGATTTAGACTTAATTCAACCTAGAGAGTTTATTAAAATTAATTTAGTTTGTAATTAATATTTTTATTTAATTAGTTTCAATTTTCAACCTTTAATTTAAATAAATAAAATTATAATAAATTCTATGAATTTAAATCAAATTTTTAATAATCTAGAAACTCCTCTTAGTGAAAAAAAGATTAATTTTGAACAAGTT
Organism: archaeon UBA583; assembly: GCA_002506365.1. GTDB lineage: Archaea > Nanobdellota > Nanobdellia > Woesearchaeales > UBA583 > UBA583. The sequence continues at coordinate 47,461 of DAXK01000032.1, read as the reverse complement.
CCTAATTTGGATGGGGTTTATGTTGGGAAAAGGTTTGGTGATTTTCCAGTTGTTTTTTTTAAATCTGATATTTTTAATTTTATTGGGATACCAAATGAAAAGTTTTCAAATATTAAAATTTCTCGAGGAGTAAATAATATAATTTCTATTTTAGATAGACAAGTTTGTGGTCCATTTTTTTCTTTTGAGTTAATTTCTACTAATTCAAATTTAGTTCAATCTTTTTTTACTTTAATTTCTGATTTAATTAATTTTTATTCTTTACATCCGGATAATTTTAAAATTAAGGGATATATTGAAGATATTGAAAATTTATTTGTTGATTGTGTGGAGATTTTAGATGATGAAGTTGTTGGATTATTTGGAGAATTATTATTAATTCATTCTAGTTTAGATAGAAATAGAATACTTGATTTTTGGCATTTACCTTTAAATGCTCGATTTGATTTTAGTTCAGGATTTGAAAAAATTGAAGTTAAAACTACTTCAAATTTAATTCGTGAACATTATATTTCACTTGAACAAATTCAAAGTGGTGATGATATGGATGTTTTAATTTGTTCTATTATGGTTAAAAGAGTTCATCATGGAGGAGGAAAATCTATTAATGATTTAATTAATGAGATTAGTTCTAATTTGGATGAGATTCATTTAAAAAAATTTGATGAAGTTATAAGGGAGATTTGTAAGGGTTTAGATGTATCGTATAAATTTAGAGATTATAAATTTGATTTAGATTATTCTATAAATTCGATTATGTTTTTTGATACAAATGTTTTACCTAAAATTGATGTTTCTAGTTTACCGGAGGGAGTATCTCAAGTTAAATTTAAAGAAACACTTGATGAGAAATATAAATTGAATTTATCGGAGTTTTCGATTTTGCCTGATGAGTTGTTTAGTGTTGTGAAATTTGATTAATATATACTTTTATAAAGAATTTTAGACTAATTTTAATATGATTGACTTAATTATGTGGATTGGAATTTTTATTGTCGCTTTGGCAGTATTAATTAAAAGTTCAGACTATTTTACGGAATCTTCTGAGAAAATTGGATTACATTTTGGAATTCCAGCATTTATTGTTGGAGTAACTATTGTAGCTTTTGGAACATCACTTCCAGAATTAGTTTCATCTTTGATTGCTGTTTTTGCAGGTTCTTCAGAGATTGTAGCAGCAAATGTTATAGGGTCTAATATTGCAAATATTTTACTTGTATTAGGAATTGCGGCAATTATTGCTAAAAAGTTTACAATTTCTCATGAGATTGAGAGTGTTGATTTACCTTTACTTGTATGTTCAGCTTTTTTATTATTGATGATGAGTTTAGATGGTAAATTTACATTTGGTGAGGGTGTTATTATGCTTTTTGGAATTGTTTTATATATTTCTTATGCTATTTCAACTCATAAAGAGTCTGAGGATAAAAAGAATTCAGATGAAGAAAAACATATTGAAGAAATTAAAAAGGAAAAATTAGGTTTTAAAACTTGGGGAATTTTAGTTGCTTCTGTGTTTTTTATTTTTTTAGGTGCTAAGTATACAATTGATTCAGTTATTATGATTTCAGATATTTTAGATATTGGGAAAGATATTATTGCTGTAATTGCTGTAGCACTTGGAACTTCTTTACCTGAGTTAATGGTTACAGTTTCTGCTGCTAGAAAAGGAAATGCGGAGATGGCAGTTGGAAATGTTTTAGGTTCAAATATTTTTAATTCATTTATGGTTATGGGAGTTCCTGCTTTATTTGCTCCTTGGTTTGTAACTGAAGGATATTTAAAGGTTAGTTCAGAATTAATTGGATTTGCTTTACCTATTATGATTATTGCAACTTTATTATATGTGTTTATGACTAGAGATAAAAAGATTACTCAATGGGAGGGATGGACTTTATTAATTGTTTATGCTTTTTTTGTGTTTTCAACTTTTGGATTAGTTTAGTTTAGTTTAGTTTAGTTTAGTTTAAATTAAATTAAATTAAATTAAATTATAATATTTTTATTTATTTATTTATTTTAACTTATTTTTTTATTGTATTATAATTTAAAATTTATTTAATCTTATTTTTTTAGTTTATTTATATTGGTTTAATTTTTGTAGTTATTTTTTATTTTATTTTTTTGTTATAAATTGTTATATATTTATTTTATTTATTTTTATTTTATGAAAAAACATAAGTTATCGGTTAAAGAGATTGATAAATTTGCTAAAAAGGTGGATTGTGAGAAAACTTTAGAGGATTTGGAAATTATTGAAAATTATCCAAATACTGTTAAATTAGTTGTTGAGTCAAAGGGTGAATAATTATAATACTTTATAAATGAATAATCACTAATTTTATTATGAAATTAGGAAATAATTTAGAATCAGGAATTTCTAAACCTTTGCAAATAAATTTTACAAAGTTTACAGATTTTAATTTAGATGATTCAATTCAAAAGGCTTTGGTTGATTGTAATTATTTAAAGCCTACACCAATTCAAGAGAAAAGTATTTCACATGTTTTACAAGGTAGAGATGTTTTAGGTCTTGCTCAAACTGGGACTGGGAAAACTGCTGCTTTTGTTTTACCTATTTTACAACAAATTCTTGAGGAGCCTAAAACGCTTGAAAATGGAGCTGTGCGTTCAGTTATTTTAGTTCCAAATAGGGAATTGTGTCAACAGATTGTGCTTGAGATTGAAAAGTTTTCAAAGTATATTAATGTTTCATCTCTTGGAGTTTTTGGGAGAGTTGAGAATTCTCAAATTATTTCTGGAGTTGAAAATGGAGTAGATATTATTGTGGCTACTCCTGGTAAATTGTTATCTTGTATTGATGAGAAGTTATTTAATTTATCTTCACTTGATTATTTTGTTTTGGACGAAGTCGATAGAATGTTAGATATTGATTCAATTTATGAATTAAAAAAAATTGTTCGTATGTTACCTAGAAAGAAACAAAGTTTATTTTTTTCAGCAACTATTACAGAAAAAGTTACTGAGATTATTGATGAGTTATTAGATAATCCTGTTCGTGTTGAGATTTCAAGAGATAGTATTTCAACGGATAATATTTCTCAAGAGTTATTTTATGTATCTAAGGATAATAAGTTTAAAGTTTTATTATCTATTTTGAAAAAAAAAGAAGTAAAGTCTGCTATAATTTTTATTAATTCAAGAAAGTCAGCAGATAATTTAGTTCGTTATTTAAGTAATAATGGAGTTCATTCTGAAGCTTTACATGCTCAAAAGTCAGATGTTCATAGAGATAAGGTAATTAATAATATTTCTTTTAAGGATACTAAGTTTTTAATTGCTACAGATTTAGGATCTCGTGGTTTAGATATTGATGATGTGTCGGCTGTTGTGAATTTTGATTTACCTACAAATGCTGAAGTTTATGTTCATAGGATTGGGAGATGTGGACGTGCCGGTAAAAAGGGTTATAGTTATAGTTTATGTAGTCCTGAGGAAAAACATTTTTTAAATAATATAGAGGATTTTATTGGGAAAAAATTAGTTCAGCAAAAACATGAGTTTCATTTAGAAAAGGCTAGAGTTGTTACTGGTTCTGCTGCTAAGCCTCAATATAAAAAGAAAAAGGATATGAAAAATAAAGGAACTTCTAATACTGTTTTTAGAGTTGATATTACTGATTTATTAAAGGCTAAAAATGCTAATAAAAAAAAGAAGAGGAAGAGTAGTTTAAAATAATTTAATGTAATATAAAAATGGATAATAATGTGCGAGATAAAATTATTTTGGATTTGAAAAATAAGTTTGGAGAGATTGATACAACTAATGTAGATATAATTAGGGAATTAAAAAGAGATATTGAAGATAATTTAGATGTTTTTCGTTCAGATTTTGGAGATAAATATTTAGATCATAAGGCAGATGTTATTTTTAAGAGAGTTTTATATAATAAATAATTTTAATATAATTTATTTACTATTTTGATTTGAAGAATAGTTTTAATTCTTGTAAGTTTATTTCTGTGTGGGATTTAAATTCTTTAGAGATTTTATTTTTAAGGTGAGAAATTGTTACAATTTTATCGTTTGCTTTTATTTGTAAAAAGTTTCCAAATTCGGGGTCTTTGTAAATAATTTTAGAATTAGATATTTTTTCTTTAATGTTTGGAAATTCTTGAAATATTTCTCCTGATATGTTGTCGATGATTTCTCTGATTTCCCAATTAAATGGTGCTAAAAAATCTTCAATTGTAACTTTTGTATTTTTAGTCATTTTATATTTATTATTTTGAATTAATGTAATTTAGAATTAATTTAATCTTGAACTAACTCAAGATTATTCCGTTTAATTTACAAATTCTTAATAGTTCTTCTTTAAACATATCATAGATGAATCTTTCAGTATATTTATCTTTAAATTCTTTATTTAGGTTAAAGTATAATTTTCTTTTTTCATTATCAATAGATTTATCTTTAATGTTTAAAGTTTGGTTAAATAAAAAATTAATTATTCCAATTGTTCCAAGCATTTGTTTTGTAATTGTTAAGCAATAAACTTGTAAACTTTCATTAGTTTGAATTGAATTTTGAAGATATTTGGCAATTAGACCTCTAAATTCATCTTTTGTATTTAAGATAAATTCTTTATTTTCAGTTGGGTATTTATTAATTTCATCTTGTAAATTAATTTTTTTTTGAACTGCTTTATTTTGATTATAGTAATCTTGTAACTTTTCAATTTGATTTTCAAAATTTATTTCAAATGTTTTAAATTCAGTGTTTTCCATTTTTATTTAATTATGATTATTTTTATTTATATTATTTGGTATTTATTTGGAAGTTAATTTATTTTGTTAGTATTTTTAGTCCGATTATTAATAATCCAATTCCTGTGGATACTAAAGATAATAAAATTGATTTTATCCATGGTTTTTTCATTGCTCTTTCTATTACCATACTAAAACTAAATATTGTAAGGAGTCCTAATGCTTTTGCAAGAGTGAATGCAGTTTCAATTGTTATTAGGTTAAAGTGTTGGAGCACAAATACTAATACTGGTATTTCTGAAGCTATCATAATTTGAAATTCGTGTTTTACAATGTGTTTAAATTCATCTTTTGTAAGTCTTCTTTTTTTATAGTATGATTCTTTTTGGGTAATTACATAGGTTTCAGCAATTGCAATTACTAAAAGAGTTCCAATTATGGATATTAACATTTTAATTGGAGTTATTTGATAGTGTTCAAATGATACAATTAATGCTAATACAATAATTGTTCCGTAGATATCTCTTGAACCATCTTCTATCCTATTTTTTCTTCTTTTTGAGATAATTCTTTTTGGCATAGTTTAAGTTAATGATTATTCTTTTTTATATTGTTTGATTGAAACTTTAAAGTTTTTATTTTCTAGTTTCAGTTTTATGTATTTTTTGTAACTAGTTAAGGTTACATTTATTTTTAATCTATTTTTTTATTGTGTTGTTATGAAAAATTTAAATTTTTTATTATTAAGTTTAGTTATGCTTGTTTTTGCAGGTTGTAGCGCGGGAGTTCAAGTTGAAGATAATTTGTCTGGTGTTGATGGAGTTCAAGTTGAAGATAATACTTTAACTGTAGAGTCTGAAAATGGAGATGCTAGTGCAACTTTAAATGAGGATGGTTCGGTTACTGCTCAAACTGGTGATACTTCAGCAACAGCTAAGTTTGAAGATGATGGTTCAATTGTTGTTGAGTCAAATGTTGATGTGTCTGGTGCTGAGAATGTAGCTTTAGCTGATTGGTGTATTGAGGGAACTACTTTAGATCAACAAGTTGATGAATCAGTTTCTGTTGCTTTTGAGATTTTAGGAATTGAAATTTTTAAGGGTGAAGATCATTGTGTTGCTAGTGGTTTAGTTCAAGCAGGAGATTATGAGGTTCCTACTGTTTTATATATTAAGGATTTAAATTCTGAATTCTGGATTGTGTCTGAAGTATTTGGGAAAACTATTGAGAGAAAAATTCAACCTGAATTTAATCAAAATTAATTTTTGATTAAATTATTTTTCATTTTTATTTGGTTCTAAAAAATCGCCGATGATTTCTTTAATTGCATCTAATGTTTCTTCTTTTGATTTTTTTAGTTCTTCTCTTGTTACAAAAGTCATAGGATTCCATAAGTCAATATATTTTTCTAGTTTTTTAACTTCATCTTTTGTAGTCATTAGTGAAATTTGTTTTTTAACTTTTGAGTTAAATGATTTCATTTCGTTTAAATCATTTGTTAAATCTCTCATGTCAGTTCTTAATGATTTAATGTCTGAATTAATTTTTTTAATATTTGAGATTGAGTTGTGGTCGAGTAATTCAATTTTTTCGTCAATTAAATCTAATTTTGATTCTAAATCTTTTTGTCTTTGTGTAACTGTTAATATTGCTTTGGAGTGTGTATCAATTTTTGTAAATGCTTCGCTGTGTTCATCTTTTGAATCTCCAAATATAGAATTTCCCATTTTTTAAGTTGTGTTTGTTATACTAAATTATAACTTTATATTATTTATTTGTGTAATTTGTTTTTTAGTTTTAGTTTTGACTGATAAATTAAGAATTGGGGTTTTGTATTTTTTTTTAGTGGTATTTGTTCTTGTCATTTTTGAATTTCGACATTTATATTTAATTAATAATTTTATATTTATTATTATGATTATAGATTATGTTTTGGGTAAGAAAAATCACACATTTAAACAGATTTCTGAAAAAGATCTTTTAAATTTAAATTTTTTACTTACTAATTCTAAAGGGGATTTTTTAAATTTGGGAGTTAGTTCTAATTCTTGTAAGTATCAAGGATTTAATGTTTGTAAGAGTTCAACTGTTGAGATATTTAAATTTGTTGAATCAATTTTTCCAGTTGGAGTTGATGTTGATAAAGTTAGTTATTTTGGAAATAGAGTTGAGAGAAGTTTTAAGTCTAAATTTACTGAGGAATTAAATTATACTTATTCAGATGATGAAACTCCAAGTGATTATTTAGATTCTACTAATAATTTTTTTTCAAAAGATAAAAGTTGCACAAAGGATTCTTTTTTTGTAGGTCCTACAGGGGGTTTAATTTATGAAATTTCAAACTTTGAGGGAACTTTAAATATTGATTTAGATATGAAGAAGAAAAATGATTTTAATAAGTCAGGGAGAGATTATAAAACTTTTACTGAAGATGGTGTTGTGTATGTTGAGTTTACAAAAAATAATGGGAAGTATTCATACAAACAATTTTTAGGGGTTAAAGCTCAAAATTTTGCTTATGATTTAGTTGAAAAATTTGTTACAAAACATTATGAATTTACAAGATTACAAAAATCTGATTGGAAATGGTCAGTTTATAGGTTGATGCAAGTTAATATTTTAAATAATAAAAAATTATTTTTTGGTTGTGGGTTTAGTTTAGATGAGGTTAAATCTCAAATTGAATTATTGGAAAAACATCAAATTGAGGTTGAAGATATTTCAAATAATGAAACTTTAAATTTTTTTGAAAATATTTCAAATATTAATTTTGAAAAACCGTTATCTGAGAAAGTGAAAGTTGCTTATGATTTATCTTGTGCTGCTTGTTATAAATTTTTAAATGTTGAATTAAAAAATAAGTATGTTGGTATTGGGAGTTTTGCAGGTTATCCTTATTTTTCAAATGTTTGGGCTAGGGATGATATTTTTGGACTTCGAGCTTTAATTAATTTGGGGGAAGTTGGTTTAGTTAAAAGTAGGATTGATTTTTATTTAAAAAATATAGATTCTAAAACTGGAGGTTTGAAAAATTTATTGTCGAGAGATAATGAGAGTAATTGTGATATTGTTTTTTTATTGGGTAAAAGAATTGAAGATTTTTTATATTATTTAATTGATAGAGATGAGTTACATAAAGTTTATTCAAATGATGAGTTATTATTAATTTATAGAAAGTTAAATTCAAGTTTTTTAAATATAGTGAAGTATAATTGGGATTTTGATAATGAATTAATTAAGGTTAAAAATTTAAATGGTTTTAGAGATAATTGTTTTGATAAGTTTCCTTTAAATGTCCAAGTTTTATTTTTGAGTTTTTCTTCTTTTATGGCATTTTTGGGTAAAATTGTAGGTTCAGATATGGATGTTGAGAAATTTTTAGATTTTGAAAATTTATTGAAATTAAAAATTAAATCTAGTTTTGTTAGGGGTGGAAATTTATATTCTAGTTTAAGTTTGGAAAAAATTACTTATGATGTTTTTTCAGCTTATTATTTTTTTCCAGATTTATTTTTAAGGTCTGAGTGGGAGGAAATAATTGATAAAAGTTTAATGGTTTTAAAGAATGATTGGAGTGGAATTTCTTCTTTAAGTTCTGAGCATAAGGATTTTATTGATACTCATTCTGGTTTTGATAGGAAAAGTAGAGATTTGGGAGATTCTTTTTTTTATATGAATAATTTAACAGCAATTTGTTTAAATGATTTAAATGAAAATAAGTATAGAAAAATTATTTCTTCAATTTTAAGTAGTTCAACTCATGATGTTTTAGAATGTGGGTCTATTGGGTTTTCAAGTGAGCTTAGTAGTTCAGTTGAGAAAACATCTGAAGGGAATTTAGCTCATTTAACTAGTTCAACTAGTTTTGTTGAAATGATTGATAAGTTATTTGTTAAAGAAAATTAAATTATATTTTTAATTATTTTTTTATTCCTATATTCATTTTTTATTTCTATATTCATTTTTTATTTTAATTTATTTTGTTTTGTCATTGGAATAAATAAAAATAATTTATAAATATTTTATGTTAGTATAGATTATATTTAAGTAGGTGTGTATTGTATGATATGTTTGAATAATAATTTTAAAAAAGGGATAAGTCCTGTTGTTGCAATGAGTTTGATGTTAGTTGTTGCTGTTAGTTCAGTAGTGTTTTTTCAAGGTTGGTTTGGTAATTTTTCATCGCAGTTGTTTGTGGATGCTGAAGTTCAAGGAGATTTTACGGGAGCTAGTGGTAGTTTGGGTAAAATTAGTTCACAGGAGTTAGTTGGAGATGTTTTTTATTTTAATGCTGGACAAAATTCAACTATTAATAAAATTGAAATTAATGGTGTTGAGTGTGATAATGTTTCAGCAAGTTTTTCAGGTCTTTCAAAAATTAATTTGGCTGATTGTTTAAAAAATGTTTCTTCAGCTAAAGCAAATGTTGTTGTTTTTACAGATTTTGGAATTTTTGAAACTTATGAGTTTATTGATACTGAAATTGTTAGTTTGAATTCAGGTTCAAATAATATTTCAGCAGGGGATTTATATCCGTTAGATAATTTAGCTAATTATGTTGCTAATTATACTTATGTTATATCTTCTGTTTGGGATGGTGAGGGAATTCCACCTCCACCACCACCTCCGATTATGAAATATGATTATAGTTTAGAAACTTTTGAAGGGCATAACACTGTTAGAGTAAATTTAAATTTAAGTTCTAATGGTTTTGGGAAAATGAAATTTTCATTTAATGATGATGTTACTTTATCAAGTGTTTATGTAAAATCAGATTGTGGTGATAATGATGTAAGTATTACATTTACACAATCTACAGATTTTGATTCTTTGGGGGAGTATGGGACTTTTCCTTATACTGAAGGAGCATTTTATAGTCCTACTACTTTTGAAGGTTATACGGAGAATGAAGCTAAAGAATATGAAAATTATTTTTCATATCCTTATGTGGAATTAAATAATTTTGTTAAACTTCCTTTTAATAAATATTTTGAAAATAATGATGAAGTTTTAGTATCTTTTGGAGGTTTTAGTCCTAATGGGGATTCTTGTTATATGGAATTTTATTTTGAGGAGGACGTAGATGTTTTGGAAACTTTTATGACTGCTATTGATGCTTTACAAAGTTATTCTTTAGCTAGTTTTAGTACGATTAATATGGATTTAAGTAATATTCAATTAGATAATTATAATTCAATTACAACTAATGAATATTACTTAAGAGAATTAAAAACTGGAATGTTTAATAGTAAATTATATTTTCCAGGTGGTCTTGCTAGTTCAGGTAATGAATTGATGAGTTTTGATGGTTCAAGTTTTAATTTAGAAAAAAATTTAAATTTTCAAACAAAAGATTCAAATCCAATTGTTGAAGGGAAATCAAATGATGGTTCATTATATATAAAATATAATTTTCCAAGACCTTATAAATTATATAAATATAAATCAGGTGTTTTAACTGAGATGACTATTGATGGTGGAAGGGAAGCTGGTTCAATTAATGAAATTTTCACCTATGGGGGGGAAGAGTATATTTTAATGGATTATCCTACTACAAATTCAAATGCTAATTTATTTAGAGTTGATGGAACTAATTTAGTTGAAGTAACTGATAGTTCTCAAGCAACTTTGATGGGTGATGCTAGTGGTTTTGTTGAATTAAATGGAAAAATGTATTTTGGAGCTCAAAGTTTTTCTCCTTCACAAAGTTCATTTTATTCTTTTAATGGAACTGATGTTGTAAAATCTTATACTTTTGCAACACATACTTATGGAATTTACGATATTACAAAATATAATAATGAAATTTTGTTTACGCATAGACATCCTACTACTGGGACTGAAATTTATAGGAGTGATGGGGAAACTTATTCAACAATAGTTAAGGATATTATTGTAGGTTCTGGGCAATCTGCACCTGCTTTTATTGGGGAAATTGCTGGAGAGTTATATTTTAGAACTAATAATGATTTTATAAGAAAATTAAACTCAAGTTTAGATGTTATTGATATTAAAGATTTTGATTATTATAAAGATTCAGCAATTATTAATAATAAATTATATTTTAGTGGTAGAGAAAATGATGATGGGATTGGAAATGAATTATATATTTATGATGGTTCTATTTGGAGTAATCTTGATTTGAAGTCTGGTTTGAGTGGTTCTACTCCTGATGATTTAACTTTTTTTGATGATAAGGTTTTTTTTACAACTTCTTCATTACATTCAACTGTGAATTTATATTATATTGATAATTTAAATGTTTTACATAATGCTTCTGAGCTTGGAAATATTGGATTGAGTTTTGATGATATGACTTTTAGTTCATTTTATTCTGGAGTTGATGTTAATGATTTTGTTTTTACTGGTGATCATAGTCAATATGGGCGTGAAGTTTATGTTTATGATTTAGTTTCTAATAATGTTAGTTTGTTAGTTGATTATAATGGTGAGGAGTATGGTTCAGATCCTGATAATTTTGTAATTGAAAATGGAAAATTATATTTAACTGCAGCAGAAGAGATTTATGAAATAGATAATTCAAACAATTATAATAAAATTGGAGATAAAAGTGTTATTAGTTATAGTTCACCTGATGTTTTACATTTTTATGATGGAAAATTATATTTTACTGATGGAGTTTCAGGTTATGGGACTGAATTATTTAGGCTTGATGGAAATGTTACAAATCTTGCGGTTGATTTAAAATCGGGTTCTAGTAGTGGTTCACCAAGTAATTTATTTAATTTTGAAGGGAATATGTATTTTTCAGGAGAATCTTCAAGTTCTTTTGGTAAAGAATTATATAAATATGATGGTGCGTCTGCTATAAGAGTTTCAGATTTATCGACTGGTTCAGCAGATTCATATCCACAAAAATTTACAGAGTATAATGGGAAGATGTATTTTGTGGCAAGAGTTTCTGGATTTTCAGATTATACTTTAGTGTCTTATGATGGTTCAAGTATAAGTATTTTAAATAATGATTTTGGAGGAGTTGATGTTTCAGGTCAATTTAAATATTTATTTGTTTATGATAATAAATTATTTTTTATTTATTCGGGCGAGGAGGATGGAGATAATATTGGTTATTTTGATGGGACAAATATTTATGGAATTTCACCAATTAATTCAAAAATATCAGATTTAAAAGCAATTGTTACAAATGGGGAGTTGTATTTAGTTAATGAGTATAGAAATATGGATTGGGATTATTTTTATGAATTACATTATTTCAATAATTCTATTATGAATTATAGTTTAGTTTCAACTTTAACTTATCCTACTTATAATGCTATTTCGAGAACTTTTTATAGTTTATCAAATGGAATTTATACAACTTATTTAGATAATGTTAATAATGTTCATAAGGTAATATTTTTTGATCCAATAACTAAAAAGGAATATGATTTAGGAAGTGATATTTCAGGATTTAATGATTTAGGGAGTATTTTTGTTGAGTTGGCTGGAAAACAGTATATGCTTTATACTAATGAGTTTTCGGGTGGTGAGAGTTAATGTTTGATTAAATTTTCTTCATTTATTTTTTTATTTTTATTTATTTTTTATTTTAGTTTTGGTATATTAAAAAAATTATAGTTAATATTTCTATTTTGAATGGCATTTTTTATTTTCATTTTGGTTAAGTTGAAACAAAACTTTAAATATGCTTTTTTTTGAATTTGAACTATGTTTAAGAATAAATTATCGCTTTTAGCATTAGTTTTAACTGCTTTTTTGCCAGTTGGGTTTGGTGCTAGTGTTATCCAAGACACTTTTATTAAATTTGGAACAACTATATCAACTTTAATTTTAAATGAGAAAGTTGTTTTAGGTTTTATGTTTTTTGCAATGATTGTTGGGACATTTGCTTTATTTAAGGGACTTTTAAGATTTAGTTTTGGTAAGGTTGATGGAAGTGGTCAATTTGGTCAAAAGGAAATTAATGTAATTGCTTTAATGTTATCTATCATTGGAACTACTGGGATTTTTTTTATTTTTAGAACTGATGCGTCAGGTTTAATTAGTTTGTTTGGTGGTTCAGTTGGTTTATTGTTTGTTTTATTTATTTGTGTTTTAATTATGAGATTTTTTATTGATTTTGCGAAAAGTTTTGAAAATACGGATGGGCCTTTAGGTAAAGGTGCAGGTTGGATTTCTATTGTTGCGTTAGGTGCGATTTGTTCTTTATTTTTAATTATTGGTTATGCTGGGCAAGTTTTAAAATCTTTGGGTTGTAAAGTTACTGGGGCTGCTAAAAATGTTAGTTGTACTAGTTTGAGTGATTATAATATTTTTTTAGTTATTTATAATAATGGTTCAGCAATTTTAACTTGGTTAATTTTTTTTGGAGTGATTTTTGGATTAATGGCTTTAAAGAAAAAACCTGATGAGGTTGAGCAAGTTAAGTCTGATAGTTCAAGTGATAATGGGTTTTTAGGAAATTTGTTTTCTGGTGGGAAAAAGAAAACGGGAAAGAAAAAAACTGAGGGTGAATTATCTCCTGAAATTAAAAAGAATGTTAAAAAAATGCAAGGACATTTATCAAGAATGGGACCTGGATTAAAAAATGTTAAGGATAGTGTTAATAAGCAACACGATATTTTAACAGAGATTTCAAATGAGTTAAAGCGTGGAGGAGGATTATAAAAATGGCAGTAGGAGGAAAAAGTTTTGAGGATAAGGTTAAAGTTAATAGTAATTTAAAATCAACATTTGCACAAAAGTTTCAAATTTATAGAGAGGAAAATGATAAAATTTTAGTTGAAGTTAATAGGTTTTTAAATATTATTTCAGATGTGAAATCTTTTGGGGAAAATGAAGTTGAGGCTTTGGATGTATTTACAAAAGATTCAAAGTTAAATGATGATAATTTATATAAAGAAATTTTTAATGCTTTGGAGAATGATGCTAATGAATTTTTAGGGTTTTGTGAAGATTTGAAAAAGTCAGTTAAGGATGAAGAGGATTCAATTAGAGAATTTTTAGGTCAAACTACTTTTGAACATGTTTCAACAAATAAATTATTAATTGATAGAATTAGTCATTATAATAAAAATAAGTATGATGCTGTTAGAAAATTATTTAATTATGTTCCATCTTTGGTTGATAAGTTAAGTGGGGTTGTTAATGCTGTTGAGTTAACTGTTGAACATTCGGCTAAGTTTTTTGTTGCTTTTTATTCTGATTTTGAGAAACATTTATCCGAGAGTATTGATAAAGGAAGTTTATTTTATTCTTTAGCTAAAATTTTATCAAATTTATATCAATATTCTGGAGAATTTAATTCACAGTATTCAGAGAATGAAGTTGCTTTTATGGCGGAGATGGGGAAATTAGATAAGTCAATTAATATTTTTGCAGAGAGATTTTTCGCGGGAGATTATGGTTATAATAGATATAATTCTTTAAAGAATTTATTAGATGATGTAGGTTTAGATATTACTAAATTGGGTGAATGTAAAACATATAATGTTTTAGATGATGAAAAGAAAGAAAAAATTGATTCATTTGTTGAAGAAACTTTATTACATTTATTAAAGTCTAAAAAGTCAAAAGTTGAGAAGGTTAAAAAGATTTATGAGAAACCAAAACCAAAGGAAGAATCAAATTCTGGAGTTGATATGGATGGTGTAGATAAAGATAAATTTGTTAATGGTATTAGAACAAATGTTGATGTTATGATTGGATTTATTTCTTTAGGAAATAGTATTAAATCTGATTCAATGTATCAACTTGAACTTAAAAAATTATTAACTCCAGTAAATTATTTTTTAACAATTAATGGTTTAGATAATAGTGAAAATGTTGGAAGGTTTATTTATGAAATTTTAGTTTATGGAGGAATTAACATTACTTTAGATGAAGTTAAGGCAGTAGTTGCTAATTTGAAATCTTTAGAAGTTAAGTTGAAAAGAGAGTTTAATTCAACATATGCTGAAGAGTCATTAAAAGATATTTTATTAACTACTGCGAATATTGTTAATGGTTTTAAGTTGCCTAGATAATTTTGAAAATGGTTGATGATATAAGGAATATTCAGGATAGTTTGGGAATTAGTCCAAAGAGCCCTAATAAAATTTTGGATTTAAAAATAGGTTCAAAGTTTTATGTTTCTTATAATGATTTTCATTTTATAATGGATGCTTCTAGTGAAGCTCAAAATTTTATGTTATTTTTAGATGTTGAGTCAGTTGAGTTTAGTGATAAGTCTTTTAGAGATTTTGTTATTAAGGTGTATAAGGTTTCAGAAAAAGAGTATGTGTTAATTAATGATAATAATTTTTTAGATACTTTGATGTTTCATAAAAAAAGTGATTTTGAAAAACATTTTGGAATTTCTCAGGAGTTATTGGAAAGAATTGTTGGTAATTTGCCTGAGAATAATAAAGTTAGTTTACCAAGTCCTTATGATGAGAATACAATTGGTTTGTGGAATAAAATTTTGAAAACTTATTTAGTTGATAAATATGTTAAGGTTGCGGGACGAGATTTTACTGATTATGAGAAACAGATTAATGAGAATATGGGTGCTTTTGAGAATGATCAAGTTTCAGATGTTGAGTTTGAGAATCATTTTAATAATTTGTTTCAGGTGATTTCTCATTTTACTTCGACAAAGGATTTTAAATTATTTGATTCAAAGGTTGTTTATTTTTTAGCAGATTTAAAAAACCAGTATTTAATTAAGTCTAAGTTTAGTAAAATTAAAATTATGACTATTGGGGAGAATTTTAGTAGGTTTGTTTATTTTTATAAAACTTTGATTTCAACTTTAAGTTTTGCTGATTTTCAAAGTGGCCAAAATTATTTTTTAGATAATTTGTCAAAGGTTGTGAAGTTGGTTGAGGGAGATAGATTAAAGGATGTAGAAATTAGGAGTATGGTTAATTCTTTTTATTCAGAATCTAAATCAAAATCAGCTGACCAAAATTCTGGTAAAAATTCAAATAATAATAATGATGAGTTTAATTCTAAAAAATCAGGATATAAACAATTAAATTCACCTCAAGGTATTAAAAAAATAATTGTTGATTCTTTGAGTGGATTAAATAAAATAGGTAGTTCTGAAATTAGGTTTTGTGATTGGGATAATTTAATTTTAAATTTTGAGAATCTTGAAAATTATTTACATAGTTTTTACAATTCTTTTGTTATGGTTGATAATTCAAAAAGGACTACTGATTTAGTTAGTGAGTGTGATGATTTGATGGTTGATTGTTCTATAGGTGTTGATATTGTGAAAATTTGGAAGAAGAAAAATATTCAGAGTAATTCGGATTTAAAAGATATAAAACAACTTATTGTTAATTTAAATAATATCTTGGGAAAATATTTAAAATAGGTATTTATTAGTAATCACTAAATAAATATACATTTTATTATAAAGTCAATTTGTTAATTTATTTATATGTTAGGTTTAATAGATTTATCTTTGATTAGAAAGTTTTTTTCAAAGGATTTAGTTGAAAAGATTGATGTTGATAATTCTATTGATGCTGTTAATTGTTCATCAAAAATTAATTCTAAAAAACTTTTGGATTTAAAGGAATTAATTGTTGATTTAGAACATTTTTTACCAACAAATCCGAGACATTTGAATGCTACAAGACCAAATCATTTAGATGAGTTAAAGCATTTAAGAAATTTAGTTTCAAAGATTAAGTTAGTTTTAGGTCCAAATTTTAAGATTATTATGAATTTAAATCATCAAAATTTTGTTTTACATGATTCAATTAATTATTGTAATATGATTTTATGTTTATTACAAACTTGGGATGAACATAAATTATTGACTAAAAGGGAGAATTTAATATTAAATCGTTGTTTAGTGAATTTTAGTAATGATATGCATGATGTTTTGAATCCTATTAAAAATTAGTATTTAATTTTAATTAATTTTTAAGTGTTAAAGAATTATTTTATATGTATATTTTAATATTTTATTTTATGGAAAAAGAAATTTTAAATGAAGATAATAATTCAAATCAAGAAAGTGTTTATCGTAAATATCTTAATTTAACTGGTTTGCCAGTTTTGTTTGCGAGTATGTGTTGTTTATCTCCATTAATTTTAGTAATGTTAGGTTTAGCTTCAGTTAGTTTTGCTGCGAGTTTAAGTGATTTATTTTATGGAACTTATCGTTGGGTTTTTAGAGGAGTTGGATTATTATTTTTAGCTATATTTTTATTTTTTTATTTTAGACGGCAAGGAATTTGTTCAATAGATAAGGTTAAAAGGGAGAGAACTAAAATTATTAATACAATTTTAGTTAGTTTGATTGTTTTTGTTTTAGCTTATATTTTCTTTTTGTATGTTGTTGTCCATTATGTTGGTGTTTGGTATAATATTTGGGAATAAATATTTTTTTCTTAATTCATTATATTTTTTGAAACGAAACTTATATAAAGTATTTTTGTTGGTTTTTGATTATGATTAAAAAATTAGTTTTTGTATTTTTAGCAATGTTTTTAGCTTTACAAGGTGTTTTTGCTGAAACTTTTATTTTATTTAAACCGTTTGTTTCAATTTTTGGAGAAAATGGTATTTTTGGTTTATTAAATAATAAGTTTGTAGTTTTTGCTTTAATTTTTATTGCTTATTTGTTAGGTTTTTTTAATATTTTAAAAATTGCTTTAAAACCTGTTTTTGGTTCAAGTCATCAAAAGGAAACAGGGACTGTTGCAATGATGATTTCTTTGATTGGTGTTACTGGAATGTTTTATATGTTTGCTAAGGATGGAGATATTGATAAAGCAATTGTTTTATTTGGTGGGTCTGTTGGATTTTTCTTATTAGCTTTAATTGGAGCTAGTTTAATTCATTGGGTTTATAATATGGGTGATAAAGAGTCTAAGTGGAGAACTTTTAATTTATTAGCAATGCTTTCTTTTGTTTTTTTAATTTTAGCAATTTATGTTGAAAAGATGATTGAGTTTGATTCTTCTGAGTTTTGGATTTTAGTTTATGAATTTTTATATGGTGCTTTTGGATATTTAATACTTGGAGCAATTGTTGTTGGTTTACTTAAATTTAGAAAAAAGAAAACAAATGAGATGAGTGAGAATAAGGAGTTTGATCCTAAAGTTGTTGCTGCTAAAAATAATATTGATTCAATTCAAAAGAGTGTAGCAAATATTAATTCAAGTTTAAAAAATATTAAACAAAATATGGAGGTTAAATAAAAATGGTGAAAAATATTAAATTGTTAGTTACAGAATTTCAAAAAATAAATAATGAGTTAAAGTCAATTGAACAAAATTTAAAGGGTTTAAATCAGTTATCTATTGAGGAAATTAATGGATTAAATTCAGTTTCAGGATTTATGAATGCTCCACTTGGTCAAATGTTTAAGAAATCTTTTGGGATGAGAAAAGGGAATGAAACTCAAATTTATTATGCTGCAAATAATCAACAAACATTTGAAACAATTACTCAAATTGATACTTTTACAAGTGAATTAATTAATTGGTTAAATAAAATTTCAACAGTTACTAATCCTGATCAGTTGAAAACTTATTTTGGAGATGGTGGAGATAATCACGGAAGTTTTTTACAAACTTTGTCACAATATTCTCAAAAGATTGATGAAGTTTTTAAGTTAGTTGGAGCAACAATTAAATCTGATGATGTTTTAATTAATGAAACTTCTAAGTTAGGTGAAATTTATAGAAGAATTGAAACAGTTGTAAAAACTATCGAAAAAGTTGATAAATCAAAGAATATTAAAGTATTTCAAGTTTATGAAAATGGTTTATTATCTTTTTTATCAGGTATGTTAGAAGCAAATAAGGAATTTAATTCTCAATTAATTAAGGTTAATGAAGTTGTTTTTTTTAATAAGTATATGTGTGAGGAATATTTGAAAAATTTGACTGATGAAATACAATTTGATGAATATAGTGAAAAAATTAAAGCTTTAATTATGCAATTACCAACAGCTAATTTTAAAACTAAAAATGATATTGAATCATATATTAATAAAACTGGTGGGGATATTAAGATTGAACCAGTTATTTCAAATCATTTAGCTGATGTTGAAATAAAGGAAATGGTTGGAGATATTTCTAAATTAGCTGTAAATATTGGTAATCCAACTATTAAACAAAAGTATTTAGAATTTTTTGAAAGATTTGTTGAGTCAGAGTTACATTTTGATGGAAATTTTAAAAATAAAATAAAATTGTTTAATGATGTTGTAATTAGGGATTTTTTAACTTTACCTTGTGATGATGCAAGTGTTGATAAACATATTTTAATTATTTCTAATATGTTTAAGTTTTTTGATAATCAACAAATTAATAGTGTTGATGAGGCTTCAAATTTTGTGAAAGCTCACATAAATCAAGTTTTAGGACAACCTTAATTTTGTAATATTTATTGTTGTATCTTAAAGTTACAACAATAAAGATACATTTATAAATAACTATTTCTTAATTATATTTATGAATTACGATGCATATAACGCTGGATTAAGTAGTGTTAAAAATTATAAAAAATCAAATTTAGGTAGAAATAGCTTTATTGGGGCAGGAATTGCTGGAATTTTAGCATTAGGAACTTTAGTTTATAATAATACTGATAATATTTCTGATGTAATTTCTGGAACTGCTTATGCTTTAAACCCTCAAAATCATTTACCAAAACCAAATGAAAGTTTAACTAAACCTTATTTAACTTCTCATGATGAATCTCAAGCTAGTGTTCCTTTAGTTAAAACTGGATTAGAGAGTATGCTACCAGTTAAGGAGGAAATTTCACCAGATTTTTCAGGTTATGAGATATGTAAAGGTCAAAATGTTTTAGGGTTAGATAATTCTAAAGATTATTTGGAAATTTTAAATAAAGGTATGGAAAATTCTTATGGTGCTAATACTGGTTGTGAATTTACAAATAATTGGTATAGTAATGCAGTTGCTTTATTAAATGATATGAAAAACAATGAGACAGTTGAATCAGGTTCATATCAAACTTTATTAAATACAACTAATGCATTAAATAATGAATTAAATTAATTTATTAATATTTTTATATTTTATTTACTTATTTTTTATTCTTTTCAAATTACCACAATTGTTTCTACTTATAAGTTATAACTTAGAATAGTTTTATAAGCTAAAAAAGTTTTTTAAGATTATGGTATTTGTAAATTCTTCTTCATTTAGTGATCCATTTAATAAAAATGGTGGAAGGGATATTTTTAAAAAGAAAAAAAGTAATTTGTTAAGAAATATGGTTTTAACTATTCCTATTGGGTTATCTGGTTATTATGGATTTGTGAATTATGATGATAATTTAGATTTTAATTCAAATGTTTCTAGTGTGTATAAACAAGTTTTAGATTATGATTTTAAAACTAATTTTAATACTGATTTTAATTTAACTTCAATTTTGGATTCTAATTTTGATTTTAGTTTGAGTTTAAGGAATTTATTTTTTGATAATGGTAGTTTTGGATTAGTTGGCGATAATATAGATGGATTGGGCGAATCTGTTGAATCTAGTGATGTAAATACTTTAAATGAAATTGATTCTTCTTATATTTTGAGTAAAAAGCCAATTAATTTAACTTTATTTAATAATTTATTTCCAGATCTATCTGGGGACTTAATAACTGATTTTGTTCAAAATTATTCAAATAATTTTAATTCAGATTCTAATTTAGATAAATCTGACTCTTTTTTCCCTTATTTAGATAGTTCAAGTAAATTATTTTTTGAATCTAGTGTAGATTTAACTTTAAAGACAAATTTAATTTCAAATAATGAGATTATTAAATCTGAAAAAATTGTAGAATTTAAAGGACCTTTGGAATCTGTGGAAGTTTTAAAATCTGTAAATGTTGTAAGACCAGTTTTGAAAACTTATAATATTTGTGTAGAAAATCCTCATAGTATTGAAAATGGTATTTTGGGTGGTCCTTTAGCTCAAAATGGATTAGAATCAGTGTTAAATGCTGGATTTGAAAGTAAATATGGGAAATTAACTGAATGTAATTTTACTCATAATTGGAATGAGTCTATGGATAATTTATTATTAGATATGAAAAACTTAAGTTTAATTTCTTTAAATAATTATAAAAATTTATCAAATAAATCTCGTCAAATTTATGATATTTTTCAATAAATTATTTATATTTTTCTCTAAAAATTAAAATATTTTTTTAAGCCTTAATTTTCCTTTTTTTTCTAATTCGCTATACTTAATTAGTGTTACTTTAAGTTACAACATACAAAACCTTTATAAATCATCACTGCGTAGTAAATACTATATATGAACTACAAAAAATCATTAAAAACAAATATTTTAGCTGCTGGAGTTACAGCTGCTTTAAGTTTAGGGGCTAATAGTCCTGTATATGCTGCAAATGGGTTTCAAAGCTTTGGAACTGATGGGAATACAAATTTATCTGTTGAATGTAAATCTAAATATAATAAAATTTCTGATAGATGGTTAGAAAAAGGAACTAAATATGATATTTCTAATTTAGGAAATGGTAAAAATGTTGAAGAATGTGTTGCAAATAATCATAAGTCAACTTATGGTGATAGAGTTTTAGAAGATATTGAAGGGGATAAATTCTCAGATGGTCAATATATGATTAGAACTTATAAATATGGAACAGATGAAAAAACTGGTGAATTTTGTGTAAATGCTGCTGATAATAAATTAGCTTTTTGTGATCCAAGAACAGAATCTAAATTAAATAAACAATTTAGAAATGGGAAGAGAAGTAAAGTTTGGTATGATTTTAGTGATAGATTAGGAGATATTAATGTTGGTAAGGTAGTTCAATCAGCAATCTCTGAAGATTCAGAAGAAAAATTAGAATTAGCTAAAAGTTATATTTTAACACCTGGTTCAGGAGATGATTTTTCAATTTATCCTTCATTATATTCAAAGACTGATGAATCTTCAGCAAATTATAATGTTTCATCAGGAAAAGGTTTTAATGGTAAAAATTATGCTTTTAATAAAAAGTCAAGATTTCCTACAAATATTGAGGGAATGGCTGCTTCAATTTATCAAAGAGCAAGTTCAGTTTTACCTGAAGAAAATATTGTGGCTGTAACTGATGCTGCTTATTTACAAAAAGTAACAGGAGCAAAAGGAAATTTAGAAGCTTTAGTTTCTGGAAGTAATTATTTTGATTCAAATGTTAAATTAAATTGTAAGGAGGGTGAAAATAATTGTATTAGTTTAGAAGATTTTGCAAATGGAATTTCATTATCAGCTGTTCATGATAGAACAGGATCTGATATTGCTAATTATCATATGAATAATGTGGCGAATGTTAGTTCAGAGTCTGCTTATGCTACAACTTTAAGAGATGGAACTTTTGTAAATTTTATTTTACCGGGTGATGATTGGATTTTACAAAATATGACTGCTTATACTGGAAGAATGATGAAAGGAGATTTAGATGACAAATTAACTAATGTTGGTGAAACTTGTATTGCTGGAGTTAATGATAAGAAAACATTTTCAAATTTTAATGCAGGGGAAACTATTAAATGTATTTATGGAGGAATTAATTCTGAAATTGATTCTGGTTATACTGCTTTAGGAGGAAATAAAAAATGAGTTTAGATAAAAAAATTGCAACAATTGTATTAGCAGGATCTTTATTAGGAGGTTGCGCTTCAACTGCTCCAAAGAATGCTGGAGATTTATTTTTACAATATAGTAATATTGCTGCTCAAACACAAGTTTTAAAGGAAAAAACAAAAGCTACTGGAAATCCTTTTGAATATCAAATTAATGATATAAAGGATGCTTATGAGGGTGGTTTTATTAAAGATTTTGATCAAGATTTTGATAATCATTATGCTACTTTAACAACTGAAGTTGATAAGTATAAATCTTTAGCTAGTGAATTATTAAATACATTCCCTTCAGGAATTAATTATAAAAATATTGAGGCAAATAATTGTAATTTATTAGATAATGGAAATTATTCTTGTGATATTGGAACTTTTAAGTCTGGATTATTAGATGCTAGAATGGCTAGTTATGTTGGAAATAATGAAAGAGTAAAATCAAATGAATGGAGAGAGTGGTCAAATTTTTCTGAACCTACTTCTGCTAGTATTTGGGCTTTTGCTTTAAATGCTGCTTTTGCTTCAAAAGGAGGTTCAGGTTCTGCTGCTGGGTGTGCTGGAGGAAGTTCTTCAACAACTACAACTGGGAATACTACTAGTTCAGGATTTGGGACTACAGGTTCAACTGGTGGTTCTGTTGGGGGAACATTAGTAACTATTGTTTCAAAGGGGTGTTAATAAAATGAATAAAAATAATTTAAATTTAAATAATAAAACTTTTTTGAATTTTGTTTTTGGATTAATTGTTTTAGTTTTTAGTATGAGTTCAGTTTATTCAGCTGATGTTTATTCATTTTATAATCCTGTTTTTACAACAACAGATATTCCATCAGATATTTATGTTTCAGGTTATGCTTGTAATAATGCTGATTGTAGTAGTGTTGATTATAGTTCAAAAGTTCAATTACATAATGGAAATACTATTGAAGCTTGCGCAGTTACTTATAATGAAAACCAAAATTATAATCAATTATTAACTTGTTTAGATAATTCAGCTATTGGGTCAGATTATTATTCAATTAGTTCAGATGATTTAATTTCAGTTAAATTAGATTCAAATAAACAATTTGGATATTTAATGTATTTTTCAGCAAGTGATGATGAGTATTTTGTAAAGTATGCTAAGCAAGATAATATTGTTTGTAATTATGATGTTTGTAAAGATAATTATTATACAAATTTAGAATTTGTTAAAGGGAATTCAGCAATTGCTGAAGTTGGAGAATTAAATATTGTAAATACTGAGAATTCTTTAAAACCAGTTCAAGTATCTGTTCCTGTCCAAATTTCTGAGACTGTTTGTTCAGCTTATAGGTTAACAAATTCAGATTGGTGGAAACCTACAATTCCTAGCGGATATTCTGATTTTTCAGCTCAAACTGATATTAAATTAACTATTAAAAATGATGATTCAAATGTTGAATATTTTTCAGAGAGAGTTACTTTATCAATTTTAGCTGATGAGTGTGCTAGTTTAACTGCATTTGAGTGGACACCTTCAACTAATTTAGAAAATGCTAGAGTTGAGTTTAAAGTTGAAACAGAAGTTGTAGATTCACAAATTGTATCTTCACAAAAAGATTATGCTTATGCTTATGAGACAATTTATCCTAAAGAGTTAGAGTCTGCTTGTTATGCTAGAATTGAAGATTTTATGTTATCAAATGATAATAGTTTTGATTTATCTAGTGAGGTTACTCAAATTGTTGTTGGTGAAGATTTATTTGCAAATTTTAAAACTGGAGCTTATAGAGATGAATCTGTTACTCCAATGAATTTTGATTATGGAATTTATTTTGATGATAGTTTAGTTGTTAGTAGAACTAATTTAGTTTCAGAATCAAGTTTAAAAGCTTTTAATGAGGATTTAAGTAGTTATATTTCAAATTTAGGTGCTGGGACACATAGTGTGAAAGTTGTTGTTGATCCTAATGGAGAAAATTGTGATATTTCAAATAATGTTACACAAATTCAAAATTTAATTATTAGTGAACCTGAAACATTTGATGTAACTTTTAGAGTTTTAGGAGCAGATAGTTCTGAGTTAGTTGGAGCTGAAGTTGTTTTTGATTCAATTAGTTTAGTTACTGGAGATGATGGAGAAGTTACTTTTTCAGAAGTTTTATTTGGTAATTATGATTATATTGTTAGTTATGATGGATATGAATCAAAGTTTGGATCTATTGATGTTGGTTCAGATGTATCTATTACAATTACTTTGAGTGAAGAAAATTCAAAGCCAGTTGTTTCAATTCCAGATGTTAGTGATTATTATAAAAATTTAATTGAAATTGATGTTGAAAATTATGTTGTTGATTATAATGAAGAATTTTCAGAGTTAGATATTGATTTTACTAAAAATTCAGGGGATTCAGGTTTTAGTTATAATAATGGAATTTTAACTTTAACAAGTTCAAATAAAGTTGGTGTGTCAG
This sequence comes from archaeon UBA583, assembly GCA_002506365.1. Lineage (GTDB taxonomy): Archaea > Nanobdellota > Nanobdellia > Woesearchaeales > UBA583 > UBA583. The sequence continues at coordinate 22,700 of DAXK01000032.1, read as the reverse complement.
AGTTTGAAGTAATTGTTACAGATAGTTTGGGTGCTAGTTCAACTGATTTATTTATTGTAAATTTTACTGATAATTCAAATCCAGTAATTGCTCTTTTTTCAGCTGATGAAAATTCAGGAGAATTAGAATTCACAACTTTTTTTAATGTTGAAGTAACTGATGTTGATAATACTGATTTAGTTTGTTCAATTGATTTTGGAGATTTTACTGTTGAGTCTGGAGATTGTTCAGATTTAGATAGAATTTCTCATACATTTGATGAAACTGGAACTTTTGAGGTTGTTTTAACTGTTACTGATGGTGTTAATGCTCCAATTACTAGTGAGTTAGAGATTTATGTTTATGAGGTAGTTTATAGACCTTTTATTACAAGTTTTGATATGAGTAGTTCAAATGGGAATATTATTCCTACAGATTTAACTTTTAGTTATGAAGTTGGTCATGAGAATTCAAATGAAGAAATTGTTTGTTCATTAGTTGTTAATTCAGTTATTAATTTAGTTGATTGTTTAGGTGATTTTAGTATTAATGATTTTAATGTTGAGGGAGATTCAATTTTTGAATTAGTTGTAACAGATGAATCAGGATTTTCAGTTACTGAAACTATTATTGAAACTTTTGAGAGTGAACCTGTTGTAGTTGAGTATAAACCTTTTATTACAAGTTTTGATTTAACAAGTAGTAATGGAATTTATGTTCCTACAGATTTAACTTTTGATTATGTTGTTGGTCATGAAAATGTGTCAGAAGATATTGTTTGTGAAATTAAAGTAAATTCAAATGTTCATGTGGTTCCTTGTAGTTCAAATTTTGAGTTAGAGAATTATATTAAAGTTGGAGAGGGAACTTTTACTTTAACTGTTAGAGATGAGTCTGGTGATGAAGTTTCTTCAATTATTAAAAAGAGTTTTGAGAATGAAGTTGTTGTAGTTGATTATAAACCTTTTATTACAAGTTTTGATTTAACAAGTAGTAATGATGAATTTGTTTCAACTGATTTAACTTTTGATTATGTTGTTGGTCATGAAAATAGTTCAATGGATATTGTTTGTGAATTATTTGTAAATAGTGAATCAAGTATTGTTGATTGTGATCAAGGAACATTTAATTATAATAATTATAATATTGTTGGAACTGGAACTTTTAGGTTAGTTGTTTCAGATTTAAATAATAATGAAGTTACTTCAATTATTTTAAAAGATTTTGAACAAGAAGTAATTATTATTGATTATAAGCCTTTTATTACAAGTTTTGATATGAATAGTTCAAATGGAGATGCTTTAGCTACAGATTTATCTTTTAGTTGGGTTGTTGGTCATGAAAATAATGAAGAAATTGTTTGTTCATTAATTGTTAATTCAGTTTCAAATGTGGTTGATTGTGATGGAAATTTTACAATTGATAATTATAATAGGGAAGGGAAAGGAATCTTTGAGTTAGTTGTTACTGATTTAGATGGTGATAAAGTTAATTCCTTTGCTGTTGAAACTTTTAGTAATTATAAACCAATTATTTCAAATTTTGGATATACATCTACAAATGGAAATTTTGTGAAGACTGATTTAACTTTTAGTTGGGATGCTACACATGGAAATAATGAAGATATTACTTGCGAATTAATTATTAATTCAGTTTCAAATAATGTTTCATGTTCAGGGACTTTAGAGATTATTGATTATAGTAGAGTTGGTATTGGAACTTTTGAGTTAATTGTTAGAGATGAATCAGGGAATGTAGTTAGTTCAGAGATTTCAGATTTATTTGAGTTATATGTTGATTTATCAGAGTTAGATATTGATTTAATTGTTGAGTCAGATTTAGAGTTATTTGAGTTTGATTTTGCAATTGAGATTACAAATGAAGAATTAGCTAAGAGAGTTGTAAGTTTAAAACCTGAGTTAGTTTGTAATAACTTTGCTGGAACTTTATCTACTAGTTCAAATGGTGCTATGGCTTCAGGAATTTATTCAGAGGTTAATGGTGTTTATGTATTTAATTTTGATTTAGATACTAGAGATTTTAATATTAATATTGGTGCTGGTGAGTATTGCACTTTTAATGTTAAGTTAATGGATGAGTTTGGTGGAGAAGTTGTTGTTTCAGAGAATGTAAGATTTTTTAAACAAGCTGAACAAGTTAAGATTACTTCAATTAGGGGTAATGGTTTAGATATTATGAATTATATGGGTGCTGCTTTATTAGGTAGTGTTGATAGAGGTTATAATTCAATTGAGTTTAGTGCAGTTAATAATGAGGCTGTTTCAAAACAAATTGAAATTACTGTTATTTCAGCTGATTTAGGAATTTCATTTTCAGATAGTATTGGTTTAAAGAAGGGTCAAAGTAAAAGTATTGAGATTCCTTTATTTGTAAAGTCTGATGTTGAGTCTGGAATGTATCCAGTTAGATATTCAGTTAATGTTGGTGAAGAAAAGTTTACAAGATATTCTTATATTAGAATTGATTAAACTTTTTTTTAAGAATGGTTTATGTTCCAAGTTTTCAAGAGTTAATTGAAAAGTGTAGTTTTTCAACTATTGATGATGTGGTTTTTATGTTTCCAGGGATTGATTATGATTTTATTTCTGAGAGTAATAAGTTTAATTCTAATACTTATTTGTATAATGAAGTGAAAAATCCAGTTGTTGATGGAGTAGTTTTAGGAAGAGCAAATCCTTTGAGTGTTGTTGATTATGATTTACTTGGTTTGAGTTTGGTTGAGTTAGAGTCTGAGAAAAAGTTTGTTGTTCCTTTTTATGCGAGTTATTCTAAAAAGAAAGTTTTTTTAGATGAGAATTTTGGGTTTAAAACTTGCGCGAGTTCAATTTTAGATTTGGATGGTTTGGAGAGGATTGTATCTTGTGAGGGTTTTGATGTTGATAGTTTAAGTATTTGTAGAAAAAATTTTCCTAGTCAGGTTGGACTTTTTTCAGCTTGTTTATTTTCATCTTTTGTTTTGAGTCCTTATGTGGGAGTTGGAATTTATTCTTTGGGTCTTGCTTGTTCTGGAGTAATTGGATTGGGTGATGCTGTTAATGATTTTAATCAAAATAGGAATAGTTATTATAAGAAAGTTTTTGAACAAGTTAAGGCTAGTTCTTTGAAAACTTATTATTAGTAATTGTATTTATTATAATATATTTCTTATTAGTTATTAAATAGATTTATATAATATTTAATCTTGTTTTTTTTATGGTAGAAGAAAGTAAAAAAATTACGTGTTGTGATTGTGGAAAAGAGTTAGAAGTTGCTTACAAGTCTTTTGATGAAGATGATTTTTGTAAGGATTGTTGTATGCCTTGTGATTGTCAAATTTGTAAGTGTAATGGACCTTGTTCAAATGAGTGTAAGTGTCATTGTTGTTACGCAGGATAATTATTTTTCATATTAATTATTTTGTTTTTGTTTATTATTTTATTTTTTATACTAATATTGTTTAGTGATAAATAGGTATTATAAATAATGATTTTATTTTATTTTTATGTTTAATTTTTTTTTGAGTAAAAATGGAGTTTCTCCTGTTGTTGCAACTGCTTTATTACTTGTTGTTGCTGTTATTTCTGTTGTAGGTTTTCAAGGTTGGTTTACTGCTTTTTCTAGTTCTGTTTTAGTTGATGTTGAATCTCAAACTTCTAGTGCCGGGAGTGCTCGAGTTGAGGGAGTTATTAATGATAATTTATATTTAAATTCTGTTGGTTCTACTGAATTAGATATGTTAGTTGTTAAGGATGAATTAGGAAATGAGGTTTGTAGTTTTGATAATTCTATTGCTAATGTTTCAAATGTTAGTTTAGTTGGATATTGGAGATTTGATGATTTTAATTTTACTATTAAAGATTATTCTGGGGTTGGGAATGATGGTTTATTATACGGAAGTTCAAGATTATTATTAAATTTTGATTCAAATAATGCTGATGATTTAACTAGTTATAATAATGATGGAACTATTGATGGGGCTACTTGGACAAATTCGGAATGTGTTAGTGGTGGTTGTTTTAATTTTAATGGTATTGATCAAAGAATTTTAATTGGAAATTCTTCAACTATTAATTTAACTCATTCAACTAGTTGGACTATTTCTGCTTGGGGGAAACTAGTTACTTCAAATACTAATTCTTCAGAAGTTTTAGTTGGGGCTTACAATGGGTCGGGCAGTAATGCTTGGTGGATTGGGAGTTCATATGGTAAATCTAAAAGGGCTGTTTTTTCTGTTCATGATGGTTCAGACGAAACAGTTGTTTTAAGTCCACAATTAATGAATGATAGTCAATGGCATCATATTGTTGGAGTTAGAGATTTAAATAAGGATATTATTCAATTATATGTTGATGGTATTTTAGTTAATGAAACTGAGGATTTAACTGGAGTTATGAGAAACCCTTACCCAATCACTATTGGGGATTTTGGAGATTATCCTGCTGATTTTTTTCATTATGATGGTTTGATTGATGAGGTTGGAATTTATTCTAAGGCTTTAAGTGCTGGTGAGATTAAAAAATTATTTGATTTAAAAAAATCTAATTTTGTTGAATTTACTAATGATGGTGTTGATTTTGATGGTAGAAGTTATATTGATATTAATTCATTAAGAAATGATATTAATATTGGTGAGTTTAGTGTTTTTGCTAAGGCTAAAACTTCATCTTTTCCAAATGCTGATACTTGGCATCATACGATTTTTTCAAATATTAATTCTTCTGTTGAGAGAATTTATTTATTTTGTGAGTATTCGATTAGTGGAGATAAAAGTTATTGGTCTACTTTTGGAAAAGATAATAATATTGTAACTGCTGATTCTGATGGATTTTCTAAATGTACTCCTGGTAAAGAGTTTTCAATTGTTGCAACTTTTGATTCAGGAAATAATGCTCAAAAATTATATGTAAATTCTATTTTAGAAAATCAAAGTAATTATTCTGCTGTTGATGTTGGTTTATTAAATATTGGTGCTTATGCTACTTTAGGTTCAGGAACTAATAAATTTGAGGGGGAAATTTCAGAAGTTAGAGTTTATAATAGAATCTTAAATGATTCAGAGATTAAATTTTTATCCAGTCCTGATTTAAGTTTAAATAAAAATTTAAATAAATTGGATTTGAGTAGTTGTAATTTAGAGAAGGGTAAAAAGTATAATATTTTGACTGGTTCAAATGATGGTTTAAGTGAGGTTTCAGTAATTGTTAAATAAATTTTAATAATATTTAATTTATTTAAATTAATTATTATTATTATTTGTTATGTCAAGAAATTTGATAAATTTCTAATCCTTTGTAAAATGAAATATTTTTCAAAGTTTCATATTTTCTTTTTCTTGTGTTAGTTTGTGAATTATTCCTTGATGAACATTTAAAAATTGAGTAATTTTTGGTCCAAGCTTTTTATCTAACCATGGGAGAGATTGTAGGAGTTCACCACCAAATGCTACACCACTAAATAAACTTCCAAATATGGCGACACCAGGTAGTCCTAATGCTCCTCCTATTGATGAGATAAGTCCTAAACTTACAACTGTTAGGGCAAATAGTGAAGCGTTTTCTTCTAATTTTTCTCCAGCTTGAAATGGGGCACTTTTTAGTTGAATTAGGTAGTCAGATAATTTTTTAATTTCTTTTTTGTTTAGGTTTGTTTCTTTTAAAAATTGTTCAATTTTTTGGATTATTTGGTTTTCTAAAACTTCTTCAATTTGTTCTTCAGTTGAGATTTCAGACATTTCTTTAATTTTTTCTTGAATTGATTGAGGTGAATTTTGAAATTTTTCTAGTTCAGCTACTTCTTTATCTACAAGTTCTATTAGTTGATGAAGTTCTCCGTTTGGTTGAGATATGTGTGTAAATATTTCTTTAAATTTAATTAGGATTAAGTTACATTTGTTTTCAATTTCAGTTTGGTTTTCTGTGATTTTTAATTGATTAAATTTTGAGTTTTGTAATTCAGAATGTAGAAATGTTTCAAATTCTTGATATATTTTGTGACTTAGGTGAAGAGTTCTGATTTCCGCAGTATAGTATCTTAATTCTTTTTTTAAATCTCCGTCAAATTCCGCTTGTTTAATTCTTTTTAGAAATTGTTTTCTTAAATGGCTTAGTTTTTGTGTTTTTTCAAGTTCTTTTGAAATTTTTGCTCCGAATAAATTGTTTAACATAATTTAGTTTATATTTTATTTATTTATTAATTTATCTTGTTTTTTTCTAATTTTTTATTAATATTTGTTCTAGTTTTATTTTTATTTTATTTTTAGTTGTATTTTTTTTTATTGAAGTTATGTTTATGAGTTAATATAATTTATAAATAGGATTTTTATTTTAATTTTATGTTGAAATTTCTTGAAAATAAAATTAATAATTTTCCAAAGGAAAATAATTTAACCACAGATAATTATGATGTTTATGGTTCAATTTTTAGGAAAGCTAAAAAAGGTATAAGTCCAGTTGTTGCGACAGCTTTATTGTTAGTTGTAGCTGTTATTTCTGTAGCTGGTTTTCAAGGTTGGTTTACTAATTTTTCAAGTTCTGTTTTAGTTGATGTTGAGGAGCAAACTTCAAGTTCTGGGGAAGTTAGTGTTGAAGGTATTTTTAATGATGATTTATATTTAAAATCAAAGGGAGTTAATTTAGAAATTGATTTATTGAAAGTTACTGATAATTTAGGTAATGAAGTTTGTTCTATTGAAAAATCGGATTTAAATGTTTCAAGTGCTGGTTTAGTTGGGCATTGGAAGTTTGATAATACTAATGATGGTATTATTAAGGATTATTCAGGAAATGGTAATGATGGAAAGTTGTATGGAGATTCAAAAGTATTATGGAATTTTGATGGAGGTAGTTTAAATGATTTAACTGGATATAATAATTCGTTAGATGGAGGATTAAATCAAATTTATACAAGTTCAGGATGTGTTGATGGAGGTTGTTATAGTTTTAATGGAAATGCTTATTTATATTCTAATGCACCTTTGGATTTACCTTTCGGAAATTCACCTCGTTCTGCTTGCGCTTGGGTTAATTTAGATAATAATAATTTTACAGGAAATATTTTATCTTATGGTGGAGGTCTTATAACAAATGAAAGATTTTCAATTTTAGTTGATGATGGAAGAGTTGGGTTTATTGGTCAAGGTAATGATTATAAATATTTTGGAAATTTAAGTGTTGGTGCTTGGCAACATGTTTGTATTTCATTTGATTTAGATATTTTGAAAATTTTTATTGATGGGGAGAAAATTGCTGAAAAGAGTAGTATGACTTTAAATACTTCTCCAACACATAATTTTAGACTTGGAAAAAATACTGATGATAGAGCTGATGAATATTTTGAGGGTTTGATTGATGAGGTTTCTATTTATTCAAAGGCTTTGAGTTCAGGTGAGATTAGTGATTTGTATAATTCTAAAACTGCTAAGTTTATTGAGTTTAAACCTGATGGTTTGGAGTTTGATGGAAAGGATGATTTTGTTGAAGTTTTAACTTCTAGTTCGTTAAATAATTTTGGGTCAGAGATTACAATGTTTGCAAAGTTTGAGTTAAAGGATGATTTAGATGTTAGGCAAAGAATTTTAACAAAGTATAGTCCAGGGTATTCGATGTCAATTAGAACATTAGAGCATCATGGAGATTCAAAGTATGAACCTTTTATTAATGTGGATGGTTCTTGGATTGCTCCGGAGGGAAATCAAAATTTAATTTTTAATAATTTTTATTCTTTGGCAACAACTTTTGATGGTTCATTAATTAATAATTATGTTAATGGAGTTTTTGAAAATAATTATTCAGTTTCAGGGAGTGTAGTTGTAAATGCGTCAAATAATTTATTTTTTGGGTCTTCTGGGAATTATAATGATGAAAAGTTTAATGGTTTTTTAAAGGATATTAAAATTTATAATAGAGTTTTGAATTTATCTGAAATTAAAATATTATCTAATCCAGATTTAAGTTTAGATAGTAATAGTTTAAATAAAGTTGATTTAAGTTCTTGTAATTTAAATAAGGGAGAAATTTATAGTGTTTTAACTGGTGGGTCAAGTGGATTAAGTGATGTTTTAGTTATTGTGAAATAATTTTAATTGTGGAGATAAATTTATTACTTTTTGAATATGTTCCCAATCTCAAGAAATTTGTAAAAATTCAAGAAAAACTTAGTTTTTCTAAGCCTTGATATTTTTTAAAAAATATAAAGTTCTAAGCCGATGTGAAAACAATGGTTTCACAAAGTTTTTCTTTTGCTGCTTTGTTTATTTATCAAAAATTATTATTTTATTCTAAATTTAATATTATTGTATCTTTTTTGTAGTCTAATTTTTTTACAAGTTTATTTAATTGTTCATTATTGTCGATAATATTTTGAACATGTTCCCAACCTTTTTCTTTTGCTGCTTTGTTGATTGAATTTAGTAAGTCATCAACAGTTCCATAGTTTTCAAATATTTTAGTTCCTAAATCATTATTTTCTTGATATTGTTTTAGAGTTCTTGTTTTTGTATTTTCTTGTTTTTTTAATCTATCTTTTAATCTTTTAAGTTCTTTATTTAATTCTTTTTCACGAGCATCAGTTTGAACTTTAAATTGGGAAAAGTATTCAATAATACATGAGTTAAAAGATTCACACTTTAGTTGGTTTTTTTGGTGAAAGTCGATTGGAAAGAAATCAGTTTTGTTTTCATTCATAAATGCATTTGTGTCAAGTTTTAGAAGTTTGTCTAATTCTTGAATTAATTTATTTTGATTAATTGTTTTTGCGTTAGCATCTGATTTAATATTTAATTGAGAGCAGATGTATTCTGAGAATTTTCCTCCTAATGCTAATTTAATTGCTAAAAATTTAACAATTGTTAAATCTGTTTTTTCAATTTCTTGGTTTAAAATTTCTTTATCAATATTAATTACATTTAATGGTGGTTGTGGTGGAAATTCATAAATTTCTTTATTCATAATTGTTCTATCTTTCATTTTCTTTTTTGTTAATGAATTCATAATTTCATTTTTATCATTTGTTAAAATTATGTTTCCAGTTCCAAATAGTTCAAGGTATAAATTAAATTTTTCAATTTTTAATCCATTTTCGGCAGATTCATCTTCACCAACTTTTTTTTCAATTTCAATTTTTAGAATTCTTTCAATTCCTACTTGACTTATGCTTCTAATAAATGATGGTTTTAAGTATTTTCTTAAAAATTGAATAAATGGGTTTGGATGAGATGAGTCTTCTTTTTTATCTCCTAAATAAATATATTTTCCTAAGTTAATTGTTAAATATTTATGACCTTGTCCTCTTACATATACTCTTAAATAAAAAATTTGGTTTTCAAAATAAAATGTTTCAATTCTTTGATTTACTAGTTGTTGTAGTTCTTTTGTTAAAAATAATAAGTCTACTCCTGATATTTGTTTCATTTTATACTACCTACAAAATAATAAACATTTGAGTTTAAATTTCTATATGATTTAGAACAATGTTCTTTTCTTTGTTTCATACTTATTTTTATTAGTTTTGTTTTATAAATATTGTTTAACTTTTTATGTTACAACGTTTTTTATTTAGTTTTATTTAAAATTATTTTTTAGTTTAATTTTATTACTTAATAAGAATAATTTATTTTATATATACAATTTTAATGTAAAGGTTATGTTTAAATTTTTTAAAAAAGCTATAAGTCCAGTTGTTGCAACAGCATTATTATTAGTAATTGCAGTTATTTCAGTTGTTGGATTTCAAGGTTGGTTTACAACTTTTAGTTCAGGAGTTTTTGTGGATGTTGAGACTCAAACTAGTTCTTCAAATAATGTAATTGTTGAAGGTTTGGTTGGAGAAAAATTGTATGTAATTTCTAAAGGGAATTCTTCTATTAATTCTATTAAAATTAATGATGTTGATTGTAATTTTAATGGGAGTGTGTCTGGTTTAGATTCAGTTAATATTTCTAGTTGTTTAGAAAATGTTTCGGGTTCAGCAAATATTGTTGTTGTTACAGATGATGGGATTTTTGAGAGTTATAAATTTGTTAATGGAGATGTTTCTGGAAGTGGTGGTTCAAGTAGTAATGTTTTTTCAGTTACTACGGATGTGAAATATTTTAATATTGGAAATACGAATACTTATGATTATTTTACACAAGATAATGTGTATAATAATAAATTTTATTTTTCTTCTATTAATGGAGGATTAGTTGGAAATGAATTATATGTGTATGATGGAACTACTACAAATTTAGTTGAAGATATTAATTCAGGAGTAGGAGATTCAAATCCATTAAGACAGTATCAATATGGGGGCGATTTATATTTTGGAGCAAATAATGGAACGACAGGGGAAGAATTATTTAAATTTGATGGGACTTCAGTAAGTTTAGTGAATGAGATTAGTGCGGGAGCATCACATGGTTCTCCAGAAAATTTTGAAGAGTATAATGGAGATTTATATTTTAGAGCTAATGATGGTAATAGTGGGAGAGAATTATACAAATTTAACGGAACAACAGTAAGTTTAGTTTCTGATATTAATTCTGGTCCAGGTCATAGTAATCCTTCAAGTTTAAAAGTTTTTAATGGAGATTTATATTTCTCAGCTAATGATGGAACTAATGGATATGAATTATATAAATTTGATGGAAATACTGTAAGTTTAGTTAATAATTTATACCCTGGGGGTTCTGGTAGTAGTCCTAGCGATTTAACAATATTTAATGGGGATTTATATTTTGTGGCAAATGATGGGACTAATGGAAAAGAATTATATAAATTTGATGGTTCAACTATGAATTTAATTCAAGATTTAAACCCTGGTTCGAGTAGTTCATATCCTAGTAGTTTAATTAATTTTAATAACAAAATTTATTTTAAAGCATCTAATGGATCTACAAGTTATGAATTATATTCTTTTGATGGAACTAATATTAGTTTAACAAGTGATTTGGAGCCAGGAAGTTCAGGGAGTTATCCTGATGATTTTTATGTTTATAAAAATAATTTATTTTTTGGATATCAGTCAGGAGGATTAGCTGCTTTAGGTAAGATGGGGATAGATGAAATTGTTGTAGATATTTCTTCAAATGTTACTGGGTGGGATACTGATACAAATTATAATGTTTTTATTTTTGAGATTTCAAATAATTTGGGATTAGTCCAACATATTTCACAAGGTTAATTTTTTTTCTTTTTTCTTTTTCTTTTAATTTTTAACACATATTTATAAATAATATTTTCTTATTTTTTGTTATGACAAATTACGAAGTAGTTAAGGGTTGTTTTGATTCAACTCCTGAGACACAAATTAAATTAAATAAAATTATGGATACAATTCGAAAGAATTTTGAGTTATTTGGTTTTAGACCTTTTGATACGCCAGTTTTAGAGTATTTTGAAACTCTTGCTGGAAAGTATGATGAGGATTCTGAGATTGTTGGAGAAATTTATAGATTATCTGATAGAGGGGAGAGAAGTTTAGGTTTACGTTATGATTTAACTGTTCCTATGTGTAGGTATGTTTCATCAGTTAAACAGTTAAAGTTACCTTTTAAAAGATATGCTATGGCGAAGGTTTTTCGTGATGGCCCAATTAAGGTTGGACGTCAAAGAGAGTTTATTCAGTGTGATGCTGATGTTGTTGGTTTAACTGGACAGGATGCTGAGGCTGAGACTCTTGATATGTTTTATTCTACTTATTCTGAATTAGGGATTGATAGTGTTTTAGAAATTAATAATAATAAAATTTTACAAGGTGCTTTTTTACAGTTTGGGTTTGATGAGAAAGAATTGGAGAGTTTGATTTTATCAGTTGATAAGTTAAAGAAAATTGGAAAGGATGCTGTTTTAGATGAGATTGCTGGGAAAGGGTTATCTCAAAGTGAAGCTGCGAAAGCTATTGAAATTTTAGAGGTTAAAACTTTTGATGAAATTAAGTTAAAGGCTACAAATGAAACTTTATTACTTGGGATTTGTGAACTTGAAACTTTAGTTAATGGTTTAGATTCTTTTGGTGTTGAGTATAGAATTAATTTTTCAATGGCTAGAGGATTAAATGTTTATACGGGGAATATTTGGGAGATGTATGATAAGTCTAAGAAAGTTACTTCTTCTATTGGTTCAGGTGGTAGATATGATAAGGTTATTGGTGATTATGCTGGTGATGGGAAAGAGTATCCTGCGTTTGGTGTGAGTTTTGGGTTAGTTCCTATTGCTGCTTGTTTAGCTGAGAAGGATAATAAAGAAGTTTCTTTAACTGAGGTTGTGGTTGCTCCTTTGGATGTTGAGTTAGTTGGTGCTGCTCAAAAGATTGCAAAGTCTATTAGGTTGGCTGGTGAGAAAACTGAGGTTTGTTATGATTGTAAGTTAAAGAAGGCTTTTAGTTATAGTGAGTATGTTACAGCTAAAAAGTTAGTTATTTTGGGTAAAAAGGATGTTGAAGCTGGTGTTTATACAATTAGAGATTTAGAAACAAAGGAAGAAGAAAAAGTTTCTTTTGAATTTTAATTATTTAAAAAATAATTAAATTATTATTTTAATTTTTAAATTAATATTCAAGTCCTCTTCTATTTGTGAAATAGTCTAACATTTTTTTATATGTTTGATTTTTTTCATTGTAGATATTACCTAAATTAATTGCGAATTGTCTTGTGTTTTGGTTTGTTGGGTCTTTTGATTTATAATAAGTTTTACATTTTTCTAATTCTTCAAATATAAAATCTGAGGTTTGTTGAGTAATATCAATGTTATCACTTAATAAATCTTTAAATTCTTCAATTCTTTCAATTGAGTTTCCTCCAATGTATAAATTTTTATTACTTAGTGCATTTTTTTTAACTCTTAGGAAAAGTTCTAAAGTTTTTTTATCTTGAGGTTGAATAATTGGGTCAAATTTATTAGCAGCAGTATTGTGTATTTGTCTAACACAAGTTGTATAATTTGATATTTGTTGATTTTGTTTGTTAGGTTTTTTTTCTTCTTGTATACAACCTTGAGTTGATATAGTTATCAGACTTACAAGCCCAATATTTTTCATTAGTTTATTCACTTTAAATTAATAATATTTATTTCTATTTATAAATTATTTCAATATAGTAGTTACATATTCTGAAAATATTATTTGAATTGGCTTATTTTTCGTAACTTTTAAATAGTGTTATTGATGTTTATAATTATATTTTAATTTTAAAATGAAAAATCCAAGTCTTGAAATGTTATTAAATGGAAATTATGGGCCAGAGTATTCTAGTTATCAAGATTATATTTTTCAAACAAATCCTGAGGCAATAGTTGTTTTAGATGTTTTAGGTAATATTGTTGATTGTAATAAGTCTTATTTAAATTTGTCTGGTTGGGATAAATCTAAGTTAATTGGTCAAAATATTGAATTTTCAAGAAGAGGGTTAAATTCGCCTGAAGTTATTTCCGATATGTGGGAGAATTTAAAAAGAAAACAAGTTTGGGAAGGAGATTTAATTAATAGAACTTTTGATGGTAAGGTTTTTGATGAAAGAACAATTGTAACTCCAATGATTTCAGGTGATGGTTCTTTACTTGGTTTTTATAGTGTTAAAAAAGATATTACTGAACTTAAAAATTTAGATAGGAAAGCTAAGTTTGATGATTTAACTGGGTTACATAATAGATTTTATTTTGAGTATAATTTTGATAAAGTTTTAGAAAAATCTGAGGATTTAGGGGAATTTGTTGGTCTTTTATTTATGGATTTAGATGGATTTAAAATGGCTAATGATACAATTGGTCATTCTTATGGAGATAAACTTTTAGTTGAGGCTGCTAATAGGTTTAAGCAAACAGCGAGGTCTGGAGATTTAATTGGTAGATTTGGAGGGGATGAATTTGTTTATTGTGTGAGTGGGTTTAGAACTCAACAATCTTTGTTAAATGCTTGTGAAATTGTGTCTAAAAGGATTATCTCAAGTATTAATTCACCAATAAATATTGAAGGGTTTAAACCTTATAATTTGGGTATTTCAATTGGAGTTAGTTGTCTTCCAAATCCAAAATTAGATTTTTGTAAGGAGAGTTTGATTGAAACGGCGGATCATGCAATGTATCAGGCTAAACATTCAGGAAAGAATAATTTTAAGTTTTATGAAAGTTAATTAGTTTTGAGATTTATTTATTTTTAAAAAAATAATTTATTAAATTATTTTTATTCTTTGGAAATTGAAAATTTTCCAGGTTTTAACATACTTAATGCAATTAGACCTCCAATGATTGCACTATTTTTTAAAAATGCCATCATTTGACCATCACCGATATGAAACATGATGTTTGCCATAAATGTGTAAAATACTAATACTAAAGCTCCCTCTCTGAATTTCCATCCGGATAAAATAGATACAACTCCAAATAGTTCCATTAAAATTGCAGCTACAATTAATAGTTCTCCGGGTAATGGCATCCAACTTGATGCTGCGTATCCAGCGGATCCACTAAATCCAGTGATTTTTCCAAATGCGCTCATTGCAAAAATTCCCACAATTAAGATTCTTGCTATTAACATCCCATAAGGACAAAAATTATCTTTTGATTTTTTTGTTTCTTTTACCATGTATTAATTTATTTATTTTTATTTTTATAAATTCTTTTTTTAACTATAAAATTGTATTCTTAACTTTAGTTATGGATAGTTATGTGGGTTTTAGGTTTAAAACTTATATATTGAATAATATTAAATTTAGAAATGTTTATAAATTTAAAAATCCATATTTGAGTATGGGATTAAATTTGAGTAATGATATTTGTGAAAAAAATTTAGATTATTTAGGTTCGTTATGTTTAGATGATTTAGAGGAATGGGGACCAATTAAGGATTGTGAGGTTATGCCTCTTGATTTAGTTGATTTAGCTTTTCCTAGGTTTAAAAATAAAAAGTCAAATTTAGAGTATTTAGTAAACCCAAATGCAGGTATGAATTTTGAGTTGGAAAATGAAAATTTAGAAAAATCTTTATTATTATTAGATGGGTTTAATGTTGCAACAAAAGATGATTTAGATTATTTTGATGGTTTAAAAGCAGTTTATGCTAAGATTTGTTGTTATGAGGTGGAGTTAGGTTTACATAATTATTTTGCAGATGATAAGGATTTAATTATGTTTGAGATGGAAAAAATAGCTTATTTAGCTGGAGATATTAGTTCTGATAATTTTTGTATTGATTTAGATAATTGTTATACTCAGTTAGAAGTTCAAAGAGAAATTTTAGTAGATTGTTTGAAGACTACTCAAATTAATCAACAGGCTGGTTGGGAAATGTTTTTAGAAAATTCTAAACTTGCTCAGGAGTATTCAGATCCAGATTATTTACCAATTTTAAAAGAAAAAGCTAAGCGTGTTGGTAATTTTATTGTTAGTTCTGGTTATGAGGGAAAATTGGATTGATTTTTATTTTTAAAAATTGATACTATTAATTATTTTTTTTCAATATTTTCAACTTTAAATTTATATAATTAAAAGAGTATATTATATCTACAATGACAGAGGAAAAAAATTTTAAATGTTGTGAGTGTGGGATTGATTTAAATGTTCCATTTAAGACATTAGATGAGAAGCATTTGTGTGAAGCTTGCACAATGAAAATTAATAAATAATAATTTTATTATTTTAATTTTTAAGAAAATTATATAAGTAATATTTTTATTTATATTTTATGGATGTTAAATACAAGTTTAATTTAACTTTATTAATTTCAAGTATTTTTTCTATAATTTCAAGTATTTTTTACATATTTGTAGTTATTTTAATTGTTGCTTTATTAGGAGGAGTTACAGATATATTTTCTGATTTGAGTTTATGGTATGAATATTTTTTCTTTTATGTTATTTGTATTTTATTATTTTTAGTTATTATTTATCCAATTTTGAAAATTTATGTTTTGGTTCAATATCATTATAATAATATATTTTGTAAAAATTTAAGTTTAGTAATTATTATTTTAAGTTTAATAAATATTCCATTTGGAACTATTTTTGGTATTTTATTATTAATTTTTAGAGTAGATATTTTAAAAGATTTAAATAAATCTAGCAGTAAAAAGAAAAAAGTTATTTCTAAAAAATAAATATTTTTATTTTTCAATTTATTTATTTATTTATTGGTTGATAATTGGTTTTATGTTATTTAAATTGTATTCTGTATTATTCATAACTTTGTTGAAGTTATTTCCAACATCCATATTTAAATAATAATTTGAGAGTGGTTTTTGGAAATAGTTCAATATTATTTTACTTCTTTGAGGGATTTTTCTTTCTTTACTTTGTTGAATTACTTGAGAATTATAATTTAAATAAAATCCTAAAAGAATTCCTGCTGATGCTCCTTGTTTATATGAATTTTCAAATCTATAATGAATATTTTTTAATTCTTTTCCAAATTTTTTCATTTCATCTTTTGTTTTAAATTCTTCTTGAAATTGTTTTTTTGAATATCCTTTTGTACATTCTTTTACACTTTTTTCAATATGGTTATTTATTGAATTTGATTGATTTGAAATTTCTAATAGTTTTGAAATTAAATTAGGTGTAGGAGGTTGGGATGTAATATTAATTACTTTTTTTCTATCTTCAATGTTAAATCCTCCATTATACCATTGAAATCCACTGTCTAGATACTCTTGTTCTTTGGATGATAATTCAAATTGTTTTAATTCTATATTATTAACTCTATCATCTATACAACTTCTAATATTATTTATTAATTCTCCTGAGTGAGCATAATTTATTGAGCTTAAACCAATGATTGTAGTTAAAGTTAAGTTTTGGATTGTTTTTTTCATTATTATGTTTTAATGATTTTATTATTTAAATAATTTATGTTTTTAGAAAATTATGATTATAGTTTGAATATTTAAAATAATTGATTAAATTTAATAATTCTTTGAAAATTAATTTTTTCAAACCATTATTAATAGAAATTGGACCTTGGCCAATTATATCGATTTAGAGAAGTTCTTTTAAAAATTTTCCAGTATGACTTTTTTTATTTTCACAAATTTGTTCAGGTGTTCCTGTTGCTACAACTTCTCCTCCTTTTGCTCCACCTTCAGGTCCGATGTCAATTACGTAATCACAACATTTAATTACATCTAAATTGTGTTCAATTACAATAATTGAGTTTCCTTTATCTACTAATTTATTCATTACAGCAAGTAATTTTTTAACATCTTCAAAGTGTAGTCCAGTTGTTGGTTCGTCTAAAATATATACAGTGTTTCCTTTTTTGAATTTTGCTAATTCTTTAGTTAGTTTAATTCTTTGAGATTCTCCACCACTTAGTTGAGTTGATGGTTGTCCTAGTCTAATATATCCTAAACCTACTTCTTGAAGTGTGCTTACTTTTCTGTGGATTGATGGGTGGTTTTCAAAGAATGGAACTGCGTCTTCAACACTCATTTCTAAAACTTCTGAAATATCTTTTCCTTTGTATGTTACTTCAAGAGTATCTTTGTTGTAACGTTTACCGTGACATTCATCACATTTAACATAAACATCTGGTAAAAAATTCATTTCAATTTTAATTTCTCCATCACCATTACAAGTTTCACATCTTCCAGCGGCTACATTAAAGGAGAATCTTCCTTCTTTGTAACCACGTTCTTTTGACATTTTAGTTTGAGCAAATATTTTTCTAATTTCATCAAATACTTTAATATATGTAGCTGGATTACTTCTTGGAGTTCTTCCAATTGGGTCTTGATTAATTACAATTACATTATCTAATGCTTTTGGTATTCCAATCTTTTTATGTTTTCCAATTTTTTTGTGAACTTGTTTGAAGTTTTTTTGTAATGCTGGAACTAGTGTTTGATTAATTAAAGAGGATTTTCCTGATCCAGAAACTCCTGTCACTCCACATAAAATTTTAGTTGGAATTTCTACACTCACATCTTTTAAATTATTTGCAGATGCTCCAACAATATCAATTGTTTCTCCAAGTTCTCTTTGTTTTTCTGATCTTTGAATTTTAATTTTTCCAGATAAATATTTTCCAGTTAATGATTTAGGATTTTTCATTACTTGTTTAGGAGTTCCAGCAGCTACAATATTTCCTCCGTGAACTCCTGCACCAGGTCCAATGTCAATTAAATAATCAGATGCTTTCATTGTATCTTCATCGTGTTCAACAACAATTAACGTATTTCCAACATCTCTAAGTTTGTGAAGTGTATCAATTAATTTAGAGTTATCTCTTTGGTGAAGACCAATTGATGGTTCGTCTAAAATATATAGAACTCCCATAAGATTACTTCCAATTTGAGTTGCAAGTCTAATTCTTTGAGCTTCTCCACCACTTAATGTTCCCGCACTTCTACTCATTGATAAATATCCTAATCCTACATTATTTAGAAATGTTAATCTATCAACAATTTCTTTTAATACTTGATTTGCAATAAATTTTTCTTTTTCTGTTAATTTTTCTTCAACAGTTTGAAAAAATTTAAGTGCGTCTTCAATTGAGGTTTCAGTTGTATCAATAATTGATTGTCCAGCAATTTTTACTCCTAATACTACATCTTTTAATCTTTTACCATCACAAGTTTCACAGTGTGCTGATTCCATAAACTTTTCATAGAATTTTTTACGACTGTCTGATTCAGATTGTTTATATAGTCTTAAAGTTTGAGTTACAAGTCCTTCCCATCCTTGTGATAAGTCCATGTTTGCACCGTTTGACCAAATTGCTTTAATTGGTGTTGGGTCTCCGTGAATTAATATTTTTAGAGCTTTAGGTTTAATATCTTTAATTGGTGTAAATACATCAAATCCGTGTTTTTTTCCTACTGCTGCGATTTGTTGACCTCTGAATTTTAAGTCTAATCTTCCATAGAGAGCAATTGCTCCATCCATAATTGAGAGATTTTTATCTGGTAACATTAAGTCTTCACTTAGTGTCATTTTTTGTCCTAATCCTAAACAGTTACCACATGCTCCAAATGGTGAATTGAATGAAAACATTCTAGGTTCTAGTTCTTCGAAAACAACATCGGGGTGATTTGGACAGGCTCCAAATGTTGAGTAGACTGTTTCTGCTTCTCTTTGAATTTGTTTTAATTCTTTTTCTTTAATTTTAGTTCCAAATTGTTTTAGTAATTCTTGATTTTTATTGTGGTCTAAAATAATTAAAGTTCCTTTTCCAAATTTAATTGCTTGTTCAACTGAGTCTGAAATTCTTTGTCTGTCTTGCTCGTTAATTTTAATTCTATCAATTACAATTTCAATCCAGTGTTTTTCGTATCTTTCAAGTTTTTCTAAGTCTTGTTCGATTGATTCTAAATCGTAAATAATTCCATCAATTCTAACTTTTGTGAATCCTTCTTTTTTTAGGTCTTCAAATAATTTTTCATAAGTTCCTTTTGCACCACGAATTACTGGAGCTAGAATTAATTTTCTTTCACCTTCTTCGTGTAAGATTAAGTTTGTAATATTTTCTTGTGATTGTGGTTTGATTGCTGTATCACATTTTGGACAATAACTTGTTCCAACTCTTGCAAATAAAAGTCTTAGGTAGTCGTAGATTTCTGTGACTGTTCCAACTGTACTTCTTGGATTTTTTGAAGTTGTTTTTTGTTCAATTGAGATTGCAGGAGATAACCCTTCAATTGAGTCTAAATCTGGTTTGTTCATTAGTCCTAAAAATTGTCTAGCATAGGCGCTTAAGGATTCAACATATCTTCTTTGTCCTTCTGCGTAAATTGTATCAAAGGCAAGGGTTGATTTTCCACTTCCACTTAGTCCTGTGATTACAATAAATTTTTCTCTTGGCATTTCAACATTAATATTTTTTAAGTTGTGTTCTCTTGCTCCTTTTACGATTATTTTATCCATTACCATTTTTTATAGTTTATTTATTTGTTTTAGGTGTATTAGTTTTTTTTATTTTTTTAAGTTTAAATTATATATTTTAATTATTTTTATTATGATATTTATTATAACTTTTATTATAATATTTATATATAAATTTAAAGAAGATAACTTATTTTATAAATATAAGTTGTGTGGGTTGAGTTAATTTTTTCACATTTTAATTTCAGTTATTTTTTATTTATTTATTTATTTATTTTATATTCGTTAGATTTTTTATATTTTTATATTCTTATTGAGTTTGGGTGTAGTTATTTATAGGTTACTAATTTATTTTTTAAACCTTTGATTATCAAAGTATGTATATTATGAAAGTTTTAATGCTAGGTTGGGAATTTCCTCCGTTTTTTGCGGGGGGAGTTGGAATTGTTTGTTATGAGTTAACAAAAGCATTATCTAATTTTTCAGATGTTGAAATTGAGTATGTTATGGCTTATGGGCCTGAGAATAAAAAAGTTTCAGAAAATTTAAATTTGAGTTCAGCAAATAAAAAGTTAATTTCTAAAAAAAATATTTCTATTAGTAAGTTTGAGAGTATGCTTTATGCTTATGATGGTCCGAGTGAGTATCTTAAACGTTTTTCAAAAATACTTGAGAAACAGTGTGGAAAATCTGATTTTAAATCTATTAAGGAGATTTATGGAGAAAATTTAATTTCAGAAGTTTATTTATATTCTCAAAGAGTTTTAGCACATTATGAGAATTCTGATTTTGATATAATTCATGCGCATGATTGGACTACAATCCCAGCTGCACTTTTGTTAAAGGAGAAAACTGGGAAACCAATTATTTATCATGTTCATATTACTGAGTTAGATAAAACTGGTGGTGCCGGAGGCCATCCTGAAGTTTTTAAGATTGAGAAAGAAGGATTTGATAAGTGTGATAAGTTAGTTTGTGTTTCTAATTTTGTTCGTGGTCGTTTAATTAATGACTATGGTGTTGATAGTTCTAAAATTGAAGTTATTCATAATGGAGGGATTTCAGATTTAGAACATAATTTAGATTCAAGTTCTGAAATTTTAACTCATGAAGATGTTAAAAAAGAGAAAGTTGTTTTGTTTGCTGGGAGAATGACTTTACAAAAAGGTCCAGAGTATTTTTTAAAGTCAGCTAAAAAAGTTTTAGAGTATGAACCTGATACTAAATTTGTGATGATTGGGTCAGGTGATATGTTGTCACAAATTATTGAACTTGCGGTTGAGTTAGGGATTTCTAAAAATGTTTATTTTCATGGAAGTTATTCTAGAGAGGAAGCTTGTGAGTTTTTTTCAAGAGCAGATGTATTTATTATGCCCTCAGTTTCTGAACCTTTTGGGATTGTTCCTTTGGAGGCTGTAGCTTTAGGGACTCCGACAATTATTTCTAGACAATCAGGGATTAGTGAGGTTTTGAATAATTGTTTTAAGGTTGATTTTTGGGATGTTGATGAGATGGCGCATAAAGTTTTATCTTTGTTAAGGTATGATAATTTACATTCTCATATGAGAACTTTAGCGTTTAGTGAGATGAGTTGTTTTGATTGGGAAATTCCAGCTAATAAGTTTCATGATTTATATTTGGGGTTATTAAAATGATATACAAATTAATATTTTTATTAAGTGATAATAGAATCTTTTATAATAATTTTTGTGAGGTAGTATTATGGTAAGTTTATGTTTTTATTTTCAAGTTCATCAACCTTTTAGGGTTAAGGAGTATAAAATTTTTGATATTGGTTCAGAGGAGAATTATTTTAATGATAAGTTAAATTATGATATTATGAGAAAGGTTGCACATAAGTGTTATCTTCCAATGAATGAATTATTGCTTGATTTAATTAAAAAGTATGATAGCGATTTTAAGATTGCATTTTCTATTTCTGGTGTTGCGATTGAACAGATGGAAAAGTATGCTCCTGATGTTTTGGAGAGTTTTAAAAAATTAGCTCAAACTGGGTGTGTTGAATTTTTGTCTGAAACTTATTATCATTCACTTTCTTTTTTATATTCTAAGGAGGAATTTAAACAGCAAGTTGAGATGCATAGGCAAAAAGTTTTAGAACATTTTAATTATGTTCCACAAGTTTTTAGAAATACTGAATTAATTTATAGAAATGATTTAGCTCATTTTATTGAAGAATTAGGTTTTAAGGGAATTGTTGCTGAGGGTTGGGAGAAGTATTTAGATTGGAGAAGTCCAAATTTTGTGTATCATCCAGCTGGGTCAAATAGAAATATTGGGTTATTGTTAAAAAATTATAAGTTGTCAGATGATATTGCTTTTAGGTTTTCAAATAAGGAGTGGGGAGATTTTCCTTTAACTACTGAGAAATTTTCTAATTGGGTTAATGATTTGAATGGGTCTGGCGAGGTAATTAATTTGTTTATGGATTATGAAACTTTTGGAGAACATCAGTGGGAGGAGTCTGGAATTTTTGAATTTATGAAACATTTACCTAGTGAAATTTTAAAACATCCAGATAATAATTTTATAACTCCGAGTGAAGCTATTGATAGGTTTGATAAGCGGGATGATATTGATGTTCCAGATTATTTAAGTTGGGCGGATTCAGAGAGAGATTTATCTGCTTGGCTTGGAAATAAAATGCAGGATGAAGCTTGTTATGAAATTTTTAATTTGGAGGGAGATGTTAAGAGTTTAGGGGATGAGGAAATGATTTCAAAGTGGAGAAAGTTGACTACTTCAGATCATTTTTATTATATGTGCACTAAGTTTTGGGATGATGGAGATGTTCATAAGTATTTTAGTTGTTATGAAAGTCCTTATGATGCGTATATTTATTTTATGAATGCGTTGAGAGATTTAGAGAAAAGATTAGAGTCTAAAAAATAAAGAATAATTTTTTATTTTATTTTTT